>CAZOLJ010000104.1:0-13935 GCA_964580575.1 uncultured Desulfobacteraceae bacterium
CTAAGCAATATGTGGAGGAGCATGGAGGCAACGCCACCAATCTCAGGCTCTATGGCCAGGACAACAACGGCGGGGTCTGGTCCATGTGCAAAATGAATATGCTTCTCCATGGAATTCACGATCCCGAAATCCACAATGATGATACGCTGTGGAACCCTCTTCATCTCGAGGGCGGAGAGTTGATGCGGTTTGATCGCGTGATCACCAATCCTCCCTTCAGCCAGAATTATTCCCGAGACGGCATGAAGTTCCCTGAGAGGTTCCGCTACGGCTTCTGCCCTGAAACCGGCAAAAAGGCCGATCTTATGTTTTTACAGCACATGCTGTCGGTCTTGAGGACCAGCGGTATGGTGGCTACAGTCATGCCACACGGCGTCCTTTTTCGCGGAAGCGTTGAAAGGGAAATCCGACGAGGGATTGTCGAAGATGATCTGCTGGAGGCTGTAATCGGCCTGCCTCCCAACCTGTTCTATGGCACAGGCATCCCGGCGTGCATCTTGGTCTGCCGGGCAAAGGGGGCAAAGCCTGATGAACGACGGAACAGGGTGCTCTTTATCAACGCGGATGCGGAATTCCATGCAGGCCGTGCCCAGAACTACCTGAGACCGGAACATATCGAAAAAATCGTTTCCACCTATGAGGCATTCAAAAAAATTCCCGGCTATGCTTCGGTTGTGTCCAGAGATGAACTGAAAGAAAACGAGTGGAACCTGAACATCCGCAGGTATGCCGACAATGCGGCGCCACCGGAACCTCATGATGTGCGAGCCCATATCGTGGGCGGCGTCCCCAAGGCTGAAGTCGAGGCCAAGAAGGATCTGCTTTCGGCCCATGGGCTAAAGGTGGAAACCGTTTTTGTGGAACGTGATGTCGCCTATTATGACTTCGACCCAACCGTGAAAGATAGAGGAGAAATCAAGCGGAGGATCGAAAACGGGAAGGGAGTGCAGGCAAAAGAGAAAAAGATCAAGCAAGGCAAACGGACCAAAGTCAGCGAGGGTGACTTGCTTATTTCTATTACTGCCGACCTTGGGATAATCGGAGTCATACCAACTGGATTCGGGGAGGCTTATATCAATCAGCACATCGCCTTGGTTAGACTTGACCGAAACGTGGCAAATCCTCGGTGGATTGGGAATTACCTGGCCTTTGGGCCTCCTCAGGAGGAATTCCGCCGACTTAATGACCAGGGAGCTAAAGCAGGCATGAATCTGCCCACGGTGGGAACGATCATGGTCGCAAAGCCTGGCATCGAGGAGCAAGGACGAATTGCTTCTGTTATTGATGCTCACGAAGCCAAAATTCACAAAGAACAACAATATCTCAACAAGCTCAAGCTCCAGAAGAAGGGCCTCATGCATGATCTCCTGACCGGGAAGGTCAGGGTTAGCGTGGATACTACAGCGGAGAATTTGCCTACATGAACTTCAAAGACTTCAAGGCCGGTCAATGGGTGCAGCAGTATGAGTACAAGAGTTTTTCGCCTGCACCCGTAAACCACGAATGGACATGGGAAGACCCTCGCATAAACACTCTGCTTGAGGAGGCGACTCGGGCGATCGGGGAACTGAATGCCTTCTCCCTGATTGTGCCGGACGTGGATCTCTTCATTCGCATGCACGTCGTCAAGGAGGCCAACACCTCCAGCCGAATCGAAGGCACACAGACGGAAATCGAAGAGGCCTTGGGGCCAAAAGAATTGGTAGCACCCGAACGCCGGGATGACTGGCAGGAGGTCCAGAACTATATCAAGGCTATGAGCCAAGCCATAGAGGATCTGGAGAAGTTGCCGCTCTCAAACCGCCTTCTGAGAGATACACACAGAATTCTTCTTGAGGGTGTAAGGGGTGAAGGCAAGCTTCCGGGCGAATTCCGGCGGAGTCAGAACTGGATCGGCGGTAGCGGGCCGTCGGATGCCGTGTTCGTTCCTCCTCAGCATACCGAGGTGCCCGAGTTGATGAGCGACCTTGAGAAATTCCTCCACAACAATCAGATCCAGGTTCCCCACCTGATACGGATCGCCATCGCCCATTACCAGTTTGAGACCATTCATCCTTTTCTCGACGGAAACGGGCGTATAGGCCGTCTCTTGATCACCCTCTACCTGGTCGGCAAAGGGCTGCTCAAGAAACCGACGCTCTATTTGTCGGCCCATATAGAAAAGCACAAAGGCGCTTATTATGACGCCTTAAGCCGCGTGCGGGAGGCAAACGACCTTGGGCAGTGGGTGCGTTTTCTGCTGACCGCGGTGAGGGACACGGGGCGAAAAGGAAGCCAAGCTTTTCAGGGGATCCTGGACCTTCGAAAAGAGGTCGAAAGCAAGACATTGTCCTTAGGGAAAAAGGCGGAGAATGCCCGCCTGCTCCTCAATCATCTTTACCGGAGTCCGTTTGTAACTCCTTTGGAAGTGGCGGAAGTGCTTGGCGTAACGCACCAGACCGCCAGCTCTCTTATCCGCGATTTCGAAAAGCTTAACATCCTGAAAAAATGGCAGAAAATGGGGCGCAGCCACCTGTATGTGTTTGGACGGTACCTGGCTCTTTTCTTGGATAGGGAAATGTAAAGATAAGCGCCTCAATTTTACATTACGTGGGCTTCATGTAAAGTTAATGGGCTTTTCTTTACATGAAGGCTGGTAAATGTAAAGAAAGTGGTGCCAATTTCAGGTTTGAAGGGCGAATATGGCGTCGCCACCCGACGAAAAGACCTACGTCGAAATCCCGTTCATCGAACAGCTCATAGGGCTGGGGTGGGAGCACATTGAGGGAGATACTGATGTGCCCTATCTCACAGAACGGGAATCTTTCCGGGAAGTTTTGCTCACGGACCGGCTCCGCAAGGCCCTGGTGGAAATCAATCGAGATGATGAAGGAAGGCAATGGCTTGATGACGATCGGGTCAGCCAAATCGTGAGCGCTGTCGAGAGAATCAATGCGTCCAAATTAATGGAGGCCAACAGGGCTGCCTTTGATCTTCTTGTGGGCGGAATCCCGGTAAGCGCCGGAGCCGGCGGCGAGGGCGAAAGGGAGAAGACATCCAAGATTATCGATTTTGACCGTCCTGAAAGGAATGACGTTCTGGCCGTCAATCAGTTCCGGGTTGATGTGCCGGGAGGAAAGACCTTCATTTCCCCAGATATCGTGCTCTTCGTGAATGGAATCCCCTTGGTGGTGGTGGAATGCAAGAGCCCGAAGATCACCAACCCCATGAATGAGGGAATCAATCAACTGCTGCGGTACTCAAACCAGCGCCCTGAGGTCGAGGAAGAAGAAGGGTGCGAGAGACTCTTCTATTACAACCAGTTCCTCGTAAGCACCTTTCGTCAAGAGGCAAGGGTGGCAACGGTGGGCGCAGATTATGAGCATTTCATGGAGTGGAAGGACACGAGCCCGATTCCCATGCGCCAGGTTGGCAAAGATCTCGGGAAGACAAGACTGAACAGCCAGGAAATACTCATCGCGGGGATGCTTCGCAAGGAGCACCTGCTGGATATTGTCCGAAACTTTATCTTGTTCGATCAGATTGAGGGCCGGCAGATCAAGATCATTTGCCGTTATCAGCAGTTCCGTGCGGTGCACAGGGCTATTGAGCGATTGAGGACCGGAAAGACGAGAAGAGAAACTGGTGACATTGATCAGCGCGGCGGGATCATATGGCATACGCAGGGATCGGGAAAGAGTCTCACCATGGTTTTTCTGGTTCGCAAGATGCGAACCCTGGAGGATTTGAAGAGCTTCAAGGTCGTGGTGGTGACGGACAGAATATCCCTCGAAGGGTAACTGAAGGGCAGCGCGGCACTGACAGGAGAGACCGTCTATCACGCGGCTAACAAGGCTAAGCTGGAGAAGTACCTGAGAGACAGCGCCTCAAACATCGTTTTCACCATGGTTCAGAAATACCAGGAGAGAACGGCCGATGCGGAGGAGGAGTATGAGATACCCAAGCCAAAGTTGCTGAAAGCTGCGGCTCCTTCGGATTTGCCGGCGGGGCCGAAACGGCCCATCCTGTTTCCGGTCTGGAACGTGTCTGAAAAGGTACTTGTTCTGGTGGATGAAGCCCACCGTTCCCATTCCAGCATGCTGCATGCCAACTTGATGAGAGCGCTTCCCAATTGCGCCAAAATCGGATTCACCGGCACGCCGATTATTGCCGGTACCGTCAGGAAAAAGACCCACGAGATTTTCGGCGACTACATTGATCAATACACCATCGAGCAATCTCAAAAGGACGGCTCAACAGTCAAGATTCTGTAGGAAGGAAGACGGGCTAAGGCGAGGGTGGAGGATGGAAGAACGCTGGATCAGTTCTTTGATGACATGTTCCGGTCGCGCACGGAACAGGAGAGGGAAGCGATCCGGCGGAAATACGGGAGCGTGGTCAATATTCTTGAAGCCAAGGACCTGATTCAAGCCAAAGCAGAAGATATGCTGCTGCATTACGCCGCAAATATCATGGCCAATGGTTTCAAGGCCCAGGTGGTGGCGGTGAGCCGCAGGGCTGCGATCCGGTATTATGAGGCCTTTGCCAAAGCCAAAGTCAAGCTATTGAAAAGACTCCAACTGCTGGATCCAAGAATCTTCACCCTGTCCGAGGATGAACAAAAGGAACTGAATGAAGAGACGCGCTTTCTGATGGTGGCCAAGAAGAATGAGCCTGTCCTGAGAGAGCTCGAGTTCGCGGCTATCATCTCAGGGGATCATAATGACCCGCCTTCCTACAAGGAGCACACAGATCCCAACACCCACGAGATCCTCATTGGAAAGAACGGCAGGTTTAGAAGGCCCCTATCCCCGTGGTAAGGGTGATCATAGAGGGCATTGGAAAGGCGATGACTGAGGCAGGACTCGACAGGAAAGAGGTCAAGGGCGCGGAGAAAACATTTCGGGGATTTAACCTTGATCTCTATCTCAAAGGATGGCTCAAGAACGCTAAAGAAGAATTAGAAAATGAGTTTGACACGGGGGAAGAAACAGCGGCGGGAACTTACTATTTCGACTACATTTACAAGCATGGTGAACACCCACGATAGCCGCCTCTTAGGAACGTCGCTCAAGTATTTCAGGGTGCTGGCGTCTTGAGTCCACAGGCTTGAGCCTGAAGCCAGTAGCTCATGCACCGGTTGACAAGACATCAACAGTGGGTATATTATACCAACTATGAAGGCCAAGCTTGTCTTTCACGCGAAGACTGTAAAGGGAGATGACATCGTTGAGGTCAAGATATGGCAAATGGCGAAGTCGGTCGATAGACCTCACGGAATCAAGTTTTCACTGGTCTATGTGAAAGGCGGAAAAAGACTGGTCGGCTATGACAACGCAGAACAGAAAGGATACCACCGACATTTTCTCGAAAAAGAGGAACCGTATTCATTTGTAAGCATCTGGGAATTGATCGATGATTTCAAGAACGATGTGGAAGCACTGAGAGGGGGTAAGTGGGATGAAAGTTAAGAAAATTTTTGTCGGGGTTAAACCTCTTGATGACACCTTGAAAGAAGCGGGTGAGGTGTTCGAGAATCTGTCCAAGGGGATAGCCGTGAAGCAGAAGCGAGCCGTCTATTTCACCAACCTTAAGGAGATGAGAAGGGTACTAACCGAGAAGCGACTTGAGATTCTCAAGACGATCAGAGACCGGAAGCCTTCTTCTGTTTATGAGCTGGCCAAGATACTGGACAGAGATCTGAAGAATGTGCTTCAGGACCTTTCCTATCTTCGGGAATTAGGCATTGTGGCTATCACCGAAACAGGTTTCAAGAAGGTTCCGCACTTTGATTATGATCGAATTTCAATAGAAGTGGCTGTCTGATCAAGGCGAAGAGAGGCAGGGCTATCGAAGTTGAAGGAGGGAACGACATGGGTGAGAAGAAGGAAAAGGGAGAGAAGAAAGAGAGGGGAGTGAAGGAAGAGATCTCTGTGAGCGACACGGCTGCATTCGAAGGCACGACTTGACAGATGCATCGGGAGCGTGGCAAAGGGAGGTAAAGGGGAGGCATGTGGCGAACGAACTAACCAGGAAGCAAGGGCAGGAGGAAGAGCAGCACCGTTATTTGGAGCTTGGTTTAACCGGGCGACCCATGGAGGATCGACTTCTCGCATCCGCCCAAAGAATACTCTACGAGCAACCAAGCCAGGGGGGGCAAAACAGGTGTTTGCGGAAACATCAGATTCCTGCTTTTTCCGGCTTCGCGGACTTCCTCTTGGACCTGGCAACCAGCCCTGACCCTGCTACCACCTCTCCATACTGCCGCATCATCCTCCCGCCGCGCACCGGCAAGACAGTGGTTGCATCCAGGATTATTGGTCTAACAGGTCTATGCTCGACATTCGTCGTCCCCACGAAGGCTTTGGTCCGTCAAACCGCGGAAGAGCTTTATCGCCAGATCCCGGGCACTCCCATCGGTGTTTATTATGGTGAAATTAAAGAGCCCGAACAGTACGGGGTCAATATCACCACCTACGCCACACTGCAAAGGCACTTTTCCTCCGGCCAACTGCCTGAATCCATTCGGGACTCTGCCCTCGTCTTTCTTGACGAAGCCCATCACTCCATGACCTCTTTACGGATGGGCACCCTTCGGGCAGCATTCCAGCCAAAATCGGTTCGCATTGCCCTCACGGCGACGCCGAATTACGATCACAAGAGGCAACTGGATCAATTCTTCCCTCAGCTCATTCATGAAACCGATTTGCTCTCTGCATTTGAATCAGGGCTTCTCGCGCCGGCAAGAATGTGGGTGGCGGAAGTGGATGTCGATGGTTCCGTCGTCCGGCTCATTGCCGGGGACTTCGAGGCACAGACTCTGGGAAGGCTCATGTCAAGCGCCCCCTTTTTCAAGGCGGTAGAGCAGTTCCGGTATGCTGAACCCAACCTGAAAATCCCCGCTCTTATCTCCTGTGCTTCGAGGCAGCAGGCCTATGATCTATGGATCTATCTCCAGAAGCACAAGCCCTTAAACCATCCGGTTCCCGGTCTCATTCTTGGGGATACCTTGGCCAGGGAAAGAGAAAGCTTGCTTGACCGATTTGAAAGTGGGGAGATAGACACACTCATCCAGGTAGGAGTACTCATTGAGGGATGGAACGCGCCCCGGTGCAAACTCCTCTTGGATCTTGCGCCCTCCGTCTCGCGGGTGCGTGCCACTCAGAAGTACTTTCGCGTCATGACCCGTTTAAATGATCAGGAGGCCCGGATTTATGTCTTGCTTCCTAACCATCTTCAAAGCCAACCTGTTTTGCCGACCGATCTTTTGCTGAGTCCGGGCGAAAGCTACAGATGCGGGGATCTTCTTCGGTCTTCGGACGGGCGGGACTTTGAGCCGGAGGAAATCGATAGACTCTCCCGTACGCCCATCAAATCGGTCAAACTGAAAACCCGCATTCTCGTGTCCTCGCCCCTGGGCAGACCCGCGTTGAAACCCAATGACCCACAAGAAATTTCGAGGGTGCTCGCTTCATCTCCGGAATTTACTTCGAACCCGAGGTGCGCATTAACTCATTTCATAAAGCTTTTTTTCGGACATCCGCTCTTCACAGGAAGTGGAGATGCGCTTCTCCGCTACCTGGGAGTCCCTCGCAGGCGGAAGGATTATGAGGCCTTTTTAGAGCGATTGTTTTTGTTTCAACCGGAAAGCCGGTTTCTGGCAGACCAGCGTGAAATGGTGTGGGAAATCGAGCGTCTTTGCCGGGATGATCTAGAATACCTCCGGAAAGCGGCCTTGGAGTACAATGATAACGGCGGCAAGCCCATAGAGCCATACTGGAGCGCCTTGTATGCGCTCTGCGGGGGAGCAAGAGCGTTAGCCACCCCAGAAGAAGTCCTTTTGATTCGGGAACAGATCGCTCAGATAAAGGCTCTCATGGAGACACTTCAAGACCGGGAGCGATTCACGGTAGCTCATCATCTGGGGCTATTGGGAGCATCCGAATCATCATGGAATGAAATAGGGCTTAAGTTGGGCGTTTCCAGGGAGCGGGCGCGCCAGATTTTCGCTAAAGCGATCAGGATGCTCGCCTATCGGTATCATCGCAGAACTGGAGACCGTTATCCCGTGGTCAAGTCGGTTTTCGAATATCCGAACCTGCTGGAGACCATAGGGAGTGATGTATTGCTTTTTTCCAGTCTCCGTTTGCATCGAAGACCTAAAGACAGAACGTAACATGAGCGCCATGTGCCGTCAGGAGAAGACAACATGATCCGTCTGAGAGACAAGCTTTCGCATCTCACCTACCGCCAAGCCAGTAAACTCCTTGGACCTGAAGGAGAACAATTGATCAGGGAGGGCGGAAAATGTGACTTCAATATCGAGGAGCACGTGACATGGAAAGAAGACGTCTTGAAAATCGATACGGGAGAGGCTCTGGTCACCCTCTCCATGCAACCTGAAAAACCCGGAAACCTTGCTTTCACCTGCAGCAAATGCGTGAAGGCATGCGTTCACCTCGGGGCTGCCTTTTCACTCATTCTTGAGGAGAAGCTGGCCCTTGGTCTCTCAGCACCTCCTCCTGAAAGAGTGCCTGTCGAAAGTCTCAGCGACGAAGAGCTTGTCAGTCTGGCTATCGACGAAAGGGCCGACCGCGCAAAGACAGAAAAGATGTCCTTAAGATCCACGGACGGACAGCAGCCGTGGGCAGACTACATGGTGAGTAATCGTTCTTCAGGAAAAACCTATCGGGTGGCTTTGAGAGGCTGGGAAAGAGGAGACTCCTACTGTTCATGCCCGGATTTTCGAAAAAACACCTTAGGGACCTGTAAACACATTCTTTACGCTCTCTCAGCGGTGAAGAAAAGATTCCCGAAATCGATTCTGCAGAGCCCCTACAAGGTCACATCCATCGCTGTTCACCTCCGCCATGGCGAAGATACAGAACTCCGTCTTCTCGTCCCCAATGGGCTTGATCGGGAAGTCATGGCCCTTGTGCGGCCTTTCATGAATCGGCCAATACAGAAGGTGAGAGATCTTGTAGAATGTGTCAAGCAACTCGAAATCTTGGGTCACGAAGTCACGATTTATCCCGATGCCGAAGAGTACATCCGCAGAGCGCTCTACTTGGATCGCATAGAGAGAAAAGTAGCCGAAATCCGGAGGGAACCGAAGAATCATGACTTGCGAAAGACCCTTCTCAAGGCCGAACTCCTCCCTTACCAGCTTGATGGCGTCGCTTTTGCCGTAGGCGCCGGTAGAGCCGTTCTTGCCGACGATATGGGCCTCGGCAAGACGATCCAGGGAATCGGGGCGGCCGAGATGCTTCGCCTGGAAGCAGGAATTTCCCGCGCTCTTATTATTTGCCCCGCCTCCCTGAAATCCCACTGGCGCCAGGAGATTGAGCGCTTTTCCGGTCAAAACAGCCAGCTGGTTCTGGGCTCTGCAGAGGAGAGGGTCGCTCAATACGGAAACGGATGTTTTTTCACCATATGCAATTATGAACAGGTGCTCAGGGACATTCTCGCCATCGAGAGGGCGAATTGGGATCTCATCATCCTGGATGAAGGACAGAGGATCAAGAACTGGGAGGCCAAGACAAGCCAGGTGATCAAAGCCCTCAAATCCCCTTTTGCACTGGTCCTCTCAGGGACTCCCATTGAAAACCGGCTGGATGAACTTTTTTCAGTTGTCGAATTCATTGATGATCGCCGCCTGGGGCCTGCGTTTCGATTCTATAACCGTTACAGGGTGGTGGATGAGAAGGGGAGGGTGCTTGGGTACAAGAATCTGGATGAACTGAGAGAAAGACTGAAGCCTGTGCTTCTTCGGCGCACACGAAAGACGGTGATGAAAGAATTGCCCTCGAGGACAACCGAGATCAGAAAAATCCCTCCCACGGAGGAGCAACTCGACCTTCACCAAGCCCAGATGAAGATCATCAGACGTATTATCTCGAAGCGGTATATCTCCGAAATGGATCTTCTCCGACTGCAGAAAGCCCTGTTGATCTGCCGGATGGCCGCAAACAGCACTTTTCTTGTCGACAAGGTCGCGCCCGGCTATTCCAGCAAGATTTTGGAATTTGAGAATCTCATCGACCAGTTGACGGACGAGCAAGATCGAAAGATCGTTCTCTTTTCCGAATGGACGACTATGTTGAATCTTATCGAGCCGATCCTTTCACGACGAGGGCTGACTTTTGTGAGACTCGACGGTTCGGTTCCGCAAAAGAAAAGGCAGGGTCTCATTGACCAATTTCAAAAGCATCGCGACTGCAATCTCTTTATTACGACCAATGCCGGTTCGGTGGGGCTCAATCTCCAGGCTGCAAATACCGTGATCAACGTGGATCTTCCTTGGAATCCCGCGGTCCTGGAGCAGAGGATCTCCCGTGTCCATCGAATGGGGCAGAAGAAACCCGTTCAGGTGTTCCTTCTGGTGACAGAAGGGACCCTGGAAGAAAGACTGCTGGGCACACTTTCCGCCAAGCATGAACTCGCTATGGCGGCGCTTGACCCTGATTCGAGGGTGAAGACGGTGGATCTTGCAAGCGGCATGGAAGAGCTGAAAAGGCGGTTGGAAGTTCTTCTGGGGACCAGGCCGGATGCGGCGCTTGACGAGAGCAGAAAAAGGGAAGTGGAAGAGGAGAGCGAGCGACTTGCCCGAAAGGAGAAGATCGCGGCTGCAGGCGGGCAGCTCTTCGGGGCAGCGTTTGCCTTTATCGGCGAACTCTTCGCACGAAATAAGCAGATAGAAGAGTCTGCCCAAGTGGTCGAACTTTTCAAGAAGCGCCTTTCCGAGTGTGTGGAAAAAGGGGGTGATGGCCATCTGAAGATGACCATCACCCTCCCAGACGAGGGTGTTCTAAATGGGATGGCCAGGTCACTTGCCCAGGTTCTGGGTGAGGCGTGGAAACAGTGATCTGTTTTGGGGGAGGCATGGTATGGCTGGGTTCAAAGAATTCGATCGGTTTGACGGCCTGGGACTGGCGGAGCTTGTGCGGAAAAAAGAAGTGGATCCTTCGGAGCTTTGCGAAGAGGCCATCCGCCGCATCGAGCAGGTCAATCCCAAGATCAACGCCGTGATCACTCCTGCGTATGATATCGCTCGAAAAGCAATTCAAGAGGGTCTACCAGAAGGGCCGTTTTCAGGGGTACCGTTCCTCCTGAAAGACATCATCGACGAATATGCCGGCGTGCCATGACCATGGGCTGCAGGGCTCTCAGAAACTTTGTTCCGGCTCAGGACTCCGAAATCGTCGTCCGTTTCAAGAAGAGCGGCCTGGTGATCCTGGGGAAAACCAATGTCCCTGAGTTGGGGCTCCTGGGCATCACCGAGCCGGAGCTGCACGGCCCTGGTTCGACAAGCGTGCCCCTATCTGGGCCGGGTAGGCATTTCGATTGAAGGAACGGGACTCTTATGCTAAAGGGTTGCAGTCCGACTTTAGCGTAGAGACAAATTCGAATTTCGAGTTTTCAGCTTTTTCGCAAGCGTAAAAGCTGAGTCTCAGGAGAGGAGGCAAGAAAGCTCATGGATCCGTCGCGTTTGATTCCCTATCCGGACATTCTCCCCGCCCCGTGGTGGCTTTTCTACATTCTGCTGGTCGGCACGTTCACTCTTCACCTCATCGTGGCCAATGTCATGGTGGGCGGCGGGATCATGGTCCTGGCGAGCGAATGGTGGAAGCGGAGAGGGCAAAAAGATAAAGCCGAGAGCATGCACAGGGAAATTGCGCCGAAACTTCCCATGACTATCGCTCTCACCGTGAACCTGGGCATCCCCCCTCTTCTTTTCCTCCAGGTCCTTTACGGCAACTTCATCTATGTGAGCACGGTGCTCATGGCAGTCTACTGGCTGTCCATCTTCGTGCTCATCATTCTCGCCTACTACGGGGCCTATCTCTACAACCTGAAGTATGACCGGCTGGCCGGCTCCAGAGTGTGGGTCATGGGAGTCTCGGTTCTCCTGATGCTTGTCGTGGGGTTCTTTTTTACGAACAGCCTGCTCATCATGACGGATCCGAAGGTTTGGCCGGTGTACTTCGATCGACCGGGCGGCACGCTCATTCATTTCGGCGAGCCCAACCTCATTCCCAGGTACCTGCACTTTGTAGTTTCCTCTGTGGCCATGGGCGGCCTGGCCATGGGGCTGCTCGGGTGGTGGAAAAACAGGAAGGGTGAATCCGAAGGGGCGGCGACCATGACCCGAGGACTTCGTGTCTATGCCTTTGCGACGCTCTTCCAGTTTCTTGTCGGGGCGCTCTACCTCGGCACTCTGCCCAACCAGGTACTTGAAAAAGCGGCCTTTGAAAACACGCCGGCCTTGGTGGTTTTTGTGATTTCTATCGCCACAGCCCTTTGCTCCGTCCTTTACGGCATGAGTGACAGACCCTGGCACACGGCGGTGACGGCGGTGGCAACGATCTTCCTTATGGTGCTCTTCCGGTACGCGGTGCAGAATGCCTATCTGGAGACATACCTGGCGACTGTCAAGCCCGAGGTGATTCATCAACTCGGCCCCCTGGCGCTCTTCATCGCTGCGCTGATCGGGGGCACGGTCGTCGTCGTCTACCTCCTGAAGTTGGTGTTCAGGCCTAGAAAGGAGGTCTCCCTATGAACTATCCGGTTTGGGAATTAACGACCTTTGGCGGCGGCGTCCTTGTTGCGGTGATCGCTACACTCCACGTCTTTGTGGCCCACTTTGCAGTGGGAGGCGGCCTTTTCCTGGTCCTCACGGAAATGAAAGCCTATCGTGAGAAGGACAAGCGAATCCTGGATTATGTGCACGGGCACACGAAATTCTTCCTGCTTCTCACCATGGTCTTCGGCGCCCTCAGCGGCTTCGGCATATGGCTCATCATCTCCCTTCTCAGTCCTGCTGCCACGTCCATCTTGATTCACAGCTTTGTGTTCGGCTGGGCCACGGAATGGGTTTTCTTTGTTGTAGAGATCGCTTCTTTGCTGATCTACTACTACACCTTTAACAGGATGGAGCCCCGGAACCACCTAATCGTAGGATGGATCTACTTCATCTTTGCCTGGCTTTCCCTGTTTGTGATTAACGGCATCGTTTCCTTCATGCTCACACCCGGTCAATGGCTTGAGACCAAGAGTTTCTGGGACGGCTTTTTCAATCCTTCCTTCGGCGCTTCCCTCTTTTTCAGGACTTTCATTGCCCTCAGTCTTGCAGGGATCTACGGTCTCATCACCTCGACCAGGATTCAGGACGACACATTAAGGCAGCGAATGGTCCGCTACTGTGTGCTTTGGCTCGCTTTGCCCTTTGTCCTTCTCGTGCCGTCGGCCTGGTGGTATTTGCAGGTGATTCCGCCGGAAGCCAGGGCGGTGATCAGCGATCCGGAACTCACCGTCAACACCGTGCGAAAAGCCTTCCTGGTGCTCACACCCGTCGTTTTTCTGGCGGGGCTCTTTATGGCCCTTCGACTGCCCAAAAGCCTGCAGCAGGGCTTTTCCTTCGCTCTCATGATCCTGGCCTTCCTGTACCTGGGGTCGTTCGAAATGGTGAGGGAGTCGGCGCGCCGTCCTTACATTATTCACGGGTACATGTATTCCAACAGCATTCTCAAGGCTTCGCTTCCCGAGTTCCAGAAGCAGGGGGTCTTGAAAACCGCGAGATGGGCCAAGCACAAGACGGTCACCCCTGAAAACGATGCGGCTGCCGGTGAAGAGCTCTTCAAACTGCTCTGCATCTCCTGTCATTCTGTGGGAGGCTTCCGGAATGACATGCTGGAGCGCACGGACGGCATGACAAGCGTGCAGTTCGAGGGCATTCTTGAAGAGATGGGGGACGAGAGGAGGCAAATGCCGCCTTTTGCCGGGAACCAGCAGGAAAGGCAGGCCCTCACCAAGTACGTGTTGGAGAAGTTCCAGAAGTAATCATTGATCCATGCGCGAGAAGCTGGAAGACTCGCTTTTCTGTCATTCCGGCGGAAGCCGGAATCCCAGGAATTCTGGACCCCGGCTTTCGCCGGGGTGACGGCTTGAAGGTTTGTT
>CAZOLJ010000105.1:0-10073 GCA_964580575.1 uncultured Desulfobacteraceae bacterium
ATCTCTCCAGGCCTTTTCCCTTACCGGCCCCCGATCCGCCGACTCCAGGGCATCCACCACGCTGGCAAATTCCGCAAGCACGTTGTCTCCAGGGGTATCGACCACCCGACCTCCCTTCTTCTGGATCAGGTCGCTCATCACTCCGCGGTAAGTCTGCACAATACGGATGGTCCCCACCTCATCCGCACCCATCAGGCGGCGGTACCCCTTCACGTCGGCACTGAGGATGGCGGTGAGCTTCCTTTTGACCTTCTCTGTCGTTATCGGATCACCCCTCAAATGAAAAAGCCTCCAGCCGGGAAACGAAGTCCCTTGGAGGCTTCACCTTCAGAACCTTCTGGTGGCTTTCGTTCATGGCCATCTCCGGAAGGTCAGGGTTGTACTGAAAGTCTACCGGATGACTGAACGATGTATGAATTAAGCGGAGGATAAACCTTCCCGAAAATGTCTACTCCCTTTGCTTGTGACTTGAGAGCTTGAAACCGATTTCGTCTTCCACGCCTCTGGCAAGAAGGTATCTGATGTAAGCGTTGTAAGGTATGCCCCGCTTTTTTGCAAGCCTCTTGATTTTTTTCAGCCGAAAAACTGCCTCCTGAATTCGGTGAAATGGTCAGATCTTCGGCTCAGAGTCGGTAAGGAAAGGCTTGGCGTCGGTCGTTTGGGAGGGCATACCTCAGGGGCATGCTTACGCGAAGAGCGTTTCGCAGATGGCGGTGCCGGTGTGAACGTTCAGGGGCAAATCATCGTAAGCCCGATTACTCAGTCAGCTTGCGACCTGCTTGTACTGGATCTCCCCTTCGTAGGTATCCATGAATCCCCTTTTCTGAATGGTAATCTTCGGGCTTTTTGCCCCGAAAAACTCAGTGAGGAATTGGTACGCCTTCCTGTGATCCATTTTGCCGCAAGTCTCGAAAGTGATGGCAGCGAAGTTGTATTCAGGCCAGGTGTGGACCGCGAGATGGGACTCGGCAATGGTCACCGTTCCGCTCACACCCCAGGGCTCAAAAGTATGAAAGGACACTGCGACTACTTCGGCTCCCATGAGCTGTGCAGCCGTCAGCATCCCCTCTTTGATCACCTCGGAATCGAGGAGCTTCTCATGTTCGCACTCATAGAGATCTATGAGCACAAGGTCAAGTAAGGAACGCAAGGCCCTCACCCCCTTTCTTTCAAATAATCAGCAGAAAGTCTCAACCCCTTTCTTGCCGGTCCTGATGTTCAGGACCGCCCCGTAGGGAGATTTGTTAGTCTTGTTTATAAGGATTTGGAACGGGTATGTCAAACTTTTTTGTGTCCTCTCAACCAAATATCCTCACTTTCTGAAAAGCTCCTTTATTTTCTTCGCATAGGGAGCTTTCAGAATCCCTTTTTCGGTGATGATCCCCGTCACGTACTTCGCGGGCGTCACGTCAAAAGCCGGGTTGTAGGCCTTGACTCCGCGTGGCCCTATACGAATCTTCTGAAAGTGGGAAACCTCTGAAGGGTCTCTTTCCTCCAGCGGGATCCTATCCCCCGACTTGATTCTCAGGTCAATGGTGGAAAGAGGAGCAGCCACGTAAAAGGGGATTTTGTTTTCCCTGGCGAGAACGGCCACCGGATACGTGCCGATCTTGTTCGCCACGTCTCCGTTGGCCGCAATGCGATCCGCACCGGTGATCACAAGATCCACCTTCCCCTGACGCATCAAAGAGCCGGCCGCACTGTCGGCGATCACCGTCACCGGGATCCTATCCTCCATGAGTTCGAAGGCGGTGAGCCGAAGACCCTGAAGCCACGGCCTCGTCTCATCGGCAATGACCTCGATCTTTTTCCCTGCCTCGTGGGCCGCCCGGATGACCCCCAGAGCTGTCCCATAGCCGCCGGTCGCAAGGGACCCTGCGTTGCAGTGTGTCAGTATGACCGCTTTTCTAGGAACGATTTTGTTCCCGTGCTCTCCGATCTTCCGGTTGATCTCAATGTCTTCTGAGAGCATCTTTTCCGACTCCTCCCTGAGGGCTATCCTGATTTCTTCGGAATCCATGCCCGCCATCTGTTCCACCAGGAGAACCATTCTTTCAACCGCCCACCTCAGATTCACGGCCGTGGGTCTGACTTTCACCATCCGGTCCGCCATCTCTCTGAACCGACGCTCAAAGGCGTCGTAGGTATCGGCTTTGATGGTCTCAGAACCCAGCGCAAGCCCCATAGCCGCCGCCACCCCAATCGCCGGAGCTCCCCGGATCACCATGCACCGCACAGCCCTGACCACGTCCTTATCATTCCTGCATATGACCCACTCGACCTTGCCCGGCAGTTTTCTCTGGTCGATCATGCGGATGTGTTTGCCCTTCCACTCAATCGTCGGTAACATGTGATTCCCTTTCCCGCTCAAACGGTTTTGTCGTCTTCAAGTATCCGTCCTTAGACAAAATGGCGCACGGCACACAAGACATGGCGCAGGGGTAAAACACTAACCCCTTTCACCGTGTCCTGTGTGCCGTGCGCCGTGCCCTATTTCTTCCTTTACGCTTTTCCCCGTGCACCGTGCACCTTGCACCGTGTCCCTTCTTTCTTTATTCTTCCTCCGTGCACCGTGCACCTTCTTATCCTATCTTCATCCTCCACCCGTAGGGGTCTTTCTTCTCCGCATACTGGATGGCCACAATTTCATCGTAAAGCTTCTGGGAAAGGGCGCCCATCTTTCCTCCTGCCACAACATAGTCCCTTCCCTTGTAGGTGATCTGGCCCACGGGCGATATGATGGCTGCGGTTCCTGTTCCAAAGGCCTCTTTGAGTCTCCCATTCTGAGCCGCGCTGATCACTTCATCAATGGCAAGAAAACGCTCCGACATCTTCATTCCCCAGTCTTTCACCATGTGGATGACCGAAGCCCGGGTGACTCCGGGGAGGATGCTGCCGCCGAGCGGCGCGGTGATCACCTCGTCGTCAATGACAAAAAACATGTTCATGGTGCCCACCTCTTCCACGAACTTCCTCTGGGCGGCATCCAGCCACAGCACCTGGGTGAACCCTTTTTTCTTGGCCTCCTCTGCAGCCAGCAGGCTCGCCGCGTAGTTGGCCACTGTCTTGGCCTCTCCCAATCCGCCCACTGCGGCTCTGACGTATTTGTCTTCCACCCAGATTTTCACCGGATTGAGGCCCTCTTTGTAGTAGGCTCCCACGGGTCCGATGATAATGTAAAAAAGGTAAGCCTTGGCAGGCCTCACCCCCAGGTGCGGTTCCGTGGCGATCATGGTCGGCCTGATGTAAAGGGAGGTTCCCTGGCTTCGAGGGATCCAGTCCTTGTCCAGGAGCACGAGCTTTGTCAAAGCCTCCATTGCGAAATCAACATCCACCTCGGGCATGCACACGCGAACCGCCGAGCGGTTGAGCCTGAGGAAATTGTCTCTGGCCCTGAACAGGTAAACGCCCCCGTCTTTGCCCCGGTAAGCCTTCAGGCCTTCAAAGACCTCCTGACCGTAATGGAGAACCATTGCCGCCGGATCAAGGGCCAGACTGTGATAGGGCTCGATGCGGGGATTGAACCATCCCTTCCCCTCTTGAAAATCCATGAGGAACATGTGATCCGTAACGATGTCACCAAACCCAAGATTTGATTCATCGGTCGGCTTTTTCTTCATCTGCTCCGGCCTGGCAGACAGGATCTTGATTTCCATAACCCCTCTTCCTCCCTATTCACGGCTAATCATCGAATTTTTTTAGCACACCGGCGGTTGCGAGACAACGAAATATTTGCAGCCTGCCGCCTGGTCTGTTCTCCGCTGTCCGGACCCCCTCACGCTTCTCCAGGTTTGGCCTGGCGCTCCCCACTTCCACGATCACATTCCTGCCCGGGGGGGAAACCCGCTACATCACATCCTTATCGCTTTCTTCGATAGCCCGATCGATCTCCGCGCGCAGTTGCGGAGGGAGCCCCGGGATGTCCACGTTCAGGAACCCTCGCACGATCGTGGAGGTGGCTTCTTCTTCGCTTAAACCCCGGGACATGAGATAGGCGATCTCCTCCTGAGCGATCTTCCCCACCGCCGCCTCGTGCGACATCTCCACCCCGTCCACATGGCCTTCCAGCTCAGGAATCGCATGGATCAGCCCTCCCTTCAAGAGCAACCCCTTGCATTCCAGGTGAGCCTTGATGTCCGGAACCTCGCCGATGAGGTGCCCCCGCGCGATGATCCTCCCGCCGTTGCTGATGGTGCGCGCCACGATCTCCGCCTTGTTCCCGGGATTCTTCAGATAGATTCTGCCTCCCAGGTCATACTCGCACCCAGGGCTTCCGACAATGATGCTGTAAAAGCGCGCAACCGCATCGCGTCCCACCAGGTGAGTCGTCGGGTACATTTGCAGAGACCTGACCGGCTTCATGCAGATGTAGTTGTTGAGGAACAGCCCTCCTTCTTCCACCTGAGCGACGGACCGAGGACGGACCACCATGTCTTCAGCCCAGTTGTGGATCATGGTGAAGCTGAGCTTGGCGTTTTTCTTGATGAAAAACTCGGAGATCCCCACATGAATTCCTTTCTTCATGTGAGGGGCCGTAGAGCAGCCTGTGATGATGTGGAGTTCCGAGCCTTCCTCTGCGATAATGATGTTGTGAACGTTCTGCTGAAGCCCTTCTTTGTCCAAATAGAGACAAGCCTGCACAGGGTAGATCGACTTGCTCCCCGGCAGAGCGCGGATCACATAGCCGTCATGGAGTCCGAGTTCCGCAGCCGCGGTAAATTTGTCCGCATCCACCGCGGCGAGCTTCCAGTAGTAATCCTTGATCCACGCCTGCTCCAGGGCCTTGCGAATGGGCATGACCTCAATGCCCTGCTGCTGGCTGTGGCAGTGAATCACCGACGTGTCTTTCTGGAAAAAGGTTCCGCTCCTGTCCTTTTGAGTGACGTCCAGTCCGGCCATGATGAGCCGTTTCTGCTCTTCAGGCGGAAGCTCGCACAGATCCTCGTCCGCCATGTAGGTGTGGGGCACCGGCGCACTGTCGAATTCGTTCAGATCGACATCAGGTCCAAATGCCGCTTTCTTGCCTATCGCCTTTGTGGCTCTTGCTCTCAGGTCGTCTATGCCATGCATCGCACACACTCCTCATATCCATTCTGACCAATGCAGCTCAGAATCTCTCTGGGATTGCTGATGCAGCTCAACCGCCCGTCATAGAGCACCTGACCTTTGTCTGCCGCCACATAATCCAGGATGTATCCTGTGTGGGTGATGATGAGCCCCATCTTTCGTCGTTCTCGCTTCTTCTGCATCTTTGACTTCGCTTCGCCTCCCGGATCAAAGTCCTTCTCCAGAAGCTGGGCGATCGTCTTGCCCACCAGGTGAATGTTCTCCATATCCACCCCGGATTCCGGTTCATCAAAAAGCATGAGGTCCGGCTTTTGGGCCATGAGCTGCAAAAGTTCAGATCGTTTGATCTCCCCGCCCGAGAAGCCCGCATTCACATCCCGGTCCAGGAACTCCGAGAAGTTCACTCGTCTAGCCAGTCCCTCAGCATCTGCCGTCCCTTTCCCGCAAATTTCGACCATTTGCCGGGTTTTCAAACCGTGAATGGTCGGCGGGCGCTGATAGGATATACCGATGCCGAGCTTAGCCCGTTCATTGATGGGCATGGTGGTGATGTCCGATCCTTTAAAAGTCATTTTTCCGGCAACCACTTTATACTGGGGATACCCCATGATGGTCATGAGAAGAGATGTTTTTCCCGACCCATTGGGCCCAAAGAGAATGTGGGTTTCTCCGGGTTTGATCTCCAGGTCAATGTGATCCAGAAGGATCTTGCCCCCGAGCGCCACTTTCAGGTTTTCAATGAGTAGCATCTCACAACTCCTTTGTGGGTCCGAAAGCTATTGGAGTAATGGAGTGTTGGAGTACTGGAGTACTGGTTTTGAACCAACACTCCACTACTCCAATTTCCTTGTTCTTCCAAATTTTAGGCACTTTTGGCATTTTAGTGCATTTCAGGCATTTCCCATGCTATCTCAGGTACGGTGCCCACTGCTTTGCTGTGTCCCGAATATAGCCGGGCTTCACTCCTTTGACTACCCTGTTGTGCCCTGGGAGGAGAACGTCCACTTCCAGTTCCGCAAGCCGGAGCAGGGACTTTGCCAGCACGCTGCCGTCGGCTCCATGAAGGTCAAATCGGCCGATCGCATAGTCTGCATAAACCACATCCCCTGGAATGAGCACCCTCTGGCTCCGTTCATATAATGCAATGCTTCCTGAGGAATGCCCGGGGATGTGGAGGACCTCCCAGGACAGACCGCCCATACCGAGCGTTTCCCCTTCCTTCAGTTTCCTGTCCACCTTGAACTTAAAATCCCCGGATTTGAGACCATACTGGCTCTGGCACATGCTGCGAAACATCTCCATGCCATAGAGGCCTCTCTCGTCTCCCTTTTCGATGGGATTAGCCTCCTCTTCATGAATCCACAGCTCGGCGTGAGGGATCTGGGCCCTGATCTCCTTGAGACACCCGATGTGATCGAGGTGGGTGTGGGTCATGATGATTCTCTTGATGTCCGAAAGCTTAATCCCCAGCTTCTGGATGGCCTGAATCTTGTAGGCGCCCTTGCCCATTAATCCTGCATCCACAATCGACAAATCCTGGGAGGAAGGCACCCCCAGCACATAGACGTGAGCGTCCGGGATCATTTCATCCTGTCCCGGTATGAAGTAGACTCCTTTTGTGATTTCCGGCATAGGCTTTTCCTTTCACTGGTACGGACGCATTAAATGCATTGTCACGATGCTGATCATTCAAAATCCCCCCGTCCCCCCTTTAGTAAAGGGGGGCTGGGGAGGATTAATGACAACCTTGTTAATGCCTTTTTACTAGATCTTCGAGGTATACATTTTTCACCATAGACGATTCAGTTTTCTTATTCAAGAGTATTGGCCTGCCCTAGCAATTCTTTTGATTTTCTGTCCCTTTTATGTTCCATTTCAGTTGGTATGAAAACACTCAGTGTTTTGAAATTCGGCCCCCTCACCCTGCCCTCTCCCCCAACTTGGGGGAGAGGGGAAGGGGGGAATGGGAAGGAGGATCCGTCATGGACAGAGAGCAGATCTCCAAGTTGATCCAGAGAAGACTGGGCCTGGAAGACCAGGAGTTCCAGCCCATCAAGGACAGCCCCAAATTCCAGCGCCTCTTCGAAAACCTTGCTACCGGCTCCCGTTACAAGCTGGTGGCTGAGGTGGTGGAATCCAAAGGCTGCCACTCGGGCCATGTGAAGGGCCAGAAACTCGTCTTCGACTCCAGCGGCAATCTCCTGACGCGCGAAGCTCCGGAACGGGTCTGCGCCTTCCTGATGCCCCATCTGACCGTGATGATCAACACCTTCTTTGAAAACATCCTGAACGGCAGGGACCCGAACGAAGTGATGTTCAACCGGACCGGGTGCTATGACGTGGGGCCGGCCTGCGGGGGATGGGGTCGTGTCATCGTCGAGATGCGCGCCGAACCTCGATCCTGAAGATTTCCATTCCAGGATCAGGCAACGGCTGCTTTGTGGATTTCCGAACCAGCGATCCGAGCGAAATCACGGAAGGGTAACATGCCAGAAGAGCGCCTCAGGGGATGTTCTCTTCTGCAGGACCTTGGACTTGACCCGCTTGAGCTTATCGTCTTTTTCGAAGTTTCTTTCCCGCACTTCCATTTCCATGTTCACGCCGCCGAAGGTCACAGGGAAATACCAGTAGGTGCCCTTTCCGTCCTTCCCTTTGAGAAAGGCTTCCTGGTTGACAACGCAGCCCTCCATGGAATCGGGCATGGGAGTCGCCGTCTTGATCGCATACTGGCTGAGAAAGACGTTCATGTCCAGGCCGACTCTCTCGGCGGCTTGACGAAACCGCATGGCTTCGAGCACGGCCTTCAGGTGGTAAAGGTTTCTCAGATCCGAATAGGGAGCCACTTGTTCGGCCAGCCGGGGAAAGGCACCGGAGAAAGCCTTTGCATAGGCCATGGCGACCGGGTCGTCTTCATCGACGTCAAAAAGCTCTCCTGAAGAGGCGCCCATCTGCTGTTCAGTGAAAAGCACGATGGGGCAGGCTGCGGTCCACACGATGCCCTCATCTTCCGTGTAGGCAGGAAATTCTTTCTCCACATTGAACCAAAACCGGTTAAAGGACATCCCCGAAGGAATCTTGTCCTCGCCTTGCGCGATTCGCTGCTGAGCATCCGAGACCTTCATGTCCAGATAGGAGTTGACGCCCGAGATTTTCAGAACCCCGAGAGAGACCTTCTTCATGTGATAATCCGCATCAATCATGATGTGGGCATGTCGGGAATCTTTAGGCACGCCTCCGACTCGTACCATCTGGGGCCCCCAACTGGCCTTGACCTGCTGGATCATGCGCTTGCCCTGCTCGGGCGTTTCCACCTTGCCGTACTGCTCGTTGGTCCGTTGAATGGCCAGAATGTCTTCCCTTCTCGGATCCAGAGAGCAGGAAACCGCTTCAGTGGCCCCTCGCCATATACTCCTCATGGCCACCACCAGTTCATCGAGGTGAAGTGGAGAACCGCCTCCAACCGGTTTTCCTATGAGGATGACATCCTGGCTCGCTTCGTCAACGAGGAAGCTCTCGAATTTCGTTATGCCGCAAAGGGTGGCCAGTTCTCTTGGCACGGACGCTCGGGAGGATAGGCAGTCCGCAGCTTTCTTGGACAGCACGCGCAAGGACATGGCGATGTAGCTGCCGTCATAAGATGGCGCCCCATCTGAAGCCTCGGCCTCCCGGCTGTTAAACAAGCCCAAGGACATTTGCCAGATAAAAAGGAAGAGGCACACACAAACCGCCGGTCGAAACCCGCACTTAGCATGTTCTCTTTGCTGAACCATGGATTCACCTCAATTCTGTTTTTTTGGATCAGCCAAATAAATTTCAGGTGATGCGTTCGTAAAAAGTCACAAAGCACCTTTCCGTTCGCGGTTCGATACCCCTTCGAGGTGCTCAGGGCGGTGAGCTTAGTCGAACCGCTCACCACGAACGGAATATCAGGCACTTACACTCGTCTTAAGGCGTTCGTCCTGAGGTATCGAAGGGCTAACGCGACTTTTTACGAGTCCATCAAATAAATTTTAGGTGATTTTAGTATAATTTGTTAACGTTTGTCAAGTTTCAGCAAAGTGAACATCCTTGACAAATATCAGCATCATGATAAATATTTATCATAATTAATTAGGAGGTCTACATGCCGCAGATCAGACCGATATCCGATCTTCGAAATCGGGCGAACGAGATTTCCGACCTGTGCCACAGCCAGGATGAGCCGGTGTTCATCACCAAAAACGGCAAAGGGGATCTGGTCGTGATGAGCCAGGTTCACTATGAGCGGCTGCAGAGTCTTGTTGAACTCTATCAGAAGCTCGGAGAGTCCGAAGCTCTGGATGCCTCTGGTGAGACTGGAATCACGCATCAGTCGATGATGCGTCGCCTGAGGGAAAAAGCGAAGTGAGCCCTGTCTTCACGATCCGATACCTGTCAACGGCCCAGCGTGACCTGATCGAGATCTTCGAGTACATAGGAAAAGATCGGCCTGGGGCGGCCTCGGGTCTGCTGGAAAAGTTCGACAAGTCCATTGCAGCCCTTGCCGCGAATCCGGAGCTAGGGGTTACTCCAAAAGACGAGCGGCTGAAGAGACTGGGATATCGGATACTGGTCGTCGACAAATACCTCGTCTTCTACGTGCTGAAGCCGAAGACGGTGCAAATCCGTCGCGTGATTCACGGCGCGAGAAGATACACTTTCTTGCTGTAGGACGCGCTTGTCATCGGGAAACATCTCGATAGATGGATAAGTGAGGCTCCACCCGCAGAGCGGGTGGCCTCATGAAGCCCCCTCAAAGGGGGCACTTTATTGCGCAGCTTGCGAAGACTTCAACAATACCTCCTCCCCCTTGACGGGGGAGGCAGGGTGGGGGTGGAAAAGAGGATCATGAAACAACATCACTCTAACCCCCTCCCCTAACCCCTCCCACCAGGGGAGGGAAAAAGGGATCGGTAGAACCTATCCGGCTCTTCCACCAGAGGTGGAGGGTTTAGTCACAACTAAGGAGATACATGAATCATGGAATG
>CAZOLJ010000105.1:10173-13708 GCA_964580575.1 uncultured Desulfobacteraceae bacterium
TGGGTGAAACGGGTGGGCGCTTACGCGAATGCGAAGAGCATCAAGATGAAAACCCTGGAGGAGCTGATCGAACTGCGGAAGAACGGGCTTGGCATTCTCTACTACGGCGTGGAAACGGGCGATGACGACCTCCGCAAAAAGATCACCAAGGGGTCGGATGCCAGAACCTGCATTGAAATGGGGCGGAAAGTCATTGAAGCGGGAATCAAGCTCTCGGTGACCGTGTTGCTGGGAATTGCGGGCAGAGCGGGTTCCATGAAGCACGCCAAAGCAACAGGCGAGCTCTTGAGCGCCATGGACCCGAACTTTGTGGGAGCCCTCACGGTCATGCTCATTCCCGGCACCCCTCTCTACGAGGACTTCGTCAACAAGAAATTCGAGCTCCCTGACGAAAGGGAAATGCTCATGGAGCTGAGGGAGATGATCCGACACACCAACCTGAGCCGGGGGCTCTTCTATTCAAACCACGCTTCCAACTACTTGCCGGTCAAGGCCAGACTTCCTAACGGAAAACAGGATGCCCTCGCCTTGATCGACCGGGCCTTGAAGGGAGAAGTCGGCCTCAGACCGGAGTGGATGAGAGCTTTATAGCACCCTCTCAAGAGACTGCACCTGCCTCTTACTCCTGACGCCGCTTCGCTCCATGCTCCTCACGCTTTCTTGATGCTGCACTGGAGTGATTTCATGTCAGGATATCCCATGATGGGCTCCCGACATTGAACATCGGTCAGCAGATTGGCATTCGCATCTCCCTCCCACCCGTGAGGCACCAGGACGACTCCGTCGGCTACTCGCTCATCCACCCCGGCCTTCATTTTGACCCAGCCCCGGTTCGTCTCTATGATCAGGGCATCCCCGTCTTCAATGCCGAATCGCTTAGCCGTTGAAGGGCTGATCTCGGCCATGGGCTCCGGGTAGAGCTTGCGAAGGGCTTCAACATTGCGATGCTGGCTGTGTGTGTAATAGAGGTTGCGGCTGCCGGTCGACAGGATCAGCGGGTACTTTGCGAGGAACTCCTTTTTGCCCCGCTTCGGCCCTCTTTCCGGCTCCAGGAAAGTGGGTAAGGGATCAAATCCCACCTTTTCGAAAGCTTCGCTGTAAATCTCGATTCGTCCTGAGGGAGAACGGAACAGCCCTTCCTTCCGTTCATAGCTTTTCGGGCTGTAGAGCACTCCTTCTGGTTTCTCCTTCAGAAGGGTGTC
The DNA here is from genome assembly GCA_964580575.1 of uncultured Desulfobacteraceae bacterium. Classification (GTDB taxonomy): domain Bacteria; phylum Desulfobacterota; class DSM-4660; order Desulfatiglandales; family HGW-15; genus CAVPDE01. Next base: position 11,376 of record CAZOLJ010000105.1, read on the forward strand.
AAAGGAGAACCCCGAGGGCGCCAGTTCATAAGCCACCATCTCCTCTTCCGTTTTCCATGGGAACATGTCCTCCAGGCCCAGCCTCTTGCCCAGTTCTGTGAAAAACTTCCACTCCGACCAGCTTTCATGGAGGGGCTCGATGCATTTTTTCCTCAGCATCATGAAAGGAAGGCAGTGGCACACGTTGTAGGTGTAGGCCACTCCCCACTTTTCCAAATGGGAGCAGGCCGGGAGCACATAGTGGGCTTCTTTTGCCGTCTCTGTCATGAAAAGATCGTGGACCACGAGGAGGTCCAGTTTTCTAAAGGAATCCCGGAACGCATTGCTGTCCGGCATGGACACAAGAGGATTCCCCCCTGCCACAAGAAAAGCTTTGAGCTTCTCCGGGATGCTCTCCGGAACAACGGTCACCACCCCATAGGGGCTTTTCTTGCCCCACATTTCAAAAAAAAGGGGATACTGGTCTGACCCCACGGGATCTCCCTCCACGCCTAGTCCCACGCTCCCCAACCGTGGAGGTGGGCTGGTGACCCATCCTCCGGGCACATTGATGTTCCCGGTGATCGTCTGAAGGACGGAGAAGGCACGGCTGTTTTGAGTGCCGTTGGCTGTCTGGTCGTGGGTGCAGGTGCCCTGGAAAATGCTCGCTCCCTTGGTGTTTGCAAAAAGCCTGGCCAGCTTGCGGATGTCCTCCGCCGGCACCCATGTAACCTCCTCGGCCCACTCAGGAGTATACGTCTTCACATGCGGCACCAGCCTCTCAAAGCCGAAGGTGTGCTGCTCGATGAATTCTTTGTCATAAAGGCTTTCAGTGATGATCACGTTCATCATGGCGAGGGCCAGGGCGCCGTCCGTACCCGGCCTGATCCGTAAATACATATCCGCCCTGTCCGCAATGGGAATGCGCTTGGGGTCTATGACGACCAGCATCGCTCCTTTGTCCAGGTTTTTCTTCAGGCTGAACTTGAGAGGAAAATCGGATTGATCCGGGTTGTGTCCCCAGAGGATATAGAGATTGGAGTCCATCTCTTCCACCGGGTATCTTCCGAAGGTCATTTGCCTGACCCGGATGCGCATCCTGTAGCACACGCTCTCCACGGAAAAAAAATTGGGTGAGCCATAGGCTGCCTTGAACCGCTGAACCAAACCGGCCATCTCGAGGTTTTCCACACCGATGGACCCGCTGAACACACCCAGGACCTGAGGCCCGAAACGTTGCTTGAGATCCTGGAGTTTCTCTGAGATCTCATCCAGGGCTTGATCCCATGAGATCTCCGTAAAACCCCCGTTCACCCGCTTCAGGGGTCTCTTCAGCCGTTCAGGATTGTAGATGGTCGCAAGGGCATTGGCCCCCTTTGGGCACAGACGTCCCCGATTCAGGGGATGAGATTCCAGGCCCCTGATCTTCACCGCTTTCCCGTCTTCGACAGTCACTCTGCACCCGCAGCTGTGATAGCAAAGCGTGCAATCGGTCATTATTTCTTTCACGTCACCCATGTTCATACCCTCACTGCTTTCTGTCCTCTTCTTGCCACCGTTTCAACATTCCAGTCTTTTCATTTTAGGCACTTCTTTCAGATTCTGAGTCCTCCATCGATATCTATCACCCGTCCGTTCATGTATTCATTCTCGATAACAAAACGGACGGCGTGAGTGACCTCATCGATGGTGCCCATTCTACCCTGTGGAATGGTCGGGACAATCCGATTCCTCACCTCTAGGGGAATCTTTCTGGTCAACGGGGTGTCCAGATAACCTGGCGCTAGAGCCACAGAGCGAATGCCGTACCTGGACAGTTCTTTGGCCCAGACCACGGTGAGGGCGACAAGAGCCGCTTTGGTAGCCGAATAATTGGACTGAACAAAGCTCCCGTGCCTGGATATGGAAGAGAGGTTGATGATCACCCCGCCGCCTCCCTGCCGAACCATGTGATAGGCCCCTTCCCTTGCGCAGAGAAACGAACCGGTGAGATTGACGCTTAACCCCCTTTGCCATCTTGGAAGAGGGAATTTCTCGATCCGGTCGTCTCTCTTCTTCACGAGAAGTCCATCTTCTGCAATGCCGGCATTGTTGATCACCACATCCACTCTTCCGAAACGGTCTACGGCGCTTTGAAAGAGACGCTCAACATCGCGTTCCTCAGTGACGTCCCCCTGGAAGGTTTCAATGGCCCAGCCTTTCTCCTGACCTTCCTTCGCTAGACTCACCAACCCGTCCTGGTCCAGGTCAGAGGCGAGCACTCTTGCGCCCCGCGAAGCCAAGTCCATGGCAAAAGCTTTTCCAAGCGCCCCCGCTCCCCCGGTAATGACGATGTGAGCCCCTTGAATGTTCAT
>CAZOLJ010000106.1:0-13331 GCA_964580575.1 uncultured Desulfobacteraceae bacterium
CCGGCAAGGACGTGGTGCTGGTCCTGGAGAACCGGGCCAATCGGGTCGAGGACCTAGTCAGTGCTTCTATGAGAGCCAGCGAACCCAGGCGTGTATACTTTTTTGTCGGTTGCTCTGAAAAAGATCTATTTGCACTCTATTGGCGAATCACAGCGCAAGGCAATGAGCGTTTTCGACCGTGAAATGATGGCAGATTCACACACGAATTCACACACAGAAAAAGCAAAGGACTCAGCCGAGGCGGCTAAGTCCCTGATATTGCTGGTGGGCCTGGAAGGACTCGAACCTTCGGCCAATTGATTAAGAGTCAACTGCTCTACCAACTGAGCTACAGGCCCATTAGCTCAAGTAACAAGTGACGAGTGAGAAGTGACAAGGAAACTGGGAACTGATTCAATGGTTTTCTTCATCACAACTTGTCACTCGTGACTCGTAACTCATCACTCCTTTAAATGGCGCGCCCGGCAGGACTCGAACCTGCGGCCTACGGGTTCGAAGCCCGGCGCTCTATCCAGCTGAGCTACGGGCGCTTAGGATGGAAGGTTTTTAACAAGCCTTCCGGCTTTTGTCAATAAGAAATAAAAATTTCTTGACATCCGGGCCGAGGACCTTTAAATATTATAGTTTCGATTTTCAAGAAAAAGGACTCATTCTCATGAAGACGTTTTCTGCAAAAGAAGCGGATGTTGACCGAAAGTGGTATCTGGTCGATGCTCAGAGCAAAGTCCTTGGCAGGCTCGCGAGCGAGATCGCCAAACGCCTGAGAGGGAAACACAAGCCTATTTTCACCCCTCACGCAGACACCGGGGACTTCATTGTCGTGATCAACGCGGAAAAGGTGACCATGACCGGCACCAAGTTGCCCAAGAAAACCTACTACCGTCATTCCGGGTACCTCGGCGGTCTGAAACAGATTACCGCGGCAAAGCTCTTTCAGAAGAAGCCTGGTGAAGTGCTCCGAGGCGCGGTGAAGGGCATGCTGCCCAAGACCAGCCTGGGCCGGAGACAGCTCAAGAAGCTCAAGATTTATGCCGGGCCGGAACATCCTCACCAAGCGCAAAACCCTGAGAAACTGGAGATCTAAATGGCAGAAGAAAGAGTACACACTGTAGGCAGAAGAAAATCGGCTGTGGCCCGGGTCTGGATTAAGCCCGGGAAAGGCACGATCACGGTCAACCGGAAACCCATTGAGCAGTACATGGCGCGAGAGACGGACAGGATCCTGATCCGACAACCTCTGACGATTACGGACAATCTCGAAAGATTCGATATCTCCGTGACCGTGAGAGGCGGCGGCATATCCGGCCAGGCGGGAGCCATCCGGCACGCCATCAGCCGGGCTCTGGCGAGTCTCAATCCGGATCTCCGATTGCCCCTGAAAAAAGCGGCTCTTCTGACCAGGGATGCCCGTGTGAGGGAGCGCAAGAAATACGGCATGAGAGGTGCGCGGGCTCGGTACCAGTATTCGAAACGTTAAGAGTTTAAGGGAGACATTGAAATCAAAGGGAGGCCGGCACAGGCTTCCCTTTTTTTTCGGGGAAAAAGGGTGGACAGAAGAAACATAAAAATGGTGCTGGCATACGACGGCACACCGTACCATGGCTGGCAGCGGCAGAAGAATGCCCTCACCCTTCAGGCGATCGTGGAGGAGAAAATCCAACTCCTCACCCGGGAGCAGGTCCCCGTCATTGCCTCGGGCAGAACCGACACAGGAGTGCACGCCCTCCATCAGGTCTGCCACTTCCTGACCCACTCGGATATGGATCCCGAGTCGATCCGAAAGGGACTCAACAGCCTGCTTCCGGAAGACATCTTTGTCCGACACGCCGAGCAGGCTCCTCTTGATTTCCACGCCAGGTACAGCGTGAAAAGCAAGACCTATGAATACCGAATCCTCAACCGGGAGCAGCCGGATCTCTTTATTCGTCATTACGCGTGGCACGTGCCTCGAAAACTGGATATGGCCGGCATGGAAGCGTGCGTTTCCCTCCTCAGAGGCCGCCACGATTTTTCTTCTTTCAAGGCTTCGCGCAGCGAGAATCTCAACCCCGTTAGAGAAATCGTCCGAGCAGAGATTGAAGAGTCGCCGGAGAGGGGACTGATTCGCTTCATTATTGAGGCGGACGGGTTTCTCAGGCACATGGTCCGAAACATTGTGGGCACCGTCGTCGAAGTGGGGTCAGGAAGAATTGGTCCCGATGAGTTTCCGAGAATCTTGGAAGCAAAGGATAGAAAAAGGGCGGGGCTCAGCGCCCCGCCCCAGGGGCTCTTTTTGACGATGGTTCGCTATGATTAGGAGAAATGGAGCGACTTAGGCATCTCTCGCAGAGCGCAGAGAATCTGACACGGATTATTTCCACACGCCGGGGATTTCAGCGCTGCACTTGGGGCAGCGGCTGTTGGCGATCACGTTCTTTCTCACATAGAATCCATACCGGTCAATGAGGAGTTCCTTGCACTGGTGGCAAAAGGTTTTCTCTCCTTCATCTCCTGGGAGGTTCCCGGTGTAGACGTACTTGAGACCTGCTTCGTAACCGATGTCTTTTGCCTTTCGGATGCTCTCAGGCGGTGTGGGCCGTATATTCTTGAGCCGATAGGTGGGATGAAACCGGCTGATGTGCCAGGGGATGTCAGGATCGAGATCGACCAGGAACTTCGCCAGCTGCTGCAGCTCCTCTTTGGAGTCATTGAGGCCCGGCACCAGCAGGGTCGTTACTTCCACCCACACCTTCATCTTTCTCATGAGCTCGAGGGTCTTGAGCACGGGGTCGAGCTTTGCGCCGCAGACCTCTTTGTAATACTTTTCGGAAAACCCTTTGAGATCGACATTGGCCCCATGGAGATGGGGATAGATCTCCTTGAGGCACTCCTCTGTCATATACCCGTTGGACACGAAGATGTTTCTCAGGCCCCGGCCCGAAGCCGGCCGGGCGATGTCCAGGGCAAATTCGAAGAAAATCGTCGGCTCGGTGTAGGTGTAGGAGATAGTGGCGGAGCGGCTCCTCAGAGCTTCCTCCAAAACGACATCCGGCATCATCGCTTCGCCCGAGATCTGTTTCCGGTCATGGGGCATCTGCGAAATGTCCGCGTTCTGGCAGAAGAGGCATTTGAAGTTACACCCTGCGGTGGCGACGGAATAGGAGGTGCTGCCGGGCAGAAAATGAAAGAGAGGTTTCTTTTCAATAGGGTCCACATGGCGGGCAATGACCTGACCGTACACAAGGCTGAAAAGCGTGCCTGCCCGGTTTTCTCGGACTCCGCAGATTCCTTTTAAGCCGTCTTTGATCAGACACCTGTGGTTGCACAGGGAACACCGGACCTCTTGGTCCTCCAGTTTTTCATACAGGTAGGCTTCTTTCATTTCCCGAGGGGCTCCTGTTCCGATGGGCATTTCCCATGGTCATCCCTTCGACCACAGAGGGCTTTGCCTTGCCCAGGCCGACGGTCAAGGGTTGCTGGATGGTCCTCAGCGTGTAACGCAGGGGCACGCAAAGGCCGAGAAAGGAACCGAAAGGACAGCGCTCAGGATGCCACTGCTCTGAGACAAAGGTCCCCATTCGTTCAAGAAGAGGGGTGCGAATGTGCGAACACCGCCACTGGACCGGGACCGACCCATAGGCCTCGCGGATGAAGGACTTCAACTGCCAGAGATTGAAAAAAGCAAAATGATCGAAAAAAGGCTTGTGAAGCAGGGACTGCACTTTGGTGTAAAGAAAATACCACGAAAGACTGTTGGTGACTCCGATGAAGACGCTGCGTTTGGCCACTCTTCCGGCTTCTTTGAGGGCAGACAGAGGATCCTCGATGAACTCGAGGGTGTTGATGAAAAGAACAAGGTCGAATTCATTATCCTCGAAAGGAAGATTTTCCGCTCTTCCCGCTTTCAGAACAGCCCTATTCCCGAGCCTCTCCCTGGCCCTCTGGATCATGAGCGGCGAGGCATCGAGACCGTACAGGCTGTAAAGGGAAGGGTTGAACAAGGAGAGATGATTTCCCTCTCCGCACCCCACATCCAGGATCCGCTCCCCCGGCTGTGGTTCAAGAAGGACGGGAATGGACTCGGTCACCAGCGATTCCATCGCCCGGCCCTGCGGAGAATGGTACCAGGCCTCATAGAGTCTGGCGGATCTGGCGTCAAAGATAAGGCCCATAGCCATACCCAAATTCGAATTGCGAAATCCGAAACAAACTCAAAGCACAAATTCTCCAATGTTCGAAACAAAACCTAGCTGCTGACCGTTTTAAGCATTTGAAGTTGGATCATTTGGCATTGTTTCGAATTTCGTGCTTCGGATTTAAGGCTTCTCCGTATGGTGTAGAGAATTTGCGGAGTGAGCCGGTAGTGAATCACCAATAAAAGAACAATATAGAAGGCTGAAGGGGATGTCAACTTGACCTGGCCCGAGTCAGAAGCCAGGAGATGTTCTTCTGGATCCACTCCCTGGCTCGGGCGCTGTGAGAGAAGGCCTTTTCCTTGTCCTTGAAGACCCGGTGGTGTGAGAGAAGCCGGCCGTTTAACCGCACCATCCCAAGCTCGTGATGGAGCATTTCGTGGTAAAGGACGTCTTCGATCACAAAGCCGGGAACCGCCGGGCTGTCCAGCACCGGATGAATCCGTATGATCCTTTTGTCCGTGCAGTAGCTCCCGAGACGTATGCTTCTCGGCCGACGTCCTCTTTTCCGCGTTCCCCAGGTGATGGCGCAACCGAGCCTGCCGCTGAAATGGTCCTCGTTGAGCTTCTGAAAATAGCCTCTCAAATCCACATGCTTTCCCTCCGGACGAAGGCGGGAGCTTCTCGGCTTTACTGGAACCTGGGCAGGCCTGATCATCCTTTCGTGACTCTTGATGAAAGCTCTCAGGAGGTGTTTCTGCCGGACGGAAGGGCGTCGAATGAACGCGGCAAGGGCTCGCAACACATCTTCTGCCGCATCAAGAAACATCTGATGAAGCCGAACCGCGCAGGAGCCGTTTTTCCATCGCACCGTGATTATGGATCTCGTGTTGTCCGTGAGGGTGAGAGACATGGGGATGTCAAGAAGTTCCCGGAGCCTTGACTCCATCAGAGGGCTGGGTTGTGAGGACCGACTCATTGCATTTTGTCCCGACTTTTGCTAGTTCTCTTCATAGTCGAAACCCCTGGGTCACTCAAGAGAAACTTGCGCTTTTCAAAAGAGGCCGTCCTTACATGAACTGCCGTTTTCACGCAGACCGAGAGGCCTACATCCAATGCCAGAAAATGGAAGTCGGCTATTGCCGGGAATGCCTGGAGAACTGCGAGGCGTGCACGGATCCCTGCGGATACTGTAAATTTCGCACCCAGTGCATCATCTGGGAGCTCTGCAAGAAGAGCGAGAAGAAGGCGCAGCTGGAGAGAGAGGCCAAAGGGGAAGCCTGATGGATGAAAAGAGAATCAAGGGAGTCCTTTTTGATTTTGACGGGACCCTCACGCTCCCGGGCGCGATCGATTTCCCGGCCATCAAGAGAGAGCTGAGCTGCCCGCCCGATCTTCCGATCCTGGAGTACCTTGAAACAGTGCCGGCTGAGGCGAAGCCTTCCCTGATGAAGATCCTGGAGTCAAAGGAAGAAAAGGCTGCGGAGGAGTCGCTCCCCAATGTCGGCGCCGAGGAGTGCCTCTTGTCTCTCAGAGACCAAGGCGTTCTGCTGGGAATTATCACCCGAAACAGCCTGCCGTCCGTGAGGCTGGCTCTGGCGAGGTTTGAAACGTTGAGGCTCCATGATTTCTCGGCGGTCATCACAAGAGATGACTCTCTCCCGAAACCCCACCCGGACGGCGTTCACAAGGCCTGCGAGCGGATGGGGCTGGCCGCTTCAGAGTTGATGGTGGTGGGAGATTTTCGCTTTGACGTCATGGCGGGCAAGGCGGCCGGGGCCTGCACCGTCCTCCTCACCAACGGGAGGCCTTCGGTGATGGCTCCCGGTGACCCGGAGCCTGACTTCACAGTAACCTGCCTGGAAGAAATCCTTCACCTTGTATAAAAAGACCGCAAACCGTTGACGGCCGACCGCCGAAAAAGGACCAACGACGGCAAAGCGAAGACCGGCGACCGCGGAGAGCCGTTGGCAGCTCCATCCAGAAATCCTCGATTTCTGGATGGCTGCTAGTTCGCTTTCACGAGAAGGGTCTGGCCGGGGAAGATCGTGCTGTGGGGAGTGAGATTGTTGATCTTCAGGAAGTCACCGAGTTCCATTTCGTGCTTCTTCGCAATCATGAAAGGCGTCTCGCCACCCTTCACCGTGTAGTTCTTGGTCTGCGGTACCGGGCATGAAGCCTGACTGGGAGGAATGAGTAGAACCTGTCCTGCGTGAAGGTCCGGGCTATTGAGCCGGTTGAGGGTCTGAATCTCTTTGGCCGTGGTGTTGTTCCGGTTGGCGATCTGCCAGAGATTGTCCCCCTTCTTGACCACGTACTTCACTGGCTTTTCCTCTTTGGCCGCCACAGGGGTAGCGCCTTTGGTTCCCTTCGCCTGGACGGGCTTGGTTTTGGCCGGCACCTTGATCCTCCAGCCAGCAGCCAGCTTCTCGTTCTTCTTGAAGTCATTGGCGTCCATAATCGCTTCCGGCGAGGTGCGGTATTTCCTGCTGATGCTTGCGATAGTTTCCCCCTTCTGCACCTTGTGCACGATGTAGCCCGAAGAAGAAGCCACACCGGCAGGAGGGCAGTAAGCGGGAATGTCGTTCACCCTGGCGAGAAGAACCTGCCCTTTGCCGACCGGCACCTTGAGAGGATAAGGGCTGTCCGGCGTCGTGTTCAGCCTCAGTTCCGCGTTGAGCTCTTCCAAAACGTCCTCGTCCACATGAAGCACGCCCGCAACGGTCTTGATCTGCACCTGCTTGTTGATCATCACTTCTTCCGCCTGCAGTTGGGGATCGAGAGGCGGAAGAGTCATGCCATGGGCTTTGGGGTCCTTGACGATATGGAGAACCGCCAGGAGCCGAGGGACGTAGGCCGCTGTCTCCTGAGGCAGCTTGATATAGAGATCCCAGAAATTGTCCAGATAGTTGATCTTCTGTGTCTTGATCCGGTTCATCACGGCCCACTCGCCGCAATTGTAACCGGCCAGGGCCGTGGTCCAATCCCCGAACATCTGGTGAAGCTCCTTAAGGTAGGCAATCGCAGCGAGCGTTGATTTATCCGGGTCCATCCTTTCATCGATCCATTGGTCTCTTTTCAACCCATAGCGGTACCCTGTGGAGGCGATGAACTGCCAGGGGCCCAGGGCTCTAGCCCGCGAAAGGGCCCGCACCTTGAACCCGCTCTCAATCAGGGGCAGCCAAGTGAGTTCCGGAGGCATGCCGGCTTCTTTGAAGGCTTTGAGCATCGCGGGGCGGTATTTCCCGGATCGGCGATAGGCGGCCATAAAAAAATCTCTTTGCGGCCCCTTGAAGGACTCGATTTCCCTGCGCACATGATCGTTCATCACCAGAGGGATGGAGTTGCGATCTCCCGGAGCGGCTGTAAGCCGGGAAGCGTTGATTTCGACAATCCGCTTCGAGATGGTGAAACGCAGATCTTCCTTCTGCTGGAGAAGGTTGGGATCGTCGTCCGTCTTGACATTCAGAATGAGGAGGTAAGCGGTGTCGAGAGCGTCCAAAGCATTTTCCATGTCTCCACGGTCCCAGTAGTCGCTTGCAGCCTGAGCATACTCCAGAGCGGAATCCAGCGAATCCTGGTTGGTCATGCCCTCGGATATCCGCGCCTCTCCTTTGGAGTCTTTCGCCGCTTCGGCCGGTTCCTTGGTTTCGGCGGGGAGGACGACCTTTGGGGGAGCCTTTTTTTCCGCGGCCCGATCCTCCTTTTCATAAGGACCTGTGGTGGTGCAAGCGGCAAGGAACAGAAGAATCAAGACCGAGACGAGCGTTACAAAGCGGGTGATAAGGCTCATAGCATGCCCTCTGGGTGGATCAAGCAAAAAGGATTCAAAGGATTTCCCGGAAATATAGAGAAAGGAATTGCATTGGTCAATAAAATAAGCTCCCGTGATCACCGTCAAAGCATTCTCTGCCCTTCGACAGGCCCATGGTCCTGAGCGCAACGTCGAAGGGCCGCATTGCCTTGAAAACTTGATAATGCAAGGGGGAGAGAGTATAGTGATTTCATGTGGGCGCTCCTCTGGTGGGAGCGCTGAATACTTTTTGTCTTTTGATGGCGCTTTATGACAGAGACAGGTCTCATTCCATCCAAAGTCACTCGCGGCAAGAAGCACTGCCTTGCCTGTGGAAGCAGCAGCATGAAAACCGGGAGACGTTATTGTTCCCCCGGATGCCGGGATCAGATGCTGTGGGTTCTCTCTCTGTCGAAGGGGCTTCTCGTCTCCTTTAATGCAAGGTATGCGGCTTTCTCTTTTGACCAGAATTTCGTCGTTCTGGACGTCCTGCCGATTTGGTCCCAGGACATTTCCCGGTTTCTGTACAGAAGGGCGGGCGGGAAAAAACCTGCCGAAGACTTGAAGCACCTGGTCCTTCAATCCGGAAGCGAGTGGTATCACCTCGTTCACAACAGAACTTCCAGAAGCGCGGCCTCCCTGGTCCTTCTCAAGAAGAACCACAAGAAAGAGCTCAATCCCAGGTCCATCAGACCGGACAAGAAAATCAAACCCAGGCTCAGCCGGTTTGAGAGAGAATGCCTTAAGCTGCTCGAACTCCCGACGGAGGAGCTCTTTTCGGAAAGCAACGTGGTGAAGATACGGTCGGCCTACAAAAGACTGGCCAAGGTCTATCATCCGGACCTGGGAGGAGACACCGAGAAATTCAAGAAATTGAACGCCGCCCACCAGCAAATGCTTTTGTGGGCGGAGAATCCCCATTTCACGCTCAGGAAAGCGCTTCTGGACTGCTGGTCCTACGACGGCGCGACCAACAAGTGGTCTCCGCCTCTGTGAACCCAAATCCGACCATGTCCATTTTCTCCTCAGCCAGAAAGATACTCAAGAACCGCAGGGTAGAGGCTTCTGCTCCGTGTCGCGTGGATTCCGGAGGAACCTGGGACATCCGGTCCATGGCTCTGCCCATGGAGGCCATCGAGCCGGTCACGCTGAACATAGCTCTCAGTTTAAGGACCCAGGTAGAACTCCTTCCCTTTGAAGAGGGGATGGTCAAGGTTTCTTCAGAGGGCTTCCCTGACACAGAAGCCCATGACTTCAAGACCCTTCCCTTTGAATCGACCTTCGGCCTCTTCTATGCGGCCGTGTCCTATTTTGGTTTTCATGGCCTTGAAGTCCGGATTGCCTCGGATTCCCCTGCCAAGGCGGCGCTCGGAGGATCCAGCACAGCGCTTGTCGCTCTCATCAAGGCGCTCTCGAAGCTCGCCGTTCTTGCCGGCAAACCCCCCTTGCTGCAAAAGGATATCCTCCATCTCGCCTACCATCTGGAAGATTCCACAAGCTCAGGCAAGTGCGGCATCCAGGATCAGGCTGCGGCCGTGTTCGGAGGAGCAAACCTTTGGCGATGGCAGTTCGGAGACAGGCGCGTACCTTATGAGCGGACGCCCCTTCTCGATCGGCAAGGTCAGCGGGAACTCTCTGACCATCTGCTTGTGGCCTTCAGCGGGAAGAGCCATGTGTCCGCCAGGATCAACCAGGGCTGGCTCGATGGGTTTCTCTCGGGCAAAACCAGGGCAGGATGGATTGAGGCGAACCGGATCGTGCGCCGCCTGGCTCAAGCCCTGATTGATCGCAAGTGGGATCGGGCCGCAGGGCTCCTCCGCGAAGAGATGGCGGTTCGGAGAGAGATCACTCCGGACGCCCTGATCCCTGTGACACACCAGCTGATTGAAGAGGCTGAGGAAGAAGGATGCGGCGCGAGGTTCGCGGGGGCAGGCGCCGGCGGCTCTGTCTGGGCGCTCGGAGAGAAGAAGAGAATCCAGGAGCTGAGGACTATCTGGGAATCCACTCTCGCGCCGATTCGCGGAGCGGGAATTCTCGATTGCGCCATAGATCCAAGAGGAGTTCGTTAGTAGCTAAGCTACCTATCTTGTGGGCTCATTTTCTTTGACACTCCACTTCATTCGATGCACACGCTTCCATTGCCTGACCCTTGAGGATTCGTTATTAAGTCGCCCTTTATCACATCACCAGCCGTGGCCTTGCCCGCCATGCAATTTTCAGAGACGATTTCGATCAGAGTGAGACTGCAGAATTCCTGAGCGGGCATCCATCCAAGATGAACAGAATTCGGTCCGAGGTCCACCAGTTCCGGTTCTTTCGCTCTGAAGGTTAGCTCCCTTTTCAAATTACCTGCCTATATATGAAACTCCACCGGGTCTGACAACTGGAGCCGGTATCTATGGGAACCAAAGGGCGGTAAGAAAGGTAAGCCCCTGTCCGAGCCCATATAGCTGGTATGTTGCAGAATCTGATGTTTTCTTGCCCTCAGTGTTCACGTTACTTTTTGAAACTTGCAACTCGACGAGCATCCACAAAATGCACAAGCTGATGAATACATAATCGAAAATGACAGTGCATCCGCTCCAAATGCTTGCCATTCGGATTGGTCTGGCAAAAGCCAGTACAATTATCCCTGCTACCAAGCAAAGCCACATTATGAGTGGTTTAAGGTCCCTATTCTCCATTCAGATCATCCCCACCTCATATTGTCAGAGTCAAACGTCGCCGCATGACCGCGCGGTTAACGGGCTCTTCAGCGGGCGCGTTTTTGTTGCAGTCCGCTGCAAGAGCGTTGTTATGCGGTGCCCGATTTCGGTCTGTTGCGAATTGCGTCTTGACTACACACCTGTGAAGTCAGGCGCTGAGCTCCTGATCTTCTTTTTGTTCTTCGTCGTCGCCGAAATCAATGTCATTGAGCACTGCGTCTGGCAGCGTTTCGATCTCCAGACTCTGCCGGTACTCTTCGGACCGCATAGTATTGGTGAATTCCGCAGAAGGCTCAAGCTCGTACACCAAGTCTTCGAGTTCGTCCACTGATGAAAAGAAGTACTCTCGCCTGAGGTTGATCTTGTTCAGTCTCTTCTGGTGCAGTTTTCGGTGCAGGCTCACCTCAAGTTCGGGAGCATTGTCAGAAAAAACCATGCAATGGACATCAAACCTGAACGGGACAGAGGCGTCGCCAAGCTCGTATATCCGCTCATGCGGCTCCAAGCGTCGTGTCATGCCGATCTTGAATACGTTTTCGCCGAAGGAACCACGGTTGCTGATCACGTAAACGTAACCGGCCTTTCCGTGCTGCAGACGTAGGATTCCTTCCTTTTTCTCTTCGACCTGGTCGAGTTGTCCCGTCACTTCATCTATTCGGTCATTGATCTGCTGCCGCTTCAGGTCGTCGATTGCATTGGCTAACTGTTCGCGTAAATTTGCCAACTCTGACAGATACTTGGATTCTTCAGCTTGAACTCGACGTCTATCCTCTTCCAGTCGCTTCCTATCTGCCGCTTCTTCTCGCATCTGTTCTCGCAGCAAACGCTGTTCCTCTTTAATTCTTTGCTTCTTGACGTAGTACTCGTACTCGATTCGAACGGCTTCATCATAAAGGTGGTGGATTTCGCCGATGAATTTCTTGACGGTCGGAGCAATGCTCTGATTGCCTGAGGATGCGATCGCTTCGTACTTATCCGTAATCTTTGCGACCGCTTCCAATGAATTGCCCAGCTTGTCGGAGCTAAGGTTGTTGAGGACATTCTGGAGCTCGGCTTCAAGACCGATAACCATCAGATGATAGATCGCGAGGTTGGCCTTCGTTGTGTAACGATCTTGGTATCTGGCAAGTGTGTCGCGGATAACGGCGCCATTCTGATTGAAGCGTTTCTTTAGCTCGCGAACGTCCATCGAGTGGAAATGCAGTTTGACCGTCGGCTCGAGGAGCTTGGCGATCTGTTCGATCGTCTCGTCATCGGGAAGTGCATCTTCTGCGCCTTTTTCGAAGTATCGCTTCAAGGAGGCACGCAGGCTTTTCAGTGTGGTTTGGATCTTGAGCAATCGATTCGCGGCGTTTTCGAGCTCTTTCTCCTGGCTTTTCCTCTCGTCGATCGCGGCTTCGAGGCTAGTTCGTGCGGTTTCCAGTTCGCTAGTGACTTGACCGAGGTCTTCTTGCTGCCGGGAGATCTGATCCGCGATGGCGGAGAGCGCCTGCTCTTTTGCGCTCTCGACCATGCCGGTAAAGATCTCGTCGTGATTGTCGCGGAGGTTGATAAGCTTGGCCTCGGACTGTTGGATTTCACCTACCAGATGGCCCAGTCTCTCCGACACCACTGCGGCTTCCCGTTCGAGACTATCTACGCGTGCACACTCTTTGCATTTATTGTCTTGGTCAAACTTCCGGAACAAGAATCGCTTTCCGCACTTCACGCACTTCGCCACGGCGGCCCTCCATGGAAAATTTGCTGCGATCAGGTGACGAATTCACCTTCAACGGTGCTAATCCTTTTTTTGAGTTTTCTGTCCAATCCTATGTGCATATTTTGCACAAGTCGGACGGTAGTTGTGCGTCATTTACGAAGGCCCACAGTGCTACATAACGCTCCGGTTGAGCGGCCTTGACCGCTCCAACCGGTTGTTGGAGGTTAACGGGCCATCCATGAATTGCGGCCTAGTGAAATTGGTTCTTTGGGCGGTTCTTTGTAATCTGGATTAGGGAAAAACAATTGGCATTCCTTGATTACGCAACGCCAACCGCGAATTTCTTGGCGCAAGGGCGCACGAATTTTTTTTGTTTTGCACGAAGGGCAAAAGTACAGCCCGGTTTTCTTGTCACGGTATATGCCAAGGCGAGAGTCAAATTTCAATTTTCGTCGGAAGAAGAGGACTAGCGCAGATGCTCACAGAGTTACCACTCCCAATAGTGCCGCTGCTCGGATTACCGTTGTTGGTTGTAGTTGGGATACATATGGCACTAGATGAGACTCTGCCAGTATTAGCCAGGCTGGCAGGGCTGTGCCTAGCCCCGCCAGCAATGTTTCTAAAGTGTGTGCTTGCAGTTTTTCTTTGGCCTAGGATAGCAAAATGAAATTAACCTCTAACGCCAAGGGTGAGCGGCGCCGCTTTTAGCGTCCGCTCGACCCGCTTGGGTGAGAAAGATAGCTTATTTTGCCACTTGCAGCGCTTCGTGCGCTTCACGGGGCAACTGGACGAGGATGAAATAGGATTGCGGATAGAGATAGTCTTCGCCGGATTCATCGACCACCCTGAGATAGCCCTCTCTTGAGGCGTCCTCATCCGGGATTACCTGATAGATCTTGCGTTTTTCGAGATCCTCGCAATCCTTGTTCTCCACGCAAAGCGCAAACCGATAATCTTTTCCTGCCATAGCCTTAATCCAAGAACTTCTTGATTTTCATTCTCTTTTTGCCTAAGCCGTGCGC
>CAZOLJ010000107.1:0-13077 GCA_964580575.1 uncultured Desulfobacteraceae bacterium
CTAGGAAGTGCGCAAAACGCTCCAGCTCCTGTGATGGCACTCAATTGTCAATAGAGCCGCGGTTTGCGCCGTTTTTTTGTCTTATCTGACAAATTTTGGCAGTTTTTTTCGAAGCCGTGAAGATCTTTTTTTTTAACTACATTGAATTATTCAAAAAACTGTACATGCCTCATTTGGCAAGGCTTTTGCAGGGATAGGAGGGCGTGTTCGGTTGACGGTTCTTTGAGATCTAGACAATAAACTTCTCGGGTGTGCGTGCATCTTTTCTTTCGGGCATCTCCTGAAATAACGAAATCGTGAGAATGGCACCGGGGACTAAAACGGCACTGTGGGAAGTTTTAAGATAGAGACAAGAAGCAGAGTAGAAAAGGCAATCCATCAGAAGAAACCACAAAGACCCTGTTGAAACGCTAACCATCAGACCAACCCTCCATCCAAGGCAGAGTCCCGCATAAGGACTCTGTTTTTTTTGGGGCGGGGTCGTCCCAGCCCCCTTTGCCCTCTGAAGTCATGAACGAGCACTCCTCACCTGAGCGTCGTTCGAAAAGATGGAGTTTGAATCGCACAAGAAAAAGCACCCGCCCGGACAAATGAAAAAGATGGGAAAGGCAGCAAGAAGGATAAGGACTAGCGCTTCTGCCTGATGTAGGCCCAGTCCTGATAAGGAGCTTCGAGTCCGAGGCGCTCCGCTTCTTCGCTGATCAAGTCTTTCAAGAAGTCTTCGTCGTGGCGCAGGTGGTACATTTTCCCGTTGATGAAGAGAGTGGGAGTGCCTGTGACCTTGGCACGGACCCCTTCCATCTTGTCTCTCTCAATGAGTGCTTCGATCTTGATGTCTTCCAGATCTTTTTTGAACTGATCCGCATCCATGCCGAGGATCCGGGCATACTCCAGAACACCCTCCATGCTCTGCTTGCTGAAGTCCTTGTAGAGCAGATCGTACATCTCCCAGAATTTCCCCTGCCGGTGGGCCGCCTGAGCGGCCCTTGATGAAAAAAAAGATCCTGAATGATTTTTCAGGGGGAAATGCTTGAAGAAAAGCCGCACCATGCCGTTTGAATCGTCTACAAGTCTCTTCAGAAGCGGGCTCAATGCCACGCAATGGGTGCACTTGAATTCCGCGAAGTCAGAAATGATGATTTTGGCTTTTTCGTTTCCCAGAGAGGGGCTGTCCGTGTAGGTGAAGGGCGCTGTCGCTTGGCTCATGAATTTGGCCCTCTCTTTGGCAAGGAATCCCAGACTCCGCGCAGGCACTCCTTTTGAAACGAGATAGGCCCCGAAATTGGCAAATCGCACCGCTGTCTTGTCGGGCTTTTCCGCGACCAGGCACTGGAACATCGTGCCTTTGCACTTCCCGTAGTTGGGCTCGCTCTTCAAGACGTCCATGAGTTCGCTTTTGCGGCTTTCATCCAGCGCCGTCACCCTGGGCAAAAGAGCCCAGGGCACGGAAGGCGAGCTTTCAGAAAAAGCCGATACAGGGCTGCAAACGAACCATAGAGACGCTGCCAATATGATCCTGGTAATTTTTTTCATGGTGACTCGGTGTTGTCCTTCCTTGTGCTCAAGAGATTGAAAAGAGAGTAATGACCGCGGTCAAAAAACCAAATCAGAATCCCCCAGCAAAACCAGATCACGTCCCAAATCAGTGTCCACAAGGACATCCTTTCGGAATCGGGATTGGTGGCAAAGCACCCGCAGCTGATATCCAGGCCACGGGCGAGAGCTTGTGTGATGGCGACGGAGAAAACCATCAGCAGCCCGCAGACGATGATCGTGCAGGCCCTGGTCCAGACTCCCAGAACCAGGAAAGTTCCGGTGATGACTTCGAGCCAGGGCAGCACGATCGCAATGCCGTTGATGAATCTATAGGGCAAAACCCGGTAATTGGCAATAGTTGTGGCAAAGGCTTCAGGGTTCTGTATTTTGTCGAGGCTCGCCACAATGAAGACCGCTCCCAGCGCAACCCGCAAAAGAGCGATGAGCAGGGGGTGAGAGAGGGTGAGGCGCAGTCTTCCGAGCTCGTTCATGGGGTTCACTCGTCGTAAGCTTCCGGGGCTTTGCCAGTGTAGCGGCCTCCGGCCTTGACCCATCCTGCAAATCCTTTTTCAAGATAAGCCACTCCGTTGATGCCCGCCTGAGCAAGCTCGCCTGCCAAAAGCTTGCTGGCCTCCGAGTCTTCCCTGTTGCAGTGGACGATGACGACCTTGAAGTCTCTCAGGCTATCCAGGGTTTCTTTCGACAAGGGTTCGACAAAGGAGTAGGGGATGTGGCGGGCCCCTTCAATGTGGCCTTTCTGGAAAGCGTCGCTTTTTCTTGCGTCAACGAAAACAGTGCCGGCCTTTCCATAGAGGTTGAGTGCCGTTTGAAGATCCATGGGCAATCCGGGTTTTTCTGAAGAAGGGCATTGATAGGTCAAAGGAAAAGGCATGACCAAGGGAAGGCGGTCCTCTCTCGCTGCGTTGGTGATGAATGCCAAACTCACAGAAAGAACCAACACAGCAGCAATTTGTAAAGCGGTTTTCTTGAACTCATTCATCCTAATCAGCGGACCCGGAGAGAGACCGAGAGGAGGTCTGCGAATTCCGCTTATCCAGTATATTCGAGTTGCAGCCGATTGTTAAGAATTATGTGACGTCGAAAAAAAGCCTGCTGTCGACACCACTGGCGGACTTAATCCCTCCCCATCACCGATGGGAGGGTCTGGGGCAGGGCGGTTGGGGTGCCGCAGGGTGAAAAAACGAATCAAAAGGTGAGCACCTTGTCCGCATCCCTGGCAAGCTCATAAAGGTCGTCCATTCAGCCGATGGGCCAGCTGCTGGATCCCACCAGACCGTGGGATTTCATGCAGACCCCTCAGACGTAGAAATCGCCTTTGAAATTCTCCATCTGGCCCATGACGCCGAACTGCTCGGTTCCGCTTTTCTCGAAAAGCACCCCTTTCCCCAGCATGAAAACGCTCACTTCGTCTCCTTTTTCGATCCCCACACTAGCCAGCCTCATGGCATTGTAAATGCTCTCTCCATCATCGGTCGTGATAATGAACAGGATCTTCATCGTTGGGTCTTCCTTTCTGATGATGCGTCCGAAAAGGGATAGCGAAATGTAGATCAATTACACTAAAATTCAATCATTTGTAAAGGAAATCATCACTGTGGAACCAGGTAAAAGGGGAGGCAAGCCCTGTATTCGAGGTATGCGAATAACCGTTTACGACGTTCTTGATTACCTTGCTTCAGGGATGAATTACGATGAGATTCTGGCCGCCTCAAGTGATTTGGATAAGGCGGGGAAATTGTTCAACCCACGATATTGAAACTATCCTGCGGGAAAACCTCAGTTCCATCAAAGCGATGAATGAAGATGAAGGCATTGGCATCATAGAGTTGTTTTGAAAAAGCGCCTCGCATCCCGCTAGGGAAGCTACCTCCCGTTCTTTTTCACCTTCGATACAGAATTCCACGCTCTTCGAGTGCTTGCACGCAGGTTGAGCGGGCCTTCGAATTCTTCCCATTTGCCGACCGTGGCCGGGCTTACACCGAGAATCCGTGCAAAGCGGGCTTTCGTCAGGTTCAGTTTCTTGCGCAGTCTTGCCAAGACCTTGCCTGTGACAGGGCGGATCTTCGGAGCAACAGACACAGCTTTTTTCGTTCTTGTCTGGCTTGTCTTGGAAGCAAGAGCAGGGCGACGTTTGGCGGGAGCCTTGCTCTTTGCCTTTGGTGTCGGACCTCTTGATGGGATTTTTCTTGCTTTGCCGGCAGCGGCCGTCCGCCTCGGATCCGGTTGAGGGATAGGCTCGGGTTCCCCTTCCGTCACCTCGATTCCGAACAGGTGCGAGAGATCGCTCTCCGCAATGCGCGAGTGTGCGCCGGGCTCGGAGGCATTTGATATAGCCGCAAAGCCCGCATCGGCGCTGATCAGTTCTTCCTGGTCAACTCCACGCAAGAGAAAAAGCAGCTCGGGCGCCTCGTCAAGCCGTGCTCCCACCCCGTACAGGACCGCGGCCACGTGCTTGCACATGACTGCCCAGTCAGGGCAAGAGCAGTGGAGACTGATTTCACCCGGAAGAGGGAACAACCCGTTGTCTCGGTCCGTGACCACCGTCATCACGCTCTGTGAAAGCCTGCCCTGGAGCAATTCGAGGAGTGAACCGATTTGACCGGCACACCGATTCTTGACTTGCCCCCATTTCCTGTCCGGGAGTTTCTTGATTTCTATGTTCACACGATAGAGTTCGGAACCGCTGACCATGGCGCGAATAGCACCCTCGGCGATTTCAAGGTGGCAAACCGAGCCGTTGCGAATGTAGGCACGACCCCGGGGAAGGCGGTTTTCGTAGTCGCTGAATTTCTCCAGGTGATCACACCACGCCTGGCCCCAGAAGGATCGTGCGATCTGCCGGCCTTCGATCCTTACCGGCTGGATGCACAGCCCCTTCTTTCGAAGTTTTTCCATCTTGCTCCAGGCACGATCTTGCCGCACCGCCACCGGGACATAAGGTTTCCACGAATACCAACTCATATTCCCCTCCTGATGCGCTGTCTTATAAGTTTTGTCTTTGATTTTGGCAACGAATACTTTCTCAAAGCTCGGATATAGAACTCCAAATCCGAAGCACGAAATCCGAAATAATTCCCAATCTTCTAAATTCAAATGACCAAACCGGTGCAGTGTTGAGTTTCTGCTTTTCAGCAGATGTTTGACGTAGGGCTCTTTTGAATTTGTTTCGAGATTCGAAATTCGAGTTTCGGATTTCCGTGTCTCTGGGAAGTGCAAGAAACAGGGCGTATGACACAATTTCAAATTACCATTCTTGCGGGCAGAGTTTTTGAGACACGGCACTACATGCCGGCTTTATCGATGTTCAGGGCCACCAGATCCAGCAGCTCTTTGTCGCCCATTTCAGTGAGCAGGGTTTCGGTGCCGGCCTTCAGAATGCCGTCCGAGAGATCCCTTTTTTCTTCCATGAGTTCGTCGATTTTTTCCTCCACCGTGCCCCGGCAGATGAACTTGTGCACAAGCACGTTCTTTTTCTGACCAATGCGGAAAGCCCGGTCCGTGGCCTGGTTCTCCACAGCCGGGTTCCACCAGCGGTCGAAGTGAACGACATGGGATGCGGCGGTAAGGTTCAGCCCGGTGCCGCCCGCCTTGAGGGAAAGGACAAAGAACGGAGGGCCGCCTTCTTTTTCAAAGGCACGGATCAGATCTTTGCGTTTACTCACCGGCGTTCCGCCGTGCAACACAAGCCCCTCGCGGCCGAAAACTCCGGCAAGGTATTCGGCCAGGGGTTCGGTCATCTCTCGGAACTGAGTGAACACCAGCACTTTTTCCTGCCTCAACGTGATCTCTTCGCAAATGGCTCGGAGGCGGTCATACTTGCCGCTTTCTGCCGGCCCATAGGTTTTATCGCCCAGGAGCTGGCTCGGGTGATTGCAGATCTGCTTGAACCGGAGCAGATAGGACAGGACGAGCCCGCGGCGTTTCATGCCATTGATCCCGTGAAGCCCTCGGGCCAGTTCCTCGACAGATCGGGCGTAGAGGGCCGCCTGCTTCTTGGTCAGCCCGCAGAAGGTCTTCACCTCGGTCTTGTCGGGAAGGTCGGCGATAACGCTCTTGTCCGTCTTGAGCCGGCGCAGGATGTAGGGCTGAACGAGGCGGCGAAGCGGACCATAGCGATCCTGCTCACGCTGATCCAGGCCTTTCACGAATTCCTTGAACCTGCGCGCCGAACCGAGGAGTCCTGGGCACAAAAAATCGAAAATAGACCACAGGTCGGACATCCGGTTTTCCACAGGCGTGCCCGTGAGAGCGATCTTTGCCTGGGATTTGAGTTTCTTGATCGCCCGGGTCTGGTCCGCGGCCGGGTTCTTGATCGCCTGGGCCTCGTCCAGGATGACCAGCTCCCACTCCCGATCGAGGAGCCACGGCTGGCGCAGGAGCATCCCGTAGGTGGTGAGCACCACATCCTTGCCCGCCAGAGCCGCGCCGGGGTCCGAGGCGATGGAGGACAGCCCGGTCTTTCCCGTTTCTGAGGGATGGATGAAGCACGCGTCCAGGGTAGGGGCAAAGCGAGCTATTTCGTCTCTCCAGTTCGCAAGAAGCGAGGCGGGCAGCACCAGCAGTGAGGGCTTGCGGCCGTCGTTTCTTGTTTCCTTGAGGCTTACAAGGAGCGAAAGGACCTGAATCGTCTTACCCAGTCCCATATCATCGGCAAGGCACGCTCCGAGTCCCAGGCTTGAAAGGAAACGGAGCCACTCGTGCCCCACCGCCTGATAGGGACGGAGGGTTCCGCAAAAACGCTTGGCGGTACCTGTGGCCGCGAGCGTTTCAGGGTTGCGCAGAGCGGCAAGGGCTTCCGAAAGCCAGGTCCCGGCGCGGACAAAGGCCCACTCCCGATCATCGGCCTTCGGCGTATCGTTAACACCGAGGGATTGGGAGGTCCCTGCAAGAAGTCGCATGCCTTCGATGAAAGAAATGCCGTCGCTCCCGGCCTCCTTTTGCACACGTCTCCAATGGGTCAGCGCTTCGGAGAGTTTTTCGCGATCGATCTCGACCCACTTGCCCTTTAGGCTCACAAGGCCGTCTTCGGCTTCCATCAACCGATGCCATTCCTCCTCCGTCATCCGTTCCTCACCAAGGGCCAGCTCGACCTTGAAATCCAGCATCGTGTCCGTGCCCAAACGGCTTTGCTTCTTCTCGCCCATGGTGACGGTAACGCGGGGTCTTGGTCGCTTTTGCCACCAGTCGGGAACCCGCACCAAGAGGCCGCTTTCCTCCAGGAGAGGGAGGTCCCGAAGGAAACGGTAGGCCTCCTTCGGAGACCAGGCCAGAGGATGAAAGACGTCACCTGAGTCGACGAGTTTCCTGATGAGTTCGCTTTTCTCTGAGGCCGCTTGCACGGGCGAGAGCAGGCTGATCAGAGCTTTCTTGTTTCGCTGACCTGCGTACTCTTGGAGAGCTCTTCCCAGCGGCTGGTATTGCACTCGGCCGGCACTGGAAAGCCGGGGTGCATAGGTCGCCAGGAACGCAAAGGGAAACCTGGCGTCGTTCTTGTTTTCTGCAAGATGAAAACAAACACGTCCCACCTGCTGCCAGGTCGGGGCGAACTTCTTGAGCCACCCCGAAAGGCTCAAGGCCGAGGAAGCGAGCTCCTTTCTCACCCACCCGTCCAGATCAATCCAGAAATGGTGCAGGAGGTCGGCATTCAAATACTCTCCACCCACCATGGGGGGTGCTGCGTCCCGGATGGCCTTGATTTCAGGAAGGTAGGGCGGCTCGATGGGATCGAGGGTGTGTTCTGCGGACTCAGGGGTACGGCAGAGATGGTTCAGGTAGCGGGAGGCGAAATCGCGCCAGTAGGAAAGGGAAGGAGACAGCGGGGTGCCGGGATTAGAGGCGGCAAGGGCAAAGAGGCCGGCAGCCTGGCAAGAGGAAAAGGCTTCGGCCACTTTGCGTATCCACGCCCCGGATGGTCCGGCTTCCTCGGATTCCGCCTCTTTGATCCGGAGATGGCCAGCGGGTGTCAGGACAAGATCAAAACTCAATGGGCTGAGTATCCTGTGGTTGTTGAGTGAAATTTGCTAGGACGACTCATAACCCTTCTACATAGGGCCGTCAAGTCTATCGCTGTTGGATCAAATCAGAAAATCCACCGGCGCCTGATGTTGCGCAGGCTCCAGGCGAACAGGAAGATGCAAAAGGCGCTGAGGACTAAGAAGTCAAGGGCAAAAGACATGGTATTCTTGGCGTTGAAGGCGCCGTGGAGGATGTCGGCGCCGTAAGTGAGCGGCAGAACATAGGAGAGGGGTTTGATGAGAAAAGGCAGGTGATCGATCGGAAAAAAGAGCCCGCAGAGAAAAATCATGGGGAAGCGGAAGAAGTTGGAAAAGGTCTGGGCCTCAAAGACCTCGCTCACGGAGACCGCAATGAAAAGGCCCAGGAACGTAGAGGACACCGCGATGAGAAAGATGGCGGGGATCGCGGCGCTCCATGCGGCCTGAGAAAGGTCGGCTAGAAAAACCGCCAGGAGGATGGGCACGAAAGCGTTTATCGTGCCGAAGAGGATCGCCCCTGCCGTTTTGGCCAGCATGAGAAGTTCCAGGGGGATGGGTGCCAGCAGCAGCCGATCAAAGGACCGGCCCTTTTTCTCAAAGGTGACCGTCACGGCCAGCAGGGAGGTGGCGCCGAAGAGGATAGACATGGCGATCACGCCCGGGAGCAGGGAGAGGACACTGTCTAACCCGCTGCCGGATTTGATGAAGAACATACCTGTCCATGCGAATGGGAAGACCAATCCCCAGCTCACGTTGGGCGGCTTGAGGTAATAGGTTCGCATGTCCTTGGCAAGGATGCTCCAGAATGCGATCCACATTTTCATGATCCGCCTCCTGCCTTTTCCTTCTCCTTCTTCATCGCATCCACCTCGACGCCGGCGACCCGGACAAAGACCTCTTCAAGGGAGGGGCGAATCCTGCGGGCTTCCATGACATCGATGCCGGTCGTCGGTTCGTCGAGAAAGAGCAGGGGCGGGTTGTGAATGATGCCGGCTGCAATGGTGAGTTTGCGTTTCATGCCCTTTGAGTAGCCGCCGAACTTGCGTCCTGCTGCCTTGCTAAGGCCGAAGGTGTCCAGGAGTTCATGGGCACGGGGTTCTCGCTGCGCTTTGTGCATTCCATAGAGCGCGGCACAAAAGCAGAGGTTCTCAAAGCCGGTCAGTTCGGGATAGAGGTTGCTCTCGTCCGGGACGATGCCGATCAGGTGCTGGGCGGCCTTGGGATCGGCCGTGCAGTCGATGTCCGCGATCCGGATCGTGCCTGCGTCCGGCCGGGCCAGGCCGGTGAGCCTGTTGATCGTCGTGGTCTTGCCCGCGCCGTTGGGCCCCAAGAAACCGAAAAGCTCTCCCTGTCGCACCCGGAAGCTGACATCCGAAACAGCCTGGACGTCGCCGAATCGTTTGGCCAAACCCTCTGCGGCAATGGCAATCAATTCGTTCACTTGTCTCCCTTTTGGTTCTCTTTGCAGGGGTGTGGTTTCACCTCCCCATGGCACTCTCTGATCTGCTCAGGGGTGCATTCTTCGGGTTTGCTCTTCAGCTTTTCAGGGCGTTCACAACAGCACTGACACATGGCTTTTACCTCCTTCCCTTCACAGCCTTTCCTTATGGCATGCATACGAAGGCAGCGCCCGGCTGAAACCGTGGATTGGCTGGCCAAACGCTCGATTTCCCGGATGACCCCTTCCAGCGCTTTACCCTGGACAGAATAGTGATTCCAATACCCGCGCTTTTCTCCCTCCACGAGACCGGCCTCTTTCAAAACTCTGAGGTGCTGCGAGACAGCGGCGTCAGAAATTCCCAGCCGCTGCGCCAAGGCTTTCCCGCATAGAACCTCCGTCAGAAGCAGGCGTAGAAGTCTGATTCGGGTTTCGTCAGATAAAGCCTTCAAGATTCTCATCAATGCCGTCATGGCGTTCAGCAAGTTAATTAAGCAAATGCTTAATTAAACAACGGGGACCTGTCAAGAAGAAACTGAAAGGAGGGCGAGGCGTATGGTTCGCCAAGCTTGGATAGAGAAAGTAGTAATGGATTCTCGTTGAGACATACTCTTTGATCTGGTTAGGCATCGATCTCCTGCAATGAGGCTAGGATTAAAGTCCTCTGACTAATCGACATGGAGAACGACTGCGAAGGAATTGAATGCGGCCCACACGGTATCGTTCACTCTAATATCGAGCCTCTTCTTACTCTGCTCAGTTATTATTGAGCACAGTTCGGTGCCGTCCGAAATGGCCACAACGACCTCAGTCGTCACCTTCCCGCTTTTTATCTGGCGAACAACCCCGCGAAAAATATTGTCAGCCCCGGACCTTGGTTCTTCCTCGCCCTTGTAAAGCATCACCCACGGAGCTTTGATTTCAGCCATAACCAATGCCCCGCATTTTAGGCCAAGCCGTGCGACACTGTGGTTCGTGATGACTCCTCTTACCCGGTATCCGCCTACAGATATGATCTCTACCACAGACTGGACATCGCCTTTATCTACCCTATCTACTCTTCCGTAGAACGCATTACGCGCACTCGTCTTTCGCAGGCTCTCCTTGTCGACAAAATATCTTGCTACCTCCCGAATCTCTTCATCGGAGAATTCCACATAAGACGCAGCAAGATTTGGTGTCGAGTGGCCAAGGATCTTCTGCACCACCGGCAAAGGCATGTTGTTCTGGAGAAGTTCAATTGCTCTAGATCTCCGTATCACGTCAGGCGTGCCGAGTTGCCGTGAGATGCCAATGGACTCGGCTCGCTCATAAAACTTTCGGCGAACATGGCCAGGGTCCACCCAGATGACACTGCCCAAGGCTCTCTTGAGTTCAGGATCATTCAAAGTCTTTTGAAGTTCTGCTGAAAGCGCTTCAGGAATCTCCACTTCCCGGCATGGCCGACCACCTTCTGTTCCCCCTTTACACAGCCGAACGATATGATTTTTGTAATCGATGTCGACGGATGGGTCTAAGTGAAGCACTTCGCTAAGCCTGGCTCCAGTGTAGCGAATCAACAGGAATATCAAAAGGATTCGCTTCCTCGAAACCCCAATGTCAGAACGGTCAGGAGTCTCAGCCCAAAAGCGAAAAGACTCCTCAAGCTTTTGAAGCTGGATCGTGTCAAGATACCGGCCTGTATCCTTCATGGATAAAATCCGGGCATGTTTGACGTCTCCGGACACCCTTGAAAGTCTATTTCCTTTTGATTTGTTAGCCACTTTTCTTGCCCCTCTGTTTTGAGCCAATTCTGAACGCCATTGAAGAATTTTGCAAGAGGGTCTCTGAAAAAGCTTGACACCTCAGAAGAGCAGAGTTATGGTTCAAACTAACACGATTTATATATTTATCGTGTTATAGGCAAGGGCGTGAGCGTTTTCTTTCATGGCATTTCAAAGAGAGGAGGTGTCCGATGGAAAACGTCATGATGTGGGAGAACAAAAGCGTGCTTGTCCTTTTGGCAATCATCACGGCCGTCTTCTTTGTGGCCCTATGGCTGGCAGGAGGGAACTTCTCATGCGCTGTTTGTGGCGTGATTATGACCATGCTGCAATGAACCGCATCTAACCGTTGCAAGGGGGGCCTGGCTGACAAAATCAGCCAGCACTCAAGAGAGCATGCAAATGATGGATTTCTTCCGTGTTTCCTTTTCCGTCTCCGGGGTGGAGAGCTTTGTTTTGGTGCCTCCCCTTGTAGCGTTTGTCATCTCCTTCTTCACCTCCATGGGTGGCGTATCCGGCGCCTTCCTTTTGCTTCCCTTCCAGATTTCTTTCCTTGGGTACACGAGCCCTTCTGTCAGCGCCACCAATCAGCTCTTCAATATTGTGGCCATACCAAGCGGCGTATATCGATACTATAAAGAAGGCCGCATGGTTTGGCCTCTCACATGGGCCGTCATCATTGGAACCCTGCCGGGAGTGTTCATAGGCGCCGTTGTGCGTGTCGCGTACCTGCCCGATCCCAGAAGCTTCAAGCTCTTTGCCGCGCTTTTGCTCCTGTACGTCGGAGGGCGAATGCTCCTGGATCTTCTGCACAAACCCCTGTCCGGCGCGAATAAGACATCAGCCGAAGACCGCTTTCGGGAGTTGGTGCGCCGGTATCGGAAAGAGGCGGAGAAAACAGATCAAGTCGAGGCACAGTCTTTGCCTGGAATCAAGGTGACTCGCTTTGATTTTAAGAAAATTGGATACCATTTCTATGGCGAACACTGCGAAGCGCCCACCTGGGGCATCTTTACGCTCAGTTTCGTGGTGGGAATTGTTGGAGGGATCTATGGCGTCGGGGGAGGCGCAATCATCGCGCCTTTCTTCGTTTCTTTTTTTAATCTCCCCGTTTATACGGTGGCAGGAGCGGCCCTGATGGGGACCTTCGTCACCTCAGTCGCCGGCGTCACTTTTTACGAGGCGATCGCGCCCTGCTATCCTAACGTGTCCGTCGCTCCAGACTGGCCTCTAGGTGTTCTTTTCGGTCTAGGAGGAATGGCTGGAATGTATCTGGGAGCCCGTTGTCAGAAACACGTACCGGCAAAGGCGATCAAATGGATGCTCGCGGGCATTATCGTCTTCACGGCAACCAAATACATGGCGGATTTCTTTGGTCTGTAACCCCCTTCGGGTTGCCGCAAATTTTTCCCTTCAAAAAAAGCATCCTAGCACTGCATGGTTCTCAAGTGGATACTTATGACTCAAGTGGGTACCAGCTGTTGGGTAAAATGTATCCATTTCAGATCATAGACGTCCTGACCGAATCAGTGCTCATCATTAGCTAAAAGGTGATAACTTTGTCTGCGTCTCTTATGAGTTCATAGAGATCATCCATCCAGGCGATGGGACAGCTGCTCGATCCCGCCAGACCGTGGGATTTCATGCAGACCCCTCAGACATAGAAATCACCCTTAAACTTCTCCATCTGCCCCATGACATCGAATTGCTCGCTTCCGCTTTTTTCAAAAAGCACTCCCTTGCCGAGCATGAACACGCCCACTTCATCGCCTTTTTCAACACCCACATTGGCCAGTCTCATGGCGTTGTAGATGGTTTCCCCGTCATCTGTTGTGATAATGAACAAAATCTTCACTGCATGGCCTCTTTTCGTCCGTGGATTGAATCAGGCATGAGGACTGAACTCATGAGCTTTTCTGTAATGATTTTTTTTCGGCTCGAAGGCATGATTTCAAGACTCAGAGAGGGTCTCCAGAAAGGCCTTGATTTCGTCCCGGATCCGGCGGTAGGGAGCCAGGGCCTCTTCTTCGTTTGAAGCTCCTTCAGCAAGCTTGGGCGGGTCTTCAAAGCCCTGGTGGATCAGTTTTGTTTTCGCAGAAAAGCAAGGACAGGACTCACGCGCGTTGTCGCAAAGCGTGACGACATAGTCAAACTCCATGTTTCCGAAGACGTCCACATCTTTGGATTTCTGTTCTGAGATATCGATCCCCGCCTCGGCCATGGCCTTGATGGCCCGTGGGTCTATGGGTTTGGGCTGCACCCCTGCCGAATAGGCGTCGAATCGATCCCCTTTGAGAAGACGGGTCCATGCTTCGGCCATTTGGCT
>CAZOLJ010000108.1:0-5047 GCA_964580575.1 uncultured Desulfobacteraceae bacterium
CGCAACCGGAAATGGACTCATCCCGCCAACCGCCCCCTTGCCTTCGAACCTTCCCCGAAGGAGGCGCAGACCCGTAGGCCAGTCGGAGCGTCTGTACCAAAGGGCTTACACCTCGACTCACTGACTTTTCGGCGCCGCTTAGAGACACTGAAGAAATGGTTGCGACTCTAAAGAGACCACACCCCCCGTCCCGGGCTCACAAGATCTATGCATGGTGCAGAGAAGTTCTTCTTTAAGACTCTAAGCTCAGTCGAAGGGTCTGTGTACGGAATCGCAGGACCCGGAAAACAGCCTTTTATTCGCATGCCTCTGAAAGGTCTAAAGTACCCCCGGCATACCGTCGTCCTCTCACGGTTGCTGGAGGTGGTCTTTTTTCCTTTTGCGGCGCTCATCAGAAAAGCGGCTCGGAATCACGAGGTAAAAAGGATCCTCATTGTGGAGCCCTTTAACTTGGGAGATGTGATCTCCCTGGCCATCATGTTCGAGCCCTTGCGCCGGAGATTTCCAAAGGCCCAGATCCATCTATTGACCAAGGGTCTGGGCAACGAAATCTATCGTGAGGATCCCAGGATCACCAAAATCCATGCCTTTGAGTTTCCCTGGGCCAAGCGAGGAAGAAAGTGGGATCCTCGGACGCTGAACCTTTGCGCTTTCTTTCAGCTCATCCGGAAGCTTCGTAAGGCAAGCTTTGACATCGGCATCGACACCCGCGGGGATATACGAACCCAGATCCTCATGGTCCTTCTCGGCTGCAAGGTGCGGGTTGGCTATACCAATTACCTGTGCAGTAACGTGGTCACCATGGGGCTCCTGCTCACCCATAGCGCCGGAGAGCTGAAAGCCACACAGCGTTTTCTGATCAACCTCGAGGTGATCCGACAACTGGGATGCGCCATGGAGGACGCTCCCCCACGCCCCCTTTTGCGGCCGGAAAACACGGGCCGGACAAACAAATTCACAGTCCTGTGTCACCCCGGCGCAGGGTGGAAATTCCGTCTTTGGCAAAACGATCGGTGGATTGCCCTGATCAATAAGATGGTGAGGCATTGCGACGTGAGCGTGAGGGTGATTGGTGAACAGAGTGAAGGTCCCCATCTTGTTGATATTCGCAAAGCAGTTCCTCAAGCCGTGGATTTCAAGATAACGACATTGGCGGATCTGGTATCCGAGATCCGGACTGCGGATCTTATCCTCTGTCTGGACAGCGGGCCCATGCACATCGCGGCAGCCTACGAAAAGCCCTTGATTGCACTCTTCGGCCCCGGCCATAAGGATATATGGAAACCCTACAGCCTTAGATCCTGTGTCATCGACCACCAAGATCTTTACCCCTGCGCTCCTTGCTTGCAGAAACGGTGCCTCTTTCCCGAAGCAAACTGCATGGACACCATAACCCCGGAAGAGGTGTTTGAGAAGGTCTCGGAAATG
This sequence comes from uncultured Desulfobacteraceae bacterium, assembly GCA_964580575.1. Taxonomy (GTDB): domain Bacteria; phylum Desulfobacterota; class DSM-4660; order Desulfatiglandales; family HGW-15; genus CAVPDE01. The sequence goes on from CAZOLJ010000108.1 coordinate 1,429, forward strand.
ATTCCCGAAGTGTTCAGGAGGACGGGAGTTGAAGATCGGAGATAAAGCCCTGTGGACGATTTGCCCCAACAGGCAGCATGGAGCAATCCCCGTCGGCTCGATGGTGCAAGGCCCAAAAGAGATATGTTTGCCTTAGGACACTTGTCTGATCCTGCGCTTTCAGGTGCCCGGCTTGCCGACTTCGTCGGCGATCTCATGAAGCTGGTCTTGGATAACAAGGGGGGGTACGTCTGCCTTGCAAACGTGCACATGCTCGTTGAGGCTTCCCGCAACAGAGAGCTTAGGAACATCATTGAGCAAGCAAATCTTGTGGCCCCGGACGGCATGCCCCTGATTTGGTTGTTGAAACGGCGCGGCTTCACTCAAGCAGAAAGGATCACCGGGACCGACCTCACCCTCAGGATATGTGAAATGGCCGCGAAGGAGAGAATCCCCGTCGGGTTTTATGGAAGCACGACGGAGACCTTGGATGCACTCAAGAGCACGCTCTTGCACAGGTTTCCTCATTTGAGAGTCACCCACAGTGAATCTCCTCCTATACTCCCTGAGAGACCGGAACTGGATGTGCAGACTGTGGACCGCCTCAAGGAATCCGGTGGTAGAATCATTTTTGTGGGCCTCGGCTGCCCCAAGCAGGAGTTCTGGATGGCGGCCCACAGCCCTCACGTGCCGGCGGTCCTGATCGGAGTCGGGGCTGCCTTCGATTTCATTGCGGGCACGATCAAGCGGGCCCCTTTATGGATGCAAAAAAGCGGACTGGAGTGGTTCTACAGGCTGTGCCGGGAGCCCGGCAGGTTGTGGAAACGGTATCTTGTAGCGAATACGCTCTTTCTCTGGATGGTGATGAAGGAAACGGTTAGTAAGAGATCTTGAATCTTGCAGATCCTGGTGTTTGAAACAATCCTCGCTGGTCGGGATTCAATCATTTAGCATTGACAAGGCGACGGCCGACAAAGCGGCCGCCTTGAGACGGGAGCACGGCTGGAAGCTGCCGGACGCATTTCAGGCAGCTCTTGCTGTCATAGCCGGAGTAAAATTGTGCACCCGGAACACAAAGGATTTTGACCCTGCCGCGCACCCTTTTGTGGAAGTGCCCTACCGGATTTGACTCATTTCCCGGTTGTTGACGGATCGTTTGCAGGAAGGGATTACCTGCCGTTGGGGTTCAGAGGGCTGATCACGGACCCGAATTATTACGTGATCCTGGTCATAGGCAATGGAGTTGCCTTTCTTGTCTGATGTAGCTACAATTGCTGAGAGACCGAAAAGTGAATTGCGTCAGGAGGCTCTAACCATGGAAAAGACCATCGAGGCCGTTTTCGACGGTAAGGTTTTTCACCCTGAGGGCCAGGTTGACCTTGAACCCAATAAGCCCTATGTTTTGCTCGTCACTGAGAAGAAAAAAGTTTCCGGATTTTCAGATGCTTGGGGAGTCCTTGACCGGTTGACAGGCACAGTGGATGGGCCTGAGGATTGGGCGCAAGAACACGACAATTACCTTTATGGGTCTCCCAAGCGGAATAAGAAGCGATCATGACGACCGGCAAGAAAGGCGTTTTTCTCGATACTTTCTTTATCCAGGCCCTGTTGAATCGCCGGGACCATTTCCACGCAAAGGCTAAGGACCTATTCCAGCAGGTCATGTCCAGTCCGGAAGTCTGGACAACGGAAGCGGTCTTGATAGAGGTTGGGAATGCCTTGGCATCCATCAATCGCGAAGGAGCAGCGGAGTTTATCCGAAGTTGCTACAACACCCCAAATCTGAAAGTCGTCCCTCTAGATACACCTCTAATCGATAGGGCATTGAGGCTCTATGCCTCCCGACATGACAAGGAGTGGGGTCTCACGGATTGCATTTCTTTTGTGGTGATGAAAGATAAGAGGATTCTCCTTGTCTTAAGTGCAGATGCCCACTTCAAGCAGGCCGGCTTCAGCCCCATGCTTTGATTTCCTGTGTCTGTGTTCCATCTTTCTGTGCCCCAAAACCACCAAGTTGCCTGTATTCTTACCATAAGCAGCGGTCCATTGGATGATTGGTTTCCAGCCCTTGCAGCCGTAATGAAGCGGGCACCGGTCTGGATGCAGCGGTGCGGGCCTAGAATTTTTTTTCAGGCTTCTACAGGAACCTGGGATGTTGCGAAAGCGGCGCCTGGCGACGAACATCTAATGCCCGGTATAAATCCATGTTGAAAGAAAACAGCACCCTCGTGGTTCGGGGCCACAAAGTTCTGGACATTGGCCTTACGATTGTTGCCTTCGTCGGCGCCTATTTCATCAAGAGGGATTACCTGCCGTTGGGCTTCAGAGGCCTGATCAGCGACCCCAATTACTACCTGATTCTCCTTCTGGTCGTCATCATCTGGTATGTGGTTTTTGATTTCTTTAATCTCTATTCCCCATTGAGAAGACAGAGCTACCCCGGAATCTTTTGGAAAACGACAAAAGCGATTTCAGTTTCCCTCGTGATCATGACCCTTTGCATGTATGTCTTCAAAATAGAAGATGTGAGCAGAATCATGATCGGCATCTTCTTTCTCCTCAATCTGCTTTTTCTCGGGACCAGCAAATGGCTTCTTTACAAATACGCTACCCGTCCTCGCAAAAACGGCTTCAGCCTTCAAAACATCTTGATCATTGGGAGCAAACAGCGATCCAAGGATGTCATAGAGGCCATTGGGCATCAGGAGAATTCGGGAGTCAAGATCGTCGGTTGCTTGGATATTGAACAGGACCAAGTCGGTCAGCTTGTGAAAAACGGGATAATGGTTACCGGCACAGTGAACAGCCTAGAGAAAATCCTCAGAGAACAAGTGGTCGATGAGCTCTTAGTCGCCATGCCTGTGGGGATGATCGAAGGTATCGAGAAGCATATCGCAACAGCAGAAGAGATGGGAGTCGCTGTCCGAATGATTCCGGACTGGCAGCTTCACCGCCTCATGACTCGACCGGTTGTTGCCAATATCCATTTTGAAGATTTCTTCGGCATTCCGAGCATGGCGCTGACGACCAGCCCCACGAAGCATGGCGAACTGCTTCTGAAAGCCGTATTTGATTACCTTGCCGCAATAACCCTTCTTCTTGCTTTCTCTCCACTCCTCTTAGCGGTTGCCATTGGCATCAAGCTTACCTCTCCGGGTCCGATCCTGTTCCTTCAGATCCGCTCAGGCCTGAACGGTCGGAGATTCACGGTTTACAAATTTCGAACCATGGTGGCCGATGCCGAAGCCAGAAGGGAAGAGGTCCGGCATTTGGATGAAACCGACGGACCAGTGTTCAAGATCAAGAATGATCCGCGAATCATTCCTTCCTTGGGCACTTTCCTGAGAAGGACCGGTTTGGACGAACTGCCCCAGTTGATCAATGTCCTCAAGGGGGAGATGAGCATTGTCGGACCCAGACCTCCAATCCCTTCGGAGGTCGATCAATACGACCTTTGGCAGAGGAGGCGCCTCTCCATGAAACCCGGCATGACCTGTTTGTGGCAGACCAGCCAAAACAGGAACGACCTTCGCTTCGGGGATTGGATGAATCTGGATCTCCAGTACATCGACAACTGGTCCCTGAAGCTCGACTTCGTGATCCTCCTTAAGACGCTTCGTGTGGTGTTTTCAGGGGAAGG
>CAZOLJ010000108.1:5147-8380 GCA_964580575.1 uncultured Desulfobacteraceae bacterium
GGATTTCCTCACGGATGACATGGCCTTGTCATCCGAAAGAATATCCAATGTCTCCAGAAGGCCCTCGAACTTTTTCATGCTCATGAGAACCGCTTCCGGCACACCATTCTTGGTAATGGCGATGGCCTGGTCTGTGTCCTTAAGCCTTCGGATAAGATCAAGCAAGGCGGTTTTAGCCTTTGTCACAGGGACATAATCCTGAATCTGTTGCATGGCAGCCCTCCTTTACGATTATGGCCATTTTAATGACTATAATTCTTTCAGTCAAGAGGGGTGAGGGCCACAGTTAGAAATCCGATTTGGAAAAAGCAGCTTTTGGCATATACTTATTTGTTCTTTGCACCGGACCCCTCTTCTTCGGCGGGGTCGGTTATCCTGCCTACACCTTCATCACCTTGGGGATATTGGCCGGCAGCCTGCTTCTCCTTGCCGCCAATGTCACCAAAGAACGGAAGACCGGATCCTTCCATATCCGCTTCCTGAACACCCCTCTCAACATTCCCTTCCTTCTTCTCCTCCTCTTTCTCATCCTCCAGCTTCTGCCTCTCCCGCCCTTTTTGCTGAAACTCCTCTCCCCCGAAGCCTGGGTGATCGGAGAGAAGTCTCTCCCCGCTTCACTCGTTGTGGGCTCCGGTGAACCCCTTGGGGCATGGTTCAGCCTCGCTCCTTATGCCCATCCGGTGCAGATGTCCATTGTGCGCATGACGGTTTACGGCCTCTTTTTTGCGGGCTTCACGCAGATGCTCCGTTCAAGAAAGCGAATTCACACGGCGATTGTCTGCATTCTGGCCCTTGGTGCTTTCGAGTCGCTTTACGGCATGATCCAGACCTTCTCCGGAAACGAGCACATCTGGTGGGTCAAGAAGATTTACTACCGAGGGGATGTGACCGGCACCTATGTGAACCGCAACCACTTTGCGGGTCTCGTGGAGATCATCCTCATGCTGGCCGCCGTCTACACCGTCGCTCTAGGGGAGGGCAAGAAGAAGGCCCCCTCTTCCTATGCCCTTAGAGCCCCTCTCAGGGCAAGGCTTTCAAGGCTTCTGAGAGGAGAGGCAGGCTTCAACAAAAGGGCACTGGTTCTGCTTTCCGCCATGGTGATGGGCTTGGGGCTTCTTTTTTCCGGTTCACGGGGAGCAATGCTCGGAGCTGCAGGCGGTCTTCTTTGTATGGGCGCTCTCTTTGTCTTCAGGCAAGGGCACAGGAAAAAGGGTCTCCTTGTCCTTCTTCTCTTTCTCCTCACGTCCATTTACGCTCTTCGCATGGGCGTGGAGCAGCCCCTTGAAAGATTCCGCACCGTTGAGGCCGGTTTTGAAGTGCGGGCGCGGTATGCGCAAAGGGCTTTTCTACTTTTTGAGGATTTCAAGCTCGCCGGTGTGGGGATCGGCAATTTCCGCCATGCCTATCCCAAGTATCAGTCGCCCGAGGACACCAAGGGGTTCATCGATCACGCACACAACGACTATGTCCAGTTCCTTGCTGAAGCCGGCATCATAGGGTCCTCCATCTTAGGCCTCAGCCTCCTCTATTACCTGATCCAAACCGGCCGGCTCTGGGGAAAACGGCATGATCCCTTTGCCGTAACTCTGGGGGTCGCGCCTTTTGCCGCCATGGCCGCCATCGGGATCCACTCCTATTCGGATTTCAATCTCCACTACATGACCAATGTCTTGATGATCCTTTCGGTCATGGCCATCGGTTACAGTGCCCTCCACCTCGAGCGGCACCATGCTTACGAAAGGAGCCTGCTTCGCTTTCGAGTGTTCCCGTTGAGAAACAAGGGCCTTCTCCTGCTGGCGCCTCTCCTCCTGCTCATTCTTTGGAGTGGGGCGCGCGCGATCGGGCATTTCATGGCGGAGTCCCATGACGAGGCGAGCACCCGCGCAAAAGCCGAAACCGTTACGGAAGCATCGCGGCAGCACCTCCAGCAGGCGATCGCCTGGGACCCCGGAGAGGCCAAGTACTGGTGGAATCGATCTCTCCAGTTGAGAGATCAAAGGGCGATCAGGCTCAAAAACACGGACTGGAGCGACCAGGACCGGCGGCGACTTCAAGACGACCTCATCCAGACCCTGGAAACCGCCGTGCGCCTGAATCCCATGAAGGAGGAATACCCTCTTCGCCTGGCATGGGAATATGCGGATCTGTGGAGCGAGTCGCAGGCCGGGAAACAGTGGATGCCGGCCGCGGATCTTTCCATGGAGAGAGCGGCGTATTTTGCGGGGACCAACAACCCCTACCTCCATGTCCTGATGGGCGACTACTGGCTCATGCGGTCCAAAACCGTATTTCCCGGCAACCCCCTCTGGGAAACCGCCTTGGCCAGGGCCCGGTGGCACTACCTCCGAAACCTCTCTGTCGAGACAGGCGCCGACCGAAAAAGAATCCTGGATCAGATCGTCAGGAACATCTGGGTCCACTATCCGGACCAGGAATTCGTGAACCGGATCCTGGGGGAGCTTTAGCCGGGCACCCGCCGCAGGGACCCTGCCTTAGCCTTTTCGTAATAAGCGTTGGCCGTCTTTCTTGACCCATGACAAAATGGCCTGATTTCATTTCCATCGTCATTCCCGGCTACAACGAAGAGAAAAGGGTTGCCCAGAGCCTCAAGTCGCTGAGCCTTTTCTGTAAAGACCACTTCGAAAGATATGAGATCGTTTTTGTGAACGACGGGAGCACGGACAAGACCGGAGAGATCGTCGAGAGCCTGGCCATACCGTTTCTGAGGGCCATCCACCTCCGCATCAATCAGGGAAAAGGACATGCCGTCAAGACGGGCATGCTGGAAGCCCGGGGCGAGTACCGCTTCTTTACCGACGCGGACCTTCCCTATGCCCCTGAGGCATTTCTTCAAACCATCAACCTGTTTCATTCGACCCCGTTCGATGCGATTGCCGGGGCACGAGACCTTCCTGAATCCTCCGATCCTTCCGGCCAGACCCTGTTCAGAAAACTGACCAGCAAGGGCTTTTCGGCCCTGGTTCGTTTGCTTCTGAAAGTGGACGCTAAAGACACTCAATGCGGCTTCAAAGGGTTTACCGCATCGGCGGCGGAGAAGATTTTTTCTCTGTCTTCCGTTAAGGGATATGCCTTCGACGTGGAGCTCTTCCTCCTGGCGCAGGCCCATCATCTCAAGATCGGTAAAATCCCCGTGAGGCTCATCGAGAGGCGCCATTCCAAAGTGTGGCTAACGCTCGATGCGCCGCAGATGTTCTGGGATGTGGTGAAGATGT
>CAZOLJ010000108.1:8480-12749 GCA_964580575.1 uncultured Desulfobacteraceae bacterium
ATGCATTGGAAAACCCGCCATTCCAATACCCTCGTTGATCTCCTTCTCTTAGCCGCCATGCAGGTGTTCATGATGGTCTATTTGGACATCCGCTATCTCTTTCTCGATACCATTGTGACCGGGGGGGACACGGCGAGTTGGCACGCCATGGCGGATCACCTGAAGAGAGTTATTCTCCCCGAGGGCCGCCTCACGGGATGGGACATGGGCAATTTCTGCGGGTATCCCAATTTCACTTTCTACTTCCTCCCCCCTTTCCTCCTTGCCGTTCTTGCCTCCTGCCTCTCCGTGATCCCCCTGGCCATCGCGCTCAAGGGCGTCATTGCCCTAGGCCTGTTTCTTCTCCCCGTAACCACTTATTTCGGGCTTCGCGCCATGGATTATCGTTTTCCCGTCCCCGTCATCGGCGCAAGCGTTTCTGTGCTCTTCCTCTTCAACGAATCCTACACCATGTTCGGCGGAAACATCCTGAGCACCCTCACAGGCGAATTCTGCTACATGATCGCCTTTGCCCTGTTTGCCTATTTCATCGGATCCCTTCACAGAGGGATAAGGACCGGCACGGGTCTCCTCAAGAACGGGATCCTCCTCGGGCTGATCGGCCTCACTCACCTGTTTGTCTTCATCCCGGCCGTATGTCTTCTCATCTATTGGTTTCTTGCCGGAGGAAGAGGCCGATACCTTTTCAAGGTTTCGCTGGCTGCTTTCGGCCTCATGGCCTTCTGGATTCTCCCTCTCATGGCCTACCGCGACCCCTTCACGACCCCCGTGTACATGATCTGGCAGCCTTTTGTGAACTGGCGCTATGCCTTTGTGGGCATCGGTCTTGGGCTGGTTTTCATCGGCCCGAGGCTTGCCCTGGCTGCTCTCTCCTCTCCCCGCACCTTCCGCCTGCCGCTCATTGCCTTCTCAGGGCTGGGCGCCTTCACCCTGGCTTACGTGGTCCTGGCTTATGTTGCCCTGGGCCCTGGGTTTTGGGATACCGGCTTGGAGATGACCCCCCTCTCCGTATCGCCTCTGGGGGAACGTGCGGGTTCCCTGTTGAATTCATGGGCCGTGCCCGTTGCTCTCGGTCTCTTCGCACTGGTCACGGCAGCCGGTTTCAGGGCTTGGAGGAGCCCCTCCCGGTTCCAGGCCTTTTGCGTTCACACCGCCGCTGTGGCATTGCTCGCTCTTCTGATCCTTGCTTTTCTCGGGGAGTTTTCTCTTATTGCCCGGTCCTTACCCTACGGGCGGTTAAGAACTTCTCTCTTGGGAGAGACCTCTCTTGTTGTTCTTGGGGCATGCGTCACCGCCGGCTTTTTTTTCCTCTACAGACGATTCATCGCTTTTCTGGTTGAGATTCCTCTTCAAGACGATTCCCATCGGTTCCTAATGCTCCTGGCCCTCGCCTTCGGCTGTGTGGTGGGATATTTCTCCGCTCATTTCCTTCAGATTCCGGACATTCGGTTTCTGCCCCCCCTGCTCTTTGTTCTGATCCTCGTTTTCTTCGCAGAGACCCTGGAGCCTTTGCTCACAAAGACAAGCCTGCCGGGAAGAAGGCTTGTCGCCGTCCTGATTTCCTGCGGCTGCGTCGTGACCGTGATCTTTGGAACTACGAAGGCCGGCAACTGGTTTCGTTTTGACAACATGGGATACCAGTCCATGCCGGGATTCGGGGAGTTCAGGGCCCTCAACGATTATCTGGCCCAGGTTTACCAAAAACGATTCGAAAATCCCCTCAACGCTCCCCGCGTGGGCTATGAGAAATCCGACCTCTACGGTCGATACGGCGGGGACCGGGTTTTCGAGTCCCTGCCCTTTTTTTCCGGCAGGCAGACCCTGGAAGGCATTCATTATGCTTCCTCCTTCGCTTCGAAGCCGATGGCCTTCCTCCAAACCGCTTTTTCCAGGGACATCAAAACACCCGTCTCCTACATCCTGTCCAGGATGAACCCCGGCAGGCTTCCTTCTTATTTTGATCTTTACAATGTTTCCCAGCTCATTCTCGTAAGCGATGAAGCCAAGAAAGCCGTAGGAAGCATTTCTCTCTTTGAAAAAGAAAAAGACTTCGGTCCCCTCAGCGTGTACCGTTATACGCATTGCAGCGGTCTTTATGTGGACCTTCCAAAACTGGTCCCCGTGCGGTATGCGGGAAAGCCATGGGTTGGGGATTTTTTCCAATGGTACAAAACGGCGGACCCTTTGGAGGTGCTCTTGGTCCCCGCGTCCTACGTCAAAAGCAGGCTTGACCGGGAGGTTCTTTCCGATACCGTCTCCAGCCTCCAGGAACTGCCTCATCTCAAGAAGACCCCTCTCGATCGAGAAGGGCTCAGCATCAACGCCCATCTCGAACCCCTCCGGATCCGCTTCACAACGAACAAGATCGGAATCCCCCACCTCATCAAGGTGTCCTACTTCCCCAACTGGAAGGTGAAAGGGGCGGAAGGCGTCTACCCCGTGAGCCCGCACCTGATGCTGGTCATCCCGAGGGAAAGGGAAGTGGTGCTGACCTATGGCAGGACATTCTGGGAGTCCCTGGGCATCGGGATCACGGCGGGAACTTTGTTCCTCTTGTTCTTGACGGGGCTCCCGCCGCTCAGAAAGCTGGGGTTATTAAAGGATCATGCAAATCCCCCCTTCGTTCCCCCTTTAGAAAAAGGGGGAGAGGAGGGGGTGGCTCTAGAAAAAGGAGGGGAAATAGAGATCAGCAGGGGGCTGGATTCCCGCTCCCGGTTTTCACCGGCACGGGCTTCATTCAGCGGGAATAACCGCCAGGAACCTTTCAGCCTCCTGCACGGCAAGCTCAGATCTTTTCTCATCATCTTCGTCCTGCTCACTGCCGCGGGGCTCATCATCGGCGGGGCCGTGCTCAGAAACACGCCTGTCAGGACCTACATCAGCGGCTACAGGCACTATCACCTCGGGATTCAGCTCCAGGACAAAGAGAGGTTGCAGGAAGCCGGCCGCTTCTTTGAAAAAGCCATTAAGGTGATGTCACCCATTGTGGAGGCCAGGCGCTCCTACGACCACCAGGATGTCCTCCATTGCATGCTTTTTACGGGCCTGTCCTATGAACGGCTGGGGGAACCCGGCAAAGCCGAAGACCTCTACGAGACCATCTTAAAGGAGTATCCCTATAGCCGTTACGTCGGGGAGTGCAATGTCAAAATCGCGAGGCTGAAAAAAGCGGAGAGAGACCCTGCCCTTGAAAAAGCCCTGATGGCTCTTGGACGCGGGGATCAGACCCTCGGTCTCCTCCTGATTGAAGAAGCGCTTGATCAAACGCAACTCAGCCTGGCTTTTCTCCAAAGGGCGATCGCCGAAGACCCTTCCTCTGAATGGGCCAAGTATGCCCGGCAGGACATGGACGCGGAGCGTCAATACCTGGAAGGGAAGCTTCTCCTTTTACGCGCTCTTGGCGGCCACCCGGACCTGGAGCGATCCCTTTCGAGGATTTGCGATGAGCTTCACCGGTAAAAGATCTCTCTCCTCAGTTCTAGCCTTTACGATCCTGAGCGCCTTCTGCCTTTTCTGGCCTTCCTCTTCGGCTCTTGCAGATCATCTCACGATGGAGATCCAAACCGCGTTGGCGGTTCGGGAAAAAATCCTCGAAGGCACGATCACCGTTGTCAACCGCGGGGACGAGCCTGCCCGGAAGATCCATGCGGAAATCGGATTTCCCGGTGGAACCGTGGTCAAAGAAACCGTAGACCTTTTGGGGGTCCAACAATCTGCTTCCTTCTCCTTTGAAAACAGTCTGGGGGAGATGAAGGAGGGGACCTATGCCCTGCCGATCACCGTCGTCTTCCACGACTCCAGGCTGTATCCTTTCTCAGCCCTTGCATGCCCCAAGTTCACTTTCGGCAAAGCCTTTTCGCCCGGTCTTTCCTGTTCAACAACGCCGTTGGAGAGGGGTGGAGAAATCGTATTCGAAATCAAGAATTTGGAATCGTTCTCAAGACGAATCAAATCCACCTTCTTGTTTCCCAGGGAGTTCTATTGCCCTCGCCCGGAGATATTCCTCGTTATCGAGCCCTCGGAGACGAAAGCGGTCTCCTTTACGCTGTTGCATTCGTCGGCGATTCCGGGAGCTCGTTACCCGGTTTACTGCGTGATCGAATTCGAAGACGAAAAGCGCCACCACACCCTTATCTGTCCCGGAGAGATCCGGTTCATGGAAAAAGGGAATTGGTTCAAAAGAACGCGCTGGTACTGGCTGGCGGGGTGGCTTCTGCTCATGGCCCTGGCCCTCCCGCACAAGAAAAAAACAGGTCATGGTTTTCTCAA
>CAZOLJ010000109.1:0-12715 GCA_964580575.1 uncultured Desulfobacteraceae bacterium
CTCGGCGGCCAGTGGAAGAGCACAGGCGTCCCCGCCTCCTCCACTCTGCCCGTCCAGAAACAGTTGGGCGAAACGGGCAAGCTTGTTCGGCTCGGAAAGAGCAACCAGCAAATCCCCGGGATGAATAACCGTATTCGCTTCAGGGTTCGACACCATCTGATCCCCTCGCCGTATGGCGAGCACTGTGACGCCGTGTTTTTTCCTGATCCCAATCTGCGCAATGGTTTTCTCGGCAATAGGGGAACCTTCTGCTACTCGAAAAGTCGTGATATCCACGTTCGGAATCTGGCACTTCAAATCCGAAAAAGAAAGCGATTCCCCGGACAGGCTTCGAAACATGTCATAACCCCCTGAGCGAGCCTCGGCGATCAGCCTCTCGATCTCGTTCCTGGGAACCAAATATCTGGCAAGAACCCGGCTGAAGATCTCGATCGACGTTTCGAATTCCTCAGGGATCACCTGATTCGCCCCTAGAGCGTAGAGCGATTCCATCTCCGTGACAAAGCGCGTGCGGACAATGAGGAACACATTGGGATTCTCTTTTCTCACCGCCGCAGCGATCTTTCGGGTGGCCAGGGGATCCGATATCACCACCACAACCACCCTGGCCTTCTTGACCCCCACCTCCTCGAGAACCGCCTCCTGCGACGCATCTCCATAGGTGATCGGTTCTCCTTTTCCAGACTCCACTCTCACGGTCTGAGGATTCATCTCGATCACCAAATAGGGAATGCCTGCGACTTTGGCGACGCGTGCTACATTTTTTCCGTTGAGCCCGAAGCCGACGATGATCAAGTGGTCCCGAAGGATCCGATGTCGTTTCCTCTTGCCTGCGGAGATCGCTTTTGTGAAACCCCGTTTCAGCTTTGAGGGCCAAGGCAGCTTCGCCACCCCATCGGCAAATTTTGGAGCCAGGGCTATGGCAAAAGGCGTTGCTGCCATGGTCAGGACGGAAACATCCAAAAAAAGCTGGTACAATTCCTTTTCAAGCAAGTCCATGTCCGCACCGGTGAGAAAGAGGACAAAACTGAATTCGCCCACCTGGCACAGGGACAGGCCACAGATGACACTCGTTCTCAGGGGGAATCCGAGAAGACTGACCGTAAAAGCGGTGAGGATAAGCTTGAGGAGCATCACGGAAAGCGCGACCAGCGCGACCGTGCCGGGTTTCTCCATCAAGAACTCCACGTCGAGAAGCATGCCGATGGAAACAAAGAAGAGGCTTGTGAACACATGTCTGAAAGGGATGATGTTGCCGAGGGTCTCCCAGGTGAACTCGGTTTCTGAAATGATGAGACCCGCCAGAAAGGCGCCCAGGGCCAGAGACAATCCAAGGCTGTGGGTCAGGAAAGCCACTGCGAAACAAATGACCAGAACCGTGAGAGAAAAGAGTTCGCGGCTGCGTGTCCGCGCAATCTGGTAGAGCACCGCCGGTACGAGCCACTTGGCCGCCACAAAGGCGAACCCGACGAGGCCGACTCCTTTCAGAATCAATCCTACAAAAGACCCCTGTGTTTCTTCCCCCACCCCCGCCAGGTAGGGAGTCACAATCATCATGGGGATCACGACAATGTCCTGAAAAATGAGAACGGCCAGGCTGATCTGACCGTGGGGGCTGTCGACCTCGGCCCGTTCCTGAAGAATTCTGAGGACAATGGCCGTGCTGCTCAGGGAGAGGAGAAATCCCATGAACACCGCCTGGTTCGCGGGAAGGCCCAAGGATCGAAGAATGAGAAAGGACGCCACGATGGTAAGCGCCACTTGGAGGGCTCCTCCCAGCAGGACGTATCGTTTGATTCTCAGCAGGCCTCCGAGAGAAAATTCGAGGCCGATGGTGAAAAGCAAGAGGACCACGCCGATTTCCGTGAGCAGCTCGACTTCTTTCCCGCTGCCGATCAACCCCAGTCCCTGGGGCCCTACCAGAACTCCTGTAACCAAGAAGCCGACCGTCGCCGCCACGCGGAGTTGGTGGCAGATCAGAAGAACGGCAACAGCCAGAGCAAATACCAGGAGCAGTCCTTTGAGCAGAGATAATTCCATAAAGACACCTTAACAGAAGTGTACGTTTGTTAACGTACTACAGATGGTGGCATTTGTGAAATGGGAAACGCCACCTTGGCCCATTAGAATCTTAGAGCGTAACTTCTCTGCGACTTGCGGAGAAGTTGGAGGTTGGAGGTCAGAGGTTGGAGGCAAGAACGGTTTTGCCTCAAACCTCAAGCGAAGCGATCCTCAAGCCTCAAACAGCAGGCCAGATTTTGGTTGCGGCCATAGGCCTGCATTAGGGGTTTGTTACGGTTGGAGCAGACTGAGCAATGCGAGGAAGCCGAATCCGCCGATGATCACGCCCGAGAGCCTGTTGACCCATCTCAGCCTCGGTCCGTTGAACCACGTTCTGAAAAGGCCCACGCCGGTGCTCAGAAACATCCACCACGCAGCGCTGCCCATAAACACTCCCAATACCAGGAGCATCCCGGCAGTGTAATCTCCGCCCGAGTTTCCCAGCCCCAGTCCCGCGAAGATGGCGGCAAAGGCCAAAATGGTCACCGGATTGGTCAGAGTGAGGAGAAGGGTGGAAGCATAGGCACCGGCAAGACCCTTTGCCGCAGCCTTGGATGGTGCCTCCGCAGGTTTTGAAAAAAAGATTCTCGCGCCGAGGTAGCCTAGAAACAGGGCGCCAATGAGACGGAACCAGAATTGCTGGCCGATGAGAAAGTTTGAAACATAGGTGACTCCGAAACCGGCGATGCATCCATACAAGGCGTCAGCGGTAGCCGCCCCCATACCCGACACAAAACCCGAAATCCTGCCTTCCGCCAGGGTGCGTCTGATACAGAGCACGCCGATCGGCCCCACAGGGGCTGCGATGGAAAACCCGATGATGAGTCCTTTCACGAAAAGGCTGAAATCCAGAAACACAGACCTCCAAGGCCCCTTTCAGTCCACCTAGCGTCGCGTTTCAAAAGCATCTTGACAAATAATCCCGCACCACAAGCGGGAGAGAAATCTTGGTGTTTCGCAAGCTTAAAAGATCTCTCCCGTCGGTCGAGATGACAACTCCTTTGCGCGACGCGATACTATCGGGCCAATTTCCTCCGTTCCTCCCAGCTTTGGATGCCCGCGGCACTGCCGTATCCTTCCCTCTTGATGCTGCTCAGACGCGATTTGGTAAACTCCAGAACATAAACAAATCCAGTGGGTCCCGGATCATAATACCAGGTCTCATCGCCCGAGGACACCCCTTCGTACCTGGATCCGGCCGGAACCCTTACGATCTTGGTGTCGTAGTAGTCTCTTCCTCGGCGCGCATAGATTCTCTCCGTGACTTTGATCTCGCGAAAGTCCGGAGCCCCGCACTCCTGAAGCACCGCGTAGGTCGTATCCCCGACAGCCACCACTTCATTGCCGCACCTGAAACCCGATTCTCCGCGAGCCTCCGCGCACAGTAAGAATAGAAGAAACAAAGCCGCAGCGACGGTCGATTTCATGCCTTTCTCTTATTCTTCGATGAGTTTCTGATTTCCGCCTTTCACGTCTCAGGTCCGAGAATCCGCATCGCCGAAGGGAGGATCTCTATCTTCACTGGCAGACACCCGGGTTGCTCGCCATCCACATCGAGCAGCACGCGTCCCTCGGAAAATGCTTCCACTTTTTTTCCAGTGAGGGATCGCACTCTCTTCACTTGCAGGATCTTCCCATTGTAAAGCTTCGGGAGATAATAGAACACTTCGGGAAAACTCAGTTCTCCGATGACGGTGACATGAAACAGGCCGTCGGATGGGTCAGCGTCAGGAGCGACCCACATGCCTCCCCCGTGATACTGGCCGTTCGCCACAGCCACATTCAATACGGGAACCTCCTCATCGAAATGATCGTCCACCTTGAGGCGTATCCTTTTCTTTTCATAAAGAACGAGGGAGACGAGCGTCGCGATAATGAAGGAGAGAAAGCCGCCGAGCTTCTTGCCGGACTTGTTGACCCGTTCATCGACTTCTCCGCCCAGACCGAAGCTTGTCAGATTGTGAAAGTATCTGGTCCTGGACTCCCCGTCGTGATTCGTGTAATGGAGTCGTCCCAGGTCAATGGGCCGTGTCCGGCCTCCTTTGATGACCTTTAGAGCGTCTTCAGGATTTTTGGGAATCCGAAGAGTCCTCCTGAAGTCGCACCCGGTTCCGTTGGGTATGAACCCGAGTTGGACCTCTGGATTCGTGGGCCCCTCTTCACTGATGAGGCCGTTGATGACCTCGTTGAGCGTGCCGTCCCCGCCCACGCACACCACGCATTTTGCTCCTTCAGAGACGGCAAGCCTGGCAAACTGCGTTGCCTCTCCCGGAGCGGTCGTCATAAAGGACTTGAAGCCGCCGAGGTGCCTCTCCGCCAGCTCCTTGATCTGCGGCCAGTTCTTGCCGACGATGCCTCTTGCCGCGTGAGGGTTGACAATGAAAACCCTGCTCTTCACAGGATCACACCCTCAATCCCTCTAGGAGGGCCCTCACGTTGTGGCCGAGAACGGCGTGGTTGTAGCCGCCTTCCAGAATGCCGAAGCACCCCCCACCTGCTCTCCGAGCCGCATCGAGCACCATTCGGCCGATCTCGCGATAGTCGTCCGTTTTCAAGGTTCCGCCCCAGTCTCGCTCGTGATTGTCAAACCCGGCGGAGATCCCAATGAGATCCAC
Organism: uncultured Desulfobacteraceae bacterium; assembly: GCA_964580575.1. Lineage (GTDB taxonomy): Bacteria > Desulfobacterota > DSM-4660 > Desulfatiglandales > HGW-15 > CAVPDE01. The sequence goes on from CAZOLJ010000109.1 coordinate 4,677, forward strand.
TTCGCACTGACGCATTTCCCGCTTCACTTCCTCCAGATAAGCTTCCCGGTCATTGGCATCCACATTGTAGACCTTGACCCAGTCCTTGCCGCCCAAGATGTTGACGGTGCCGTCCCCGAAGTGAAGATCGATATCCAGCACATAAGCCGTCTTTATTTTTTTTGCTCTCATGAGGTGTTCCAGGGCAACCGCCATGTTGTTGAAGTAGCAGAACCCCCAGCATGAGCCCGAAGAAGCATGATGGCCCGGAGGCCTGATGAGACCGAAAGCGGGTTCTCTTAAACCCAGAGTCGCCGTTTGAATCGCCCCTCCTGCCGCGAGCGAGGCAATGGGGTAAAGACCCATGCTCTTCACATGTTCCACTTGCGCCTTGGTGTGAACAGCGAGCAGATCCTCTTCAGATGCCGGTTCGGCGTTGACGATTTCCACATGGGCTTGGATGACGTCGATCACCGCCTCCATACGCCCGGGCTCAGCGGCCGGGTCTGTGGTGTAGACATCATAAAAGTCCTCGTGAAAAACGACTTTCATTTTCAACTCAGCAAAGCTGAAATTGTGAATTCGGGAATTCCGGGATTGCGAATTCTGGGATTGCGAATTTTGGTATTGCAAATTCCAGAATTCCAGAATTCCTCAATTCCCTAATTCCTCTCTTATCCCTGTTTGGGGAGGGAAGCCTCGGCCAGATGGAATCCCAGGTCCAGGGCTTGTTTGTTCATATCGAGGAAACCCCGGGGAATCTTGGTCTCCAGGACTTTCATGACGGATTCGGTCTTGACGATATTAGTCAGCCCGATGACGGCACCCAGCATGCAGATGTTGAGGACCACGGGTTTGCCGATGCGATCCATCACGGACTTGTACATCTCAAGGCCTATTTGGCGGGCATCGACCCTGCGTTCTACCTTCACATAGTGGCTGTCGGTCAGCAGAAGACCCCCGGGTCGAATGCTGTTGGAGAACTTGTTGTACGCCTCCTGGGTCAGGCAGACCAGAACGTTCGGTTGATTCACCTTGGGGAAGCGGATACTCCGGTCCGAGATAATGACATCTGCCCGGGTGGCCCCCCCTCTGGCTTCAGGCCCATAACTCTGGGATTGGACGGCATTGAGTCCCTCGTGAATCACCGCCGCCTCGGCAAGAATGATCGACGCGGTGATGACGCCCTGCCCGCCGGAACCGGAAAAAACGATTCGATATCTTTCCATCAGTTTGACTGCCCTCGCTTCGCCCTCTCGACGATCTTTTGGTATTCCGAACAGTATTCTGCCCTTTCTTCCTCCACAAAAATCCCTCTTTCGATCAGTGCAGGGTTTTCTTTCTTTTTCTCGGACCCTATGGGAACGGTTTGATCCTTGTAGTAGTTCAGCATGTCCACGGCATCGCCCACCTTGTTCTTTCTGCCGTAGTAGGTGGGGCACTGAGAAAGAATCTCAACCACTGAAAACCCCTTGTGCCGGATCGCCTTCTCCAGGATCTCTTTCATGGAGGCCACGTGATAGGCCGTGGCCCTTGCCACAAAGGAAGCGCCGGCGCCCTTGGCCAGTTCCACAATGTCAAAGGCTTCATAGATGTTCCCGTAGGGAGCCGTGGTCGCCATCTTTCCGTAACCGGACAGGGGCGAGAACTGCCCTCCCGTCATCCCATAGATGTTGTTGTTCATGATGATCGCGGTGATATCAATGTTGCGCCTGGCAGCGTGGATGAAGTGATTGCCGCCGATCGCCAGGGCGTCTCCGTCGCCCATGGGAACGATGAGCGTCAGCTCCGGCCGCGAGAGTTTCACTCCTGTCGCAAAAGCCAGCGCCCGGCCGTGGAGGGTGTGGAGGGTGTGAAAATCAAGGTATCCTGAGATTCGCGAGGAACACCCGATCCCCGTGACCATGACGATGTCGCTTTTCTTGAGCCCCAGGGAACCAATGGCCCGGACCAGGTTGTTCATGATGATGCCATGCCCGCACCCGGGGCACCAGATGTGAGGCATGAACCTTTCGCGCAGGTATTCTTTGGCAGACATGGATCAGACTCCTTTGCCCTGGATGACGCGCAGAATGTTGCGAATGTCCGTGGGGCTGATGAAGGTGCCGTCGATTCGGTTGGCCAGGAACACTTTCTCGGGATCGTCCAGCGCCTTTCTGACTTCCAGCAGGATCTGCCCCATGTTCATTTCCACAACCACCACGGATTTTGCTTGAGTGCACCGTTCTCGAACAGCGTCGGCAGGGAAAGGCCACAGGGTCTGGAGTTCCAGCAGTCCCATTCGCTCGCCTCTGGCCCTTCGGTTCTCCACCACGTGGAGAGCGGATCTGGCCGAAGAGCCGTAGGAGACCAAGACGGTCTCTGCATCATCGAGAAAGTACTCCTTGAGTCTCGTGACTTCCTGAACGTGGCCCTCGATCTTGTCCACGAGATGCCGGATCAAGCCGTAGGCCACCGCCGGGTTGTCCGTGGGGAAACCCCACATGTCGTGCATGAGGCCGGTGACGTTGTAACGGTGGACCCCGCCGAAATCCGACATGGGCAAACGACCGTCTTCCCTGGGCAGGTAGGGATGATAATCCGTCCCCTCTTTCACCGAGGTCTTGAGCCTCTGCACCAAAGGAATCTCCCCCGGCTCCGGCAGGATCAGCTTCTCCCGCATGTGGCCCACCACTTCGTCGAGCAGAAGAATGACCGGCGTCCGGTAAGTCTCCGACAGATTGAACGCCTCAACCGTGATCACAAAGAGATCCTGAAGGTTGGAGGCGGTAAGCGTAATGATCGAGTGGTCTCCATGCGTTCCCCACCTCGCCTGCATCACGTCCCCCTGGCTGACCTTCGTGGGTAAGCCTGTCGAGGGACCTCCTCGCATGACGTTCACCACCACGCAGGGAACCTCTGCCATGATCGCGTAACCGATCGCTTCCTGCTTCAGCGAAAAGCCCGGGCCGCTCGTGGCGGTCATGGATTTGAGGCCCGTCAGCGAAGCTCCGATGATCGCGCACATGGAAGCGATTTCATCCTCCATCTGGATGAATTTCCCTCCCTTCTGGGGAAGGCGCATGGAGAGCAGCTCCGCGATCTCCGTGGAAGGGGTGATGGGATAGCCCGCGAAAAAATCGAGCCCTGCGTAAAGCGCCGCTTCAACGCAGGCTTCATTACCCTGTACAAAAAGAAGTCTGTCACCCATAGGTTTTTCTCTACTCTGAGTTTGCTACTCTCAAATCCCGCCCAGCGGGGCTCACTTTTGGGAGTAGCAGGATATTGGAGTACTGCAGTGCTGGAGTATTGGAGTACTGGGTTTAGACCATAACGCCATTACTCTGTCACTCCAACCGTTTTCTTGTCACTCGTGACTTGTAACTGCATTTTCGAACTTTAGGCACTTTAGCGCACTTTAGAATCTTAGCCCGTAACTTCTCTGCGTCTTGCGGAGAAGTTGGAGGTTGGAGGTCAGAGGTTGGAGGCAAGAACGGTTTTGCCTCAAACCTCAAGCGAAGCGATCCTCAAGCCTCAAACAGCAGGCCAGATTTTGGTTGCGGCCAAAGGCCTGCATTGGACACTTTAGGCATTTCTTCTTGCTCCTTGCTCTTCGGTCCGGACTTCAATGGCAATATCCGGGCACCGAAGCTCGCAAAGCCCGCAGGCATTGCATTTCTCCGGCTGCTTCACCACCGCCTTCTCGTGATCGTCCAACTCCAGGACCTCTTTTGGACAGAAGGCGACGCAGATCCCGCAGCCTTTGCAAAAGCCACGGTTCACTTCAATCACCGTTTTCTTTTCCTTCCTTGATTTCTTTTCCACGAATCCCATGCTCCCTGCTTGGTGCTCTAGAATCCCCCTTTGCCCCCCTTTATAAAGGGGGGTTGGGGGGATTTCCACTCTATGCTCTTCGCTCTTCTGTCTTCTTGTTACTCGTCACTTGCCCTTCGACCTTGCTCAGGACCTTGAGGTTCCCGAAGGGCTTCTCGAACGGTCACCGGCTTTTCGGGCACTTCTTCTTGCTCATTGCCCTGGTGTGGAACTCACCGCTTCCACGGTAAACTCGCTGAGATTCTCAGGAAGCTCTTCGAAAACGATCATAAAAGGGACCGAAGCCTGCGGCTTGACGTTCACATTGACATTCCCTTTGCCTGTCCGGTTGGCCAAAGCCTGGTTGATCTGCTCAATAGACATGTCTGTGAGCTCGTTTTGCGAGAAAGTGTTCCCGGCAAATGCAAGCTTTTGTTTGACCGCAGTTCCTCTCTCGTCAAGGAGGGAGCCTTTGACGCGAATGAAACTTCGGCTTCCCGGGTAGTTGTTAAAGATCACACCCTGTATGCAGAAAAGGTTTCCGGCTTTGGTGGACTGATAGAAATTCCCGGACACGTTTTTGAAGGAAAGCCTTCGGATCCCCGGGTCTTTCAGCTCCGGTTTTCCGGCCACACCCAAGTAGGAAGTCCAGGATTCCGGAACCTGTTCGGGAGCTAAAAAGAGAACGGCCGCGGCTCCTCCTATGAGCAGTAGAACGACGATCAAAACGATCATCAGGAACCTGGGCACACCGCCTTTCTTTCTCTTCTTTGGGACTGCTTTTTCAGGTTTTTCTGGCGCTTCGGCGGCTATTTTAGATATTTCCCGCTGCAGAGGAGACGCCGGACCCGGTTCGTGCTGTGGCTGGCGCTTGGTGCCTTCTTCGAAATCAAACCTGAGCTCTTCTTCCTCTTCGGGAATCTGGTCAGGGGATATGGTCTCTATTCTTCTGGTCTCAGACTCCTCCTGCAACGCTTTGGCAAGCTCTGCTTCAAAAGTGTCCTCCAAGAGTGGTTCAGGTCTTTGTTCCTCTAAGGCGGGATGGGTGTCCAAGGTCACCGTCTCGCCAAGGAGTTGGTCCATGACCTTTCGCGTTTCATCCCCCTTGGGGGATACGCCCTTCGGGTAGGCCCTGAACACGCTCTTGCAGACGGAGCACCTGACCTTGGAGCCTTCTTCTCTGATGAGCCCCTCATCGAGCTTGAATTTCGATCCGCACTGCTTGCACTCAATGATCATCGCCACCCTCCTATTTCAGACCAGGTGCTCCTGCGTAAGGTAACCATCCAACCCTCATACTCCATCACTCCGGTACTCCAATACTCCAGTCTTCTTTCTATTCTATCACGCAGATGTCCGGCAAGTACCTGTACTTCTCCGCATAGTCCAGGCCATAACCGACAAGAAAGCCTTCCTGGACCCTGAAACCGCAGTAGTCAATGGCAATCTCTTTTTCCCGGCGCTCTGTTTTGTCGATGAGAGCGCAGATTTTCACACTCGCCGGCTCAAGGCTTTTGAGCTTCTTCACAAGATAGCTCAAGGTCAATCCCGTGTCCACGATGTCTTCCACAATAATCAAATCCTGGCCCCTCACCGGGATCTCCACATCCTTCACCAGCGTAATCGTGCCGCTCGATGCTTTGCTTGAGCCGTAGCTCGAGGCCCGGATGAAGTCAATCTTCGAAGGAATGGTCAGCGACATGACCAGGTCGGCGAAAAAGAAAACGACCCCGTTCAGAATTCCGATCAAAATCGGCTCCTTGCCTACATAGTCTGACGAGATCTGCCGGGCAAGATCTTTCACCTTCATCTGGATCTCGTGTCTCGGTATCAGGACTCTCTTTTCCATGGACCGGATTCCTGAACGGGCCATTTTGGAAATGGAAGAATTGATGGGAATCATCAATGGCCTAGAAATTTTGATGATATTCAATAACCCTTCTGATGTCAACAGGATAACTCCTCTCCTTCTTATCCCTCCTACTCGCGGGTTTCGGTTTTTTCGAGAAAGGGCAGCCTCTCCTTCTTTCTGTAACAAAGCGCCGTGCAGGAAGCGATTAAGGTGTCGCGTTCATCCATCACTTTGATTTCGTAAGTGCCGGTCTTGGCCGAACGATGAATCTCCATGGATTCAGCGCGCAACTTGCTTTTTTGGTCAGGAGCACGGTGATAGGTGACGGTCACGCTCAGGGCGACTGCAACGGTCCCGTGGGTGTTGCAGGATACCTCAAACGCTTCGTCGATTAGAGAAAAGATGGCTCCACCGTGGGTCATGCCGAAGATGTTTATCAAGTCCTCTTGCGGCTCCATCTCCAACATGGCATAGCCCGGTTCAGCCTTGATCAGCCGCAGGCCAAGCTTTTGGGCAAACGGCTCCTTTTGCACCTGTTTCTTAATTGACTGAATGACCTCATCAACCATCCCTCAATCTCCTCCGCTATGGATCAAGAAGCTGATTACGCATTGGTACTGTTAGCAGAGTGAGTAGCAGGAATCAACCTCTGATAAGAGGTTGAACAAACGAGATCCGAATTCCCGCCCGCGTCGGCCCCAGCAACGCGGGGATTCAGCAGGGCAAAAGGAGGGGGGAGGTGGACTTGCGAACCTAAGGGAGAACAGGGTGACGGGTTTATGGATTTGCTTGAAAGGGTGTTCAAGAAAAGTGATGCCATGGTATTCCTGAAAATCGGCCAGGAATGCATCCTTGTTCCTATCCGTCAGGGAGTGGGCGATCTGGAAAGCATCTACACGCTGAATGAAACAGCGGCCCTCAGCTGGGACTTGCTGGATGGTAAGCCGAAGGGGCCGGAGATCAGAGACAAGATTACCGAGGAATTCGATGTCACCCCGGAAGAAGCGGAAAACGACCTTGTCCATCATCTGAAGGAATTGGCCATCATCAAGGCAATCATCGAGGAGTGATTCGAAATTCCCATCATTGTACTACTTCGATGAGACCGATAGTTGGCAATTGTGCAACACCGTTTTTCCTGACGAGATCAGGGATTTCGAACCGATTTAGGCAAGTGTTAACCATTGACGAGCACTAAAATTTATGATATTAATATATTGCACAGTTTCAAAAACTGCTTATGCATTAGTTAATTTTTGTTTATTTTGATCAAAAAATACTGATTTATAGGAGTCTATAATGAAATGCCCTAAGTGTGGTTATATTAGCTTTGACTATAATCTGAGTTGCCCAAAGTGCAACAAGGATATCTCATCTGAACAGGAGAAACTGCATATCCCTGCATTCAGACCTGATCCTCCATTCCTTCTCGGAGCGTTGACAGGGGAAGTCAACGAATCTCATGTCGGCCCTGCTCCAAGGGGATCTCAGATTTCCTTTGAAAAAGAGGCGGATATTAGCCTTGACGATTCAAGCCTGAGCGACGCGAGCTCGCTAGACTCAGGCGAGATCGCTGTTGAAGATTCATCCGAGTTGAACCTGGATCTGGGCGAGCTTTCTCTGGATGACACATCCTCCCTGTCGATGGACACAGGAGAAGTTCAGGCCCAGGTTGCGAAAGGCCTGCAGAGACCAAAAGCCGAAAAGGGGAAGCTGGGCTCTGGAGAGTTTAAACTGGAACCCGAGACAGACCTTGGGGACGTTGACCTGGGAGAAGAGGGTGAGGAGGAATTATCCCTTGACTCCGTCGAGAAGAAAGAAGAAGCATCTGCGTCCCAGGAAGCGGCCGATTCGGAGCTGGACATTACTCTGGACCTTGAGGAAGACGAAGCAGCGGGTTCCGAGCCGAACGAAGCCCTCTTAAGTCCTGTCAGCGCGGAAACCAGCGCTCCTGAACTTGAGCCACTGGATCTGGAAGCTGAAGAGGCCCAAGGCAAAGAGGAAATCGAACTCAGCCTGGACGATCTCAAAATCAATGACACAGACGAACTGGAACTCGGTTCTGATTCCAAGGCTTCAGGAGATCTGGATGACCTCCTTGAAATGGATGAGATCATGCTCGATGAGATGCCTCTGACAGAAGCCCCTCCCAAATCAAAACGGGAAGCCCGCTTGGTCACTGCAGCGGCTCCGAAAAAAAAGGGGGCTGAAAAGCCTGCAGACGACGAACTCTCCTTTGACCTGGATGACCTGGATTTGGACCTGGAAATGGAGGATGCGAAACCCCAACGATAATTGGTGTTGACATCGGATCTTCGGCCAGTATAATTGGCCCACGATGCCGAGATAGCTCAGTCGGTAGAGCAGCGGACTGAAAATCCGCGTGTCCACAGTTCGATTCTGTGTCTCGGCATCT
>CAZOLJ010000110.1:0-12237 GCA_964580575.1 uncultured Desulfobacteraceae bacterium
CTAGATAAGTCCACGAATGGAGGGTAGGGTTCAGTGGTGGGAGTAGTGCACGTCACGTGGTATCCATCGGGTCAGTGGTCCACTGAACGCCTAGACCCCACTTAACTCATTAAAAATAAAGTATATTGGCTTTACGGGGTTAATGCAACCCTATAATTATATCATTCTGTATATCATGTCGTTTGTGTGATTATATAGAAATAGGAGATTCAACGTGTTGCCAATCCCCCCAAGACTGCAAGCACAGTTCGAAGCGCATTTGGTGAAGAGGGGAATTCCAAACGAGGTGCACGGCGTTTATAAGAAATGGCTTCGCTACTACCTGGACTTCTGCCAGAAATATCGTTTCCCCCCTACACACAAGGAGAGCCTGCCCCAGTTCATCCAGAAACTGCAGGAAAAGAAGCAAACAAATGCACAGCAGAGTCAGGCCACGAATGCGATAAAAATCTATTACGACACTCTGCTGGCAAAGAGCCCCTCCAACCCAGAACCGTTGATCCAACCCCGTGGTCTTCAAAGATACGGCGCTTTCCATGACTTAGAGCGCTTTTCCGTCCGGGAGCCCACCGCAAGGCATCCTCAAGTTAGGAGTGGTACAACTCCAGTTTCTTCCATCTTGCCCATATCGGGTCCTGTGAGGAACCTACCGGGCGTTACCCCCTCACCAGAGAAGAAAAGTGCCGAGCGTGCAATCGGTGCTTCCTGGAAAGCGGAATACGCTGGGCTGGTGGATGAAATCAAGGTGCGGCATTACTCTCCTAAGACTCTCCAGACCTATATAGGGGGTGGGTTCAGAATTTTCAGACCTTCTTGCGTAGCAAGGCTCCGGAGTCGCTCTCAGCGGATGATGTCAAGGAGTTCCTGACTTCCTTGGCTGTGAAGCGGAAGGTCTCCTCTAGTACGCAGAATCAGGTCTTTAATGCGCTCCTGTTTTTCTATCGTCACGTTCTCAAAAGGGAATTCGGAAAGATCGACGGCGTTGTCAGGGCTAAACGAAAACCTTATATCCCGGTTGTTCTGTCCCGTGAGGAGATCGACGTTGTTTTGAAGCACCTGGAGCCTCCTTACGACCTTGTCGTCAAACTGCTTTACGGGTGTGGACTCAGGCTCTTTGAATGTTTGGGCCTTCGCGTGCATTGCATGAATTTCGATGCTGGCGTTTTGACTGTTCACGACGGCAAAGGCCAAAAAGACCGAACGGTGCCACTCCCCGATTCTATCCTTCCGGAGCTCCGAAGGCATCTTGAATCATTGAAAGACCTTCATCGGCGGGACCTGGCTAGAGGATATGCCGGAGTGTTCTTGGTGAACGCGTTGGAACAAAAATACAAAAACGCAGCAAGAGAGTTCATCTGGCAATGGTTTTTCCCAGCCAAGCAGCTGACCTATGACAGCAAGGCCGGAGAATACAGGCGATATCATTTGCATGGAACGCATGTACAAAAGGCGATAAAGGAGGCGGTGAGCAAGTCCAGGATTCCCAAGCGTGCCACGGCCCATACCTTTCGCCACAGTTTTGCCTCCCATCTGCTGCAGGCCAACTATGACATCCGCACCATCCAGGAGCTGCTGGGCCACAGCGACGTCAGGACGACCATGATCTACACTCACACCATTAGGAGTCGGACCCTGAAGGAGGCGAAGAGCCTTCTGGATTTTTAGGAGATGGGGGAAGAAGAAAGAAATCCGGGTCAGTGGTCAGCGCTTTTGAAATCTCTGGCGGACGTCTTCCTGTTCTTGAGGGGAGTAGTCGCAAAACCCTAGCCCTCAGGCCCATGTGAGAGAGGCTGGCCCGCACGCAAAGACGATCTTGAAATCGGCGGGTTTCTTCGTCTTTTCAAGAGAGTCGACACGGTCTAGCCAATTTCTCAAGCAAGTATTCCTAGTCCTAGCGTCCTAGGGGTCGGGCCACGGCATGTGTTTGATTATTCCGCATGAAGGTTCCAGAAGTAGGCGTTTTCCAACCCAATATCCTCGTTTTCATCCCCGCAAAGAGGCTTATAGTCACCAGTCGTCTCCCGCAGTTGATCACCTTGGCCAACTTCCACGACATCCCTCCCTTTGCCCCTGATCCCCACGAACGGTGTTCGAGGATCGGTCTCATCGCTCACTGTCAAGTGACCACCGCCAACAAGACATTCAAACCAATCAGTCCAATCACCACAAAGCGGGGGAACGGTCTAGCCACATATCTGCTGAACCCATAACTCAGTAAGACAGTCGATAGAGCCACCGTCCCAAACTTGACCAGTGCAGGGCCTCCTACCCAGGCGCTTAAGAGCAGCGGTAACATCATCACACACACGTAGTGCACCAAATACATGTTGTATGAATTGGCTGCAAGTTCCCTGCCAAGTGACGTGGGGCGGTTCCAACGCCTGGACGCAAACGCCGTGAACGCGCCAAGAAACGACAACGTCCAGAGAGGGTAGAGCACCACAAAAGCCACTTGCAGTTCCATCGAAGGCTCAGCGGCCCTGGCCATGCTCCTGCCAACCAGCATATTGATTACCATCAACAAGAAACAGATCAGTCCCCACACCCAGGGCCGCCCAAAATCCTTCCCACTCGTGAACCACTTCCTGGAACAAGCGCAGACGCCCAGGCCAAAGTAGGGGACGTAGAAAGCTGGCTTGGCGGTCTCAAACTGAACGAGATTTCCCAGCGAGAACCACGCCATATCAAAAAAATTATCAGGAGAAGAGAAGTGAAATTTCACCAGAGCAAAGAGTGCGACGTTCAGCAAACCAACAATTGACAGAGTAAGGTAAACAGATCTATTGGATGTTGTGTCATCTTGGGTAGATCGTTCCAAAGTCCGACCCCACTTCCCTCTGGCTTCATAGAGCAGCCAGAATACAACGAAGAACAGGAGCAGTAGGGAGAGAAACCACATATAACGCTGGTAGAAATGCTCCGTCATATCCAGGTATTCCGACATCCTCATCGGGCCGGTGTAAAACTCGGCGATCTTTTTCATGCTCAACCACCAGTGCGTACCATAACTTCTGGGAGAAAACCCCCTACTTGCGGATTGGGTGGAGTAGTGAATATAGTCCAGGACAGGGAGCATAAAGATCGTTATGACCAGCCATGGGATCCCCAGCTGCTTGAATCTGCCCTCAAGAAAACGCCCGCCCCCCTTCTTCTGGAAAGATGGGAGGGCAAAATACCCAGCGATGAAGAACAGGATGCTCATCATGAACACGTCAAACAGCAGCATGATGATGTCAACGAACTCTGTTGGGTTCGGATCGTGGTAGGGCCAAAAGGCGACCATTGACCCGTAGCTGCCACCGGAGTGAAAGATGAGAACCAGCAAGACCATCAGATAACGCAAGTTATCAAAGAAGATTAGGCGATTTGGGGATGCATGTGTTCCCTGTTCCACGATGGGTGGACCTATCCTCTTTCCTCAGGGTTACCGGTCGGCAAAGTCACTTCCCCTCGCCCGCGCTCAGCAGTCTGTCAATCTGGCTAGGTTGACAGTTGCCAGAACTCACGGCTTGTGCGACATAACGAGCCTGTCAGCGGCGGGCGAATTTAAAGCCCGTCCGCTGCAGGGCGTCTTAGCCGCTTACAATTTCATTTAATCCTTCAACGATGATGGCAAGTTCTTCGTCAGATACCTTTGAAATCCTTTTTCGGATTCTTTCCACAGAAAGAGTTCGGATCTGACTGATCTTCACCCAGGACTTCTTGGGAAGCTTCTCGTTGCTAAGTTCGAAGGTCAAGGGATAACCGGCTCGCTGAGGTTGACTTGTCAGCGCGACAGCAATTACTGTCCCCGATCTCTCGTTAAAAATGTTATGGCTTAAAATGAGAACAGGGCGCAACCCGCCCTGTTCGCTTCCAATAACCGGATTGAGGTCGGCCCAGTAGATATCGCCTCTCAATATTCTGGCCATTCTTCCAACTCCGATGAAAAACCCTCTTCCGCTAAAGACCGTTCAAAATCAGGATCAAGTTTGGCACACTCTTGAGCTAAACGACTCCTTTCCATGCGCGTCAATTTCTCGGTTACCGCCTCCTGAATCGCTTTGCTCCGGTTTGGAAAGAAATTGGATTTCACAAGCATATCAAGGCGTTTTAGTGTATCGCTTTCCAGCGTAATCGCGATTTTTGAAGCTGCCATTTTCATCACCTCCGGTATGATATTAGATCATACCCGTAACAATTTCAAGAAAAATCTCGATGATTTTATGGCCAACGCTCGGGTACAGCCGCTTTGCGGAGCGCAGCGGAGCAACGTCGGCTGCATACACTCGAAGCTGTACTTATTTCACCATTGCTGTTTTTGAAGCAACTCCCTTAGCTGAACAAAGAACTCATTTCGTATCTTTTCTATTTTCAAAGCCTCTTGATAATCGACGATAGCCTTGTCTTCAAACTTGAACCTGTCTGGTTGAACCTGTAACGCATAAGAATTGAGCTGTCTTTCCCAAAGCCATTCTGCACAACAGAACTGGATGTTCTCTGGGTCAATAACCGCAATTCCCTTCAAAGCATCAAAAAGCATCCATCCCAAATCACTGCTTTCAATGCAGAGGGCGATGTAAGCTATCCTGTACTCCACTCTGGCAATGGTATCTGTCAGTGGCAAGGGTTCCAGGTTATAAGGATCATTCCGGCCACCGTAGATAAAATGTCCATAGCAGCACTGCAGTGTGAAACAATAAGGCAGTTTGTTAAAAGCGTTGATCACTTCGATTATAGGTTTATCGATCATACCATCGTTGAGACCAGCCAGGCTTTTCCGCCTTTGATCATGGTAATGCAAGTTTTCTACCAACGCTTTAGTTTGTGTGAAGGTTTCCAACTGTGCCGTTCCTGTTCATAGGATAATTGACTCGGTCTGTCCGGCTAACGATAAGCTGAGTTGCCGCGCCGATACAAATCCAACTAACTTTTTCGGTTGAAATACCAATCTGAGCGTGTCAGCCTTTCGCGGGTGAATTTAGCTGAGCGCCATAGCGCGCGGGTCAGCTCCAACGACATATTCGATATCGGGATGTGCAATGCGTGCTTTGTTCAACATGCCCAGACTAATATCTACACCGGTTACCGTAAAATGACGCTTGAAAATCCAACCATGGCCGCCTGCGCCAGTTCCCAAATGCAGTAATGTGCGTGATGGTTCTGTTGCTGTGCGTTTAATCAAATCAACGTAGGCCAGTACTTCTTCTTCGTAGTCAGTCAGGTTTGCCAGCCAATCTTCAGTCCAGGCAAGATCGTTGTATGAAATCCAATTCGAGGCCAAGGCTATCTCCTTATTTGATGGTTAATGCTGCGGAGGATCATCCGCAGCATTGTCGAGATCAGCGGTGGCTGAAAGCCATCCGCTGGATTCAGTTGTTGACCATTTATTCGGTATGCAAAGCCTCAAGGACAGCGCTGGGATTCTTCGACGCAATCCGTAAAAACGCCTTAGCCGGCCCTTCAGGTTGTCTTCTTCCTTGCTCCCAGTTCTGCAAAGTGCGAACACTGACTCCTATCATGAGTGCGAATTCGTTCTGGGAAACATTAAGGTTTTCTCTGACCATCTTGATTTCAGGTGGCTTGATTTCGTAAACACGGCTTGTCGCCTTTCGTCCAGCCTTGATCTGTCCAGCCTCCTTAATGCTGGCAACCAGCTTTTCGAAATGTTCCTTTTTCATGATAACCACTCCTTCACCATCCGACGGAGAATCTTGAGTTGATCCGTCGTCAGGTCTTCTTGCTCACTCTTTCGATAAGTGCATTGGGCCCGACCCCAGCCCTCGACTGTTGCGGCTTGGGCGGGTCGCCCAAGCCACGCGAATGCCTATCAAGCGCTGCTGGAAATGATTCCTGTCGGTATCGTTCCTGAATACCGTGCCCCTTTCAATGCCCCTGACCATGATATGTTGAATGGCTCCGGCAGCGTCGATTGTAGATTTCCTCGGCATGAAACACTATTATCACCACAAAGAACGGCCCGGCAACTTAAAAACTTAACAGCGTCCCATTTCCAGCGCACACTATGGGAAAAGGGGCTGTTCCAGAATGACGAGATTGGGCAGGTGTTCGGGCTGACCTATTCGGCCGTCAGCCACATTGTCAAGGATGTGAGGGTACGGATAAAGAAAGACCCGAAGCTCGGGAGCAGAGCAAAGAAGACTAATTCACAATTCAAGATGTGACCCCGATAGGGCTGTTCGGGCTCAGGCTGCAGAGGGATCGATCTCTTCCGGTTGCCAGAGCATGCGTCCCTCCATCCCGCCCGCAACCACCAGGGTCTGCCCGGTGACGTGGCGCGCAAGTGTATCGGAGGACAAATACACCACCGCGTTGGCAATGTCCTCAGGCCGCGCAATCTGAGGTAGCGCCATGGTCGCGGTGACTTTGCGGATTGTTCCGGCGTTGCTGAGCTTCGCCGCGCTGCGCGGCACCACCGTCCATCCGGGGCACACGCAATTGATCCGTCCCCCGCAATAATCCCGCGTGTGGGGCGCGAGGCGTGACAATTCGTTCTTCAAAGATCGCGTCAGGCCGAAGGCGATGGCCGCCTTTGCCGCAGAATAATCCGCATGGTTTGCTTCGCCGAATACGGCAGCCGTCGAGCCGATCAACACCGCGTTGCCACGCTTCTGTTTTTCCACCAGGCGGAAAAACTCGCGCACACAGAGGAATGTCGAGGTCAGCACGCCGTCCTGCGTCCCCTGCCACTGCTTCAGTGACATCCGATGCAGCGGCACCTCGCGAATCTCCCACGATCCGGCATTCGCCACCAGAGTGTCCAGGCGATGAAAGCGTTTCAATGCGAGGGCAAACAGATGTTTCACCTGGGACTCTTTTCTCAGGTCTGCGCGGACCAATAGGGTCTCAACCGCTGCCAATTCGCGCTGCAACTTCCTTGCGCCGGCCAGATTGCGGTGATAATGCAGAACGAGCTTGGCGCCCTCAGCGGCAAAAGCCCGCGCAATGGCCGACCCGATACCGCCGGATGCACCGGTGATGAGGATCACCTTGTCAGTCAGATTCGTGTTCATGTCAGATCAAATCGGTGGTTAATGGCCGAGGGATTCGTAGACGGGGCCGTAGTTGCCGTCTTCAAAGACGGGCCGAAACTCGCAGAGCAGCGCGTTGGTCGCCTGCTCGACCAGGACCACGTCCCGCTCACAGACCTGGGTCATGTCCATGTCGTTGACCGCCCGTCTCAAGTGCTCGAACTGGGAGAGGAGCTTTTCGTTTTCAAAAGAGAACTGGATCCTCTTGTGAACGTCGATGATCGTGCCGATGCACATTTCAACTCTGAGCCGGTATTTGTGTCTTTGTTCCATGGGCGAGTGGACCTACACTTTTCCCGTCTCCACCATCGTGTCCATGAAGATCTTGTAGAATCGCTCGTTCTCCGAGACCGACTTCTTGAGGATGAGATGCAGTTTTTGAAGGTCCTTGGAGTTGATCACCACGTTGGCGCTCATGGCAAAGGCCATCATGTTGTCCATGGTTTTGAAGTTGTCCGAGATGAGGGCCAAAAAAAGCTTCCGACGAACCGACATGGAAAGCCTGTTCAGGTAATTGACGATGACGCTGTGATCCAGGGGCTGGCTGTCAAACCCGTCGGCGAGAATAACGAGATCAAAATGGTGGAAACGCAATTTCCCGATCGCATCCCTGGTGTTGGGCGTGGGGATGCATTTGTATCCGATGAGCTCCAGCCCGGCTCTTAGATGATCCTCGTTCATGGAGCTGTTGGGCATAATCAGGGCAAGCTTGATCCCCTCTTCAAAAAAATCGAGAGCCACATCGGTTGTGAAATCCTCATACCCGTAGGATTCTTCAGGAGCTTTGCGGCCGGCTGCCGGATCCATCATCTTCAGGGGGAACTCTCCGGTCTCATCTGCCTTGGGCGGCGGCTCCGGCGCCTCACCTCCAAGCGAGATTTTGCCCTTGCACTTCGGACAGTGCAGTTTGAGGACCCTGTCCTTGGGAACTTTGTCGTCAGGAATGTTGAACCTGGCCTTGCACTGCCCGCAGGTAACCTCCATGGTTTCCGCTCCTCTTTACATTTTTCCGTACTTCTTTGTGTAATCCTGGTCAATACTCAGGTCTTCGATGGACGTGGTCTTTTCCCCTCTGGCCGATTTGACGGCGTCGATGGCCCTTCCCACAATCGCCTTGCGGGAGGCATAACTCAAGGCGGTCTCCTCCGTGATGAATCCTTTTTGATAAAGCTCCGTGATGCTCTGGTCGAAGGTCATCATGCCGAAAGGCTGCCCCGCTTCGATGATGTCATAAAAGGTTTTGCCTTCCGCTTCCCCGTGCAGGATCGTGTCTTTCACCCGCAGATTCGTGCACATGATTTCAAAGGCGGCCACACGCCCTCCCCCGACCTTGGGAAGCAGCCGCTGGCAGGCAATCCATCGGACCGAATCCGCCAGGCGGATGCGGATCTGCTTTTCATCTTCCTGCTCAAACATGCCGACGATTCTGTTGACGGTCTGGCCGGCATCCACCGTGTGGAGCGTGGTCAGCAGGAGGTGACCGGTCTCAGCCGCAGAGAGCCCGATCTCCACGGTTTCCCTATCCCTCATCTCACCGACCAGGATCACCTTGGGAGCCTGGCGTAGCGCGGCCCTCAAGCCGTTAGCGAAGGTGTCGAAATCGATTCCCAGCTCCCGCTGATTGAAGGTGGCCTTTTTCTGGGCATGGACATACTCCACAGGATCCTCCAAGGTCACCACGTGGACCGATTTTCTCTCGTTGATCTCGTTGAGGACCGCGGCGAGAGAGGTGGACTTTCCGCTTCCAGTGGCCCCTGTGACCAGGATCATCCCGTTCCGGTCATCCGCCATCCTACGGAATGCCGGGGGAAGCGTCATTTCATCCACCGTCGGCACCCGGGCTGCCAGTTGCCTCATGACGGTCGAGAGGTAGCCCTTTTGCGAAAAGATGTTCACCCTGAACCGGGCTTTTCCTGCAAGCTGGTAGGACGTGTCACAGGAGCCCTCTGAGAGGAGAAATCGGGTGAGCCTGCGGTCACCGTTGATCAGGTTGAGGGCGAGGACTTCAGCCTGGAAAGGGGTGAGCTTTGAAATAGGAGGATTGAGCGACACAGACACCAGTTGGCCCGAGGACTCAACCTGGCAGGCCTTGTCCACCGTGAAATTGAGGTCCGAGACATTGTCATGGGACTCGAGCATGGCGGTCAAAATATGGTCAATTTCCTGTCGTCTCATCGCTTTGGCTCCCTCTCCTGTGGGGTCCGGTGCTATCATCCATAACTGAATCCAGAACCCCTTCTCCCTCCCCTTTATCCCCTCCCACCAAGGGCTGGAGTGGAATGTTTACACGGCATGCGAAGAAGTTCCACTCAAAGACTCTATACCTCCGTGAAGTCAGAAGGAGGCTGCTTCAGGAAGGGAAGGAACTTGCCCTTGTCATTGCACTTGGTGTAGGCATCGTCCGGGCTGATGATCTTCTTCATCAGCAGTTCCAGAATAGCATCATCCAGCGACTGCATGCCGTATTTCTTTCCCGTCTGGATCATGGAAGGAATCTGATAGGTCTTTCCTTCGCGGATCAGGTTTCGAACGGCCGGGTTGGCAATCATGATTTCGAGGGCCGCCACCCGGCCCCGCTTGTCCCTTCTCTTGAAAAGGGTTTGGGAAATCACGGCCCTAATTCCATCTGCCAGGGTATTCCTGATTTGCTCCTGCTGGCTGACCGGGAAAACTTCAATGATGCGATCCACGGTCTTTGAAGCGCTGTTCGTGTGCAGAGTCGCAAAAACAAGATGCCCTGTTTCCGAGGCTTCAATGGCAAGGGCAATGGTTTCCAGGTCTCTCATTTCACCGACCATGATGATGTCAGGATCTTCTCGGAGAGCGCCCCTCAGCGCTGCAGCAAACGACTTGGTGTGGAGGCCCACTTCCCTGTGATTGATGATGGCCTTTTCACTCCGATGCACAAATTCCAGTGGATCTTCAACGGTGATGATATGGTCTTTTCGACTCATGTTGGCTTCATGGACAACGGCGGCCAGGGTGGTTGATTTTCCGCTGCCTGTGGGCCCGGTCACCAGCACAAGGCCGCGGGGCAGGCTGGCCAGTCTTTGAACCACCTTGGGTAAGCCCAGTTCATCGCAGCTCAGGATTTTCGAGGGAATTTCCCTGAAAACGGCGCCAATACCGTACTTCTGCTGGAAAAAATTGGCCCGATATCTGGCAAGTCCCGGGATTTCATAAGCAAAATCCGCGTCACCCGTTTCTTCAAACTCCTTGATCTTGTGCTCTGGCGCGATTTCATAAAGCATGGCCTTGAGGCCGTCGTTTTCAAGAGTTTGGTACTTGACCCGCTCGAGTTCACCGCCTATCCGTAGAACAGGCTGCTGCCCGGAAACCATGTGGAGATCGGATGCTCCCTGATCGTGCATGAGCTTGAAGAACGCATCTATTTGCGCCATAAATACCCTCCAGAAGAAATAAGTGTCTAATTATACATGGATCGTTTTCGTATATTCAAGCCCCAAATCCTGGAACCGGTTGTGTCGGGAGCCCTATCTCGATTCCAACGAGTTGTTCCTCCGATGTTTTCCAAGATCATTCACCATCATGAGAGCGTCCTGTCCGGAGGGATAAAAGCGGGGTTTGCTCTGCACAGGCCTAAATCCATTCCTCAGGAAAAGCTTCTGGGCTGCAAGGTTTTCTCTGGCTGTGTGGAGAAGAAGCCTCTGCTCCCCCAAGTTTTCCGCTTCTTTTTGTGCGAATTGAAGAAGTTCACGGCCAATGCCTCTGCGCTGGAACTCGGGAGTGACGGCGATGGCGAGAACCTCAGCGCACGTTTGTCCCTCTTCGTCTGCCGGCAGGGCACCGATCATCACAAAGCCCGCAGACCTACCCCCAACCATGGAAACGAGGGTCAGGGTCACACCGGATTTGAACCATTGGCTGACCGTGGACCCGTACGGTCCATAAACGCTAAAGACCTCGCTGCTTAATCCGGCGATAAAGGCCTTGTCGGAGGGTTTTGCGGGGCGAATCGTCATCTTGGCTTGGGGAGGAGAAAAGGGGAGGGCTGCCACGGCACGAGGATCTCAGAGTGTCTTCCAGTACGGCCCGTGAACGCTCTTGACCCGGGCCACCACGTTATCCACCATCTCCTGCATGGCAGAACCTGCCAGAGCGGCCGGGTCGGTGCTGTTCAAGCCGGCCAGCTCCTTGAGAACCTCTTTAACCGAATCCCGTTCCCCGTAAAGATCGTATCCTCCTTCGAGGGTGAGCACCACCTTTCCTGCGCAGCACTCATCCGCGATATCCATAATGGCCCGGGTCATTGCAGCAAACCCTGCAGGAGTGACGTTCATGCCTCCCAAAGGATCACCGATGTAAATGTCAAAACCGGCGGAGACGAGGATCAGTTCAGGTTTGAACTGGAGAGCGATCGGTTTGAGCACTCTCTCAAAGATGCTCAAGTACTCTGCGTCCCCATATCCTATGGTGAGGGGGACGTTGACGGTGAATCCACGGCCTTTCCCGGTGCCGATTTCAGTGTAAGCCCCGGTCCCTGGATAATAGGGGAACTGATGGGTGGAGAAATAAAGAATCGTAGGATCTTCTTCAAAGGAGTGCTGGGTCCCGTTGCCGTGATGAAGGTCCCAGTCCACAATCAAAATGCGGCCAACCTTAAGGCGTTCTTGGGCATACCGGGCGCCCACGGCAACGTTGTTGAAAAGGCAGAAGCCTTTTGCCTGACCTCGTTCCGCGTGATGCCCCGGTGGTCTGACCAGGGCAAAGGCGTTTTTCAGCTTTCCCGCGCAAACCTTGGAAATGGCCTCGCACAGCCCTCCGGCAGCCAGAACCGCGGCCTCATAAGATGCTGCACAGGTTTGGGTGTCAGGGTCCAGGTACGTGTACTCGATTCCTGATGTGGCTGCAAGTGTGTCAACGTAGTAACCGGCATGAACGAGAAGCAGCTCTTTTTTGTCCGCGAACCTGGGGGAGATCTCCTGGAATTTGCCCGCCATATCCGGATCTTCCAGCATATCATAAATGACTTTGAGCCTCTGCGGGCACTCCGGATGGTAGTCTCCCATCCAATGATCCATGTACCGTGTGTCCTTAACAATGCCGGTGCATGTCCCTCGTTTCACCCCTGAACTGCTCTTTCCCATTCTCCTCCGCTCCATCTCACGGCTCTACAGACTTGCATACCATAATTATCGTTTTCTTAAAAGCAATTCCCTATTGACAAGGGGAAAGAAAATGCAAG
>CAZOLJ010000111.1:0-11779 GCA_964580575.1 uncultured Desulfobacteraceae bacterium
TTTGCTTTTCCTAATCGTTGAGACTTGGTCAGATCGAGAAAATAATAAAATGATGTACGTTATCCTTTTGTCTTTTGGTTACATGAAACACGAGTTAAGCAAAGACATCACGATCTCACGCCAGGTAGGGATAGAACACATCATAGATAAACAGATCCTCTTCGATGTCATGGGGATGATGCATCACACCCTTCGGGATTCTGAAGAAAGAGCCCGGGACCATGGGCAAGTCGCCCAATCCGTCGATCCACATGGTCGCTTTTCCTTTGATCACAAAAATGATGTCGTCGGAATTCTTGTGCACATGCTTTTCGATGGGTGAGCCTTTCGGGGACTGCACGAGAAAGCACGTCAGATCTGTCTTGTCCACCTTGTTGGACAGGAAGTAGCCGACCTTCACATCCTTGAGCTGCGGATGGGGTTCCCATTGGACTTCGTTCGGTTGAACCGCTTTCGCTTTTTCCATGACTCTCCCTCCTGGTTCTCAGTGAAGCGCTCTTCAGAGGCCGGAGCACGGTGAGAGACCGGCAGCCCTATAGACGCTAAGGCTTCTTTGGAAACGCTTCCTTCAAAGCCTCAACTACCAGATCGCTCGCAGGTCCATTCCATTTCTCCGGGTGAGCTTTTAAATACTTGGCGACGATGGAAAGCATCTGCTGTATAGTGACCTTTCCCTTGTCACCGTACAAACCAGTCGTTGCATCATGTACTCCAAGGATATAGCCGCCGTAATGCCGAACCTCCATATAGTTCGTGTTAGGGTCCTTAGCTTCTGCCTTCTCGTACTCCTTCATAAGCTTGGCGAGGTCGTTCCCGTCATGGAAGTATTGCTGTGCCTCGACTGTCGAAGCTAAGAAAAACACGGCCAGCAGGATACCCACAAAGTAAAGCGTTCTGGCTCTCATGATTGATCTCCTTCTTGATTAGTGTGTTGTGTCATTTTGCGGAAATGGTGGTTGCCATCTTTCAACGAAGGTCTATTCATGTGCAGGGTTTCCTCAATTCATCCACCATTTATGAGACGAGAACTGAAGATCCCCTCCACTCCCGCTTAGTTCTGCGATGCCTTCCCAGCGTTTATCAGGTGCTCATCATACAGAGCCTTAATCGGCTTAAGGATCTGCTTCACCTGTTCGGGTGCGTCTTCGTACATCCCGACACCGATGTGAACAGCCTCCTTGATAAGTTTCCATAACTCCTCTGCGTCCCCAGGTGTGAACTCTTCCGGAAAGTGCTTCAGCACCCAAAGGCGGTGATTCACTCCTTTCATGAAACTCTCAAGCTCCTCTGTGGGTCTAACCGTGTGTGGATGGGTCATGGAACGCCTCTCTCCGCCAGCCCTTACCATGACTTTCAAAGCCTTTTCTCCACATGTAGAGCCGCAACGTACATATAGAAAAGTCTAAGTTCCTTCTTGAACTGACCGCTGTCCCGCATCAAAACAACCCCGCCCAGGAGCCTTTCTAGTCTGCTCTTTTCTCTGCCATGCAAAACGTGAAGAACCCGCTTTGCAACCTCAGTCTTGCTCTCTCTGCGATTTTTTGCTTTCTCCAAGGTATCCTCCTTAAAAACAGAATCCCGAAGGTGTTGTCTAGGCTCTAAACAAGCCCCCCGGTCCTTACGAAGTCGGGACACCTTCGGGATGACGGTTTTTGGACTAAATCGCTCTTTAACGCAGAGACTTACGGTTCAGAATTAAGACGCTTTGAGGATACCATCTTTCAATCCCAAGTCAATCCTTATCTTCGGGCAAAAGAAGATCCATTCGCCGCCCGAACCTTTGCGAACATCTGGAGGTAGTTCTCAAGCATCTCTCAGAACGAGCACCTCAGTCTTTATTTCGCTTTCGCTTATCGGTCAACGTCTGATCGGCCAAAAAAGACATAAAATCATGGGCCCTCAGATGATCGTACACACCTTATCTTCTTGCGAAGGACAGAACCTGACTATTTCGCGTCAAGAAGTTGAGGTCAGCACCCATTTCGCCCGTGTTGTAGAGAGGATAACAAGATGATCCTTGAATTGCAGGCCGGAATGCAGCCTCAAGAACGGCAAAAGGAGATTTACAACATTCGCAGTAGTGGCGGGATTCACTTTGAGCCGGATGACGCCAGGATGTTTCTTTAAGGGAAGAATGACCCAGTCACCAAAATGCTCGTCCAGGGTGACAAGAATACGCTCCTCCCTTATCGCTCTTTCCAAAATCAGTGCATCATCAGCCCGCGACAGCCCAGTTTCTGCTGCCCGCGATACATCATGTCCTTCCCGACGCAGCGCTGCGGCCACGTCGACTCCAAACATCTGGTCCAAATAGAGATTGAGCCCGTTAGGCATTGACGACCCTGAACTCGGTATGGTCCAGTGACGCGCGTGCGTACAGAATGGCTTCCTGAATGTCCTCTTCTTTCAGCTCAGGATAAGCGCCGAGGATCGTCTCCCAAGACTCATGAGCTGCCAATTGCTCCAGCACCACAGAAACAGGAATCCGTGTACCCCTGATGACAGGCTTTCCATTGCAGACCTTCGGATCAAGCTCTATTCGATTGAGCGTCCCCATTCTTTTCTCACCTCCATCCCCCGATGGCAAATTTTCATCATATTATCCTCTTTCACTCCTCCGGTCAACTCGTCTAAAGTCACACCCGCTTTCCGGCCGAAGCTCCCCGAACATCTGGAGGTATTTGTCAATCATCTCTCAGAACGAGCACCTCAGGCTTTGCTTTGCCTTTGCCGATCGTTGAGACTCGGTCAGATTGAGAAAGTGATAAAATGATGAACGTGCCCCATGCTTCTTTTCCGGGCATACAGGGGTCCAGTTATGTCATATGTCAAGACCTGCGGCCTCTTCACGCAAATGGGTAGCGTGGCATCCGGTTTTGGCTGGTCTTTGTTGATTGCTGACCCCGACAGGTAGAGAATGTCAATAAATCAAGATGTCCCTACTCTCTTCAAGGCCATGTAAAATTCATGGTGCGGAGGGGTGTTTGCTGGCGCCGCGCTTTCGGTCTTTCCTCCTAGGAGCAGCGGTTCGGCAATGACAGTCCGCCTAGTCGACAACGTCCCCGAGGACTTTCAGAGGCATTGAGGAAGAGCTGAAAAAACTTTACCTCCTTGGTTCCCTCTGCTGAAATGTTGCCCAATCTGAGTGGCGGTTTCTGAATGCCGACGATACGCATCATCATGGGATGGCGGTTCTTCTTTTACGCTAATGAGCGCAATGAGCCCGCGCATATCCATTGTCAAAAGGGAGAAGCAGAGGCCAAATACTGGCTAGACGCGGAAGAATTCGAAGCGGTTGAAGCTCATGCCTACAACATGAGCCCGGCCGATAAGAGAGTAGTCAGAAGAATCATCTTTGAACATTTTGATTATATCGTCTCCGAGTGGACCAAGTGGCAGGAGAGAAGAGATGGATAAGGCTCATGAGGTAGAAAAGATTTCCTTTAGCGGCTCCGTCATGTTTCTGCGAGTCGACGGAAGGGATTATGAGGTAGACATTTCCTTCCAATCCCAGCGATTGGCCTCGGCCACACTCGCCCAGCGGCGGAACTACATCGCGTCCCCGAGTGGCTACGGGATACACTGGCCGGATATCGATGAAGATCTCTCTGTCGACGGCCTCATAGGGGTCAAGCACAGAGCCTCGTTGAAGAAGAGCGCAGGGCAACCCTCTGAACGGGGCTCCATGCAGGTGCCTAGCCGGTAGGTCCTATGGCATTGGCTCTCCGCAGGCTCCTGCACCAAAAAGAAAACCACCTGGCAGAGCAAGGAAAGTACTTTGTTGTGGGTAGTCGGGACAATGCCGTTTCGCGCGGGACGCCCCTCTGAACTGAAAGAACCAGGAAGCGCTTGTGCGGTGCGCGATGGTAGGTGATCTCCGGATACCTGTCCTCAAGATCCCCACAGGCGAAAGACGCTATGAGGCTATTCCATAGTGCTTCTAAATCTTACTAGGCTTGTTGAAATTGAACACCAAAGGACACCTAAGAATCTCACCGCATCCGTCGGTTATCAGAATGTCAAGAAAGCAAGAACGTACCCCTGCCCCCTAAAACTCATTCGATGTCATGACTCCTTTTGAAGTTTTGAAGAGAATCAGCCCGCAGCGTACCGCTGCAAAGCTCTAACGTCCTTCTGTCGCGGGATTCCTGCCTTGAGGTGATCAATACCGGGAACTTAAAAACATTAGAGCGTGCCCGTTCTTCACTCGCCTATACGGGGTCCGCAGGCATCCACCGCGAATGATTAGTCAGTCTTTATTTTTTCCTACTGGATAGGGCTGGCTTTGGCAGAAGTTTTCTTATCTGCCTCCTCACATGGCGGGCAATGCGAACAGCCTTCTTCGCCTCATCCAGGGAGATCGGTTCATAATCGCCCGGGTATCTGGTCACCGTTGCATACTCCGTGAGCTTGTCTTGCTCCTTCTCAGTGAGTTTAGGGCGACTGCCCGGCGGCAGGAGGGCGATGATGTCTTCTATATTGTGAGACTTGGGAAAAGGAATCCCCTTGAATACAAGCAGGGCTTTTAGGTACTTCTCAACGACCTGCTGGGCGTGAAAGCACACGGTATCTGTGGGACATTCGTCGTCCATCTCCAGGGTGAAGGTAGCATTCTTCAAATCATTTTCGGCTTTCTTAACCCACTCGCCGGCGACGGTGATTACTTTCTCGATCTCGGGCATAAACAACTTTCCCTTCTTTGTTAGCCGGGTATTCAATCGTACCAACGATATCTTTCCGCCAGTCAAAATCCTCTGGCCTGCTCACGACGATATCCTTAGCCAATCGAATACCGCGCAGTAGAGCCCTGATTTCCAGCTGTTTTTCCCGCTTGGAGCCTTGAACTGGCATCACCACGAGCAGATCTACATCACTATCAGGACCAGCGTCCCCTCGCGCGGATGATCCGAATAGAATGATCTTCTCAGGATCGAAATGCTCAACAATGCGGTTGACCATTTCCCCGATCATCTTCTTTCTGTTCTGGTTCTTTGCTGAAACCATTTAGTTCCTCTCTGCCGCTCCCAGTAAGGCCTTGAGGCTAATAATAATGCTGATCTGCATTGTTTGTCAGAGCTCGTTCTCGGTGCTTATAACACAATTTCATTTGGTTGTCTTGGTGGTTTAAGAACCCAGCCACTTTTCGAGCACATGCTGAACGGCACCCTCAACCTCGCTGCGCGCATCCCAGCGATCATACCCTCCGGCCAGAAGTTCGTCATATCTGGTTTTGGTGTGGCGGATGTGCGCGATGACGGCGAGCCGCACAGGATTCACTTCAAGGCTTTTTGCTGCAGCCGAGCGACCCACTCTTCCGCTATACTTCCGACACGCATGCTCCGCCACTTCAAATTCGCTGCCGGGAGGACAGCCCGGATAGAGTTCACGAACTCGCAAAGCAAACCGTTTCACGTAATCTCGGTCGACTTCTACCAGTCGCTCCGCCGCCCGCTCTCGGCGGCGAAGTCTAACCTCCTCATCCGACAAGCACTCCTTCTCAGCCTCCTCCAGAGCCTGAGCTTCAACCAGCAGGCCTTGCCTTTCATAACGTTTCCTCGTACGACTCCACTTCAACACCACCGCCGATAACGTTGAGCGCTTCCTCGCCCGCCTTGTCAACGCGGCGTCCCCTGAAGCGAGAAAGACAAGGTGATCGAGGTCCGCACATGAGAGACAAACAGCACCCTCCCCCTCCATGAGCGTAATCCAAGCTCCTCGGCCGAGATCCTCTTTACATTCATCACACGTGGAATCCCTTGAGGAGATAAACACCTTCAGATCGTTTGTGTCATGCACCATCAGAGGCAGGACTCCTCCGCACAGACGTTTCCACTTTCCAGGACTCTCCAGTTTAGTAGAAGAGGGAGGCTCTAAGCTTCTAAGGTTCCTCAGTCTCGGGACGGCTGCCTGAAGGCAAACCAGAAAAGCGACTTAAAAACTTTACAGCGTTTCTTCACCTGAAAGCAAGAAGGGCAAGAAGTGACCACCCTTGGTGACGCTCAAGACGGCCTAAAATCCTTCCATCGCCCCCTTCTTTCCTTTATGTCAACTGTCAAGACCTGACACCCTTCCTTATTAATTGTCGGGATCCGCTACTTTTGTTTTGTCAAAAAGCAAGACCTGACCCCCATCCTGGATAGCGGTCCTGGGCCCTTGGGTCAGAGAACCTCTCCGTCAAACAGCTCCTTCAAAAATTCTGAAACGGGCACCACGGTGACCTTGTCGAACTCGTATCTCCGTGAACCGCAGTAAACGCCAATCATACGATCGACCTTCACCCCTGCCGTATCCGCAAGGTTACGAAGCGCTTTATCCCAGGACCGATCCCATCGATGAGCCCGCTTGACCTCGATAGCAACCACGTGAGCGGAGGTGCCCTGCCTCCGGTGAGAGGTTTCAACAATAAAATCCACTTCCACTCCTGCAGGTGTTCTATAGTAGGATACAGGTCGGTGCTTTCCGCTGATTTCATTGTAAACACGCAGTTCGTGATAGACCAAGGTCTCCAGCGCCAATCCCTGCCACTGTCTATCTGCCGGGTCGCGAAGCAGGCCGGCGGCAGCCCGCGCCACCCCTGGATCGAACCAGTAGAACTTGGGTTGCGCTGCCTCCCGAACCTTCAGGCCCGGTCGCCACGCCGGGAGGATGTGCCCCACCAGGGTGTCGGTCAGGATGGCAAAATAGGTGTCCACGGTGCTGCGGGCGACAGAGGCCTCACGAGAGATGTTCTGCACATTCACCATCTGGCCGTTGAACTGCCCTGCTACCGCAAGAAAGCGAACAAAGGGCGGCACATTGCGGATCAGGCCCTCTGCCTGCAGCTCCTCTTTGAGATAGGTGTTGACATAAGCGGAAAGAATATCAGCCGCATGACCAGAATCATTCAGGACGAAGGGAAGCAATCCCCAATTCAGCGCCACGTCCAGATCGAACTCCACGCCCAGTTCTGCGGCAGAGAGACTCTCCATGGAGAGCGTCAGGGCGCGGCCGGCAAGGAGGTTGGCGCCGCCCCGGCGAAGTTTCCGAGCGGAGGAGCCGCAAAGAGCAAATCGCCACCGGCGCAATTCCATGAGGCGGTGAACTTCATCCAGCAAAGCTGGAACTTTCTGTATCTCATCGAGCACCACCCAGGCGCCGGCTCGTCTGTTCCCAACCAAAGCTTCAAGGCGGTGAGGATCCCGCGAAAGCTCGAGAAAAAGGGACGTGTCGAGCAAGTCAAGCCGGAAAGCGTCCGGGAGCACCTGCCGGAGCCAGGTGCTCTTCCCTGTCCCCCTCGGGCCGAACAGGAAAAAGGATCGGTCAGGTCTTCTGAGCAAACGGGGTGTCGTGGCATCACGTGTCATTGATTCCTCGCCTAGTATGTTGTAAATTTACATTGCAAATTTACAATATGTTGGCACCTGAAGTCAAGGGCTTTTTCGGAATGGGTGGACGGTAAGGTTGGATGAACCGGTGATCCGGGATCTCAAGCTTCTTTCCGTAGACCTCGACAAGCCGATCTCGGACCTTTTGGCTGAAGCGATTGCCGACCTGGTGCGGAAGCACGGACGGACCGAGGTGGTTTACAGCACGGTTGCGACTGAAACCAAGAAAGGAAAGAAATAATTGCCCTTTCCTGCGCTCAAGACCGCCTATTAAAAGCGGAGGGAGGTAAGGTTATAGAGTCCAGCATCTCCGGCGAAAGGTCCCCGAAGGTGAACAGGCAAGGCAACTTAAAAACTTAACAGCGTCCCTTTTTTTTTCATTTTTTCAATGGTTTTTGCTCGACGTGTTTGCGGCAGATTGGCGAAATGCCGAAAATCAGGAGCGCCCCGTATCCCGAAACAGCCTCTATTGAAGGATTCAATCTCACGACTACTTAGGCGCTGACAGCGTGCAACTCGGCCGGAATCTTGCTGATCGTAATCTCTTTGAGATCGATCTTTCGGCTGGCATTGTCGATGTCGATTCCAACAATATTCCCCTCTTCGTCATAGTCCAGAACCACACCCTCGGATATGACCCGGCTGTCAACGCTCGGCTTTGATGACAGGTCTATGTAAAGAGAATCCGTGTCGGGGTAATATTTAAGTTTCATGGTTTGAACCCCCTGTCTGGAAAAGCATTGTGGATGGTCCTTTTATCCGACAAAGTGATTACCCGGAGGTAGCGACCCTCCAATTCGTCAATCGCGCCCCAGAAACGATAGCGGTTATGCTCTTGCGGTTCAACTCGAATCGGCTTTTCTAAGACTCGAACGCACCATTCTTTACACAAGTATGGGCGCTTTCTCAGCACTTCATTTTCAAAATAGGCAGTGTACCCGTACGTTTCCATCGCCCTGATAATACCCTAAATGCATCTTGAAAGGAAGTTGTTTCTCAGCCCACCTAGAGGTGGAGCCCCACGGGCAGGCGCCCGTGGCACCTGCGGTACGGTGTAACCCGCCGAAGCCCCAGTCCTCCTTCGTCAAGGCTTCAGAGGACACCCGCATCCCTCCACGGTCCGGAGACCGTGGCTTCCTGCGAAGGCGGGTGAATTTTCGCCATGAGTGTTTTCATGTCTTTAAAAGTCAAAAAGAAGGACCTGATGCCCGCTCCACTTCGTAATGTACAATTCAAGACGCCACCCCTGTCAGCAGCTCGTGAATGGCTATAAATCAAGGATGTTCCCCCTTCCCCGCCGCAAGGAGGAGCAAGCAAAGGCAACGCCGCCCTTCGACGTTGCTCAGGGCCATGAGCCTGTCGAATGGCAGATGATGTTTTGACGGTGAATCAGGGCAGATCACCGCGGTTTGACTCGGCCGCTTTCGCGTTCTATTATTCCCTGATGATCCTCTTTGGCGCAGATTGGCCGAATTCACAAAATCAGGAACGTGCCTTCTCGGATAAAGGATTCTTAAACCAAAAGGAGAAAGATGGATATATTCCGGTTTCTCGAAGAAAATGGGATTGCTTACGAGCGCTGCGATCACCCTGCCGTGTTCACGTGCGAAGAGGCGGACCGGCTGGTACCCGCAATGGAAGGCGCAAAAATCAAGAACCTCTTTGTGCGCGACAAGAAAGGGAGGCGGCATTTTCTCGTGGTCGTCGGATACGAGAAAACCGTTGACTTGAAATCCTTATCTTCGCTCATGGGTCTGAGTTCGCTGACCATGGCTTCTCCCGATCGTTTGAAGCGCTATCTTGGCGTTGATCCTGGATCCGTGACGATTCTTGCCGTCATCAACGACACGGAGAAGAAAGTGGAGGTTCTCTTCGACAGAGCCCTGTGGCACTCTCAATCCTTTCTCTGCCACCCCCTCATCAACACGAGCACGTTGGCCATCTCAAAGCATGGCATCCAGCGCTTCCTGGAATTGACCGGCCACGAGGTCATCGTTCTGGACGTGCCCGCGTCCGGAAGGGAACCCTGTTAGATTTTAAGGTTTATGCCTTTTGGATATCGCGTTTGACGCTTCTTTGAGAAGGAACTTAACAACTTAACAGCGTGCCCTTTCCCCCAGCCAAAAACGTCCCAGAGATTGAGCTTGAGAATGGCAAGAAAGCAAGAATGTCCCTCCTCCCACATGGTTGTCCCCTTTTCACGATTCCACGCCCCCAGAAATCAAGAACGTCTCTCCTCCCCTGAAAGGCCGAGAAGAAACTCCTCCATTGCCGCTGTCACTGCAGCAGGCTCTTCCACCGTGCACAAGTGCCCCGCATGGGGAATGACCACCAGTTTGGCGCCGGGGATCTTCGCCGCAATTCGCTTTGCTTTCTCCACAGGGGTTGGCATGTCTTCCTCCCCTACGATCATCAGGGTCGGTATTTGTATCTTGGGAAGCTCTTCATAGACGCCGGCGCGGCCGAATATCCCGAGGCCGAATTTCACCATGGCCTTCCTGTCTGAAGACTTGATGCGTGCTTTCCACTCCTTCTCCTCATTCTTCCTCGATGGATCGCTCAAGAACTTCTTCCCGAAGAAAAGCGGCATGACCTTGCCGATCACCGGCCGCCACCCGATCCACCTCACCATGAACATCAAGAGCTTATACTGCTTGAAGTTCTCCTGAGGTTCCGGATCCGCCGACGTGTCCATGAGGATAAGTGATTTGAGCAATTCGGGTCGCCGGATTCCGATTCGCATGCCAATGAAACCCCCAGTGGACAAGCCTACGAAGTGGCATGGAGCACACTTCAGGGCTTCAATCAGTTTCACGGCGTCGGAATAGAGGTTTTCCATGTCGTAGCCTGCCTCCGTCACCTCACTCCGGCCGTGTCCCCGATGGTCGAAGGCAACACAACGGTAACGGGCCCTGAGGGACTGCATCTGAGGGGCGAAGTGGTCGCTGTCCACGAGATAGCTGTGGGAGAAGACGATCGTTCCAGGGCCAGAGCCCATCTCCTCATAAAACAACCTTGCTCCGTTAACAAGCACTTCAGGCATTTTGAAACCTCCCTTCCTTTCGATTTGTTTCTGTGGCCCGACCCCAACCCCACGGGACGAAAGGTTCCTCAACATCGGGAGGGTGCTTCAAGGAAAACAGGCAAGGCAACTTAAGAACTTAACAGCGTGCCATTTTTTCACGTGGTTCTAAGCCCTCTTTTAGGCCCGTTTTTCTGCTCTTCTAATATACTTCCAGGTTGTTGTCTTGGTCCGACCCCAGCCGCGTGCCCTCTCTTCAAGGCAAGGCCGGGTCTTGCAGCGAACCATTTATCGACTCTGGTTTTCTAATTCCTCTGCGAATTCGTTTACCGTGAGAATAGGAATGCCCCGGAAGGTTTGGAGGTCCAGCAGATGCCTGTCGCCGCTTACGATGCAGTCTGCGTTCGCGTCGATAGCACAAGCGAGAAACATCTCGTCTCGGGGATCCCGCGGCACCGAACCTTTGACCCCAGCCTCCCCGGGAACGAGGACTGCGTCCGTTTTCAACACATCCACGAGGTTTTCGACGTCTTGGTGCCGGATAAGGTATTTCTTAGAAATACGAGGCGACTCCAGCACCTCGACGACCTCCGCTATGATCGCAGGTGACGTGACAAGCATATACCTGCCCTCCCGCCACGCATTGAGCAACTGGGCAGGCGTGCCCTCCGTCGACAGAAGGCTGCTCACAAAAACGTTCGTATCAAGAACGACCCGCAGCACGGCGACTTCTCACCTTTGCGACAGCCTGACGTACATCTGTTTCTATCTCCTCAAGGGACGCCTTAGGCACCCGCGACCGCACCCGCTCGATCACCTCGAACCGTGTCTGCCTTTCTGCAACGAGGCGTTCGTACACAGGGACGGGAATGACCGCTGCCACCGGTCGGCCCGACCGTTCGACAATGACCTCTTCCCCTCCGTAATTGACAGTTCCAAGGAGGTCGGAGAACTTGCTCCTCGCATCTTTGGCGCTCATCCTCTTGGCCATGATCATCACCTCGCTTCCATTCCTGATGATTGAAGATAGCTCAATATGTACGATTTGTCAATAGTGTACATTTTGGACAAAGTATTCAGTAAGTTTAGGGCGTGCCGCCTAGTGTGTGTCGACGAGTTCATAAGAGGGTTCGATGAGGTTTTGAGTAATCCGGCCTTGCGCGATGAGCTCAATGACGGAGAGGAGCAGGAAAGGCCTGTGCGGTGCGCAATGGCAGGTGATCTCAGGATACCGGTCCCGGTCCTTGCCGGTCCGAAGCTTTGCGAACATCTGGAGGTATTGATCGAGCATCTCTCAGAACGAACACCTCAGGCTTCGGTTCGCTTTTTTTGAACGTTGCGACTCGGTCAGATCGAGAAAATAATAAAATGATGTACGTCCCTCATGCTTCCC
>CAZOLJ010000112.1:0-11710 GCA_964580575.1 uncultured Desulfobacteraceae bacterium
GCAATGACCTCCCGGATGGAAGACGCTTTCAGGATCATGGCGATCACCCGGTCCAGGCCCAACGCAAGCCCGCCGTGAGGAGGAGCCCCATACTCCAGAGCACGGAGAAAGAAGCCGAACTTGGCTTCCAATTCTTGTTCCGTCAGCTCCAGGGCAAGAAAAATCTTTTTCTGAATGTCCATCCTGTGGATCCTGATGCTCCCACCCCCCAGTTCCTCCCCGTTCATGACGAGGTCATAAGCCCGTGACTTCAGGGTAAGGCATTCCTGCTTGTTCGCCGGATCAAAATCGATGCGATCCGGCATGGTGAAGGGATGGTGCTGGGAACCGAGTTTTCCTTCCTTAAGTTCGAAGAGAGGGAAATCCGTTACCCAGAGGGGAACGAAACGGTTCTCAGAAATATTTTTTAGTCTTTCAGCGAGATGGAGGCGAAGACCGGAGAGTCCCTTGTTTACAAGATCTCGAGAGGTGTCTGCAATCATGATGATGACGTCTCCGTCTTCGGTACGAAAGCGCTTTTGGAGACGGTCCTGTTCCGTTTGACTGAAGAACTGGACGATGTTCGACTCGAGCCGGCCGTCCGTCACCTTCATCCAGGTCATGCCCTTGGCGCCGAAGGATGGGGCGATTTTCATGGCATATTCATTTTGAAGCACGTTCTTGCTGAGAAAATCGGCCTGTCCTTTGATGCAAAATCCCTTGATGCAGCCCCGCCCGTCCAACACCTGCCTGAAGACGGCATACTCCGTTTCCTTCAGAACGTCCGTGGCCTCTTCAAAGGCCATGCCGAAGCGAAGGTCTGGCCGGTCTGATCCATAGCGCTCCATGGCGTCATCGTAAGTCATTCTGGGAAAGGGCCTTGGAAGGGAGATGCCGCCGAGGCCAAAGATCCTAACGGTGAGCTCCTCAATGATCTCATAAATGAATTCCTCGTCGATGAAAGAGGCTTCGAGATCGAGTTGTGTGAACTCAGGCTGGCGATTCGGCCGCAAGTCTTCATCCCTGAAGCACCGGGCAATCTGGAAATAGCGGTCCATGCCGCTCATCATGAGCAGTTGCTTGAAAAGCTGAGGCGACTGGGGCAGGGAATAGAACTTGCCCTTGTGAACTCGGCTCGGCACAAGATAATCCCTCGCTCCCTCAGGCGTGCTCTTGGTGAGGAAAGGGGTTTCGATTTCCGTGAAGTGAAGCTGGTCAAGGTATTCTCTGATGCATTTGATGATCTCATAGCGCTTGATGAAGAGCTCCTGAGCCGACGGCCGTCTCAGGTCCAGGTAACGGTACTGGAGCCTCAGCTCTTCATCCACCTTTTCAGGATTGGCCTTGATGTCCTCGCCGAAGGCGATGGCTTTTTCAGAGATCTTGAAGGGAAGGGTCCTGGAGAAAGAAAGAACTGCCATTTTCTCGGCAAGCACCTCGATGCCGCCGGTGCTGAGGTTCGGGTTGTCCGTGCCCTTGTGGCGGAGAGCGACCTTGCCCCGCACTTGAATAACGTATTCCTCCTTGAGGTCGGCGGCCTCGTCGTAGCTTTCCTCGCCCACCTCAGGGTTAAAAACCACCTGGACGATCCCGCGAACATCGCGGAGGTGGATGAAACGCAGACTTCCGTGATCGCGGAAAGCATCCACCCAGCCCATGAGGAGAACATCCCTTCCCGCGTCAGAGGGGGTCAGATCACCGCAATAGATTCTTTGCCTCCATTCCATCAACGAAACTTGTCTCCGGGATTTTGAATTGAACCCAATTTTATACTCGATCAAAAACTTTCGAGCAATCCTATTTTTTCTAGAAGAGGACGGTCCTAACGCAAAGCGCTCACGAGCTATTTCAAATCCCCTCTGCCTCCCCTTCACAAAGGGGAGATCCTGTGGTGGGTTTCCCCCTTTATCAAAGAGGGAGCAAGGGGGATTTGCGAGCTTACTCTTTTGTAGCATTGAATGGAGAGATCCTACAAAATTGTAGCTCGAGTGACAAGGGGTGGTTTGGCCAAGGCGACAAAAGGCAAGGGATGCCTAAGGGTTGCAGCATCGGAGCCAATGGCACGCGTCTTGCTCAAGCCTGTTAGCAATAAAAATCGATTCGCACGGGCGAACGTGTTTTCAACGATATTCATTTCAGGGGGAGGTAATCAGAATCCAACATGGGGAGGAAATCAATGAGTGAAACAAATACGGCAAAAGACATTGTAAGCATGATCAAGACAGAGAAGGTGGAAGTGGTGGACCTGCGATTCATGGACTTTCCGGGTCTGTGGCAGCACTTCTCCATACCCGCAAGGGAAGTGGATGAGGACACTTTTGAAAGCGGCCTTGGCTTCGACGGGTCGAGCATACGGGGATGGCAGGCGATCAATGAATCGGACATGCTGGTCAAGCCTGTGGCTGAGACCGCCTTTATCGATCCCTTTTTTCAGGCCAAGACCCTCGTCATTCTCTGCAACATCTGTGATCCGGTGACCGGAGAAGACTACACGAGGGATCCGCGGAACATTGCCCGCAAGGCGGAGAATTACCTCAAGAGCCTGGGCATCGCGGATGTAGCCTACTTCGGTCCTGAAGCGGAATTCTTTATCTTTGACGATATCCGCTTTGATCAGAACGAGCATGAAGGGTACTACCACATCGACTCGGTGGAGGGCCGCTGGAACGCCGGCCGGGTGGAGAACCCGAACCTGGGATACAAAATCCGCTACAAGGAAGGCTATTTCCCGGTTCCTCCCACGGACAGCCAGCAGGACATCCGCAGCGAAATGATGCTGACCCTGGAGAAGATCGGTGTGCTGATCGAGGCCCAGCACCATGAAGTGGCCACAGGAGGGCAATCGGAAATCGACATGCGTTTTTCTCCTCTGGTCCAGATGGCGGACAGCCTGCTCAAGTACAAGTATGTCATCAAAAATGTGGCCAAGAAGTACAACAAGACCGTGACCTTCATGCCCAAGCCCCTGTTCAGCGACAACGGCTCAGGCATGCACGTCCACAGCTCCCTGTGGAAAGGCGGCCAGAATCTCTATGCCGGTGACGGGTACGCGGGTTTGTCGCAAATGGCCATGTATGCCATCGGCGGAATCCTGAAACATGCGCCGTCGCTTCTGGCGATCACGAGCCCGACCACCAACAGTTACAAGCGGCTGGTGCCGGGTTTCGAAGCCCCGGTCAACCTGGCCTATTCAAGGCGGAATCGAAGCGCGGCGGTTCGCATTCCTCTTTACTCCACATCTCCCAAAGCCAAGCGGCTGGAGTTCCGGTGCCCTGACCCGAGCTGCAATCCCTATCTGGCATTCTCCGCCATTCTCATGGCCATGCTTGACGGGATCCAGAACAAGGTGGACCCGGGAGATCCGCTGGACAAGGATATCTATGATCTGCCGCCGGAAGAACTGGCCAAGGTGCCTCACACTCCAGGCTCCCTCCGGGAAGCCCTAAAGGCCCTTGAAGCGGACCATGCGTACCTGCTGAAAGGGGATGTGTTCACCTCGGATGTGATCGAGACCTGGATTTCCTACAAGATAGAGAAAGAGGTTTTAGCGGTCGAGCTTCGGCCCCATCCCTGGGAGTTCGCGCTCTACTACGATATCTGATGCAAGAAACGCTCTTCTACGTCCCAGCCTTCCCTCCCCCTTGAGGGGGAGGGCCAGGGTGGGGGTGGGAAAGATGGAAAATTCCTCTCAGATTTCTTGTGTCCCCCTCCCCTCTATCCCCTCTCCTCCAGAGGCGGACCAGCCGCCGGGGGAGGGGAAAACCCTTATCAGTTCTCCGAGCGGTGATTTCTCTTCTTTTGACTTGCCGTGGGTCTTAATGTCTTCAGAGCGATTCTCTCGGTGAATGAACGACTGTGCTATACTATCCGTAGATTACCCTTGGGGGGGGCAGGGGAATTGAAAACTGCCGAAGAAAAACTGCGGGCCGAACACCTTGCGCGGCTGGGCGAGCGATATTCCAGGATCTTCAGCGAAAAGGATGTGGAGCGCCATCTGGCAGCGCTAGGCCGCCTGTCCCCCCTGCATCCCGTGGAGATCCTTCTTGATCCAAGAAGAGACGGGACCCTGGACTGCACGGTCTTGGCCTTTGATTACCCTTCCGAGTTTTCTCTGATTACCGGCATCCTTGCAGGCATGGGCTTCAGCACTGTGTCGGGAGAAGTGTTCACCGATGAGGGAATTCCTCAAACTGTTGCCAAGCGAAAGCGACGTGACAAAGAGGACCTTGGGAAGAGGCGCAGAATCATCGATCACTTCTCCGGGATCGTCGAGACTTCCTTGCCTTTGGAGAGCTGGTCGGAGGAACTCCGATCCCGCATGGAGGCTGCGATCCGGCTCCTGGAAAAGGGAGACGAGCCGTCGATTACAGAGGCGAAGCAGCAGGTCAATGAGCTTGTGGTCAGAAGACTCGCTCCTCTTCACCAGAGCTCTTATCCCGTGCCCTTTCCCGTTGAAATCCAGATAGACGAACACGCGGGAGCCTTCACCCGCTTGAGGGTCATCTCGGAAGACACGCCCGCTTTCTTGTATGCCCTGTCCAACGCCCTGTCCCTGCACGACGTCTCGATTGAACACGTGAGAATCAGAACGATTCACGGCCGCGTGGAAGATGAAATCGACCTGGTCGACCTGCGGGGCCGCAAGATAGACAACCCGGAATTGCTCAACCGCGTCAAGTTCTCCATACTTCTCACCAAGCAGTTCACCTATTTCCTGGGCGCTGCGCCTGACCCGTTCACGGCGCTTTCACGGTTCGAGCAGATCGTGAGAGACTTGGTGCAGAAGAAAAAGGAAAAGGAGTGGCTGGACCTGCTGACGCAGCCTCATCTGCTCAAAGATCTTGCGAGACTCCTCGGCGCGAGTGACTTCCTGTGGGAAGACTTCATTCGCCTGCAATATGAGACCCTGCTTCCCATGCGGAGCTCCTATGTCAGGACGCGTGCTCTTGAAGAAACCACCGACACCCTGCTCGAAAGAATGAGGAACGCACTGAAGGATGCGCAAACTCTTGAGGAAAAGGCGCAAAGGCTGAACCGGTTCAAAGACCGGGAAATCTTTTTCATCGATCTAGACCACATTCTTCATCCGGAATCCACATTCGACTCCTTTGCCCTGTCTCTGACTCGGCTTGCCGAGCAGGTCGTCGATGAAGGAGCACGAATGGTTTACGAGGATCTCACGAGACGCTTCGGAAAGCCAAGAACCGTGGCCGGTCTTGAGGCAAAATACGCCATCCTGGGGCTGGGGAAGCTCGGCGGTGCCGCTCTAGGGTATGCCTCTGACCTGGAATTGCTTTTTGTTTACAGCGACAGCGGCACGACGGACGGAGATCCCCCTCTCACGAACGCGGAGTTTTTCGACCGCTTCGTCAAGGGAGTGACCGGCCTCATCAAGTCAAAGAGGAAAGGTATTTTTCAACTCGATCTGCGACTTCGGCCTTTCGGAAACGCGGGACCGCTGGCCAGCAGCCTGGACAGCTTCTGCCGCTACTATGGTCCTGCCGGCCCATCCCATTCCTATGAGAGGCTGGCCCTGGTTCGTCTTCGGGCGATAGGTGGTGATCCTGAGCTGGGCAAGCAAGTGGAGCGGCTCAGGGATGAGATGGTCTATTTTTCCGGCCGCCTGGATCTTCAGGAACTGAAAGATCTCAGGGAGAAGCAATTCAAGGAGAAGACCGGCGCCACAAGGCTCAATGCCAAATTCAGTCCCGGAGGCCTGGTGGACCTGGAGTACAGCGTTCAAATTCTCCAGGTGACCTACGGCAAGGAGGTCCCCTCGCTCAGGACCCCTCTTCTCCGTGAAGCCCTGAAGGTTCTCTCCGAGGAGGGAGTTCTCTCAGATGAAGAATCCGCTCGTCTCATCAACGCGTACACTTTTCTGAGGCATCTGATCAACAGCATGCGCATGCTTCGCGGTTCCGCCTTGGACCTTTTCTTCCCGTCCCAGGATTCTTCAGAATTCACTCATCTTGCCCGCCGCATGGGATACTCGAGAGGCGGCCCCCTTGAACCTTCAGAGCAACTTCGTATAGATTTTGAAAACCATTCCGCAGCCGTTCGCGTCTTTGTAGAGCGCCATTTTGGCCGCGATTCGATTCCGGGAGCCACGGCGGGCAATGCGGCGGATCTTGTTCTGTCGGACCAGGTGCCGCAAAAAACGAGGGATTCCATTTTGCGCGAAGGCGGCTTCGATCATCCTGAGCGAGCCTACGCGAACATCAAGAGCATGGCAGGAGGTGGAACTCGCAGAACGACCTTTGCCAAGCTTGCCCTCCTCGCCTTTGATATTTTGAAGAGAAAGCCGGATCCTGACATGGCTCTCAACAACTGGGAGCGTTTTGTCCGCGCCCAGGTGAGCGCCGATTTCCATTACAACCTGCTCCTGTCGCAGCCCATGCGTCTTGAACTCCTGCTCGGAATCTTTGCAGGGAGCCAGTTTCTGTCGGATGCGCTGGTGAGGAATCCGGGTTTTCTGGACTGGGTGGTGGCCCCGGAGGTTCTGCACAAGATCCGCGAGACAAGGGATATTGAAGAAGACCTTCGTCGCACGGCGTCCGGGTGCAGCAGCCATGGGGAATGGCTCAACCGTCTGCGCCGGCTGAGGCGCCGGGAAATGCTGCGAATCGGGATCCGGGACATCTGCCTCGGCGCTCCGACCCGCGAGGTGATGCTGGAGTTGTCGAGGGTGGCTGAGGCTTTTGCACAGGCCGTTTTGGAAAAGAGAACCCGGGAGCATCCGGAATGGAAAGACCGCTTCTGCATCCTGGCCCTGGGAAAACTTGGAGGCTATGAGCTGAACTACAGTTCCGACGTTGATCTGCTCGGTCTCTGGAGCGAGGAGGATGGGAAAACGGATCCGGACAAGAAGGCCTTGTTCGCTCGCCTCATGGAAGATTTTCGGTCGGACCTCTCAAGCCACACCGAGGAAGGGTATGCGTACCGGGTGGATTTGAGGCTGAGGCCTTTTGGCCGGGACGGGGAACTGGTCCCTTCGTGGTCTTCTCTTGTCCGATATTACACCGACGTGGCCTCGCTCTGGGAAGTTCAGGCAGCCCTCAAAATGCGTCCAGTGGCCGGGAACCTTCGTCTCGGCTATTCGTTCTTGGAAAAGATACGGCCTGTCCTCTTGCAGAACAGGAAAGGGGAAGACATTGCCCGGTCCATTGAAAAGATGCGGGCTATCGGAGTGAAGACCCACTCCGGCGCAACGCCTGATGTGAAAAGCGGTATGGGGGGATTGCGGGATGTGGAATTTCTTGTCCAGGGGCTGCAGCTCATTCACGGAGCACGAATCCCTTCTCTCCTTGAGGGAAACACGCTTAATGCTCTGGAACTGCTTGGCAAGGAAAACATCCTCCCTGAGCCTGTGGCGTTAGGGCTCAAGGAAGACTACCTGTTCCTCCGGCGGGTGGAACACTGCCTCCAGATTCTTGAAGACAGGCAGATCCATGCGATCCCGAAGGACAAAAAGGAACTCAAGGCTCTTAGCCGGCGGCTCCTCGGGGCAGACGGAAACGAAGACCGGTTCAGGGAAAAACTGAACGGGAGCCTCCAGCGGATTCATGTGGCCTACACGAGGTATTTGGTTGAGGGGGAAAGCCAGAGAGAGGAGTATGGCCTTTAGTGGCTTAGAAGTTGGCGAAAAACAAGACCGGATCGTCACTCCCGCGGAGGCGGGAGTCCAGAGAATTCTGAACAGACTGGATTACTGCCTCCTCGGGAATGACAGAAAAAAAGAAATACATTCTTGGTTGACCGATCAGAAAAATGGCTTGACAAAGCAGGGGAAAAGGGTACTTTATCTAAATTTCCGCACAAGGAAGTACGGATTGCTTATTTTCGACAACGGCGTCTGCCCCTCTCACCAGGGGAAGGCGCTTTTTTTGTTCGACAGGCTGCTGAAAAACGCCCATCTGCGGCGTTACCCTCATTCCTCATCGTTGCGGCGTACTCCCATGTACGCCTCACTCTTCGGAATGTCGGGTGCCTTGCATCTAGTCGTTTTTGAGCAGCCTGAACAGCAGGTGTTCTTCAGCAACCAGCTAAACCATCCGGCTGGTCACACAGTAGAAGTTTTAAGAAGGGGACTCCCTCCTATGGAATCCAGAATTTCACAAGACACTAGAGAGCAGGCGGATAAAAAGATCCGCATCTCTCAGGGTGGAAAGCGGACGCTGGCTTTATTCTACTGCCAGAACACACCGGAAAGCGGTGAAGCCGTCAGGCAAGCGCTCGAAAAAAAGTATGCTTCGAGTTTGCGGCTCTTTCCTATTCCCTGCAGTGGACGGCTCGATCCTCTGCACCTTCTCAAGGCTCTGGAGGAGTTTGCGGACGCGGCCTATCTGATTGCTTGCCCTGAAGGGGCCTGTCGCTATTATGAAGGGAACCTCAGGGCGACGAAGCGTGTGGACATGACGGTTCAGACGATTGCTCAGATCGGTCTTGAAAAAGAGAGAGTGGGAATCGTCGCCAACTCAAAAGAAAACCCCAAACCCCTGGCGAAACTGGCTGAAGAGATCCTGGGTCGCGTCAGCGAACTTCGGCCGTCACCGGTGCTGGAGCGGCCGAAAAGGGGGAAAGGGACCAAGGAGAAAAAGGATGATCACAGCAGAAAGAAAACCCATTGACGAGATCAGGGCCATGATTGCCCCTTACGAGAGAGTCCTGGTCCTCGGTTGCGGTTCGTGTGTGGCCGAGTGTGCTGCAGGAGGGGAGAAGGAGACGGGCATGCTGGCCTCGACGCTCCGGATGGCAAACAAAATGGACGGCAAGGAAATCATCATCCAGGAAAAAACCCTGGACCGCCAGTGCATGAAGGATTTTGTCATTCTTCTTGATGACCTCATTGACCAGTACGATGCCGTGCTCTCTCTAGGTTGCGGTGCAGGGGTCCAGGCGGTGGCGGAGATGTTCTCGGAAATCCCGATCCTGCCGGCTCTCAACACCGAGTTCCTGGGGGAGACCAGGGACCAGGGCTACTGGGTTGAGAACTGCCTGGGTTGCGGGGACTGCATGCTTGACGATTTCGGAGGGGTGTGTCCTCTGGCGCGCTGTTCCAAACAGCTTCTCAACGGCCCCTGCGGAGGATCCAGGGAAGGGAAATGCGAGATCAATCCGGAGATCCCTTGCGCATGGCAGGCCATCATTGACCGGCTCGACCGATTCGGATCCCTGGACCGGTTGGAGCAGATCTACCCTCCAAAGGACTGGTCGAGAAAACAGGGCGGGGGACCGAGAAAGATCATGAGGGAGGACCAGCAGAGGTGAAAGACGTGAGCCGATTGAAAAGAGTTCTTGATCAGGGCGGGTTCGCAGTGACTGCGGAATGCGGGCCCCCCAAGGGCGCCGATGCCGATGCCATCCTCAAGAAAGCGGAGTTCCTGAGGAACACGGTGGATGCGGTCAATGTCACGGACAACCAGACCGCTATCGTGCGCATGTCCAGCCTGGCCGCGTGCAGCCTCTTGAAGTCCACGGGCCTTGACCCCGTGCTGCAGGTGGTGGTGAGGGACCGAAACAGGATCGCCCTTCAGTCCGACATCCTGGGCGCTTCCGCTCTGGGCATCCGAAACATCCTCTGCCTGTCAGGGGATCACCAGAGCTTCGGCAACCAGCCTCAGGCCGTGGGTGTCTTTGACCTGGATTCCATCCAGTTCGTACAGGTGGCCAGAACCATGCGCGACAAGGGAACCATTCTGGGAGGAGAGGCTCTGACCAAGGCGCCGGACCTTTTCATCGGCGCAGCAGCCAATCCTTTCGGCGATCCTTTTGCCTTCAGAGTCGTCCGGTTGGCCAAGAAGGTGGCCGCAGGAGCGGAGTTCATCCAGACCCAGTGCATCT
This sequence comes from uncultured Desulfobacteraceae bacterium, assembly GCA_964580575.1. GTDB lineage: Bacteria > Desulfobacterota > DSM-4660 > Desulfatiglandales > HGW-15 > CAVPDE01. Next base: position 9,820 of record CAZOLJ010000112.1, read on the forward strand.
ACAATCTGGACCGATTCGAAAAGTGGATGGCCCTGTCCAGGGACAGAGGGCTGACGGAAAAGACATGTATCCTGGGAGGGGTCACCCCTCTGAAGTCCGCCGGAATGGCGCGGTACATGAAGAAGAAGGTGGCAGGCATGGACGTACCCGATGAGGTGGTGAAGCGCATGGAGGGCGTTCCTGCCAAGAAGCAGGCGGAGGAAGGCCTGAAGATCTGCGTGGAGACCATCCAGAGGCTCCAGGAGATTCCGGGGGTCCGGGGGGTTCACCTCATGGCCATTGAGTGGGAAGACAAGGTCGCCGAGATCGCCGAAAGAGCAGGACTGCTGCCGAGACCGAAATAAAAAAGGTCCAAGGTATAAGGTTCAGGGTTCAAGGAAAACGAAAACCAGCTAGCTTGTTGACCTTATCTTCTTTATTGACGGGTTTCCGTGCACCTTGCACCGTGTACCATGTACCTGTCGGTTTGAGGTTTTACCTATGCCGAAGAAGTATGCGATTCACACGAAACCCAGCCCGCACCGCTTCAAGGCGATCACCCCATCCGGGATCATCGCCTGGGAAGAAGGCTGCCTGAAGTGCGCCGTGTGTGTCAAGAAGCGATGCGTTTACAAGGTCTACGATCAGCGGAGCCTGGATTCCCGCCAGATGGTCGACTCCATCGACAACCAGTGCATGAACTGCCTGAGATGCGTGCAGGGGTGCCCTAAAGAGTTGATCCACAAGTCCTCCAATCCGGAGTTCAAGTCCCTGGGAGACAGGCACTGGACTCCGGACATCATCGCCAGGCTCTGGTACCAGGCGGAGACAGGGAAAATCCCCGTGTCCGGTGCCGGGTATCCCGGGCCTTTCAGCGGCGAGGGGTTCGACGCCATGTGGACGGACATGTCGGAGATCGTGCGGCCCACGCGGGACGGCATTCACGGCCGGGAGTACATCAGCACTGCGGTGGATCTTGGAAAGACTCCCAGACACCTTGTCTTCAACGAGAAAGGCGAACTCTTGACCCACGTCCCGGAGGTTGCGGATGTTCCCATCCCCGTGCTCATGAGAATCCCCTCCTTCGGCGCCATCAGTGAGGAAACGATGAAGGGATGGGCCATGGCGGCCAAACGGCTGGGCACGTTCCTTTCCGTGCCGGCGCACCTTCTGAAGAAGAAGCTAGATCCTTACCGGTCTCATCTCATGCCCATTCTCCCTGCAGGCCCCGTGAAATCCGGCCGCGGCCTCAAGGGATTTCGCCTGGTCGAAATGCCCTGGAGCGAGGATTGGGACGAGCGATTGAAGGCCGTGAAAAAACATCTGCCTTTGGCGCTGGTTTCCGTTCATCTTCCCATGGACAAGGCCGCGAGACAGAAAGCGCTGGCCCTTGCCCGGGCCGGAGTCTCCATCATCCATCTTGAAGCGAGTTATGGAGGCAGGGTCGTGGACGACGAATCGACGACCATGAAGGATATCTTGAGGTCGGTGCACAGAACCCTCATTGACGAAGGAATTCGCGATGAAATGACTCTCCTGGCAAGCGGCGGCATTGCCATGGCGGAGCACGTGGCCAAGGCCATCCTCTGCGGGGCGGACGCTGTGGTCATCGATTTCCCCATCCTGATTGCTCTGGAATGTCGCATGTGCCAGCGCTGTGCCTCAGGGCTCTCCTGCCCTGTGGAGATCGAAAAGGCGACGCCTGTCTGGGTGGCTTCTCGGGTCTACAATCTTTTCGGAGCTTTTCACAATCAGCTTCTTGAATTGATGGGCGCCATGGGCATCCGGGATGCCCGCCGCCTCAGGGGGGAAGTGGGCCGGGCCATGTTTTTCGAGGAATTGGACAGGCCTGTTTTTGGAACCCTGGGAGAGGTGAAGGAAGGATATGAACTTGAATAATCACAAAGTCCCT
>CAZOLJ010000113.1:0-3456 GCA_964580575.1 uncultured Desulfobacteraceae bacterium
TTCATTCCAGCGATGACACAAGTTATATCCAGTTTGATAGAAGAGTCAAGGGAGGATGGGGCCTTTTGGTCTTTTCACTTGACAGAGAGATATTAGCTCAGCATAATTCTACCTTATATCAAAATTGATATAATAAGCCCATGAAGCAGAGTAAAACCATCGGTAACCGCACCTCCGGTTTCCAGCCTACGGCTGCTCCGCCCAGGTAGAGAAGGTGATATCGGTGGAGGGGCAGATGCAGGGCTGTCTACGGCTCTTCGAGCCAAACGGGGCGAAGCTGAGATCGAATAGAGTCACGAGCAATCAGAAACAATGGGAGAAAGGACGATGCGACAGGAGATATTCAGACACCTGGGCTTGGAATCAATAAATCCTGGAGCGGGCATGGGGGGCTCAAGAGGTTGGCTCGAAACAAAAGGGTCGGTCTTGAACTCTCATACTCCGATTGACGGCAGCCTTCTGGCCGCGGTCAGCGAAGCTTCGGCGAAGGACTATGAAACCGTCATAGAAACCGCCCGGCAGGCTTTTCTTAGATGGCGCATGACCCCGGCTCCAGTGAGAGGCCAAGTCGTCAGAGAGATAGGGGAGGCCTTGCGGGAACACAAAAACGAGTTGGGAGCTCTGGTGTCTTTAGAGATGGGGAAGATAAAATCAGAGGGGCAGGGTGAAGTGCAGGAGATGATCGACATTGCTGATTTCGCGGTAGGCCTGTCCCGCCAGCTCTACGGCCTGACCATGCACTCCGAGCGGCCCCACCATCGATTGTACGAGCAATGGCACCCTTTGGGGCCGGTGGGTGTTGTCACTGCCTTCAATTTTCCGGTCGCCGTGTGGTCGTGGAATGCCCTTATCGCGGCCGTGTGCGGAGACGTCGTCATCTGGAAACCCAGTTCCAAGACGCCGCTGGCCGCCATCGCCGTCATGAACCTCATCGCCCCTGTGGTGGACAAGTACGACCTCCAGGGCGTTTTCAATGTGCTCATCGGACGAGGGTCGGAAATCGGGGAGAGGCTGATCAATGACCGCCGTTTGCCGCTCATCAGCGCCACCGGTTCCTGTTCGATGGGGCGCCGCATCGGTCAGGTGGTGGCCGGGCGCCTGGGCAGGTCCCTGCTCGAACTGGGCGGCAACAATGCTGTGATCGTCAACAAGGACGCGGATCAAGAAATGGCTGTCCGAGCCGTGCTGTTCGGCGCAGTGGGCACAGCCGGTCAACGCTGCACATCCACGAGGCGGCTGATTATCCATCACGCCATCAAGGATGAATTCCTGCGTAAACTCGTCAACGCCTATGAGCAAGTGACGATCGGGGATCCACTGGCTGACGGGGTGTTGATGGGGCCCCTTATAGACGAATCCGCCGTGGGTCAGATGATGGATGCCCTGGCGCTGGCGACCGCCCAAGGGGCCAGGATCATTTATGGCGGGAGCCGGGTGTAGATTCCAGGTCTGGAACGTGGCTCCTATGTGCAGCCCACTCTTGTAGAGGCTTCTCCCGATCTCCCGGTGATGCGCGAAGAGACCTTCGCTCCCATTCTCTATGTGATCCCCTATGAACGCTTCGACGACGCCATAAGAATTCACAACGCTGTGGATCAGGGCCTTTCATCATCGGTTTTTACCAGGTCACTCTACCATGCTGAAAGGTTTCTTTCTCATGAGGGCTCAGACTGTGGGATTGCCAACATCAACGGTGGAACGAGCGGTGCTGAAATAGGAGGCGCCTTCGGGGGAGAGAAGGACACGGGAGGCGGTCGGGAGAGCGGTTCCGATGCCTGGAAGGTTTACATGCGCCGCCAGACCAATACCGTTAACTGGGGCCGCGACCTGCCCCTGGCTCAAGGCATATCTTTCAACCTGGGCTAGCCGTCGCCGGAAGGAACAGGGGTCTTGCCAACGATGCCCAGGCATGCCCGTTTGTGCAATGGGTGATGCATTTGAAGATCGCACGGATCAACTTCAAGTTCCGTGGGGAGGTGTGAATGTTCGACGTGCAAGGTGAATTTCCTGCCCCGCTCAACGAGCCTGTCTTTGACTACCGGCCGGGCAGCGTCGAGCGGGAGCGATTGAAGGAGTCGCTCGGCCATTGGACCGGGGACAACGTTGAGATACCCCTGATCATTGGCGGCCGCGAGGTCCGAACCGGTCGAATGGGTGACGTCCGCTGCCCACACGATCATCGTCGGTTGTTGGCCACCTTTCACCAAGCCGGTCCCAAGGAAGTCCAAAGGGCCGCCCACGCTGCTAAAAGGGCATGGAAAGAGTGGGCGTCCACACCGGTCTCCTATCGGGTATCCATCTTTCGAAAAGCAGCCGAACTGTTGGCTCACAAACACCGTTTTTCCATGGTCGCGGCAACCATGCTCAACCAATCCAAGACAGCACATCAGTCGGAAATCGACGTTGTATGCGAACTGGTCGACTTTTTTCGGTTTAACACGCATTTTGCAGACCTGTTGACTCGGCTTCATCCGGTTTCAAGTCCGGCCGAGTTGAATTCTCTTGACCTGCGGCCGCTGGAAGGCTTTGTCCTTGCAGTGTCGCCCTTCAACTTCACCGCCATCGGGGGCAACCTGGCCAGCGCTCCCGCCCTGATGGGTAATGTCTGTCTCTGGAAGCCGGCTTCCTCCGTGGTCTTCTCAAACTATCAACTCATGCTACTTTGGCAGGAGGCCGGCCTGCCGGATGGGGTGATCAATTTCGTCCCTGGTCCAGGCTCGGAAGTCGGTCAGGCCGCTCTCAGTCATTCGCTGCTTGCCGGAGTCCATTTCACCGGCGACACCTCCACCTTCAACTGGATTTGGACCCAAGTGGCTCAGCATTTGGAGACTTACAGGAGTTACCCGCGCCTGGTGGGAGAGACGGGCGGCAAGAACTTCATGGTAGTCCATGCCTCGGCAGAACTGGAATCCACTGCCACAGCCCTGATTCGGGGTGCCTTTGAGTATCAAGGGCAGAAATGTTCTGCCGCATCCAGAGTCTATGTGCCCGACATCCTTTGGCCCGAACTCCGGGAACGGCTGGTGGAAGACACCAAATCCATCAAGGTGGGAGACGTCTCGGATTTTTCCAACTTCATGGGAGCCGTCATCGACAGACCTGCCTATGAAAGAATCACTGCGTACCAAAAACTAGCAGCCGATTCCAAAGACTGTTCGATCATAGCCGGAGGTGGAGCAGACGATGAGGTAGGCTATTTCATCCAGCCGACCGTTGTTGTCACCACCAATCCTCACCACAGGCTCATGGAAGAAGAGATTTTCGGGCCCCTGTTGACCATCTATGTCTATCCTGAAAAGAAGTTCCAGGAGACTCTTCTGCTCTGCGACCAGACTTCACCGTACGCTTTGACAGGATCGATCTGCGGCAGGGACAGAAAGGCCATTGACTTCGCTCTCTCACACCTCAGGTTTGCCGCGGGCAATTTTTATATCAACGACAAGCCTACCGGCGCGG
>CAZOLJ010000113.1:3556-11480 GCA_964580575.1 uncultured Desulfobacteraceae bacterium
GACTATCGCTATCCGTTCATGGCCCTGGAGGAGTCAAACCGATGATAGAAGTTCGCCGACAGACGCCAGATAGCTTCGAGGCCGATGCCGAACTTTGCTTGAAGCTCAAGGGTTCCCTGATCGAAGCCTGGTTCGAATTGAATTATCGCTTACAGGAAGAGGCTGTCGATTCTCGACTCAGCAAGAGGTTTATCGAGCAATGGATAATGCGTCTGTGGCCTCTCGTCTCGCCTTGTCCAGAGTGCTTCTGGCTTTTTTTGGCCAGAATCACAGAGCTGGCTCTCCTTTGTGCCTCAAGATACGTGGACTGGTGCGAGTTCTCAGCTGCCGATGAACTTTTGGTGGAGCCCACCTGTGTCCTTCTTCCTTCTGAAGGAACCAGAACCGGCGCCTCTCAGGGCAGGACACGTCCCATGCAGCCAATGCTTCCCTGCCTTTACGATCTGCTGAAGGGGTCTGGCTGCATGACGGAGGAGTACCTCCTTTCGATTTCCCGGCGCACCGAACAGATGGTGCAAGTGCTGAAGATGCTCTTGGCTCTCGGGATGGGCGACACAAAAGCTATCTCCATGAAGCTCTCTTTGATGGACCCTGCTCAGCGAGGAGATTTTCGATCGCGACTTTGTCTTTTTGACCGAAAGACCTTCAATGAAATAGGCCGCGCTTTGCACCTCTTTATGCAGTCCAGGAATGTCCATGACGGATGTGTAAGCAAATACCTGCACGCAGGCTCAGAGGATGAATATGGGAGATCCGACATTGTTCAGAGCTGAATCATCAAGGCTGCAATGAAGATCTTGGATGTTACGCAGCGAAAGCCATCCAGAGGGATTGTTTTTTTGTGCATTAACTGTTGCAGCACAAACGGTTGTATGGAAGCAGGCAGACTGGAAAAGGGTTCGTTTTGGATCCGTTAAGGCATGAATACAAGACGTAGCGTCAGAGGTGGGTCGATGAAGGAAGGATCTAAGAAGTATTTCACCGGGTGTGCTCTTTGCTACCACAGTTGCGGCATGGAGGTGACTGTCCAAGACGGCAAGGTTGTAAAGGTGGAGGGCCAAGAATCCCATCCTTTGAACAAGGGGTATTTGTGTCCAAAGGGGCAGGCGGCGATTGAGCACCTTTATCATCCGGACAGGCTCAAGTACCCTCTTAAGAAGGTGGCAGGAGAATGGAAACGCGTCACTTGGGATCAGGCGCTTTCGGAAATAGCCACGAAGCTACTTGAACTGAAGGAGCAATACGGCCCGTCTGCGCTCGCCTTTTTCTGCGGATCCATAGGGGTCGAAAATCTGGAGATGGTCTCCTTGACCCACAGGTTCAAGGCCGCTCTCGGATCTCCCAACTTCTTCTCTGTTGAGAGCATCTGCTACAGGATGAGGATAAGGGCGAGGCAGATCACCTTTGGAAAATACCCTGTGGAGGAGTTGAATTCGAATCTTTACCTTCTCTGGGGTCACAACCCTGTTGCATCGGATTTCCCCTTGGCCTTGGCCATGGAGGAGAACATCAAGAAGGGAGCAAGAGTCATCGTCATTGACCCGAGACGAATCCCCATCGCAGACAGGGCAGAGATGTACCTGGCCATACGACCGGGCACAGACGGTGCCCTGGCCCTCGCTCTCATAAACGTGATCATCAATGAAAAACTTCATGATGCCGATTTTGTGGAAAAATGGACCTATGGCTTTGACAGGCTCGTGCCCCACGTTCAGAAGTATACCCCTGAATGGGCGGAGAAGATCACCGGCGTCCGCGCCCACGACATCCGGGTTCTTGCGCGCCGCTTCGCAACGACCAAGGGAGCAGCCATCTATCACGGCACGTGCACCCAGGACCAGTGTGCGAACGGCAGCCAGACAGACCGCGCCATGGCCATTCTCCAGACCCTTACAGGCAACATCAACGTGCCTGGAGGGTGGGTGCTGAGTCCGAGGCTCAGGCTGGCTGATGTCACCCTTCCCTTCCACGGTAAACCGCTCGGGGCGGAGGAGTACCCCCTTTTCTATCAGCTCTGGGGAAGAACCAGCCCTTATGGGGTCATGAACATGGTGCCGGAGAGCGTGCCCCACAAGCTGAGGTCCTTTATTGTTGTCGGTGGAAATCCGCTTGTGACCATGCCCGACTCCAACGCCCTGATGGAAGCGTTTAGAAAACTGGACCTTCTTGTCGTGTACGAGCAGTTCATGACCGACACAGCCCAGTTCGCCCATTATGTGCTCCCTGCTGCAAACCAGTTCGAGTTCTGGGGTCTGGCGTACAATTACAATGTCTGTCACTGCCTCCCCTATCTCATGCTCCGGCAGCCGGTGATCGGGCGATACCACGAGTGCAAATCGGTCCGTGAGTTCTACACAGAGCTGGCGGGAAAATGCGGTTTCGGCGACAAGTTCCCCTGGAAATCCGGTGAAGAGCTCGTTGCCCATGAGCTCGGACCCAGCGGGCTCACTATTGAAAAACTGAAAGAAAGGCCTGAAGGGGCCGTTTATCAAAACATAGAATACACTTTGAAGGAAGGAAGATCTTTTGCGACTCCCACAGGCAAGATCGAGATCTACAGCGAAGCCTTTGGACAGATAGGATTCGATCCCATACCCACCTACCGGGAACCAGACAAGAGTCCTCAGGGACCGCGATGGGCCGAGTTGGGGAACAAGTACCCTCTCATCCTCTCCACTGGCACACGGGATCTGTATTATAACGGCAGCATGCTCCACAACATGGAATCTCTCCAGCTTAAATCGCCTTTTCCCAAGGCGGAGATGGGGCCCAGGACGGCTGCGGAGCACAGGATCGGCCATGGGGATGACGTGATTGTAGAAACAGACCGGGGCTGGGCCAAGATGAAGGCGTCGGTGGATGAAAGGGTCATGGAGGGCGTTGTGCTGGTTCCCCATGGATGGTGGGGGGAAGGGAACTGCAACAATCTCACGGACTGTCAGTGCAGGGAGCCGATCATGGGTTACCCTCAGTGGAAAGGGCTCCTGTGCAATGTCCGAAAGGCAACGCAATAGCTGGGCTGCAATCTGAAGTTCAAAACATGAGGATACGAAGAGCTTGTTCAGAAATAGAGTGACGGGGCATGTCTTCGCCTTCTTCAACCTTTCGAACACCACCTACTGGGTCGAGTATCATCGCGAGGCCGAAGTATTCACTGTTTTCAGTGCCTATGCCCATCGCATGAGAATTCTCGAAGGGTTCAACATGCCTCCGAAATCGAAGAGGGATGCAGCGGACTGGTTGTGCTTGAAATGCTCTCTGCCGTTGGAGGTGGCGACGGTCAAGCTGACATACCTTGATGAGACCTTTGCAGCAGAAGCACCAGCCTGCCCTTCTTGCCAGCAAGTGTTTATAGCCGACCGGCTTGGTGCAATCCCGCCTCATGCCTGTCCAAAATAGGAGTTCACACTGGCCGCTCAAAGCATGTGGCAAGAGGTATGGAGGAAGGCAACGGCTCCAAGAGGTGAACGGAAACCATCGCTCCACGTTTCAGGTGTTCTTGACCAGATGGCACCACGATAAATCCGTTCGCCATACTCATGGCCGAAAAGACGGGATGCTCAGGTTTGCCCACGGGACGAACCCGGAATCCGCTTTCCTGTTGCGATACCTGTCCTGTGACAAAGTGCTCCAACCCCGGACGCCTATGGAGATCTTCTTCCAGAACGGCTGCAATGGTGGTCGGACCTATAGGTTCCTGCCCCATGAGCTTTCTGAGGCAGGGGCGAATCAATGTGTGGAATACGGCAAAGACCGCAGAGGGCGTGCCCGGCAGGGCGAAGACCGGTTTGCCTTCAAAGAGACCGAACGAGGTCCCTTTGCCGGGCACCACGGACATCCCGGTAAATTGGAAGTGGATGCCTGCATTTTCCATCGCAGAACGGGTTAAATCGGAGCGACCGTGCCAGGTTCCGCCTGTCGTAATGAGAACATTGTGTTGCAGGCATTCCTTGAGGTCGGCTTGAATGGCCCTCTTGTCGTCCTTTGTGATGCGCGCCAGCGCTGTCTGAGCACCTATGTTCTCCATGAGTGCAGACAACAGGAAGAGATTGCTTGCGACGATTTGATGACCGTCTCCTTCATCTGCAAGATCACCCAACTCGTTTCCGATGACCATAATGCTTACGCTGGGCCTTTTCATCACCGGGACGTTCGACATACGCAGGCTTGCGAGGACGCTGTAGGCAACGGGGTTAATCATCGTCCCCTTTTTCGCGATCAGAGACCCTTTGGCCATCTCTTTTCCTTTTTCAGATATGTGCTGGCCTGGAGGGATCGCGACCCGGAGTGTAATGGTGTCTCCGTCGGATTCGACGTCTTCCCGCTTAACGATAGTGTCCGCTCCCTGCGGGACAACCCCTCCTGTCATGATAGCGATCGTTTCTCCCGCTGTGATGCCGGCCGGTCTTACCGTACTGGAAAAGATTTCCCCCACTATCTCGAGTAGAACAGGGCGACTTGTCGCGGCCTGGAGGGTGTCCACGCTACGCAGGGCATAGCCGTCCATGGCAGAACGATCGACCTCGGGCAGATGCTTCGTGGCCCGAATATCTTCGGCAACTGTCCATCCGAGACTCTGCTCTAAAGGACAGCGGGTTACTCCCAGCGGACGAATGCTTTCGAGGACAATGCGAAGGGCGTGTTTGTAAGCGACCATGGATGGAACTTCCTGATCCACAGAATCTTCTTTCCTAGTCCGTCTCAGCTTCATCTCGCTCGTTCTCAGCTGAACGTCAGTCAACCCTGATGATTTTTACATGTCGATTCACCCAATCGGGCGGGAGGTAAATCCTGCCACTACTAGACCCGCTCCGGCTCACCTTCTTGTGGATCATCTCTTCTCCGTAGATCTTGAACTTCACTTTGGTGGAAGGCCGGGGCTCGACCAAGGCCTTATCCTCTTCGCTTTTCATTGAGTTAGACATATCACCTCGCATCCTCCGTCAATTGGGAGACGGTTTACACTTTTCCGTCATTCTAGTGTGGTATCTCCGTAATGCCTTTGCAGGTGTGTCATTTCGATCCCGCTCCACGAGCGGGAGAGCAACCTTGAGATAGGCATAGGTTATTAAGATCTCTCCCGGAGTTTACCCTGAGGCACTCGAAGGGGTCGAGATGACACGTGACGGTTGAGAGACGGCACTATCGATGACACAACTTATATCAAATATGATAGAAGAGTCAAGAGAAGATGCGGCCCTTTCCTGCGCTCGCGAAAAGTGTCTCGGGTTTCAAATCGTAGGATGTATTATTCTATTATCAAAGGTTCCGCTTGGATTGTGATTGAACTGGTTGAGACGGATGCTTGGTTCAATTGGGTACCCCATGGCACTTTATTGACTTTTTCAAGGAACCTGATATGTCTCAGACCGAGTGGGCAAGATGATGTCATACCGACGTTTATCTTTTGTTAAATCCCTCTTTTGTGAATGAGAACTTCTAACAGCAAAACCGCCACCTGTTTTAGATTGCTTTTGTTAGGCCTGTCCCTGGTTGTGGCAAGCAGCTGTACTGCAGCAGAAAAGCAGGCAGCGCAAAAACAGGGAGAGGCCTGTTTACATCACGCTGACGCTTCTTCGCCTGAGAGGTTAATATTAACTCTGACCGAAAATCCTTCAACAAGCCAGGCCGTAACCTGGAGAACCTGCGCTAAAGTCGGCAGTCCAAAAGCCCAGATTGCTGCAGTGGCAGATTCTCCTGCTTTAAAAAACGACTTGAGAACAATAAATGCTCTGAGCGAAGAAGTGAGACTGGGGAACGATAAGCTGGTTTACCATTATTCTGCTGTTTTTGAAGCCCTCAAGCCGGATACTCTCTATGCCTACAGGGTGGGTACGGATGATCATTGGAGTGAATGGAACCAGTTCAAAACCGCCCGCGCGGGCCACGATCCGTTTAGATTTGTATACCTCGGTGATCCCCAAGAAGATGTTAAATCCATGTGCTCGCGAATTTTCCGCGCTGCTTATAAAAAGGCGCCGGATGCAGCTTTCTGGCTTTTTGTCGGCGACCTTGTTGACAATGGGGATAAAGACGAAGAATGGGCTGAATTGTTTTATGCCTTGGGATGGATTCCCAGAATGACTCCAATGATCTTGCTCCCCGGTAACCACGAATATCCTGACAAAAGATATCTTCAAGACAAGGACTACAAATTGTTCCACCTTTGGCGGCCCCATTTTACCCTCCCGGAAAACGGGCCTCAGGGTCTGGAAGAATCCGCCTACTCTATCGATTACCAGGGTGTCAGGTTTGTCATGCTCAACGGCAATGAAAAAATTGAGGAGCAGGCCGGATGGCTGGATAAGATCCTGTCTGAAAACCCTCAGCTTTGGACCATTGTAGGAATTCACCAGCCGGTCTATTCAACGGCCAAATACCGGGATAGTGCAAAGCTTCGAAATCAGCTGGTCCCCATTTTTGATAAGCATTCGGTTGACGTGGTTTTGCAGGGACATGACCATACCTACTGCCGCACCTATAAGATAAAAAACGGTTTCAGGGTGGAGGATAACGAGAAGGGAACTGTTTATGTTATTTCCAACAGCGGCCCCAAGCTCTACGAGGTTAGAACACACGACAAGGCGTTAATGACGAGGATTGAGACCGGGAGGCAGTTGTTTCAGGTGATTCATATTGATCGCCATCTTCTCTCTTATGAATCATTTGATGTCATGGGGGAGGTTTATGACTCTTTCACGCTCAGGAAGTAATTTTCTAGGGCAATCCATCAGGCTTCTCGTAAGGCTTTAGTAACGTTCAAAAGTGTTTGCATGGGACCGAGCCATCCGGACAGGGCTGGCACCTTTTCCTGCGTTCCAAGGGCTCCCGGGCTGGTCTTTTCTACGGCTTATCTACGGGGGAGTCTTGCCCCCTCCCGCTGTTCCCCTCGCCTTCGCTTGGGGCCAGGGGTTTCCCCCATAGATAAACCGTGAAAAGACGGCGCCCTCCCGCCAGACACTCCGGAAAAGGTCCCAACCCTGTCCGAGGTTCGGCTGGCCGCATGAGATGTATTTGTAAGCCCATGCAAACACTTTTGAACGTTACCAAGGCTTTTGGTTCCTGCAAATGATGGGATCAAGAGGCTGGGCAGTTGTATGGATCATTCGGAATGATCTTTTGTTTCTTCTGCTCGACGCTTTCCAAAGAGCGCTTGATTTCACAGATTCTGCCGGCCTCATAAGTCACAAGGGTCTGAGCGAAGGCCGTGATGTCTTCAGGGTCATGGGTAATCATGATCATCGGGACATGGAACCGTTCCTGAATGTCGAGGAGCTCTTTTCTGAGCCTTCCGCGCAAAAGGGTGTCCAGGGCCGCGAAGGGCTCGTCCAGGAGGAGGAGGTCCGGTTTCGTGATGAGGGCTCTAGCCAGAGCGACCCGCTGCTTCTGACCTCCCGAGAGGTCCAAGGGGAAACTCTCGGCGAGGTGCTTGATCTCAAGGGTATCAAGAAGGCTTAAGACATCCCGTCGGTCCTTTTCGGAAAGGCGCCACTGCCAGGCTTTTCTGAGTCCATAGCCGACATTCCCGAAAACGGTCATGTGCGGGAAAAGGGCATAGTCCTGGAACAGGTAGCCCATCCTGCGTTCCCGTGAAGGGACGTCTATTCCGGCCTTTGCGTCAAAGAGGACTCGTCCCTTGAGAGCGATCCTTCCCGAGACAGGCCTCATGAGGCCAGCAACGGATTGTAGGGTCAAGGTCTTCCCGGAACCGGAGGGACCGAACAGGACGACCCTGCTCTCGTCAGAGGCGAATGTCGCTTTGAGAGTAAAGCTCCTTTCACGGGAGTTCAGAGTCCTCTCGATGTCCACTTCTATCAGCATGTCAGGGTTTGCCAAATCCGTACCGGGCCAGAATGCTTTGGCCTTGGCTTCCAAGGAGAAAATCCATGAACCGTTGAGACAGGTCCTTCTTCTTTGTTCCTGC
>CAZOLJ010000114.1:0-11415 GCA_964580575.1 uncultured Desulfobacteraceae bacterium
CAGGTTGTCAAAGGGACTTTCACCCCCGAGCTGTCGAACATGCTCGGCACACATAGAAAAGGGTTTGCTCAACGCGCAAACCCTTTTTTAATCACAAAAGCCGTAACTTTTAAAGACAATTCTTCTCAGGATTCCTCATGAGAGTTCTCCAGGCTCTCTCTCAAAGCTTCGATGGCTTGACCGATCACTCTTTCAGCCACGCTCGCCATGGTCTCCCTGGCAACCCTTTCGACCACCTCCTGAACGGCCTTGGTGATGATCTCTTCGAGCCGCCCCTCCGAAATGCCCGTCAGCTTTTCAAAGGAAAGCCCTTCGGATGAGATTTCCTCTCGCACCGGTTTCTCAAGCTCAACAGTCCCCTCTGCGCCGGCCGTGACTGCCGACGGTTCTTCCTCTTCGGCCAGGGGCTCTATCACAGCCCGCGTTTTCTCGAAGGAATCAGCCACAGCCTCGATATCCATCAAAGCCGGCTTCTCTTCTTCAAGCTGGACTTCCTCCACAGCCTCTGTTTCGGAAATGATCTCCAGAACTTCGGCCTCCTCCTTGGCCTCCTCTATCCTTTCGGCGGTCGCCTCCTGAAGAAGAGCTTCCAGGTCGGCGTCCGCGACCTCCTCATCTTTTCCTTCGCGCTCGCCTTCCTCGTCACTCGAGAGGTCAAAAGTGATCTCCTCGTCCCCAGTCTCTTGCAGCAGGTTTTCCAGGTCCGCCTCGGTGAGCTCGTCCTCTCCGACGGTCTGCGCCGGCCGTGTCGTTTCCACATCCATGTCTAGGGTCAGGTCCGACAGATCCAGCTCTGCTTCCTCTTCGTCCTCAGGCAAACGCTTTTCCGGCGCGGGAGCTGGCGCTTCTTTGACAGCAGCGGGTTTGACCGAGGGCTTTTCCTTGATGCGGTTCTTGAGAGTCAGCTCCCTGTTCTTTTCCTCGTCCTGGTCGGCTTCCACGAGTTCCACCAGTTCAATCACCTCGTCTTCCGCTGCACCCTCATCGTCTCCCAATTCTTCGAGGTCAAAGTTGAGCAGTTCGTCTTCCGTGTCCAGCTGTTCTTTCTGCGGTTGGGGCTTTTTTGCCATTGCAGAGCTCCACCTGTTCGCATGTAAGATTTCAATTCAATTCCCATCCGGAAAACGGCCCGTCCGGATCGGGCTATCAGCGGTCAGCAAATCATGTATGTAGGGGGGGTGACCTGAGAGCTGAGTGCTGAACGCTTCATTCAGAAATCTCTGATTTCTGAATGGGTACTAACTCACAAAATATTGTCCTTCGTAACATAACTCCCTGTTTCTGTCAAGAATATTTCCTATTGTCCTTAGCTTGAGATCAGTGTGAGTGAACGTACTTAGCAATCCAAGGCGTCCCGTCCGTTGTCCGCTGGCTGTTGGCAGTTCGCCGTTCACAGTTGACCGCTGCTATTAAGACCTCCGAGTCATGGAGAACCCGATTACTGGAGTAATGGTTTACACCCAATACTTCATCACTCCGTCACTCCAACACTCACAAAACTTTTTTTTGATTTCCCTCACATTCTGTTTGACAAGCCGGATCAAAAGAGTATATTTGCGCGTTCATAAGTTTGACCTTCCTCTCATTTCGTTAGTATCGCTTCGAGCAGATACGGTTCTATAAGGATAGATCGAATGGCGATCACGGATTACATTCCGATCCTAGTCATGATGGTGTTGGCAGGTTTTCTGGTGGTCTTTTTCTGGCTTGCCTCCGAATTCCTGGGCCCCTACCAGAGAGGCGGCGTGACCAAGCAGATGCCTTTCGAATGCGGCCACCCTTCGGAAGGCTTCAGGCCCAAGCGCTTCGCCGTCAAGTTTTACGGTATCGCTGTTCTCTTCATCCTCTTCGACATTGAAGTGGTCTTTCTTTATCCCTGGGCGGTCGTGCTGAACGAGCTCAAACTCTTTGCCCTGATCGAGATGATCATCTTCATCGTGATCCTTTTCGTCGCCCTGGGATATGTCTGGGCCAAAGGCGGTCTGGAATGGGATTAGAAACGAAACTCCAGAGCATCCCCGCCATTGCCTCAAAGGTCGAGTTCTTCATCAACTGGGCGCGAAAGTGGTCGCTCTTCCAGTACCCTTTTGTCACGGCCTGCTGCGGCATGGAGTTCATGAGCACCGCCTGCTCCCATTACGACATTGCGCGGTTCGGTGCCGAATTCCCGCGTTTCACTCCGCGCCAGGCGGATTTCCTGCTCGTGGTAGGGACTATTTCCCACAAGCAGGCGCCCATCCTTCGCCGGGTGTATGAGCAGATGTGCGCACCCAAGTGGGTCGTGGCCTTCGGCGCCTGTGCGTGTACCGGCGGCTTCTACGACAATTACGCGACCGTGCAGGGAACCGACAAGGTTATCCCCGTGGACGTGTACATCCCCGGGTGCCCTCCCCGGCCGGAGATGGTCCTTGACGGACTGATGAAACTGCAGGATCTGATCCAGAAGGAAAAACTTGACGAACACTTACGGCATCCGAAATACAAGGCCTTGATGCCTTAAGGCGGTTGGTGACTACGAAATGAGCATCGAAGCAGTTGAAAAAATCAAAGCGAGATTCCCCGAGGCCCTAGAGGAGGCGCACAGCCAGGCCGGAGACGATACGGTTCGCGTCCAGCGCGATTCCTGGTTCCCCGTCCTCGAGTTCCTGCGCAAGGCCCTGGGCTTTGATCTTTTTGTGGATCTCACCGCAGTGGACTACCTCACTCGGGAAGAAGGGTTGCCCCGGTTTGAAGTCGTTGTCCACCTCCGGAACATGACCACAGGCAAGCGGATCAGGGTCAAGTCGCGAGTGCCGGAATCGGATCCTTCCATTCAGAGTTTGAGTCTGCTCTGGAAAGGGGCGAACTGGTTCGAGCGGGAGTGCCACGAAATGTACGGCATCCTATTTAAGGATAGCCCGGATCTTCGCCATCTTCTGCTCTACACCGAGTTCGAGGGCCATCCGTTGCGCAAAGACTACCCCATTGACAAACGCCAGCCGCGCATCCCGCTTCTGGCTTCCGAAGAACGGAGATTCAGCAGACCTGCGGACGAAACGCCCCACGGACATGGGCCGGGATTTCAGGAAAAACCATAGGGAAGAGATCGCATGACCGTTGACAGCAGCAAAGACCTCCACACCGATTACATCGAAGTCATGATGGGCCCATCCCATCCGGCCATGCACGGCATCACCCAGATCAAGCTGTTCCTGGACGGAGAGACCATTATTTCAGCAGACGTGGAACCCGGGTACCTCCACCGCGGTTTCGAGAAGGAGTGCGAGGACCACCGCTGGAACCAGATCGTTCCTTACACGGACCGGCTCAACTACGTCTCTCCTCTCATCAACAATGTGGCCTATGTCATGGCCGTCGAAAAGCTTTGCGGGATCAAACCCACCCCCCGTTGCGACTACCTGAGGGTCATCCTTTCCGAGATGAACCGGCTCACGGACCATCTGACTTGCGTCGGCGCTGCGGTCATGGAACTGGGCGCCTTCAGCGGCTTCCTCTACTTTGTGAAGGCCAGAGAGCTTTATTATGACCTGATGGAGAGCGTGACCGGCGCAAGAGTCACCTATGCGTGGACACGGGTCGGCGGCATGCGGTGGGATATCCCTGAAGGATTCGAAGCCCAGTCCTACGCGGCGATCAAGGAAACCCGAAGGATACTGAAAGAGATCGACGGCCTTTTCACCAAGAACCGCCTCTTTCTCGACCGCGTGGTGGACGTGGGAGTGATCAGCCGGGAAGACGCCATCAGCTACGGCATCACCGGTCCTTTCCTCCGCTCCACGGGCGTGGCTTATGATGTCCGCAAGGCCCACCCCTACGCAGCCTACAGCGAGGTCGAGTTTGAAATCCCGGTGGGCGAAAACGGTGACTGCTATGACCGGTACATGGTGCGGATGGCCGAGATGGAGCAGAGTATGCGCATCATCGAGCAGGCCTTGGGAAAGCTGCCCAAGGGCCCTGTGAACGTGGAAGATCCGCGCTTCATCTTTCCGCCCAAGCAGGCGGTCTACACGACCATTGAAGGCATGATCAACCACTTCAGACTGGTCTACGATGACGTGCATCCGCCCAAGGGCGAGGCGTACGGGTATGCGGAAGGCGGAAACGGAGAAATAGGTTTTTACGTGGTTTCGGACGGCGGCAACAAGCCGGTGAAATGCCGTGTGCGGCCCCCCTGTTTTACAATCGTGGCCGCTATGGGCAAAATTCTGGAAGGCCACATGGTGGCGGACATTGTCCCCATCTACGGTTCCGTGAACATGATCGGCGGAGAGATGGATCGATAGCATGGGCCTTGAATTCTCAGCCACAGCCAAACAGGAACTGGACCGCATCTTCGGCCGGTACACGACCAAGCAAGCGGCCTTGCTGCCTGCGCTCTACCTGGCCCAGCGGGAATTCGGCTATGTCAGCGTGGAGGCCATGGAGTACGTGGCAGGAATCGTGGGCGTGAGCCCGACCCGTGTCTATGAAGTGGCCACCTTCTACACGATGTACAACAAGCAGCCGGTTGGGAAGTACTTCATCCAGGTCTGCACCAATATCTCTTGTGCGCTCCGGGGAGGCATGGATCTCTTCGCGCACCTCTCCAAAAAGCTGGGCATTGCCGAAGGCCAGACGACCAAGGACGGCCGGTTCAGCCTGGTAAAGGTGGAGTGCCTGGGGGCCTGCGGCAACGCGCCCATGATGCAGGTGAACGACGACTATTATGAAGATCTCACCCCGGCCAAAGTGGACGAGATCTTGAAGAGCATGACTTGACGCCCGGATCCGGTGTGACTGAAAGACCATGGCAAATGACGATTACAGAATTCTGAGCCGAAACTGGGGAAAACCCGATTCCCAAAAGCTGGAGACCTATCTCCAGTCCGGCGGATATGAGGCGGCCAAAAAGGCCCTGACCATGGAACCCCAGGCGGTGGCGCAAACCGTGCTCGATGCGGGCTTGCGCGGGAGAGGCGGTGCCGGATTCCCCACGGGCCGGAAATGGCTCTTCATGCCCAAAGACGATCGGCCCAGATACCTTTGCGTGAATGCCGACGAGGGAGAGCCCGGCACCTTCAAGGACCGGGACATCATGCGCTACGATCCCCACATGCTCATCGAGGGGATCATCATCGCTTGCTGGGCCATGCAGGCTCACACCTCCTACATTTACGTCCGGGGCGAGTTTGCCGAACCGCAGCGACGGCTGGAAGCCGCCATCGAAGAAGCCTACGCAAAAGGCATCCTGGGGAACCGTACCCTCGGAACCGATTTTCGCCTCGATGTGCACGTTCATTCGGGCGCAGGCGCTTATGTGTGCGGAGAAGAAACGGCCCTCATCAACAGCATTGAAGGGAAAAAAGGACAGCCGAGAATCCGGCCGCCCTTCCCGCCCCAGCGCGGTGTCTTTGACATGCCCACCACAGTCAACAACGTGGAGAGCATTGCGTCGACTCCGTACATCATCGCCAACGGCCCCGAGGCTTACAGGAAGTTCGGAACCGAGAAGAGCCCGGGCACCAAGCTCTTCTGCGTTTCCGGTCATGTGAACAAGCCCCAGGTCATTGAACTGCCTCTGGGTGTGCCCCTCATGGAGCTCATCGACAAGCATTGCGGAGGCATGCTCAAAGGCATGAAACTCAAGGCCGTGATCCCGGGCGGCAGTTCGACCCCTGTGCTCACTGCGGCGGAATGCCAGAAGGTGACCCTCGACTACGAGGCCCTGGCTGCTGCGGGGTCCATGCTCGGAAGCGGTGCCGTGATTGTGATGGCCGAAGGGACCTGCATGGTCACCACCCTTCACGTGCTCACCCACTTTTACGCCCATGAATCCTGCGGCCAGTGCACCCCCTGCAGAGAGGGTACGGGGTGGATGGCCCAGATCACGGGCCGCATCGTGAAGGGGAAGGGTAAAATCGAGGACCTGGACCTGCTCCTTTCCCTGGCCAACGGGATGTTCGGCCGCACCATCTGCCCCCTGGCCGATGCAGCGGTAGGGCCGGTGACCAGTTTTATTGGAAAATTCCGACAGGAGTTCGAAGACTATATCCGGACACAAAAAGGACCGAAGGAAAAACCTTATCCGGTCAAATGGATGTCGTAAGAGAAGTCGAATCAACCTATGCCGAAAATCAAGATTAACGGTCGCGAGCTGGAGGTTGCAGAGGGGATCACGATCCTGGAAGCCGCTCTTTCAAACGGGATCTACATTCCCCACTTCTGCTACCACCCTCATCTTGCTGTGAGCGGGAACTGCCGCATGTGCCTGGTCGATGTGAAACCGGGCCCCCCCAAGCTCTCTATTTCCTGCGCCACGACCGTAGCCGAAGGCATGGAGATCGAAACCGAAAACGAGAAGGTGCGGGCCGCCAGGGCCGCGGTCATGGAGTTCATCCTCAAGAACCATCCCCTGGACTGCCCCATTTGCGATCAGGCCGGCGAGTGCGTGCTCCACGAGTACTACATGAAATACGACCTCAAGCCTTCCCGCCTTTTTTCGCCGGAAGACAAGGTCAGGAAGCAGAAGCGCCGCAGACTCGGCAAGCACGTGGTGCTGGATTCCGAGCGCTGCATCCTGTGCACGCGGTGCATCCGCTTCGTGCGCAATGTTTCCGGCGACGAAAGCCTTGCCATGGTCAAGCGTTCGGACCGCATGGAGATCACCACCTTCCCGGGCAAGACCGTGGACAACCCCTACAGCCTGTGCCTCACGGATGTCTGTCCTGTGGGCGCCTGGACCAGTGCGGATTTTCGGTTCAAACAGAGGGTCTGGTTCCTGAAGCCCTCGGCTTCCATTTGTCCCCACTGCAGCAGGGGCTGCAGCATCTGGATCGACCACAGGCATGAAGAAGCGTTTCGCATGCGACCTCGGGTGAACATCCAGGTCAACGAGTCCTGGGCCTGCGACGAGGGAAGACTCCACTATCATCTGATCAATGACGATCGCCTCACCGTTCCCATGCTCAACAAGGGCGACGGCCAGAAGGAAGCCTCCTGGCGCGAGGCGCTCAAGGCCGCAGCAGAGCTTATGGGAGAAGCAGGAGAGAGTCTCTTCGTCATTGCTTCCGCCAGCCTCTCCCTTGAAGAAGGCAAAGCCCTTCTCTCTCTCCAGGAGAGCCTGTCTGCCAAGGTGATGCTCAATACAGGGGAACCCGGATGGGAAGACAACATTCTGCGCCACAGCGACAGGAATGCGAACACCAAGGGCCTCACAGATCTTGGGATAAAGGAACCCGTAGACACCGGACTCGATGATTCGGCCGTGCTCGTGGTTTTCGAGACCCTCGGGTCAGCGCCTCTTCCTGAGGGAATTCCTGCCCCCGCCATCGTGATCTCCCCTTCTGTGACGCCTGCAGTGAAGGCCGCCAAGGTCGCTCTTCCTGCAGCATCCTATGCGGAGACGGCAGGGACGGTTGTGAACTTCATGGGGCTGTCGCAAAGTTATTCGCCGGCCTTGAAGCCCAAAGGCCAGGCCCTGAGCCATGCAGAAATCATAGCGAAACTGTCCGCTGCTGCACAAAAAGCGGGTGAGTAAGGATTTGAGGAACAGAGGATGACGCTCGACATATTCTTTCAGATGGTCGTATCCGCAATCTGGGCAATCGCGATTTTCGCGGGCGTGGCCAACCTGGCCGGTCTCTGCACCTGGGTTGAGCGGAAGCTGTCCTCCATGATCCAGGACCGGATCGGTCCCAACCGGGCCAATGTCCGCCTCTTCGGCACCAACATCACGGCCATCGGGCTCCTCCACCCCATTGCAGACGCAGTGAAGATGTTCATGAAAGAGGATTTTGTCCCTGCAGGGGCCAACCGGGTCCTCCACACCTTGGCACCCATGATCTGCCTTTTCATCCCCTTTGTGGTCTTCTGCGTGCTGCCTTTTGTCGGTCCGCTTCACATCCAGTGGAAAGACATCCCGGCTGACAGCATTTGGCTGATTGGTTCCCTGTTCCCGGGCGATGCCCTTCACCTTTCCGACTACACGCTCTACTTCATGGTCGCGGACCTGGACATGGGCATGCTCTTTGTCTTCGGCATCGCGAGCCTCGGGGTTTACGGGGTCCTTCTTGCCGGCTATTCCTCGAACAACAAGTTCAGCTTCCTGGGCGCTCTCCGGGCCGCCAACCAGATGATCGGCTATGAAGTCGCCCTGGGCCTTACGGCCGTAGGGGTCTTCATGGTCTATGGAAGCCTCTCCCTCAACACCATCGTGGAGCAGCAGGGGAAACTCCTCTGGGGAATCATCCCGTTGTGGGGCATCTTCACCCAGTTTCCCGCTTTCCTGCTCTTTTTGGCCTGCGGCATGGCGGAGATCAAGAAGATCCCCTTTGACCTGCCCGAAGGAGAAAGCGAGATCATTGCCGGCTATTTCCTGGAGTACTCCAGCCTCAAGTTCACCATGTTCCTTTTTGCCGAGTACGTGGAGATGATTCTTCTTTCCGCACTCATCACCACTCTCTTTTTCGGCGGATGGCAGATCCCCTGGATCGACGGGGAAGGCTATCGCTTCTGGCAGTGGGCAGGACCCTGGGCCGGTACTTGGCTGGCTCAGACCTTCGGCCTCAACGGCTTGAGAATCCTGATTGCTCTATTGCAGGGCCTGAAGTTCACCGTGTTCCTGTGCGTCTGGATCTATGTCCTTTTCATGATCCGGTGGACTTTCCCCAGGGTGCGATACGATCAACTGATGAAAATCGGCTGGAAAATGATCCTGCCTCTTGCGCTCCTGAATATCGTGGCCACGGGTGCGTTTCTGGCCGTGTGGCGAGGGTGGGTCTGATGGGAAAAAACCCTAAAAAATACACCCCATGGGAAAGGGTCTATTACCCGGAAGTCGGTCGGGGCATAGGGATTACCACCCGGCACTTCTGGGCCAACCTGCTGGGGTTTATTCCGGGGATCAACTGGATCATCCGGAAGACTCCCGGCCTGAACACTTTTCTCAAGCAGGAAGTGGTCACGTTCCAGTGGCCTGAGCAGAAGCGGCCCATCTCCGAGCGCTGGCGGGGGCGCCACCGCCTGAACAAGAGAGAGGACGGCCGCGAAAAGTGTGTGGCCTGCATGTGTTGCGCCACGATTTGTCCTTCGGAATGCATTCACATCGTGGCAGGCGAAAACGACGACCCGGCAGTGGAGAAGTACCCGGTCGTATTTGAAATTGACCTTTTCCGATGTGTTTTCTGCGGAATGTGTGTGGAAGCCTGTCCGTGCAACGCGATTCTCATGGACACTCAGGACATGCTCCTGTGCAAGTACACCTCCAACGGCTTTGTGATGACCAAGAAACAGCTCCTGGACTGGTAAGATGCTCGCAGACTGGATATACGCCATTGCCTTTTTCGTGACCGCTGCCGCCACCGTGGCATCGGCCCTCATGGTGGTGCTTCACCGGAATCCGGTGATCAACGCCCTTTACCTGGTGCTGTGCTTCTTCGGAGTGGCTGTGCTCTTTGTGCTCCTGGAGTCGCATTTCCTGGCCGCTCTCCAGGTTCTCCTTTATGCGGGCGCGGTTCTGGTCCTCTTCCTCATGATCATCATGCTGATCCGGTTGGACCACGAACAGCTGATGAAGGTGAAGCCCAAACCCGGCAAAGCCCTGGCTGTGGCCGCAGCCCTGGGCGTGATCCTCGTTTTGATCGGGGTGGCCCACTCCCTGAGCAATCCCTCCTCGCAAAGAGGTCCCTTTCTTCTTCAGCGAGAGCAGCCGGAGCGAATGGCCGCGTTTTTGCTCGACCTCGGGGAGCGACGGGCGAATCTGAACGTGGCGCCCGAGAAAGAACCTCTTTCGGAAAGCGACAAGGTCCAACTCGCGACTCAGGCTCTGACCGCTTTGGCCAAACCGGAAACCAAGGCCAAGGCGCAGTGGCCGGAACCTTTCCGCTCCATGGGGCCTGACAAGATCGAAGCCCTCAGGAAGGCTCTGCTCGCCGGACTCAGCCGTCAGTGGACCCTGGCCCAGCTCGGCGCACCCGCCGGGTTCAAAGAGTTGAATCGCGCAGACATTGCGGCCTTTATCCGGACCGCGGCCCGCGCAAGACTGACCCAGCTGGAAGAATTCGGGACCACGGCATCCGTGGGAAGGGAGCTTTTTGCGCACTATCTCCTTCCCTTTGAAGCGGCGAGCATTCTGCTTCTGGCGGCGATCGTCGGGGTGCTGCTCCTGGCCAGGAGAAACCCTGAGGAAGGAGGTTCCCGATGAGCCCCATCGTCATTGGACTCGATCACTTTCTTTCTCTTTCCGCGGTTCTCTTCGGGATCGGCATGATCGGCGCCCTGGTTCGCAGAAATGCCATTACCGTGTTCATGAGCATCGAGCTGATGCTCAATTCCGTGAACATCGCCTTTGCGGCCTTTGCCTATTACCGGTGGGACACCACCGGCCAGGTCTTTGTCTTTTTGGTCATGGTGGTTGCCGCCTGCGAGGTGGCCGCAGGACTGGCCATCATCCTCGCTCTGTTCCGCAACAAGGAGACTGTGAACCTGGATGAGCTTAATGTCATGAGATGGTGATTGAATGGAACACGCGGTTCACATCGCAGCTGTAACCCGGGCCTATCTCGTTTGGATCCCGCTTCTGCCCCTTCTGGGATTCCTGTTTAACGGGATCGGCTGGATCCTTCTGAGGGAAAATCTTTCCCGCACCGTGGTGAATTGGGTTTCCTGCCTGACCGTAGCAGGGAGCTTCCTCTTCTCTGTCTGGGGTTTTTTCGATCTCATGTCCCTGCCCGTGGGCTCTTACCTTCACCAGGAGGCCTTTGACTGGGTCGTGGTGGGAGATCTCTCCGCGCCCTTCGGCCTTGTTCTGGACCGTCTCTCTGCCGTGATGTGCCTCGTGGTGACGGGCGTCGGCGGATTGATCCACCTCTACTCCACAGGCTATATGGGCCACGACCACGCGTTCGCAAGGTACTTTTCCTATCTGAACCTCTTTACCTTCGCCATGCTCATCCTGGTGATGGGCGACAACATCCTGCTCATGTTCGTGGGGTGGGAAGGCGTGGGCCTCTGCTCCTACCTGCTCATCGGTTTCTGGTATGAAGACGAAGAAAAGGCCATTGCCGGCCAAAAAGCCTTTATCGTGAACCGGATCGGAGACTTCGGTTTTCTGATCGGGATCTTCACTCTTTTCTTGTTTACAGGCCAGCTCGACTTCTACGGCATGAGGGCCTGGATGGCCGATCCCGTGAACGCGGAGTTCCTCACCAAGGGAACTCTCCTGGGCGTCTCGATCGCGACCTTCATCGGCATTGCTCTCTTTGTGGGCGCAACAGGAAAATCCGCGCAGCTTCCCCTCTATGTGTGGCTCCCTGACGCCATGGCAGGTCCCACCCCTGTTTCCGCCCTGATCCACGCGGCCACCATGGTGACGGCCGGCGTTTACATGATCGGCAGGATGAGCTTTCTCTATGTGCTCACCCCTGAGGCGCTCGCGAT
>CAZOLJ010000115.1:0-11314 GCA_964580575.1 uncultured Desulfobacteraceae bacterium
TTTTAGAGGGACCCCCATGGCCTGCGCCATCCATTTCAAAGAGCTAAACTGTTACAATAGATCTCAGTTTGGCCTGACCCTAGACTTGAAGAGGCGATGCCGAGCGCTCGTTAAATGGGCGGAGAGGTGTTGGCGTTACTTGGCCAAATGGCGGACAAATACCACTTTAAGAGATACCGGACATATTGGTGATAGAAAATAACAATCATATGACTATTCTGGTACGACTTCCCATAGAAAAGGCATTTCTGCCTCTTGCAACTTCCTTTGTGGAGAAGGGGGCTCTTGCTTTCGGGCTGGGCGAAAAGGAGACGCTCGGCTTGACTCTTGCGGCAGAGGAGATTTTCTCTTACCTCTGTCATGTGGGCCCCAAAGGACAAACAATAGAGATCCGGTGCAAGAGCGGCGTGTATTTTGTCCTGCTAGACTTCCTCCTCTCCTGGCCAGGCCTAAGGATGAGGCCTTTCAACCTGGCTGCTACTATCTCTCTCGAAAACGAAGAGAGCCTTCAGGAGATGGGGCTTCTCATTGCCTCCCGATTTGTAGATCGTCTTTTTGTGAGGGAAGAACCTGGCAAAGGGATTCAGCTTAGTCTCTGCAAGGAGAAGTCGTACCCAGAAGTGAAGCCTTACCCTCAGACGTGCGCCGGTTCTCTCGTTTCCGGATTCTCGATCAGGGCCCCTCTTGCCGAAGAACTCAAGATGTTTGCCCCCATGGTGGCTTATTGCTACTCCTCCGTGCTTGTCCACGACGCATTCCGGTTCCCGGGGAAGGTGGTGGACATGGTCGGGAGCGGGGAGTATCAGGCTGCCGTGGCAGTAGGAGGGAGCGGCGAGATAAGAGGGGGAATCCTATGGCACTGGCCGGGTGTCAAGACAGTGGAGTGCTTCGGGCCCTATCTTTTGGGAAGAAGGCCGGATCCTCCTATGGCTGAGGCCCTCATTGAGGTCTGCCTGGGAGCCATTGCGAAGACGCCTGCGCTAGGGCTGCTTGTCCGGCTCCCCACGGAAGACCTCCCAAAGGAACTCTTTGAGACCCTCGGGAGTCTGACGCTGCGCAACAAAGACAAGGAGAGCAGCAGGACCCTCACTGCTTACTTCCGTCAGATCCATGAGGACCTTGGAGCCACCTCGTGGTGCCATCCAGAGTTGGAGCCTTTTCTTCGTGAAGAATACGATCGCCTTGTCCTTCCAAGAGAGATTCGGCTCATCAGTGACCTGGGTGAACATCAAAATCCCTTCTCCGTCCTTTCTGCGGAGATGGACCGATCACATGGGGCGGTGATTTTGCAACCTCTCCGAGCCGGCATGGATGCGGAAAAAAACACAATGGATCACCTCATGCTTTTTCGCAGGGAATCCATCGACAACATTTTTTTCACAATAGACCTTGGATGCTCCTGGCACGCCCTTTTTGTGCCAGGGCTTCTGAAACAAGGATTCAGGCCAAGGCTGATCCTTCCTAATGCAGGGGAGGGGGATACCGTTGTGTTCCAGGAAGGGGATTTCCTGTGATAGGCGTGCCTCCTCTGGAGAGACTCGTTCCCGAATATGTCAAACGATTCGAGGCCTATATCCCCAGCAAGCCGGATGAAGAGCTGAAAAAACTGTATGGCTGCTCGCGGCTCTATCGCCTCAACAACAACGAAAACCCCCTTGGCCCGCCGCCGGCCGCCCAGGAGGTGATCCGAAGATTCCCACCACCAAGTGCGTCCGTGTATCCGAGCGGGGATGCCTACTACCTTAGGATAAAGCTGGCGGAGCGGTTCGGTCTTGAGCCGGATCAGTTTCTGGTGGGGAACGGGGCAAACGAAGTGATCACCTTCGTCATCAAGGCCTTCTGCCAGGAGGGGGACAATATCATCACTGCGGACCGCACCTTCGCGGTCTACGAATGGGTGGCGCAGTTCTCGGGGTTCGAGGCACGGCTGGTTCCGCTTCAGGATAACGGTTTTGACCACGAAGGTATGCTCAGACGGGTTGACGAAAGAACAAAGATTTTCTTTATCTGCAATCCTAACAATCCTACTGGGAGCTACTGGTCCACCGATAGGCTGAGATGCTTCCTGGATAATACCCAAGGGAGGCAGATCGTGGTGCTCGACGAGGCCTATGCAGAATTCGTGGACAGGGAAGACTATCCGGATGGAATTGCTCTTATCCGCGAATACCCGAATCTAGTGGTGTTCCGGACTTTTTCAAAGATGTATGCCCTGGCAGGGCTCCGGATCGGGTACCTGGTGGGTGACATGGACGTGGTGAATACCATCCGACGTACCTGTGTCGTTTACTCCGTGAATGTCCTGGCCCAGGAAGCCGCTCTGGCGGCCCTGGAGGATAGGGAGCACATCCTTCGCACTAGGGAGATGGTCCGCGAAGGCAAGAATGTCCTGTGTAGGGAACTGCACAACATGAACCTTTCCTTTGTGAACGGCCAGGGCAATTTTCTCATGGTGAGGCTTCCCATGAGCGATACCCTGGCCTATCGAAAGCTCATGTCATCCGGGGTCATGGTGCGGACGATGACCGGTTTTCGATTTCCCAACTATATCCGGATCACGATCTCCGGCGTGGAGATTATGGAGTGCACTGCGGAAGCGCTTCGCAGGGTCCTGGGGGAAAAGCCATGAAGGCGGAAAAGAGCCTGCCTCTTGAAATTGGCCGATCGATGACATCCTGGCAAGCGCCCGGTATCAAAGGAGGGTGGCAGGAAACTTGCTCTTTCGATTCCCGGTCTACTCCGAGAAGCGCCGTTTATCTCCAGTCGAATGCGCCTCATCCGGAGCCTCGGAATGATCGCCAGTCAGCCGGATAGGGAAAAGGCCCTTTCCCCCGTGTCTTGCAGGGATGCCGTGCAGACAATGGCTCCACTCCCCTCCGCGTGGAACACTGTATTGGATCGAAGGGTCAAGGTTCGTTTGGTCGCGTGGACCATGCTGGGCGTCGGTGCAGCTTGTGTCCTCCTGGCACAAGTGCAAAAGGAACTCCCCTTTCTTGTGTTGGGCGTAGCCTTTGGTCTAGGATGGGGAATTGCAATACCGGTTTTCAGCAGTCTCATGTTCGACTTTTCTCCGGTCAGACTTCGTGCCTTCAACACCAACCTGGGGATGCAGATGTTCCAGGCCGGGTATTTCATTGGGCCTTTCATAGGAGCACCCCTGGTGGCGCATTGGGGATTCTCGGTCCTGTTTGACCTGTGCGCCGCCTTCTGCATCGGGTCCTCGGGGCTGGCATTTCTTCTGGGGTTCAAGGCAAGGAGGCGAGCGGAATGTTAGCAAATCATCACGAAATCGAGCCAGGTCAGTCATGGGAGGTGGATTTTTTCAGACCGGAGGATGCTCCCGGTGTGGTAAAGCTCTTTCTATCCGTCTATGGTGAAGGGTACCCGATCCAGACCTATATCCAACCGCAACTTCTGATCCGGGAAAACGCGGAAGGCCGAATCATCTCGAGTGTGGCTAGAACGCCGAAGGGCGATATCGTAGGCCACAACGCCCTGTTCCAAAGCGCGCCTTCTAAGAGGATCTGTGAATCCGGCGCAGGGGTAGTACACGCAGCGTATCGGGGCGGCCATGGCATTTTCACCCGGCTTGTTTCTCATGGGCAGGAGGTAGCTGCGAGGCAATTCGGCATTGAAGCCGTTTTCGGGGAATCCGTGTGCAACCACGTGTTCTCCCAGAAGATGTGCTATGGCCTCGGATGGATCAGCCGTGCGCTGGAGGTAGATCTTATGCCGGCAGCAGCGTATGAAAAAGAAAAGAGCGCTCCAGGAAGGGTCTCCTCCCTGATGGATTTTGTGACGATCCGACCTAGACCACACAGGGTGTACATTCCACGTTCCTTTGACACTGCTCTGGGTTTACTCTATTCCAATCTTGACGATGAGCGCGAGCTCTTGACCTCTGATGCTCAATTCCCTTCCGGCTCAAGAACCGTGGTCGGGACGCAGTACTTCGCCTTCGCCCATGTGGCAAGAGTTGCGGTAGAAAAGAGCGGTATCGATTTCAAAGCGAGGATAGAGAAGGAGGAAAGAGATGTGCGTTCGCAAGGGGCCGTCGTCATCCAGATTTGGCTCAATCTTGGTGAGCCATGGGTTGGCGCCGCAGTCGAGATTCTAAGGTCCAGGCGCTTTTTCTTCGGCGGCCTGCTCCCCCGATGGTTTGACAGGGACGGTCTCCTGATGCAAAAGATCATAGGCGCTCCAAGCTGGGACGGGATGCGGATTTGCTTTGATCACGCTAAGAAACTGGTGGAAATCGTCAAGTCTGACTGGAAGAAAGCGCTTATCTAGAAAAAGTTGAAGCATGCGGCGTTTTCCTGTAAAGAAGAAGGCGCTGGTCATCGGGCACAAAACCAAATCTTGAGAGAAATTGGGGGCGTTTTATGGAGATCACCAGGAGGAAAGCAAAGAATGCAGTCGTCGTCTCTGTGAAAGGCAGGCTCGATGCCGTCACATCCCCTGATTTTGAGAGGGAATTGACAGAGGTCATCGCGCAAGGGGAAACACTCCTTGTTCTGGATTTCGGTCCTCTGGATTACATCAGCAGTGCCGGACTCCGGACCGTCCTCGCCACTACAAAACGCCTGAAAGAAAAGCAAGGGAAACTCTACCTCTCTTCCCTGAAGGACATGGTCAAAGAGGTCTTTGAGATCTCGGGCTTTAGTACGATCATTCCAATCTACGAATCCTTGGATGTCGCATTGTCCGAGATCTGACAAGGTGGCGACACCGCTGTTTTGGGTGTTCCCCAGATCATGTCTGTGGCTTCCAGCAAAAATGGAGAATCTGAATAAGCGGGTCGGTTTCTTGAGCGGATGCATCCACAAAAAGGGTTGCCGGGGAAATCGAAACATCGGGGGGTGGGGCATTTCGATTCTTGTGCTCATCCTCGTCTGCCTGCCTTGCGGGGCTTTCGGCCAATCGGGGCTTAAGAAGGCGACCTTTATCCCCCAGTGGGTCCCCCACGCCCAGTTTGCGGGCTATTATGTGGCCCAGGAAAGAGGGTTCTACAAAAAGGAAGGGATCGACCTCGACATCATCGCTGGAGGCCCTCATGGTCCACCCTTGGACTTGTTAAAAGAGGGCAAGGCAGACCTTGCTACTCTCTGGCTCGCAACAGGGATCCAGGCCCGGGCCCAGGGGATGAAAATCATCAATATTGCTCAGATTCTTCAAAAGAGTGCCCTCATGCTTGTCGCAAAGAAAGCCAACGGAATCTCATTGGTCCAGGACTTGGAGGGCAGAAAAGTGGGCCTGTGGGGGCCCATTTTTCAAATCCAACCCAGAGCGTTTTTCAGGATGTATCACCTGAATGTGAGAGTGGTCCCTCAGTCCTACTCCGTCGACCTCTTCTTGCGGGACGGCGTGGATGCCGCATCTGCCATGTGGTACAATGAATACCATACGATCCTGAGCTGCGGGGTGAATCCGGAAGAACTCGCCACCTTCTTTTTCCACGAACAAGGCCTCAATTTTCCCGAAGACGGAATCTATGTCCTGGAGAAAACGTATCAAAGAGATCCGGAACTCTGCCAGGCCTTTGTCAAAGCCTCGATAGAGGGATGGCGGTATGCGTTTGCGCACCCCGAGGAAGCGCTAGACGTGGTGATGAGGAATCTTAAGAAGGAATTCATACCGGCAACGCGGGTGCACCAGAAATGGATGCTGGCGAGAATGAAAGACCTGATTCTTTCGGAAGGGTTCCCCACCTCTATGGGAAGGCTTCTTCACGAGGATTACGACCGTGTTGCGAGGGGGCTCCAAAACAATGAGTTGATCGAGGGAATCCCCCCATTCCATGAGTTCTACAAAAAGTGCCATGAAGAATAGAGGCATCGCTTTCAAGCTCACCCTCCTGATGATGTCGAGCATCACGCTTATTCTGGCCTCTGTCTGGCTCTACAACTACTCTATCTCCTGTCGGATCATCACAGAGAATGTGGAGAAGAACGCGCGCGATCTTGCCCTGGCCACGGTCAACCGCATTGACTCTGTGCTGCTTGCGGTGCAAAAGGTCCCTTCCAATATGGCTAAGTTTTTGGAGAGCTTTTCCTGCGAAGGCGGAGACCTCCTGAAACTTATACGCTCCATGGTCGAGAACAATCCTGAGATCTACGGAGCGACCATTGCCTTTGAACCCTATGCTTACAGCCCAAACAGCCAAGCCTTTGCCCCCTATTTCTACAAGAGAGACGACAAGCTGGAGTTTACCTATATTCCCTATGAGTATTTCACATGGGACTGGTACCAGATCCCCAAGGAACTGGGTCGAGCGATATGGACCGAACCGTACTATGATGAAGGGGCCGGACGGATTGTCATGACCACGTTCTCTGTGCCCTTCTACCGACTCACCATGGGTGAAAGGGTCTTCATGGGGGTCGTCACCGCAGACGTCTCCCTGTCCTGGCTCCAGGACATCGTCTCTTCCATCAAGGTGGCTCAGACCGGGTATGGGCTTCTGCTTTCCAAGAACGGCACCTTCATTACCCATCCGGGCCCTGACCTTATGATGAACGAGACCATTTTCACCGTGGCGGAGGCTAGAGGCGATCATGATATGCGGAATTTGGGAAGGCAGATGATCCACGGCGGGGCCGGATTCACTCCCTTCAAGAGCCTTCTGACGGACAAGGACTGCTGGATGGTCTATTTGCCGGTCTCTTCCAGCGGATGGTCCCTCGGGGTGCTCTTTCCCCAGGACGAACTCATGGAGGATATCACCCGGCTCAACCGGATCGTGCTCTTCTTGAGCCTTGCCGGACTCCTGTTGATCCTGGTGGTTATTGCTCTCATTGCAGGGACCATCACCCGTCCGCTCCGCGCCCTTTCGAACGCGACAGAGCATGTTGCCAAAGGCAACCTGGGGATCGTGCTCCCATCCGTAGGGACAAAGGATGAAGTGGGAAGGCTCGCCGAATCCTTTCAGAAGATGGTGTCCTCCCTCAGGCAATACATCAAGGAGTTGACGGAGACTACTGCCGCAAAGGAGCGGATCGAGAGCGAACTCAAGATCGCCCATGATATCCAGATGGGGATCCTGCATAAGACCTTTCCTCCATTTCCTGACCGCAGCGATTTCGACATCTATGCCACCCTGGAACCGGCGAGGGAGGTGGGAGGGGATCTCTATGACTTCTTCTTCATGGACCCGGATCATCTCTGCTTCACCATCGGCGATGTGTCCGGGAAAGGGATGCCCGCGGCTCTTTTCATGGCAGTCACCAAGACTCTCATCAAGACCCAGGCTGTCCAGGGCCTTACTCCGGATAGGGTGCTGACCAAAGTTAACCAGGATCTCTGCCGGGACAATCCTTCCTCCATGTTTGTCACCCTGTTTCTAGGCATCCTTGATGTGCGCACCGGGGCAGTGGAATACTGTAACGCCGGCCACAATGCACCCTATCTCCTTCAATGGGAGGCCGCCGCGGAGCCTTTGGAATCTACCAGCGGGATTGCCTTGGGCGTGTTGGAGAGCGCCGTTTACCGTTCCAACAAGATCACTCTTGGAAAAGGGGACTCCCTCTTCCTTTACACGGATGGGGTCACCGAGGCCATGAACACCGAGGAGCATTTTTTCACGGAAGAAAGACTGGTGGCTGAGCTTGGTTTCCTAAAAGAGGAAGGCATAAGAGATATCGTGTGCAAAGTGAAAGAGAAGATCCAATCCTTCAGCGACGGCGCTTCCCAAGCCGACGACATCACCCTCATGGCCCTCAGATATTTTGGCGATATGCGAAACTCGTAACATTTTAGCTCTTTGAAATGGATGGCGCAGGCCATGGGGGTCCCTCTAAAAACAGAAAACGAAGAGGGTGCGGGAAAGACTCTGCAGATCAGGGGCAGCGAAGGCGGGCGGCGAGGGGTCCCCGGCACCTGCCCACTGGGGATGACGTGGCGAGTTCCCCGGAAGCCCTCCGCCCGCCTCACCCATGGCCTAGAGCTTGCCATGAAGGTGTGGCGTCTTCGTTGTTCTGTTTTTAGAGGGACCCCCATGGCCTTTTTCTGTGTTTATTTCAAAGAGCTAAACTGCTACAAGTTTTCTTGCTACATAGCCCTAGCCATCTCTGCCTTGGCTTGGAGCGAAAAATCGTCCCAAAAACACTCCTTGCTGCACCATTCTGAATAGAAGCTCCGAATCCGCGGGCTTAGGCCGAAGACGGATTCATCCCAGCCACGGCTATGCGCCTTTGCCCCAAGGGAATCCATCTACCGGTCAGGATGTCCAGATACCAGGAGGTCTCGGACCAAATATTTGAGATCTTTCGCCGCTTCACGGGTTGAAGGGCTTTCCATTGACGAGGCGTTCCTGGATGCAACAGGGGCAGCAAACACTTCTTTGTGTTTGACGGCTTACCGCCGCGCGCCTATAATTGGAAAACAAGTCGAACCAAGGCGCACTCTCTTTCCACATTTTTTTCTTACCCCTTAATGGAGCGAGAGATGAAACAAACCCCGCCGCCCGCTGCACACAGCCGACGCCTGTACAAGGTTTTTGTTTCCAGACTTTTTCTCGACAACCCGGAAAGATGCAAACCGGTGCAGGATGCCATCGCGATGGCTGGCATGGTCTGGCACGGGATGGAGATCTTTACCGCCAGCACTCGCCCGACGGCAGAGGAGTGCCTTCGCTAAAGGAAAAGAGGATCTATAGAAGGAGGTGTTATGGAACTTGATCACTCTGACGCCCTGCTTGAGGAAATAAGGTCTTTGAAGGAGCGGTTGAAAGAGCAAACTGAAGAACTGGCCGATTCCAAGAAGGTCCTCAAAGAGGAGATTTTCAAACGTTGGAGGGCTGAGGAAGCCTTCCGGGAGAGTGAAGCAGAGAACAAAAGGTTGCTCGATAGTTTTGAGGACGGGTATTTTGAAGTGGACCTCTCCGGAAATCTGACCTTTTTCAATGAATCCCTTTGCAGGATGGTGGGGTACTCCCATCAGGAGATGATGGGAATGAACAACAGGCAATACATGGCCGCAGAGACTTCGAAAAAGGTGTTTGAAACGTTCAACGAGGTCTTCCGGACAGGTAAAGCCACGAAGGCTTTCGGGTGGGAGCTTCTGAGGAAGGATGAGCAGATCAGGCATGTGGAGACCTCTGTTTCTCCGGTTTTCGGGCCCGAGGGGGACAAAATCGGCTTTCGAGGGATCGCAAGGGATGTGACCGAGCGCTGGATGGCAGAGCAGGCCTGCCGAGCGAGTGAAGAGAAGTACAAAGAGATCCTGGAAAGCATTGAGGATGGGTATTACGAAGTGGACATCAACGGAAACTTTGTTTTCTTTAATGGGTCCATGTGCAAGATTCTCGGATATTCTCCAGAAGAATTGAAGGGTATGAACAACAGACACTTTATGAGTGAGGAGACGTCCAAGAAGGTCTTTCAAACATTCAATCAGGTCTATCGAACCGGAGAACCTAGCAAGGCTTTCGGCTGGGAACTGATCAGGAAAGATGGGGAGAAAAGGTATGTGGAGACATCCATCTCCCCAATACAAAATCCAAAGGGCGAGCCTGCTGGATTTAGGGGCATCGCCAGAGACATCACAGGGATAAAGCGTTTGGAAAAAGCCAAGGAGAGAGCCATAAACCATTTGTCTCACGAGCTAGGGACACCCCTTTCCATTATTGAGGGGGTCTTGAAAAGGATTCCGGATGAACTGAAGAAAGGCAACATGGAAAGAATTCATGAATGGATCGAAAGGGTGAACCGCAACATGAGAAGGTTACGAGACCTTCAAACGAAAATTGACGACATTCTTAATGAAAGGCCTTCGCAGGAAAAAGAAAGAATCCTGAACCTCATAGAGGGAGCTATCGCATTCCTGGAGGAACTGAAAGATGAACCCCTGAAGGAGGGTACCGAAGCCATACGACAAAACATCATCAAACGGCTGGACTCTCTTCACAAAGTCGAAGCGATCCGAAAAGAAACGATTCTCCTTGATGCCTTTATCGGTCAGGTCTGTCAGGAAGCCCGTCTGTCTATGAAAGAAAGACAGCTGGAAATAGTGGAAAAGGGTGAAAAGGGAACTTGTGTTGAAATGGATCCAACGGTCTTGAAAAAAGTGTGTGAGGGATTTCTCAAGAATGCCATTGAAAATACCCCAGATGAGGGAAAGATTGAAATAGAGCTTAGGAATGAAGGCAATCTCGCAAGGTTGGATTTCCATGATTTCGGAATTGGGATCACGCCTGAGAATCAGAAGCTGATTTTCAGCGGTTTTTTTCACACGCAGGATACGGATCACTACGCTTCCAAAAAACCTTATCTGTTCAACGCTGGGGGGTCCGGTTCTGATTTGCTTCGAGCAAGAGTTCTTTCCGAAAGGTTAGGTTTTTCTCTAGACTTCTCCAGCAGGAGGTGCAGGTATTTGCCTTCGGACAAAGATGAGTGTCCGGGCAGGATTTCGTCCTGTCCCTTCATAAAAGACAAAGAGGATTGTTTGACTTCAGGAGGAAGTACCTTTTCTCTCCGCTTGCCTCTCAAAAGGCTTTAGGTCACTGCTACGTTGCGGGAATGACCCCTGGAGAGAGGCTTTTGAGATATTGGATTTGGCGATAACAGCTAGTATTTGCCTGGCATTTCTATGCTGCTGTTCTGAAGGAAAAACCTTCTCAGGAATAGGAAGTCAGCAGGTTTTCTTGACGGTGGATAACATTTCTCCGATTACAGATAGGGTGCATCCAACATGAGGCTGCCA
Source organism: uncultured Desulfobacteraceae bacterium (assembly GCA_964580575.1). Classification (GTDB taxonomy): domain Bacteria; phylum Desulfobacterota; class DSM-4660; order Desulfatiglandales; family HGW-15; genus CAVPDE01. The sequence continues at coordinate 10,699 of CAZOLJ010000115.1, forward strand.
GAAATAGGGGAGACCATCACGATTCAATGGGGATTGGACCTATGTCGATACTTTGGCCTTGGGTACCTGGTAGATCGAATCGAAGCCCATCCCGAGCAATACAAAGAATGGAAGTTTGATGGTTGTTCGGGTCTGCCGGATGAGTTGATGGGGCTATTTACTGGCTGCAACTGGCAAGACATCACTTATCAGTGCTGCCTTCCTCATGACCTGGGATATGCCTACGGCGAATCCGGGAATCATCAAGAAAAGCAAAGGGTGGACGACAAGTTCCTTGACGATCTTAGAAAGAAAGCCGGGATGAGGGAATGGCTTGCAGCAGTATTCGGGAAGGCAGTCGAGATCGGTGGTTCTGAAATACTCGGTTTATCCTTCTCTTGGGCATTCGCCTATAAGAAGATAGATTAAGACGTTGAAGACACTGGCAGGAAGTGAGGACAATTTCAGAAGCCACCCCTTCGAGTGAGGGCCTTCATCACATCACCTTAATAAAACAGCCGATAGGTCTTTGGGACGGGGCGGTGACAAGCTACCCTTCTTCTCTTCGAGTAACGCAATGACTTGTACCTGTAGGCCTTTGTCAGAGGGAGCGGAATTCCGCTTTCCACTTCGATAC
>CAZOLJ010000116.1:0-11079 GCA_964580575.1 uncultured Desulfobacteraceae bacterium
GGGTTAGTCAGCATTTGATTAACCCGTTTTTTTGTTGTAAAATAGAAAACGGGACAATTTCGGGACATAACTCGGCGGTCACCATCTGGAGGCGCCTATGCATGTAACCGTATTCAAAAGAAGAGACAGCAAGTGCTACTGGATCTGGTACTACCGTAATGGGAAAAGAATAAAGGAATCCACCAAGGCCACAAACAAGAAAACCGCCCAACTCATAGCCGATCAGAAGGAAGAAGAACCTCTAAGGGCTCTCGGAATCGGAAATCCGGACAGATTGCTCCTTTCGAGCCTCATTCGTGAGGTCATCGCTGACTACCGAGTGAATAAAAACCAACCCAGAAACAATGGGTGTGTCTCACAACCACCCCGGCACTACTTGCCCCAGTGCCCGGAAACCGGAATGCTTACGGAACCGAAATTGCCAAACCCGCGCCATCATTGATGCCCGGCGTGCCGCCGACCCGGGCAAATTTTCTCACGGCACAACTAGAGCAAGGGCAAACCGCCCAAAGAAACTAGGCAAAAAGGCGGGTTTATTGCCCGGAAATTATCTCTTACTGCCTCTGAGTGGTCTGGCCCGGGCAAAAAGGGGTGCCGATGAGCAAAAAAGACCAGAAAATGCCCAAACGTAGAAGGGGCTATGGCGCTGCACCAAAGAGAGGCGGATAAAGACCCCATTTCTCGCGATGAGTGAGAGGTGGGGCTTATTGTTCTGAGGAGATGGCCTGATGGCGAAGACCGAGAAACCCCGCAAGAGACCCATCGAGCAGTATGAACACAAAGGCAAGAAGAGGGTCAATAATCCTCCTGTCGGTCTCGTAACGCCAGATACCGACCCGGACTTAGGGAAGAAGACCTATGCCTACGATCCGCACTTGACCCTCAGCTCACTACCTCACCTATCTGCGCGATCGCCTCTTACTCGACCGCGACCTGTTGAATGAAACCGGAAGCATTTTTGTGCAGATCAGCGATGAGAACGTCCATCACGTGCGGGAGTTGATGGATGAGGTGTTTGGGGTGGAGAATTTCGTTAGCATCATACCATTTAGGAAAAAGACCATGCCCTTGGGGGCAATTACCCAATGGGACAAAAGTGTTTCGGTTAGTTGATCAGCGACAATTAAAATTCCCGGGGACGGGAAAAATAGTTGACGTCAGTCAAACCCGATCTGAACCCGAATCGTCGAGCAAGGGGTTGAAGCCGACCAACATAAGGCAGATACTGGTGTGCACTTGTCTTCCACTTTATGGAAGATCTTTTCACACAAAAATGGAAAAAAGTTTCCTACTTGCACAAAGAGGCTCAATTCAATTGTTCAAATCATTAGACTTCCACCTCTAACTATCTAGAATTCCTGGCTAAAATATAATTCTTGTTTGTTTTTCTTTTTGGCACGCCCTTTGCGATATCGAAAGCACAAAAGTTCTTGTTTTGTCTTGTCCAAATGCATTTAACCGTCAGCATTTAATGGCCTTCACGATTTCTATGACGCGAAGCTTTTATCTCAACTCTTAACTCGTGTTCGAGAATTAATTGCCGATCAGTCAACCTATCAGCTTAACCTCTGTGCGCCTTAGCTAATCAAGTTTATATCACCTACCCTGCCTCTAGGATCTGATGATGGGAGGGTTTTGAAATGAGAAAATATTCTGTTATTTTAGTAGGATGTTGCTTCTTATTTGGGGTTTTTGGCACTGCAAATGCGCTGCCCATAAGCGAGATAGTGATAACATCGACAGACCATGTGGCCATGTACCAATGGGACACAATACCGGGCAACTCCATGTCCGTTATTGGCCTGGCGTCTGAAATTGGAGGCCCACTGTTAAACGCGAATGATACGAGCGTCAACTATCCAGCAGAGCCGGGGAGTGTGTTCTATCTCTATGCGGAGGCAAAAGCCTGGACGCAGGAGATAGTAACGGACTTGTACTCAAATGAAAGATACGAAATAAGAATCACCTATGGGGGGAGCGCGGTATCCGGATATTTCTCCTTCAAGGACACATTAGGTAGCTTTGAGGTCGAGTCACAACCATCCCAGTTCACGCTCTCGTTTTTGGGATTCACTGATGAGCTAGGATGGACGGATCTAGTGGGAGAAGGGGACGATTCTCTAAGTATCTCCGGTGATGGGAAAGCGGATGCAGTCTACCGGTTAAGTGCCAATCCTGTTCCCGAGCCTGCAACCATGCTACTTCTCGGATCTGGCCTGATTGGTTTGGCTGGGTTTGGAAGGAAGAAGTTTTTCAAGAAGTGATTACGCGTCATGATACTCTTTAATGGCGGAGCGATCCTATCCTCCGCCTTTATTGTTTATCATCGCGGGCGTGTCCGTGTTCCTGTCCTCAATCGAGTTGTCAGGATGTGAAATCCCTTCCTCACCTTCCAGATAGGCGTATAAGGCTTTCCCCCTTTCAGGGGTCGGCTGAAAACTTACATATCACCCTCATGAGGAAGCTTCCTCAGACTCCACCCTCCTCGCTGAATAAGCTCCCTCTCTGGTGTACCAGGATACCAGAGAGGGAGCTTATGACTCACTCCACGAGGTGCTTAACATGAAACCGAACAAAGTGTCGGATGCGAAGTAGACAGCTGGATTGCAGAGGAAGACCTGCACTGAGCAGTGAGCAAGGCAGGCTTAATACACAGCGCAGATACGAGGCCTTCCTGGAAGCCAATGATACACCACCCCCGGTTCTCCGCATGATCAGGATTTGACAAGGCATTAAGGGAAATTGTGCGCCAGTTCTGCCATTTCCACCTCTGAATGCCCCGCCTCATCAATCTGATTTCCAGGTAAAAGGGAGGATTACCAAATCATGGGGTCGAGACATCTTTGACACACAAGGCGAAATCACATATACTCCGGCCCCAGCAAAGCGAGTTCTACTATCATAATAACAAGTTACACAAATTTTGAGGGAGGTTGATCAAATGAAAAAGATCATTCTTTTTTTGTTCGGCGTGATGGCAGTTCTTGTCACAATCCGTGGCGATGCTTTGGCGTTAAACCCTTTAGAATCGTTGGTCGACGACCATTCATATCATACTCCTTGGGCAGAATGGGCGGAGCCATTGTCGAAGGAGCTTCTGGCAAAGACGATGGGCTTAGGACTGGTTGGGTGATTGGCTATGATAAAAGCAATGCCGTGATGTTACATACAAAGAACGGGGGCCGGAAATGGGTGGTGCAGGGCAAGTGGGCGGGCTACGCTGGCAATGACAATATTGCCGCACACCCGAAACCTCACGGACTCAATGATGAGGGCGCTGGCGGAGCACGGCGGGGTGATGGGGCTGTGCTTCTTCGCGGGGTTCATTGACCAGCGGAAGCCATCCCTGGCCCGGTACGTCGAACATGTAGTTCACGCGCTGGAGGTCATGGCCTCGGACCACGTGGACATAGGCAGCGATTACGACGGCGTCCCGTTCGACTCGTTCATGGCGGTGCCGAACCCGGAACATACGGGAGAGTTGTGGCGTGCCCTCGAGCATGCGGGGCTGGATGGTCCGACGATACGAAAAGTCGCACATGAGAACTCCCTCCGGCTGCTAGGCTGAACCGTCGCGCGGTAATCAAGAGCATTCTTCAACCTGAAACGTACCTTCGAGCCATCACCTCTCCGTCAGCAGCGTTTTGCAACCATCGCGCAAGTCATAGGGGTTGGTAGTAGTACAACCTTGCAGGGCCGTTCTTCATGCCGGGTTTTCATTGGGGCAAGTTTGAAGTCGCACTCTCCCGTCCAGGACGGCGCTCGCTGCGCCAACCGTAGCCTCAATCGCCCGGACGACCGTTTCGACTTCATCGGTTTTCGGGTAATCTGCGCGTCCCCCATCTGTTGATACGCTCGTCTGTTGCGAGCGCTCCGGCGGACACTTCCCTCCGATGTCCGTCAGAATTCTATATCCTCAGGCTCAGAATCGGATTCCAATATCTTGCGGACGCTCTGGATGGCGTGCCATTTCCCCGAGCCTCGATTGCACGCATGCTCTAACTCATGGAAGGCATCAAACCCGTCCGGCTCAGTGTCCAAATAGAAGCTCATGACCAACTGGCTGAATTTGTCCAGGTCAGTCTCTCTCCCACAGGCCGTCATGTAGGCCTCAATCAGCTCGCCCAGAATGTTCCGAAACTCGTGGTAATAGGCCAGGTCGCTCAAAAGGTCGATATCCGTCGGGTGCTTTCCAAGCGCATAAATCAGAAGCTCTTTAAGCCTGTCATTGCCCTTCTTGAAGTACCGCCTGAACAGCGGATAGTTCAGGGTATCCGAGTTCTTCTCGGCAAGATATATGTCCAGAACCTGGTCTGAGAGGTCTCTCTCGCCCTCCAAATACCCTACAAGGTGTGTCTCGTTCTCAGTGCGAATCGTCGCGGCTTTCTCTTCAACCTCCTCCTCGTCCACTTCATCGTCCACCCACTTGAAGCCTAACTCCGCAAGCTTCTCCATGTAGTTCTTGGGGTGCGCCTTTATCACACGGGCAACCTCCTTGAAGACCAGTTTGCGCTTCTCTTTCTCAAAATCGTCGTCAAACATAAGGCAGGACGTCCTTCCGGAAATTGTCTTTTGAATGCGTTTACGTGCTCCTCTAGGTGGTGGATTCAAGGGCGGGGAAAACCCCTCCTCAACGGCTCGCTCAGCATATATCATCCGGCAGAAACGTCAACTTCACGGGCTCCGGGGACACGCAGACCTGCCCTTCCGATTACGGCTTTTGCTTTTATGTAGACCCGCAATACCCAATGGACCTCCTCACCTGAAGCAGAAATCGAGATGATGCATGGAGGGTGAGCTTCGCTCTTTTCCTCTCAAAACGCCGCCTCTCAGCAAATCACGGGCTTACTCCCCCTTGCGTTCACAGCGGACCATACCAGCCTGGGAAGACCTCGTCCCCTGCAATCCTCTAGTCCTCAACATCTTGTGCTAGGTTTTCCCTTGACACACAAGGCCAGATTCTTTTACACTCCGCCACATCTGAAGCAAGTTCTTATCACCTATCACCTCGACGACGGCTCGCAAGATAGGACTTCCGACATCGCCAGAGAGCTAGGGAAACACGTTTGGATGTTTCGCTACGTCGCACCGCTCGGGCGGGCCGAAGCACGCAACCGCGGCATCCGGGAAGCGACTGGCAAGTTCCTCGGCTTTCTCGATGTTGACGATCAGTGGCCTACGGGCGGCTTGTAGCGCCTGGTCGAGCTCCTGTTGGAGGATCCAAGCCTTGACTTGGTCTAGGGACGCGCCACGGTCCAGGTGTGGGGCAACCAGGCAGGGGCGTTTCGTGACGTGAAGCACCCGCTGGCCGGGTTCCGCCATTACATTGGGTCTGCTGTCTACCGCTGTCGCGCCTTCGAGCGCGTTGGCCTGTTCAACCGACACATGGGTTTTGCAGAGGACCCCGACTGGTTCAACCGAGCTGCGGAAGTCGGGCTCACGGCCAAACGCATCCAGGAGGTCAGCTTGATTGTGGGCAGTCACTCCGGGAACATGACGCTCGGCAAGTGGCCCGTGGAGCTGGGCATGATCCAAGCAGTGAAGAACCAGCTTGAGCGCTGGCGGCAGGGCTTGTTCGCGGCCCGGCAGTCGCCTGGCCCCACTGAGCGTGGGGGCAAGGCTCATGATCCTTGGCGCGGCAGGTGCAAGGCGATGGCCGGATTTCAGCTTGATGGTGCGCTCCAGGCCATGAAAGCCGCGGTCAGGCGCTGGCTGGGGAAGCTGTGGGCCCATGGCCTCAAGGTCGCAGGGAACTCGGCAGATACCTTGCGCGAGTGGGCCTTGGATGCGCCGCGTCAGGCTAGGGGCCAGGGTTTGCCTAGGGCAGCCTGGGACGGCACGCCTCCGCTCCGCTGCGCTCGGATCGAGGCTTCAACAGCTTGCCAGCTCCATTGCCCTTCCTGCCCCCAGACTTCGGGCCAGATCCACCGCCAGCTGGGGACTGGTCTGTTGGCCCCCCGGGACATGGAGCGGTTCTTGGCCCTGAATCCCTCGCTCCAAACCCTGGAGCTGGCGAACTACGGAGAAGCGCTGCTCAATCCCGCTCTGCCGGACTTGCTCGCCATGGTCGCGGCTCGCGGCATGTCCATCTCTTTTGACGGTGGGCTGAATCTCAACTGCGCGTCACAGGCCGCTCTCGGTGCATTGGTCCGTTATCCGGTTTCGGTGATCAAGTGCTCGCTGGACGGCGCTACCCAAGAGACGTATGCGCGGTACCGGATAGGCGGCAAACTCGCGTCAGCGATCGAGCACATCCGCTGTCTCAACGCACTGAAACAGGAACGCAGCACCACGTCCCCAAGGCTGGTGTGGCAGTTCGTGATTTTCTCCCACAATCTGCATGAGCTTCCCTCTGCGCGCGCCATGGCCCACGAGCTGGGTATGGAGTTCGAGCCAGTCTTGAGCTGGGACCGGCGGCTTGCGCCAGGCCCCCAGCAGCACGCGGAGATGCTGCGACGGTCGGGCCTTAAGGTCAGATCCCAAGAAGAGTTCGCACAGCGCCATGGGAAGCACTACCGCCGGTGGCTGTGCGCCCAGATATGGGTGCAGCCCCAGGTCAATTGGGATGGGCGCGTGCTTGGCTGCTGCGTCAACTCTTGGCGGTTTTTCCCGGGCAACGCTTTTGCGGCGAGCTTGTCGGAGCTTGCCCAGCAGAGGCCGCTACAGGCGGCCAGGCGGATGTTGCTCGGCTTGTCTCGATCCGAGCCTAGCGCACCGTGCTTCACCTGCCATTACTATGCGAAAATGCGGCAGCACAGGCAATGGTTGACGCCTGAAGAAATACGGTCCGCCGAGGAGTTGCTGCTTGACAGGCATCGTGCGGTCAGGGCAGGCCACACCAGCACAGCTCAGGTTCCAGCGGGCGCAAGTCCACCGCTCCCGCCAACTTGACTCGCCGGCAGGGGATACCTCAAACCGTGAAGCGCGAAGCCTCCGCCGCCCAAGGCACGGGCGGCAGGCGAAGTCCAATCTGGCGCGTGCCGCTGCTCCCCAACACAATGAGCTCCAGGCAAGAAGCTGGAGGGCCGAACCGACATGTTCATGGACAGGAGCCAATCGGCGGCAGGCGGCGGCATCTGCGTCGGGGATCTCGGCCAAATCTCGTTCTGTTTCAGATGCCGACGGTTCCTGTTCCCGGAAACTGTCTCTGCTGACAGACCGGGGTCAGCTTGGCCGCTCCCCTCTTGGCAGCGGGCCGGACGCTGAGCCTACCGCCCTTCATGCCCGACAGGATATTGTGGTGCTCAGCCCTTCCGGCTGGACTGATTTACAGAGAAACCACTGACGGCATACCGCCCGTCACCGCCCTGGAAGGCAATCTCAACGGACAGATTCCCGCACTCTATTTCGTCGGGAAGTGGCGCTCCGAACGAGCCATTACATGACAATGCAGGAACTCTGAACGCATACACCCCGGGTGAAAGGCACTCAAATCTGAACCGCTTTTGGGCATCGACAGCAGCCCAATCAATCGGTTCCCCTGACCCTATCTCCTGCATGACAACCGAGGAGTCTGTGCTCGAAACGGCAAACAGATTCACCGTCGAGCCTGGAAGAACGTCGTCCAAGACGTTGCCGTGAACATCGACGCATGCGCCAGATGAACCTCTCGCAGTCGCCGACTCGGGGGTCTTAGTGGACTGGAATTGGGGCCCAGACGAGCAGGATTTGCAAGCCAGAAACCCTCTGAGAAGGAAAAAAACAGCGGCGGTGACAACACCGATGAAAGCAGTTTTTGTGAAAGACTGGACGCGAAAAGGGACAGGCCTGTGTGGCATTCCAGGTGTCAGGAGTATATATATTTTTCTGTCAAGAGGGGGTGAATGAGCACGGGGACGGACGGATAAATCGAAAAATATCTAAAGGAATCGAGTCTGAAACCTGGCAATGGAGCGACTCGGAACTGACCGTTTCAACCCCGATGTGTCGAAGCGATTGAGGCAGGAAAGAGACCTTATCGAGCAACTCAGGAGCTGTCGTCCCCTTTTGCCTCTTGTTGACACTCAAGGCCAGATCCCCCTTTACGCCCTCACAGCTGGAGCAAATTCTTAAGCCTTAGGGCGGAATGGGCCAAAGGTGTGGTCGAGAACTAGCGGAGGGAGTGCAACACAGTCCAGCCCCACAGCAACCCCATTGCATTCTAAGGAGTCTTCTTCTTGGACTTCATCTGGTCCCGAACTTGGCGGTAGATCGGGTCCCAGACGGGGTGACCTGCTTCAGCCGGATCCAGCGTGAAAGTGGGATCGGCTTCAAAGGCTCTTCGAAATTCATCTTGGCATCTCTTCGTATTGTCCGAGCCACAAGCGATGAAAGCCAGATATTTATGGGCCTTTGCCCTGTCACTCTTCAGCTGAAGACCGGCGCTGATGGCGGCCTGTAAACTCTTCGCGGCACTGTTGTACTGCCCTTCTTCATAACTCGTGATACCTTTTGCCAGCAACTGCTCCCCCGCCCCAAGGGGCGGTAGTTTGGGAGGCGGAGATTTTTCGGGAGGCGATGCACAGCTGCTCAGAATCACGATTCCTAGCAGAACAAGGAGTATCCTATGGCACAAAACAGACATCTCCAAACCTCCGATCAACCGAATTTATGTTTGATCTTTACCTTTTCCCCTGGTTTCAGATTCATGGTCTGCTGGTACGGGGGAAAAGTCGTATTCCGGATTTCAATGGTGTGCTTTCCCGGCGCCAACTGCAATGTGTTCAGAGGGGGCGACACGCCCTTCCTATGACCATCCACATAGACTTCCCCCCATGGCGAGATTCCGAGCGAAACCGTGGCGGATGCAGCAGGCTTATCAGGGGTTGTCGCCATCTCGGTCTTTTTCTGATCATCATAAACCGGAGTGGGAATCTCAACCTTCTCCGGTTTCCAGGGGGTCTCCGCACGCATGGTTTCCTCCGGTGCTGCAACCAATGTCGGTGACGGACTTGTTCCGGGATCTTTTGCCGGCGCTCCTCCCTTTTTCCACACGATTCCCGTCACACCGACCAGGAGAATAATCGTGGCAGCGGCCACGTAGAGCATCTTCCGATTGCTCCTCAGCGCATTCCAGCTCGAACCTTGTATGCTCCAGTTGTCTGAAGTTCTCTTCCAGAAAAGCTCCCAGAAAGACGGTTGGGCAGTCCTCAGCAGGTGCCCATCCTCAGCCGTCACCGTTTTGCCGCTCTGACCGCCTGCATCAATATCAGCGGCGGAGGTTGAAACGCTATCGCTGGTGGTCTCTTTATTCCCTTCTCCTTTTTGTTGATCCGGCGAGGCGGGGAGGAAGGCTTCTTCCTTTTCCTCAGGACATACCGAATAGACCTGATGTTCCCGCACATGTTTGTCAGCGCGAGAACCTTCATAACGAAAAAGCTTGGCATATTCCTGGGAAACGCGGGAAATAACCTCGAAATAGGAGCGTGAAACGAGAAGCTGACCTGGCTTGGCGAAGCTCATTACGCGCTGGGCTACATTGATGCCGTCGCCGATCAGATTGCGTTGCCCATTAATATCCTGCACCAGTTTGACTGGTCCCAGGTTAATGCCGATGCGAACGGAAAGACAGGGCTCAGCCAGACTGTCCTTGCCGATAGTGGCGTCGCGAATGCTCAGAGCCACAAAGAGGGCATCCTCAGGATCCCCTAGAAAACTCAGGGCCGCTCCGTCCCCAGTATCAAGGATGATGCGGTCGTTAACTGCCACATCTTTTGTCGCTTCAGCCAGTATCCCATTGAACCGCGTCTTCAATTGCATCTGCTCATTCACCGGCAGCTTGGAGTATTCCACGATATCCATAAAAACGACACAGCATATGAACGTTCTATTCGTTTTGTGCTCCATAGGATCACTCTCCGGATATCGTTACGGCGCATTGAGTTTCTTTTCGGCCCAAGCGCATACCTTTTCACAACAATATCATAGAAATAAATCGGCGTGGGTTCGATCCGCCAGAACACGATATCGACAAAAGACGAATTATCCTGCTGACGGATAAAACCATTTTGTTGCTCCTCTACCTCCACACGTAATCATAGTACTCATATCCGATCCTCTCGCACCGGTCAAGGGTTCATCCCTGCCGGATGAACCGGGGCTGTGGCACTGTTTCCGTTTCTTGTAAGCAATGGTTTCTCATGACGAGTTCAGGGGGGCAGATCCCTGAACGCATATTAGTTACCAATAATTCTAACCTCGAGCAGCCAAAAAGCGAAAAACCGCGCCGATCCTGCATCTCACCGTTTGATTATCGGTGCGGATCAGACATGCTCACTTCCGGTGGCCTGCACCTACCTTGGCTGCAGGGGGAACACCGGGACGCACCACTGACCTTCGCCTGTGATCAACTCTCCAACCTTTTCCCCGTTCTCGACAAAGATCACCTTCTCATAATCATGTCTGGGGATTCGCAAAGCTAGGTAGTTCTTCACCAAAAACGTTGCGTTCGTCTGCGGTTGATTGAATCGATAGTGAAGCGTCAATTGCTCTTCAACTGCGCTGATCCGCTCCACTTCAAAAACCCTGTCCATGTTCTCGGGAGCCAGCATCACACGAGCAATAACAAGAATTTGCTCGTTAAGGTACAATGCTGCATCAGGAGCAAATGGGCGCTTAACGTCCATCACCGGCGCGGGATGGAATAAGGCTTCGTAATGGGCGGGAGTCTGAATCAAAGCATATAGCACGGCGTGCTTCTTGTCATCCCAGTTCTTTAGAAAGCTCTGATATTCCCCGACGTCGATTCTAGTGTGCGCCAGGGTCCGTTCTTTCGGTTCGTTGGCCATGTGGTCAGCGGCCCTTGGCATCGCGCCCAGCAGTGCTGTGAGAACCAAAACCATACCCGCCCCGGCAGAAATTAACGATCCTCTGATTGCCATGCCCAAGTCACCTTCCATGCATTCAATACTTCGCCGGTTTCCAATTGCGATTGTAAGCGTTCGTAAAGAGGGAGCGTCCAACTGCAACGATCACCCAATTGATCCTATCGCGTGGATCGAAAGAGGGCCGGTTACGATTTCGACCTTCGAGCCGAAACCTGAGCATGCCCTCAAAAGCCTGATGTTCAGATCAATGGCCTGAGCGGAACCATCCGTATCG
>CAZOLJ010000117.1:0-10724 GCA_964580575.1 uncultured Desulfobacteraceae bacterium
GCGGTTTCTTCGCTATATGCATAGCATAATCTCCCAACTGATTATTGGCATCACTGTGAGCCAGCGCTGCTCGCCTTCCCATATGAGAATCACGTGGGGAACCTCTCAGCGTATCCCAGGTCGACACAAAGCCACTTATTCAACCCTCCAGAGGCGGGCAAGCACAGGGAACTGGGACACGGAATAGTCGATAGGATGTCCCACGCGTTTCGGCGGCCGAGTCCATTTGCGGTCGGGGCTTTTCTCGCCAGAGGTACGGCGGGTTTACTTCCCAAAATCCCAGGCCCTCGTTTTATCTTGACTTCCAAGGGGGGATTCGGATAATCTCAACCATTGCTTGTTACTTTAAGCGGAGATGCTTTGGGGAGATAGGCACCTCCGTTTTTTTTAATCCTGGGCTGAGGCTCTCAGTTTTCTTCGTGGCCGATCCTGGGGTGAACAGATAAGGGTCAAATGAGTCGAAAGGATTTAATTCAAATACCAGGTCAGGTCATGAAGGTGTTGGGCAGTGGAATCATGGAAGTTCATTGCGACAATGATTTCACTGTCATGGGACGTCTTTCCGGACGAATGAAAATGCACCGTATCAAGGTGATGGTTGGAGACCAAGTCCATGTAAGTGTCTCGCCATACGACCCATCTCATGGAATTATAACCTACCGCTCCAAGTGATAAACAGACAGAAAATCTGATTCGTGAATTTTGGACTAGCGTTCAGTCAATTGCGGGTGAATAGCGCAACGCCGTTGGAGTTCATCATCCGGCTGTGATGCGATGGACAACATTCATAACAGGAAATTCATAAACCATAAAATACATTAAGGAGAAAAAGAAACCAATCGTGGAAGAGAATAGACGAAATCAATTAGACGCGAAACTCAAGGAGATGATCAAACACTTTGAGCAAGCCGAAGCTAAACGAAAAAAACCCATGACACAATCTGGTACCGGCAATGCCATTCGCCGCAGGGAAGGTGAAAAAGCCAAGCGGTTTTATGTCTGAAATAAGAAAAGGGCTGCGTGAAGAACTTCCCTTTTTAGATTCGGACTATATTGCGAGAAACAACGGTTGTGAGATGGAAACAGTTTGACGTGAAGTCAATCATTGGAAAGGACAAAATGAACTTCAACGAGCTAAGGAAAATGGCGAAACGCATGGGCATAAACACTTATCGAGTGAAGAAGTCTGATATTATTCGCTCTATCCAACGTGCGGAAAACAACATTCAGTGCTTTAGCACGGGGAGGGTGGAGTATTGCTGTGAGCACGTATGTCTATGGAGAACCGATTGCGTCAAACTAAACCATGATCGGCAACCAAATTTCGGATAGCAGTTTGCCCGATGCGGAGCGGACAGGGCGGCACTTGATGCGGCTATTGGGCTGGATATCCCCCATGGAGGGTCGATCCCAAAAGGAAGAAGGACCGAAGACGGAGGGCTCTCAGAGAAATGCCACCTCAAAGAGATGCCCATCGCCAGCTGCGCCGCAAGGACAGAGCAGAACGTCATCGACTCGGATGGGACATTGATTGTCTCCCATGGAAAGCTCAACGGTGGCTCAGCGATGACCAGGCGCTCGGCCAAGAAGCACAACCGCCCCTGGAAGCATGTAAATCTGGAGAAGACCGATCTTTTCAAAGCTGCAATGGATGTCAGGGCTTGGGCTGTGGAGAATCATATCAAGGTCCTCAACGTAGCAGGACCGGGAGGGAGCAAAGATCCCAGAGTATATCAGTCCACCAAGAAGCTCCTAGAGTATGTTGGGCCTGAGAGGCGGCTGCGGTTGTGACCCAATCCCCGAATACATGCGATCATAGTAAAGCACCTGTGGACGATCAGTTTTCTGTTGGTGACGGTGTTTCTTGTTTTCAGCGTCTGCTCAGCGGGTCAATTCCAGGTCTCCCGGGTGACGGATGGAGACGCAATCACAGCCAGGGATGGCCGTGTTGAAAAAATCATCAGGCTGGTTGGGATTGATGCTCCTGAGGTATCCCACAAGAAGAGGGAAAAAGGTCAACCATTCAGCCAGCAGCCCACAAAATATCTGGGGGGTTTGGTGTTGAATCAGACCGTTGAGATCAAGGAGTATGGCCAGGACAGATACGGTAGAACGCTGGGCGTGGTCTTGGCCACTGGAAAGAACGTGAACCTTGAAATGGTCAAGGCGGGATATGCTGAGGTCTACCGGGGAAACCCTGCAGCAGGTTTTGACAAGTGCTCCCTATTGGAAAGCGGAGCAGGAAACGAGAGCGGCGAAACAGGAAATGTGGGCTCAGGGGGAAAAATACGGTAGTCCGAGAGAGTGGAGGAGAGTGAATAGTGGGAAGTGAGAAGGTGCTGGTTCCCGGCCTTCTCCGTCGAAGTCGTTACTTGCCATTTCCCAGGTAACCCAATAGACAACGTATCGAATATTTGAATTTTGAAACCACGCCAATAGCGCGTGCTTACAAGCTCGTCGTAACATCTCGGATAACGCGCCCGGCAGTAAACCTGACCGAGCGAAGCGAGCCAGCCGGCCTATTCCGGCTCGCGTTCATCCGTTTTTGAGGCCGCAGAGCGCGATCTGAACATGTAGATCGCCCAACCAAGCGTGTCGCGCCCCCAACGCAGGTATGCGGCCCTGGCCTTCCTCACGCGCTCAACCACCTCCGCCAAGTCCGGATCATCTCGATGGGTGCGAGCGTACTCGGCTGTCGCGAACCATTGGAGACCCTCATACCTGTCCCAGTCGTCCTTGCTGCTCACGATGGTGTGAACGAGATCCAATCCTCGCCGCTCTCCGGCTTCTGCGTTCGAGGAGTGGCTTCCGAAGTCCTCTCGTGCGCACCCGGAGGCCTCTAGGTAATCCCCTGACGGCTCCTGCTGCCAGTATGGCTCTCCCACGATCACCCAGCCACCGGGCCTCACCATGCTGATCAGCGCTTCGAGAGTATTCGCATGCCCCCCGAAGATCCAACTGGCACCAATACATGACGCCAGATCTAAGCTGTGCGGCTCCTCTGGCTTGAAATCCGCACCATTCATCTGAGTGAAGGTGATGCCGGAACTCGGTGCCCGCGCCTTGAGCATTCTCTCTGCATCGGAAATGAAGAAAGGAGAAATGTCGATGCCCATGCCGCGAGCGCCATAGGCTTCCGCTAAGCGAATCAGGAACTCGCCCTTACCACAGGCAATGTCAACCACCTGTGCGTTAGTTGGGAGGCGCAGAAGTTCCACAAGACGCGCCAGCTTTTCCTCGCTCGTGGGATTGCATACCATATGTTCGCGGTGAGTGATGTCGTAGAACTTCCATGTGTCCATGATTCTCAATCCTTCGACGGCCTAATGATTATATGGATCCGGATAAGACGCCGGATTTCAATTTCCTGTCCGTATAAAACGCCTTTGAATTATTCCCCGTAGGCATTCAAATCCCTTTGGTTTCAGATACTTCCGCCTGCACCCGCCTCTTACCACGGGGTCTTATGCGGATCCCCATAAGACCCAAACCAAGAGGGTGTCAAAGTGTGCCGCGAACAGCACCTCTAGTGGCCGAGTGCGTTTGGGCCATTTTACCACTAGGTCAGACAATTTGGAAGCATCTTGACCTTCTGCTGATTTCCAAGACTGATTTAGGATCTTCTCATTCGATTAGCATCAGTAATCTTGCCTATTGTGCCAAAGGTCGGAGGTCCAATTTCAGAGACGTCTTCGGCTGAACCATTGCCCCTATCCAAGCGAAGCTAATGCTTACCGTGTCTGTTTCCTTTGTGGTCCCTTTTTCGTCATTTTGCTTTCTCGAATGGAAAGACCCTCTTCCAGTCGTCCTTCATGCTCACGATGGTCCAACCTTTGACCTTGGCTTCATCGAGCCCTTTATCGAGCCGGCCGATGTGCGACTGTCGGTCATAAGCCCACTCGCGCTCGGCGTCGGTGTGGTGGACGTAAAGACAGAAACGCGGGCCGCTTCCGGCAGCGGTGTATTGGAGCATTTGCAGGTCCCCGTCGGAGTTGCCGAAGGCGGCGATGGGGCGGCGGCCTATGTATGAATTGATGCCGACCGGCTTGCCGGCCCCGTCGTCAACGAAGTTCATCTCGGGCAGCCGCACGAGCACCGGCTTGCCATCGTGCATTTCGAATTTGGTCTTGATGCTGCTGCCTATGACCTGCTCAGGTGGAATACCATAAACTCTTTCGGTCCAGGGACGCATGAACTCGACACCCCCGCCGGAGACGATAAAGGTCTTGAAGCCGTTCATCCGCAGGCAGGTGAGCAGTTCGAGCATAGGCTGATAGACCATTTCCGTGTAAGGCCGCCCGGTCTTCGGATGCTTCGCGGTGGCGAACCAGTCCTCCACGATCTTAGCGAATTCCTCGGTGGTCATGCCGGCATGCGTGGCCATGACCATTTCGAGGAGTGCGTGCTCGCCGCCAGCCAGCGTAGACTTCATATCACCCTTGAGCACTGAGGCGAACGGCTCTTTGTCCTTCCACTCCGGGTGCTGTGGCGCAATGGCTTTGATGCGGTCCAAGACGAAGAGCGCTTGAAAATACATCGGTTGCTCGGCCCAGAGCGTGCCGTCGTTGTCGAACGTCGCAATGCGCTCGGCCGCCGGCACGAAGTCAGGGGAGCCTTTCTTGGTGACCTTGTTGACGAAGCTGACGATGGCCTTCTTCGATGCGGTGTCACTCCAGGAGGCCAGGGGATCGGCAGCTCGAACCACTGTCGAAGTGAATGTGAACGCAACCGCCAGAAAACCGATGAGCGTGAGTTTACTGTTTGGTTTCACTTGTTTCTCTCCTTTCCACCACCAATTCCCGGGCCACTCACGCGGGCAGCCAGCGCGGTTCATGGTTCCTGTGTTCCTTTCAAGCGAGCCGCATCCGCCAATGCGATCGATGCGGCCCGCAGAATGGCTTTAGCTCGTCAACCGGCGCTGGCTCACTTGTCGCCCGCACCTCTGGTTATTGCGTCCATCACACGGTCAAGGTTGAAACTGCCAGGCTTTTGGCGCGGCGGGAACTCGCGAAAGCTCTGCAGCCAGTTGCCGACATAGGCGCCGGCGGGCGCGATCGCGAACATGTGCTCCAGAAACCACCGGGTGTAGCCCATGGCCTCATACTCCGCTCGCTCGAACGGATCCATTCTCAGATTAGTTATCATCGGCGCACGCAATTCCTCGAATGGCTTTTGCCAGACGTGAAATCCCTCGGCAGTCTGCTTCAGGAATGTAACCTTCCAATTTTCATAGCGTAGGGCCGCGACGCTACCGTCGTCCGTCCAATAGAGAAACTCATTGCGCGGCCACTCGGCTGCACCCTTGAGCGCGGGTATCAGGTTGTAACCGTCGAGATGGACTTTGTAGGTCATGTCACCGACTTTCCTGCCCTTCAGCAGATCGTCTTTCACGTTGGTGTCGCCCGCCGCCGCGAGCAGTGTGACCAGCATGTCTTCATGCGCGCCGATATCGTTGATGACCGTGCCGGGCTTGATGACCCCCGGCCAGCGAATCACAGTCGGCACACGGAAGCCCCCTTCCCATTGGGTGTTCTTCTCGCCGCGGAACATTGTTGTGCCGCCGTCGGGCCAGGTGAATGCTTCCGCGCCGTTGTCGGTGGAATACATGACGATGGTGTTGTCTTCCACGCCCAGTTCCTTGAGCTTGGCAAGCAACTGGCCCACCATCGCGTCGTGTTCGACCATGCCGTCGGCATAAACGCCAAGACCGGTCTTGCCAACGGACGAAGGCTTGAGGTGCGTGAAGATGTGCATGCGGGTGCTGTTCCACCAGACGAAAAACGGCTTGCCGTCCTTGACGGCCTTGTCCATAAAGCCAAGCGCAGCGGCAGTGACTTCCTCGTCCACCGTTTCCATGCGCTTCTTGGTCAGTGGGCCGGTGTCTTCAATCTTGCCCTTGGCAAAGCTGTGGATGACGCCGCGCGGGCCGAACTTCCTTTTGAACTCCGGGTTTTTCGGGTAATTCGGGTTCTCAGGTTCTTCCTCTGCATTCAGGTGGTAGAGGTTGCCGAAAAACTCGTCGAAGCCATGTGCTGTGGGCAGCATATCATCGCGGTCGCCCAGGTGATTCTTGCCAAACTGGCCGGTGACGTACCCTTGTGCCTTCAAAAGCGTGGCGATCGTCGGGTCTTCCTTCTTCATGCCCTCGGGGGCGCCAGGTAGACCGACCTTGGTGAGACCGGTGCGGATGGGCGACTGCCCGGTTATGAATGCCGCTCGACCGGCGGTGCAGCTCTGTTGGCCATACCAGTCCGTGAACAATGCGCCTTCCTGGGCAAGACGGTCGATGTTCGGTGTCTTGTAGCCCATCATGCCCCTGTTGTAAGCACTGATGTTGAACTGGCCGATGTCGTCACCCCAGATGACGAGGATGTTGGGTTTCTTGTCGGCCGCAAGTGCCGGACTGACGATGAACGCCAGACCGATAACAATTACAGCGAGCACAACTGCCCTTTTCGTTTTCATGTTCTCCTCCTTCGTTAGAATTGGTCCGCGGAAATCCGTGGCATCTTTTTTCTCCTGGAAGCAGCGTCAAAGATATTCTTCACCTTATGGTCTTATTCCTCAGCTCCCTACAGGGATTCCTCACCACCATATCACCTGTTTAACAGGGCCATCTGGCCACATCTCTGATGCCAACCTATGGCCTTTTCTGCGTTTTCGATATTTCTTCGAGAAGCATCTCAGCCTCTTTGTACCCCGGATACTTCTCTGTGAGTGTCTTTAATGTCCTGATCGCTTCATCCCTCTCTCCCCTCTGATGGAGATAAAAAGCAAGCGTATAACAATATCTGGGCTCCTGCGGCCGGAGTTCTGCTGCCTTTCGGCACCAGGTCACCGCCTCATTTAAGCGGTCCTTTGCGGTGATGACACACAGGTTATACGCGGCCTGTGCCATCTGCGGATCGGCTTTCAGGGCTGCCTTGAGATACTTCTCCGCCCCTTTCATGTCTTTCTGCTCTGCCTTCAAGAGCCCCATGTTGAAATTTGCCGCAGCGCTGTCGGGTGCAATCTTCAGGGCCTTCTGCAGGGACTCGTCGGCATTCCTGGTCTCTCCCAGTTGGGCATGCGCCGTCGATTTATTGACCATGGCCAGCACCGCCCGGGGCTCGATCTTGAGCGCCGTGTCATAGGAAACAATGGCCATCCTGGGATCGCCCAGGCTCAGGTAGGCGTTACCCAGGTTATAATGGGAGGACCACTGGTCCGGCCTTGCCAAGATCGAAGTCAGGTATTCCTTTAGCGCAGCCCCGACTCTTGCCCTATCCGCTTCCTCCACTGGAAAGGTCTTGTAACTGATGAGCGAAGCCAAGGCCCGGACCCGGACGAGGCGGTAGTCATCCTCGATCGCCTGCATGAGGGATTGAAAAGCTTCTCTGGTTTGGACGTGTTGAAGGGCATCGGCCGCTGCAGCGCGAACAAGGGGCGAGGGGTCCTTGATGGCCTTGCAGAGCACAGGAACGATCCTGGGGTCCTCGGAGGCCGGGATCATGCGGATCAGTGACGTGACGAAGATTTCGTCGCGGTCCTTGCTGCTAACATAGTCGAGCATCTCCGAGAGCCTGCTCCAGTCCCGCTTGCGTGCTGCGTCAATAAGGGAGGCTCGTTTGAGCACCGGTGCTTGGTAGTCTCGGGATCGCCATTCCCTCACGTATTTGTCCGCCCAGGAGGCGTCTTTGTCCATGTGGCACAGATTGCAGGCATTGGGCGACTTGTGGGCGATCGTCGCCGAGGGTGTCGGCGGGAGCATCGAGTGGTCGCTTCGATTCATCCGGGCAAAGGAGGTTATGGGCATGTGGCAGGAGATGCATTTGTTCCCGGGACTGTCCGCTTTATGTCGCGTGTGGGCTGTTGCGTTCTCCACGCGCTCCTTGTGGCAGGGCATGCAGGCGTTGTTGGCGTCCTTCTCGTCTCTGAACCGGTAGCGGCCGCTCGAGGTGTGACACTTCACGCAATGCAGTTCCCCCGCCTTCACGCACGGACTCATCCTCCATGACGTGTAGGTGTAGTTCTCGCCGAGGTCACGGCCGTCCGGGTAGAAGTCGGGGTCCTCCAGGGTCGCAAGATCAAAGTGATCAAAAAAGCGGTCTCCAGGTGTAAAGGTGGGGGTGAGGGCCGACATCTTCGCATGGCAGACTGAGCATGAAGCGTTGTGCTGCTCAGCGGTAAACGGTTTTGTCTGGATGATCTTGAGGTCCTTGGGTACGGTCCCCTTAGGAGCCTCCCGGCAGACCCGGTTATGTTCTTCACTGGGGCCGTGGCAGGTCTCGCAGTTGATGCCCGGCTCAGCCCACGTGGTCTCGTAAGTGTCAGTCTTGAGATCATAGTGCATCGTCAGTTGACTGACATGGCAGCTGTAGCAACTGGTGTTGAAGGTGTAAGCCGGGTCCAGCCAGCTCACCGGCTGTTCCCGCTCTGCTCCCGGGAAGTGGCGGACACCGCTGGAGGCCGTGTCGAACCATTCCTTCTTCTTGACGTCATAGGCAAGGGGAATGGTTTGAAGCCGTCCCCTCGGGAAAGGTGTGAGAAAGTAGTAGACGTTTTTTCCGCCCAGGGCATGCTCGATCCTATATTTTTTTTGACCCTTGGGTGCCTTCTCCAGAATCCAGCCAGTTTCGCCTGCTATGTCCGCACGGTAGGAGGATTTCCCGATCTTGACCTCTTTCGCTTGGGGTGTAAGGTTCTTCTTGGCAAAGTCAGAGGTGTAGGGCTGCATGGCCAGCCCGTGGCGGGAGGTGGACCAGAGCTGGTAGAATCTCTCGTGACACTCCCGGCAGCTCATGGAGCCTGCGTAACCAATCGATTTTGCGTGGGGATTATTCTCCGCCTCACCTGCCTGTAAAACACCAGGAACGATCAATGCCCACGTGCCGACTGTAAGACACAAAACAGCAAGCGCGTCCAGTTTCAATTTGGCGCCTTTCATCTCTGGCATTCCTTTTCGATCTTTGCAGCTCTGACATCTCTAAGAGAAAACGTGTCAAGTGTATACGGGATTTGGACTTTTGTGTCAACGAGATGCAAAATCGATGATTCTCATAAGTCATTCGATCGATTACAGATACAATGCTGGCGCGGCGGACAGCTACTGGCGGGCAGCGATTACCAATGCGGCCTATTGCATAAATAGGAAAGGCGCCGGTTACGATTTGGAATCTGACCCGAAACCTGAGCATGCTTTCGAAATCTTGAATTTGCGGCTCATCAAAAGCTGGATCCAATCCGTATCGAATAGTTGAATGGAAAGCATATCCTCGTAGCGACTGTGTAGGAGCTGAAGTCAAAAACGCTTGGCGGGATAAGAAGTCTTGATTCTTGAACTGTCATGATCTGGTTTGCCACCCTTGGCGGTTTTTTCGTGAGCTAATTTATTTGACGAAAAAGGCAAACTTCCATATTTTTCTCCTATAAGAAAAGAGTTCTCAGCAGATCGCCTCACCAAATGAAGAGCGGGCCACTTTCCTGTGATCTACTTCCATAAAGAAAGGGACAACGATGTCAGTGCTTTTCACGTCCAGATACATTGGCACTGTAGAAATCAAGAATCGGTTTGTACACTCGGCCACCTATGAGGCTGCCGCGCACAGCAATGGCTCGGTGAGCGAAGAACTTCTCAAGAGATATTTGAGACTGGCAGTCGGAGGAGTGGGTCTCATCATCCCTGGCTACATGCATGTCCATCCCCTCGGAAAGGCTTATCCTTTTTCTATTGGAATCCATGACGATGGGATGATCCCCGGACTTCGCAGTCTGGTCCAGATTGTGCACGAAGGGGGGTCCAGGGTATTCTTTCAGCTCAACCACGCTGGCCGCCAGACCAAGAAGGCTCTCATTGGGCAGATACCGATGGGGCCGTCGAGCAAATGGCGAGATCCTATCGATTTCTTTACCCCAAAGGAAATGACCGGAGAGCAGATTCAGGAAGCGATAAGAGCATTTGGAGAGGCTGCAAGGAGAGCAGCGGAGGCCGGTGCGGACGGCATTCAGTTGCACGCTGCACACGGTTACCTGATCAATGAGTTCCTCTCTCCCTTCTTTAATCAGAGGACCGATGAGTGGGGTGGGTCGGACAAAAATCGCTTCAGATTTGTCAAAGAGGTCCTTTCTCAGACCAGGAAAGTCATACCTACGGAAATGCCTGTCATCGTAAAACTCAATGTGAATGATTACACCCCGCGAGCAGGCGTGACACCGGATCTTGCCCGGCAATATGCTCAGTGGCTAATTGAGGATGGGATTGACGGTATTGAACTCAGTTGCGGAAGCGCTCTTTTCTCTTTCATGAACATGTGCCGGGGAGATGTCCCTGTAGATGAACTTGCCATGAGCGTTTCAAAATGGCAGAGGCCCATCGCAAGATTCATGCTAAGGAGGCTGTCTGGGAAATATGACCTGGATGAGCCATACAACTTGGAGGCTGCAAAGGTCGTTAAGCCCGCGATCAAGGAAATTCCTTTGCTTTTGGTTGGTGGAATGAGAACGGTCTCTCAAATGGAGGCAGTGATCTCCAAAGAACTTGCTGATTTTGTCTCTATGTCGCGGCCCTTTATCAGGGAACCAAATCTGGTCAAGAGGATCAGAGAGAAGAAGACAGAGAGAGCTTCTTGTGTTTCCTGCAATAAATGTTTAGCATCCGTGGCCAATAACATACCTGTTCAATGCTATAATAAGGGCTTTCCAAAGAGCTGAATGCAAGTGCGATAAGTGAGAAGGAGACCCCCGGA
>CAZOLJ010000118.1:0-10473 GCA_964580575.1 uncultured Desulfobacteraceae bacterium
TTAGATGGAAAAGGGATCCACTCGATCTTGCTGACCGCCTTGATCCAGCGGTCTGCCATGACATCATCCGGCGGCATCATGATAAACTTGCCGTTCTCCTTGATCGGTTCGTTGTCAATGGTGTCCACCATGAGGATTCTTTCTCCAGCCGGAGAGAGGAATACCTCACCGAAGGACAGAACCGACCGGTACCCGTCGGGCGCGGAAACCAGATAAGCACTGTTCAGATCGGCCTTTGATACCTGTCGCTCCACCACGGCCTTGAAAGGGGCGCCTGAGACATCATGAGTTCCGTGATAGCCTTTTCCTTCTCCCACGGTACTCACCCGGGTTCGGATCCTGGGATACGAGGAAAGATCCTTCACAGTGACAGAAGTCAGGCCCAGCCCTGAAATCTCAAATTCAGGGGACTGGAGGTTTTCCACCTTCTGTGAGGTCAAGTCCGGCTTCAGGTCCACCACTTCGATTTCCGTTATATTGTCCAGGGATCGATCGGACCACGTGTCGCTGCTTACAACGAGTTTGGGAAGACCGACCTTGCGGTGGAGCGGCGCCAGCCATCGTTTGGTGAACTCAGCATCGTGACATGATTTGCATTCTCCGTGCGGCATGATCGGTTGAGCTGAAGTGGCAATGACGATTGTCGCCGGATTCCTGTAGAAGATCTCTCCCCAGGACAGGACGACTTGTTTCCCTGCCTTGTTGCGCACTACAAGGGCAAGGTCGATCCCTTTGAAGAAATGTTTTCTCTTTTTCTGAATCCTCGCGGTTTCAAGAAGGCTGCGGAGCGGGACCCCGCGATAGTAAAAGTTCCCCTGGAACCCGCCGTCTTTCATGATCTCGTTCAACTGAACCGTGATGGATGAGAAAACCTCCAGATCATCCAGGTTCAATTTGAGCGGTTGCTCTACGAGACCTTTGACTGTCAAGGAGGGCGAAGCCTCCCGGGCAGCACAATAGACAGGTAGGGAAAAAAAGGCGACCAGCGCCAGAACCAGTATTCGTTTGATCATCAGAGACTCCTTTGCCGATCTTCAAATCTCATCCCCCACCCCTTGCCCGCCTCTGGCAGGCTTGCCCTCCCCCGTCAAGGGGGAGGGACGTTTAAGGAGGAGGGGGAGAGGGACCCTGGATTGTCGAACTGATCTAAAAGACCCCGCGCAATGCGATGAAGAAGGTTCTTCCTTCTCTCGGGAATCCATAAGCGGTCTCGTAATTGTAATCGAGCAGGTTCCGAACGCCCAACTCTCCAATTAAGCTCTTGTAAAGCTCCGCCATGATTTTCACATCAGCTAACCAATAGCCGCCGAGCCTCACCCATTCAAGGTTTCTCTTCTGATCCCATTGTCCGGTGTTGTACTGCAACTTGCCAAAGAGGGAGATCACGTCATTGACCTTGAAAAGATCGCTTAAATAGAATTGGTGTTGGGGGGACTCCCTGAGGTGATCGCTGGTGCGGTTTTCCGACCGGTCTTCCGCATCGAGGTATGTGTAATGGGCCTCCAAAATATTATTCGGCAGAGCTTCCGTCCTCAGGCTAAATTCAAACCCCTGATATCTCGCTTTTCCGACGTTCCGATAGGAATCTGCTCCCCCCACGGTGGTTCTCGTAATCAGATTTTCAACGTCGGAGTAAAAGAGCGTAAGGCCGCCGTAACTTTTCCACGGCAATGGTCTTTCCACTCCGACCTCGTAGTTGACCGCTTCTTCTTTCAGCAAGTTCGGATTTGGAACCGCCGTTCCAAGGTAGGATGAGTAGAGTTCCTTCAAGGTCGGGAAACGGGTCTTGCTGGCTACAGAGCCGTGGACCTTGGTGGCATCCGAGAAGGTGTATACGAGGCCACCCAAAAGGTTGAAGGCGTCATCATCATCCCGCAAAGGCCCTCCATTGGCGTCCTTGGGCTTTTGAACATCATAGCTGCCTCCAACGACCAGGCCGAAATTCTCGGTGATTGCGAAGTTATCTTCAAGACCATAGGAGAAGGTTTCCGCTTCATAACGCTCCCAGGGCCGGTTGCGGTTGTCCTGCTCTTGATGTACATCGTTTTTGTAATGAAAGGCAAAGCTCAGGGTGTTTCGAGGGATATAGGTTGTTCGGAGAACCAGGGACCCTCCTGGTGTGTAATCATCGTAGATGCTCTGAAATGAAGACGGCCTAATCTGAGTGGTGTAGGTCGCGTCGTCATAAGCATCCAGCACATTGTAATAGGTGTCGTAGTAGAGGCGCGTGTTGGCCGTCAAGCCGTCTGTGATCTTACTGTCCCCAATAAAGTAATAGGTCGTCTTTTCCCACTCCGAAAATCTCCAGAAGCGTTGGCTTTCAGTTGGATATATATTGGGGGGCAGCCCCCTTTCGCTCGTAACATGCTGGATGCCGAAAGCGTATTCATGGCCGTCCGCTGGCATAAAGCCGACTTTGAAATTCCCTGAAATGCTTTGCATGTCTGAATTGTCCCTTTTGCCTCCATTTTCAAAATAACCCCTGAAACCAAGCGGCGATCTGATTGGCTCGAAATCGTCGGACATCTTGAATCCGTCAGAACTCAGGCCCGCGGCTCCGAGCATCACATAAAAACGGTCAAGTTTGGAACCCAAGTTCAGGCTTCCGCTTACCCCGTTCTCATCCACTTCCGTATTATAGGATCCCGTAAGAGGTTGTTGAGGCTTCATGGTGATGATGTTGATTACTCCGCCCATGGTATTGGGCCCATAAAGCGTGGAGGCTGCACCCTTGGTCAGGGTAACTAGAGCGATATTGCCCGTAGAGAGCTGACTGGGATCCGTGTACCCGTCGTTGGGGATATAAAGCGGAATCCCGTCATAAAAGATCGGCACGTACCTCTGGTTGAAACCGCGCACATTGATGTAAGCCTCGTTCCTCGACCCCTTGGAGATAGACACGCCGGGCAGTGTCTCCAGTGCCTGGGAGACATCCTTGGAATTGGTCAGATCCATGCGTTCCCTGTCAACGGTTTCAACCGTGGTTATCTGGGTGACGAGCTCTCCTGCACCCGTGACAACGACCTCCCCCAGGTGGAAAACGCCGGGTTCCGGTGCTGTCGACTGCTCTTGCGCAAGGAGGGGCTGCACGGTGACAAAAGAAAGGCACAAGGCGATGAGGATCAAAAACACAGGGTGGTTTTTCGGCTTCATGGGAATCAGTCTCCTTTCTTTAGAGAATAGGGCTAGTTGATCTCTGTGGTTTCTTTTTCCACGTGATCGCGAGGTGAAGACTCATTCCAGCGATCATCAGAGGGTAGAGGGTTAGAAAGAATGGAAGTATTGGGTTGTTGGAAACGGTCAGGACCACTTTGGGATCTGATCCGGCATCGAAACCCCTCACGGTGACTTGTTGTGCACCTGCTCTCAGGGAGTGCATAAAAGCAATCTCTTGCCGCCGAATCTCCTGTCCACTTTCGGAAATGGAAACCTCCGCGAAGTTGCGCTTGGGATTCAGATCAAAGACGCTTGGGGCTTGCCCGGGACCACGAGCATTACGATGATCCACGGCCATTTGGATCCTTTCGATCTTTATGCGGTGATCCGGTGCCGGCTTAAAATCCTGGCCCTGTGCCAGTCGAATATCCTCGTGGCGATAGCCGAACATGAACCCCGAGAAATGGCCCAGGGCGACAAAGCCGAACAGAAAGTGAACAAACAGCATCAAGGCTTTGGCCGCGGTGAAGTTCTTGCGTAGAAGGTTGAAGATCCTCCTCCATGAGCAAAAGATCAGGTTCACCCCGAGGAGGACCATGCACAGACAGAGACCGATGAACCAAGCCTTTAGAAAAGCTCCCTCTTGGGGAAGGCGAAGCCATTCACTGAGGAGAGTCCGGTTCATGGACTCAAAACCTGCGAAGAAGATGGGGGTGGCATTGAGAAGAATCCCTCCTGAAATCCACAGCAGCAGAATGGTCAAGGTGATGGTTGTGAGGGAGAGGGATCCGAGTTGTTCAGCCAGGCGTTTCATGGGGCGCTCCTCGAGACCGCGATCCCCAGAACCACCATGCTGCTCATGGCCCCTGTGATCGAAGTCATCCTCTGCGAAACCGCGCCTTTACCCGGGAGATGAAAGACGAGCATGAGGTAGAGCATGATGAAGGTGGAGGAGAGAAAGCCGTAGTTCCATCTCCAGAAATCCCCCCAGCCATTGAGACACCAGAGAATGCCCGCAAACTCGGAAATCAGGAAGAGAATTGTGCCGAGGACCAGGAAGTTTCTTCCCATGTGCAGGGTATCCTCTAACAAAGAGGATTTTCGGAAAGTCCTTAGGAACTCAGCGTAGAACCCGGAGGCCAAAAGCATCACGGCGAGGGCAGCCGCTCGACCCACATGGAACAGGACGACATAGAGGTCCGTGTCGTAGAAACGCTTTGGGGCGTGGGTTTTTGGATAGAACAGCAAGATCCCGAATAGGAGAATCACCTCCGCCCAAATCCAAGTCCGGGTGCACAAACGACTAAGGCCTTCCTTGGTGAAGACCAAAACCAGCACTCCCAAAATAAAGGTGGTGAGCAGGAAGGATTCAAAGAGGTTAAACACGGGCACATGCCCTGACGAAAACCAAATAGAGCTGAGCAAGAGCCCATTGCCGACCAGGGCTCCCCAGGTGAAAACCCTTTCAAGCCTAGTCCAGCCGAGGAGCCTGAAGGCCAAAACCAAAATGAAACTGAAGAAAAGAAGGAAATAACCTATGGTCACAGGTTCTGACATAACGGATCACACTGCTAGAAAACCTATTATATCGGTCTAGATATATATCTAAATTGACATATGTTTTTACTTAAAGCTTATTTCAGTGTCAACTTTTTTTTCTGGAGATAAGTGTAGATGAGTGACGGGGCTAAAGAGCCACGGCGAGGAGGTAGCTCGCACCGAGGAAGAAAATGGCGAGAAAAAGCATCAGCCGGTGCTTTCCATGGATCGGCCGGTTCGGATTTCGCGGCCGAACACCGCGAACCCGATGGTCCCGATGACACCGAAAATGAAGGCCACGATAAAGTTGGTTTCAGGGCTGATTTGCCACAGAAAGGCGCCGCCAAAGGCCGCTACGGAAACAAAGACGTCGCGGATGAGATAATAGAGTCCGAACATCCCGGCTTTGCAGGTATCCGGCGCAAGGTCCATGATGAGGGCTTTCCGCGTCGGTTCGCCGAACTCCTTGAGCCCTCTCACAATGAAAGCCAGAACGAGCCAATCGAAGGAGCGGCTGGAGAGGAGTACCAGCGGGAAGAGCGTGAAAAAACCGAATGTGATCGTCACAAAGGGCTTCTTGGTGCTGCGGTCGGCCATATAAGCCACTGGAATATAAACCAGGACGGCCGTGGCCATTTCAATGGTGGTGAGAAGGCCGAACTGCAACGCCGTGACGGGCTGCTCGATGGTCTTCATGCACCAGACCACCACAAACGCATAAGGGATCTGTTCGCAGAAACGCACCAGAATATCGGTGACCAGCAAGCCCCTCATCGCCGGGTTCATCAAGCGTAAGAGTTTAAGAGGGTTCTTCTCCGGCACAGGTTCGCAAGTCCCTTGAGCTGAGACGCTGCCGGCAGGGTCGTTCTCGATCAACCACTGCTGCAAGACCAGAGCAACCGCCGCCATTGCAAAGGCCGCTGCAAAAGCAAAGCGAATCCCGTCGCTCTCGCCCCAAAGACCGATAAAGAGACCGCCTAAAACAGGGCCTAGCGCCATGGGGATGCGGCGCACCAGGGAATGCATGCTCACTCCCATGGTGCGCTTGTTCCGGGGAAGGACCCTGAATATCAGACTCATAGTGGCAGGCAGGGATATAGCCGACCAGGCGATGAAAAACACGGCCCCCACCAGCACGGCCTGCCAGGTGGGGACGACAATCACAATGCCGAATCCGATCATGGCGACCAGGTTGAAGAGCGCCAGCGCTCTCTTGGCGCCGATGCGGTCGGACAAGTAACCGCCCGGGAACGAATAAAGGGCGGAGAGCAAGTTGTCCATGGCCCCCAGAAGCCCGATAGAGAGCACGCCGCCCCCAAGAGCCATGAGGTAAATAGGCAGGAACCGTTCGGCCATGCGTTCGCCCATGTCCACCAGAATCACCATGATCAACAGACCGATGGTGCTCTTCTGCAAGGCAAGGAACACAGGGATATGGCCCAATCGGGCAAACCACGTTCTGCTCAAGAATAACCTCCTGTCTGGTTCCTTTTTGGACACGATCAGAGAAAAAGCCTGATACCAATGTTATCAGAAAGAGACGGCGGCTGCAGCATTTGGAAATAGTGATTGTTCTGTCGGCATTGGAGAGCTTGTCTCAGAGTTGTGCCGGGAGCGGCGAACGAGGCACCGCTGGATGGGTTAGGTTCACGTGTGCTCTTCGTTATGGACATGAAAGCGCAAATCGCCTATCTTCTCGGGCAGGCAAGCGAGTTTTTTCAAGGGGGAGTGGAACAACCGTGGAAAGACTGAGGATGAGGAGGGTGAGGCAGCACCTTGCCAAGCCCAGGATCGAGGATGTTCCTGCTGAGATCGCCGGCTGCATGGCGAGACTCTCAGGGAGAGTAAAGCCCGGCATGACCATTGCCGTCACGGCCGGCAGCCGGGGAATCACGGACATTCCCCTGATACTCAGGTCGGTTGTGAACGCTCTCCGCGACCTGGGCGCCGATCCCTTCATCGTGTCTGCCATGGGAAGCCATGGGGGAGGGACAACCCCGGGGCAGGAAAGAGTTCTCCATCATCTGGGGATCACGGAAGAGTCCGTGGGCGCCCCTTTCAGGATGACGTCCACCGCCATCGAGATGGGCACGACAGAGAGCGGAAGCATCCTTTTTGTGGATGCTGAGGCAGCCAAGGCGGACGGCATCTTCGTGGTCAACCGCATCAAGCCCCACACGGCTTTCAGGGAAAGCCTGGCCAGCGGTCTGCTCAAAATGCTCTCCGTGGGTCTCGGCAAGGTGCCCGGCGCGACGCGGGTGCACAAACACGGCTCTTCCGGCCTCTATTCAGGCGTTCTGGAGATCGGCCTGCTGGCCCTGAAAAAGCTTCCTGTCCTGGGAGGCCTCGCCATTGTGGAAAACAGTGCGGAGGAGACCGCCCGCCTGGAAGTGCTCCTGCCCGAGGAAATGGAAGAGAAGGAAAGAGAATTGCTCCGGTACTCCTGGGAACTGCTGCCTCGTCTGCCTCTGGAAACTCTGGATCTTCTGATAGTCGAAGAGATGGGGAAAAACTTCAGCGGGACCGGGATGGACACCAATGTGATCGGCCGGTGGAAGGACATGGATGTGAAAGGGCCCATCACCCCGGAAATCAAACGCATTGTGGTCCTGCGCCTTGCCGAGGCTTCTGAAGGCAATGCCAATGGAATCGGGCTCGCTGACTTCACCACGCGAAAACTGGTAGAGTCCATTGACTGGAAGGGGACCCTGACCAATGTGCAGACTACAGGCTTCTGGAGTCGCGCCTTTTGTCCTCCTTTCCCCGGCAGCGACCGGGAGGCCATCCCATGGGCCTTAGAGAGTCTTCAACAGCCCCAGGATGCCCCTCTGATCGCGGCTCGCATTCGCAATACCCTTCATCTTGAGGAATTGTGGCTGAATGAGGCCGCCTCCTCGGCCGCAAAGGACTGCGAAAAGATCGGGGAGCTTCAGCCGTTGAAATTTAACGAAGAAGGCGATCTCCTCCCCGGCGAATGAGGCCGTCGCTTTGCCCCGCCGCATCCTGCTCATGGACTGAACCCCTGCCGGCACCCGGATGGGTTGCTTGCGATTTCTTGAAAAGGAAGTGTCTTACTTTGGCGAAGATTAATGAAAAAACGACCGTGAGGCTCGCTCCTTTTGGAATGGATATCGTGTTCAGCATTTATTATCTGGCAGCACCGCTGCTGCTCATCGATCTTAAAGCGAATCCGATTCAGCTCGGCCTTGTCGGCACCCTCGCTTCCTTGGTTCATATGACCATGGCACACCTTATGGGAGGCCTTTCAGATCGGCTTGGCCGGCGCCGCCTCATCATCGCCGCTCCTTTGGTTTTTTCTGCAACGTGCCTCCTCATGACTCAAGTGAGGGAAGTCTGGGTGATCCTGGCTCTTTCGGTCGTCAACGGTTTTTGCCTCTCGATCTACTGGCCTTCTCTCCAGGCATGGATCGCAGATCGTCAGACGGGGACTGGGCTTGCCCGGGACATTGGCTCCTTCAATATGTCGTGGACCGCTGCGACACTTGCCGGCCCGATCCTGTCAGGATCTCTTTACAGCCTGTATGCGGGACTTCCCTTCTTGGTTGCGGCGGGAATCGCCCTTATGCTTTTTCTTCTGGTTTTTACAACGGTGCACGAAAGAGCCCTTCCTTCAACCGAAAAGGTAGAACGACAGGACAGAGAAACATCGCATTGGCTCAGGAGGTTTCTTTTCGCCGCATGGGTGGCGAATTTCGCTTCCTGGTTCATCCTCGGAAACGCGAGGTACCAGTTCCCAAAGCTCGCCAGGGAGCTGAACATTCCTCCTCACATCATAGGACTGCTTCTCGGCTTTCTCGGCTTCGCTCTGTTCTCCGGCTTCTTCCTTCTTCGGAGAACCGATCGCTGGCACTTCAGAAGGTCTTTCTTGCTTGGCGCTCAGGCTCTCGGCGTGGTGGGGGTTTCATTGATTACCGTTTCGAACCAACCGGCACTCTTCGCTTCAGCTTTCGCAATGATCGGACTTTGTTGCAGCATGACCTATTACTCGAGTTTGTACTATGCCGTCCATTTGCTTAAGAAAAAAGGGAAGGGAAGCGGACTGCACGAGTCCATATTAGGAGGTGGGGCGGTCTTGGGCCCTATCTTGGGCGGAGTCGCCGCACAATATGTGGGTCTTCGAGCGCCATACTTCCTGTGCATTGTCGTGCTGGCAGCGGCTATGGGTGCGCAGTACCTTCTCCTGAAGAAGCAAACGAATTGTAGAGTGCAATGAAGTGAAGGTCTCCTGTCTTGCCGCGCTTCCGTAAAGGAAAAGAACCCCACCCATCGTCTTGGCTTGACCGCAGCCGATGGCAAAACCACCTCCATCTTGCGGTCTTTACGATTACTGCAATTGGGAAATCACAACCAGTGTTCTACCTTCCGGTCCGATAGGTTTCACTCAAAAATTTGTCTTAACATAAAAAAGAGGCTTCAAGACTGAAGGGGATGGGCACGACCAGATCGCATTTGATCCCGCCTGGCGACGTGTTATAGCTGTCAGGCTTTTCAGACAATCGTCAGCGCCCTATTGCTTTCGCATACTTCCTGCTTATCTTCGAATCAGATTGAGTGCCATCCAACTTCTACCCGCAATATGACCTTGTTATGCCTTGTAGTATCCAAAAGTCATAATCAAGAAAAAGGGAGTTCGAGGCCTGGCGCTTAACAGGTTTCTAAAGGTGCGCGTGTATCTTTTCTGCCGGTCATCTTCAAATAGAACTGAAAAAAGAGTTGCACCGGAGAGAATAACGGCATCCTCGGAAGCCGGCAGCCAAAAGGTCCTGTTGCCTTGTCAACCTTCAACCTCACCCTATAACTGCCAGAACTTAATCTGACAATCACCATGAGCTTAACATCGAAGGGATGGGTTCTCGCTTCTCCATTTGCTTGAATCCCATGAAAGGCCCTTCGCAGCGGCAAACCAATCAAAATTCCTTAGCCAAGCTCCCGAAAGGACATGGACGTTCGATCGGGAGCTCGAGATCTGGCGGCGGGAAAAAGATTTTTTCATAGCAGCTCAGGGGTGCAGCAAGCGATTTTTGTTCGCTTTGTTCTTTTCCCTTTCTTGGATCGCTTACCCTCTCACTATGTCCTCATCTTCTTTCGTCGACCTAATCTCATTACAGAACACGACTTAACCGATGCAGCAATGCTTCCACGAGTAATCTTAAAAAGAACAGGTTTTCATTTTCGGAATTGGAATCCGTTATTCGTACTCTAGACTCTCACAGGATTAATCTTTTTAGGTTTAAGGGAGAACACTCCGATGAAGAAAGAACACATTAGACCATTTTTGTGGGGCAGCGCGGCCGGCCGCTGGCTTAGTCTCGTCCCCTCTTAACCGAGAGACCGGCCCCTTTCCCTGAAAAGATTGAATCGTCCGTTACCAACCGGGTATTTATGTCGTTTTGGAGTTTAGATAGATCCTGTTTGGTCTATAACGGGAAGTGAAGCTTATCTGATGAGAAAAGAAAGGTGGGTTTACCATGGAGATTTTGAATTTTATCATCGCTATTGTGGCTTTGGTCATTGCAGTTTTGGCCTTTCAAAGGACTGGTGGGACTAAAGATCTGAGAAAAAGCACAGCCGAGCTTCTGGCGAAAATGGAAAAAAAGATGCGAGAAGAAGAAGCCGCTAAAGTGGAGAAGGAAAAGACCCGGCAGTAAGCAATGTCAAAGAGCGCAGATTGTTTCTCAAAACTATTTCGAAAGGGGTTTTATTAAATGAAAATCAGACCATTGAACGACAGGGTGCTTGTTGTAAGGATTGAGGAGA
>CAZOLJ010000119.1:0-10096 GCA_964580575.1 uncultured Desulfobacteraceae bacterium
TCACATGCGGCTTCGTCCTCTCAAACTTCTTCTTCGCCATCGCTCTTACCTCCTTGCAGAATCACGCGATTGGTAAATCGGATATGGAGCCCACCACCGGGATTGAACCGGTGACCTCATCCTTACCAAGGATGTGCTCTACCAACTGAGCTAGGTGGGCTCTGGGTTTCCTACTCCCCCACACTCTCTAACGGAATGCTGGCGTCAAGGGGTTGAATCTATCGTTGCCCGGTTGTCCAGGGTTCTTCAGTCTCCAGTTCGCCATCGGTCCTATTGCCATCGGACGATCCGTGCAGGCATTTCAGGAAGTCCGGAACTTGGAGCGGGAAACGGGATTCGAACCCGCGACCCTCAGCTTGGAAGGCTGACGCTCTAGCCAACTGAGCTATTCCCGCCCTGAAATTCAAAAAGAGACTTTTTGAATTCACCTTTGGCTTATGGCAACCCGCCAGAGCCCAAAGGTAATTCTCTGCCAATTTGCTTTGGGGTTGTGGCTACCAGCTATTGGCCATACGTAATCCTTGAAAATCAAACATTTTCAAGGATTCTGGTGGAGAGGGGAGGATTCGAACCTCCGAAGGCTGCGCCGGCAGATTTACAGTCTGCTCCCTTTGACCGCTCGGGAACCTCTCCAGTGTCCCCATCCTGGAGCCAGCGAAGGGAATTGAACCCCCGACCCACTGATTACAAGTCAGTTGCTCTACCGACTGAGCTACGCTGGCCGATGTAATCAAAAAGCAAACACTAAATTTAGTTTTTCGCCATCGAGATATCAATGTTGAAAAACTCAGAATTTATTACCCTTTGGACCCAGGAGCAATAACATGCTCTTCCGATCGCCTCTTCTCTTTTGATTTCTTCTCTTTTCTAACGATTCTGATCGCCATAATCGAAAACAGTTAATATTAAGGCAAATAAAAAAAATTGCAACCAAAATCTCTACAATTTCACCAATTCTTAGCCGTGACCAAAGGCGGTATGAACTCAGAGTGAGGGACTGCAAAACACGCTACGGAACCTCTCCGACAACGGCCTGCAGAAGGGCAAGGCCTTGAATGGGAGCGAAGCCGTCACTTGGACCGTCATCCCTTTCAGTCTCCAACCTTTGACAAAAAACCCAGCTTGTCGGACAGCCTCTATGCGTAACGCCGGAATCTCATATCTTCCGGGACTCAATGAAGCAAAGCCTCCAGGGTCTATGCCTCACAATCTACAGCAATTTGTTTGACTTTTCCGAAATAACATATAAGAATTGCTTTCACATTAAGTTCCCGTCACAGATTGGAATACGCCCGCTTCTGCGTTTCCTGTAGAAACGGGCTCATGATTATTTTAATTACATGAAGGAGGTCATGTTATGATGGCACTTGCTGGAGGATTGGTTGCGCTTATTCTCGGGATCATCGGAATTGTGGTTTGGTGGCCTTTCTTTGTGAAGGCTCTTGCAGCAGGGATCCCGGTCATGCTCATTCTCGGAGGAGCATTGGCCACCTATCTCGGCATCGAGGAAATGAAGGACAAGAAGGCGGCTGAGAGCTTTGACACGGAGAAGGATGACCTCAAGCGGGAGGTCGACACCCTCAAACAGGAATTAAAGGATCTGAAGGACAAACCGCCTTCCCAGTCGTAGTCTTCTTTTGAAAAGCGAATCCCTCTCCCCCGGCGGTCTGGGCGGAACGACCTTCGTCTTCGCCGGTCGCCGGGTGAAAGGGATTTTGCTTTTTTTCACTTTCTCACCACCTCGATCTCACTGAAAAAATACCGGGTCTCAAAAGCCGCTGTCTCGGGGGAATCCGAGCCGTGGACCACGTTTTTCTCAATGTCCGTGGCAAAATCCCGCCGGATCGTTCCCTCTTCAGCCACTTTGTAGTTGGTCGCTCCCATCAGTTTCCGATACGCTCCAATCGCCCCTTCCCCTTCCAGAACCATGACCACACAGGGTCCTGAAGACATGAAATCCGTTACGCTTTCATAAAACGGCTTTCCTTCATGAACTTCGTAAAAGCCTCTTGCCTGATCCTTGTTCATCCTGATCATCTTCATGGCGGTGATCTTCAACCCTGCCGCTTCAAGACGCTTGATCACTTCGCCCATGAGATTTCTGGCAACACCGTCCGGCTTGATAATCGATAACGTTCTTTCCCACATTCGCTTTCTTCCCTCCCGTAAGGATAAATGAGTTGACCCTTTGCGCTGTCGCATTGTATAAAAAAATGTTTATATAAAAGCAAACAAAGCAAGGCCGTCAAGAACTTTCTGGTTCGGCCTTTGAATAGAAAGGAATCACCCATGCCTGACCTTCAAGCCGCGGACAAGAAGAAAACCGCGCAAGCAATGGATGCCGATCACGTCTTTCGTTTTCAATGCAGCCCCGGGGTGGCATGCTTCACTCGATGTTGTGCAGATGTCACCATTGCCCTGACACCCTATGATGTGATTCGTCTCAAGAACGCCCTCGGCCTGACATCGGAAGAGTTTCTGGACAAATACACGATGATTATCCCCAGGGAAAACCGGCTGATCCCCCTGGTCCTTCTCAAAATGAACGAACAGGACAAACGATGCCCCCTGGTCACGGAGAAAGGCTGCACCGTGTACGAGGATCGCCCCTGGCCCTGCAGAATGTATCCCCTGAACATGGAGGATGACGGGACTTTTCGTGTCATTGCAGATCCTTCCCGTTGTGAGGGTCTCAAGGAAGAGGAAGCATGGCAAATCAGCGAGTGGCTCGTGGATCAGGGCGTTGTGCCCTACGACGAAATGAACACCCTTTTCTCCTCTGTCACAATCCCTCTCAGCGCTCAAAACCTGGACATTGACAACCCCCACATCCTCAAGATGGTTTTCATGGCTCTCTACAACATCGACAAATTTAGGGACTTTGTTTTCCAGAGTTCCTTCCTGAATCGCTTTGAAGTGGAGCCGACCCGGATTGAGAAGATCAAGAGGAGCGATCTGGAGCTTCTCAAATTCGGCTTTGACTGGCTTAAGTTCGGACTCTTCGGCCAGAAACTCTTCACGGTGAAGGAAAAGCAGGCTGAATCACCAGCTGCCGGTTAAAGCCGGCAGCTGAAGGGGCAAAGGAACGGGGGAAGAAAGGGACAAATTGACAAAGGGACAAAGACGCAAAGGGTAAAGACAAAAAAAGAGGTTTTCTGCTTTGTCCCTTTGTGCCTTTGTATCTCTGTCCCTTTCTTCTTTGTGCCTTTGTCCCTTTGTGCCTGTTTCATCGTTCGAAAACCAAACTGAAGTCCTCGTCTAAAAGCGACGTCACTTCCCGATGGCGACAAGGAATCTCCTAATGGCGGATGCAGCCCCGGAAAAAAATGTCTTTGAGCCCCTGCACGGGAACCGGTTTCGATTCCTCTGTCACAGGGACATGGAGTGCTTCACCCGCTGCTGCGCCGGCCTCAATCTCGTGCTGATGCCCTATGATATCCTCCGCATGAAGCATCGACTCGGCATCTCCTCCGAGGAGTTCCTCAACGCTTACACGGAAATGCGTTTTGACCGGCACCCCCGGTTTCCCATGGTGGTTCTCAGAATGAAGGATGAGGAAGGCAAGAGATGTCCTTTTGTCCGGGCTGAAGGGTGTTCGGTCTACGAGGACCGGCCCAGTGCGTGCCGCATCTATCCGATTGGAAGGGCGGCCATGAACCCGGGAAACGCGGGGGCCACCCAGGAGAAGTATTTTGTCGTACACGAAGAGCACTGCCTTGGATTCCGGGAACCCCATGACTGGACGATCGAAGAGTGGGTGGCGGATCAGGGCTTGAAGGAATACGACGGCATGAACTCGGCCTGGCTCGACATTGTCACATACACTCAGAGCTTAGGACCGGAAAAAGACATCCCCCGAAAAATCCAGATGTTTTGCATGGCCTCTTACAATCTGGATTCCTTCAGGTCCTTCGTGTTCAAAAGCAGATTCCTGGATCTCTTTGACGTGAGCCCTGAACTCCGTGATCGCCTCGCCTCCGACGATGAGGCCCTCCTTGCCTTTGCCATGGACTGGCTCAAGTTCAGCCTGTACGGCATGAAAACCATGAAAATGAAATGAAGGGTAGAACCAGCCTACCGTTAAGGTGAGAAACCGCCGCTCGTCTGGGATGCTGATCGCCCCACCTTTGAGGAGGAGTGATCTACTGCAGCGTCAAGACATGACTTCACTTCTTCAGGTCTTCTGGCTATTGCATATTGCCAGTGACCAAACTGGCCGTCTGCATTG
This sequence comes from uncultured Desulfobacteraceae bacterium, assembly GCA_964580575.1. GTDB lineage: Bacteria > Desulfobacterota > DSM-4660 > Desulfatiglandales > HGW-15 > CAVPDE01. The sequence continues at coordinate 4,229 of CAZOLJ010000119.1, forward strand.
ACAGCCTTTACCCATCGTTCAGCGGCAGCCTTCTTGACTCCCTCCAGAGGATCAAATCCTTTTGTTTCAAGGATCACAGAGTGGGCTATCGAAACCTCCGAAACCAACCTCACAATGAAATCCGGCAGGTAGTCGTGCGTCTGGCCGTTATGGAAGTAAGGGATGGCGAAACCCAGACCCATGTTCTTCACAAAAGCCGCCGTCAAAGGATGCGTATCTATGAAGTAAGCAGCCGACTGCTCCCATTTCCTGGTGTCGGCCACCGCATAATTCAGATGAGAACGCTCCACCTCCCGCACCTCTTTGCTTGTCCAGAAGTCCACCTCATCAGTAGATCCCGGTCCCCGATGTCTTTCATACTTGGGCACTTCAGGAGTTTCGCCCTGTGAGGTATCCGGCCGAATCGCATCGCGGAGCCTTTCCACCACCCATCCGTAATAGGGCGAGAGAAACACATCCAGAAGGTTTGAAGGAGGCCTGGCCACGATCTTTTCCTCCACATACCTCTCGATGATCGACAAGAACTGGGGAAAAAGGACATGAGGTGAAAGGCCGTCGCCTCTCTCGGAAGCGTATTCCTTTGTGAGATCCGTAGACAGTTCAAAGATGAGTTCCTGTTTTCTGCGCTTCTTCCGAAAAGGGTTAAGAGACACATCTCGAAGCTTTCCAGGCCCGGTCAGGCTGGGTCTGCCGCTGTTGATGGACACCGCTGCCTTCATCTGAACCTCTGGCGGGATGTTCATGGGGTCCAGAAAAACCCTGGGTTCATCTTCCCAATCCAGAGTGATCCTGTTTCGAATGGCTTGCGTGTACCCCTCTACACGGGGGAAGAGGATTCTGAATTTCTCCTTGGATGGGATCGCATGGACATGGTGTCTTCTCTCGCGCGGCTTTGTCCCTTCCCCGCCACTCGCTTTGAAAGGAATCACCTCAAAAGGAACTCCGAACACCATGGCCACTTCCTCGGCCAGTTTGTTGTCTGGCGCCGGCGTGTAGTCCCTTCGCCGGAGACCACGGCCAACCACTTGCTCACAGAGGAGTTGCGACATAAAGGGCCTCAGGCCGATAATATGGGTCACGGTGTTGCAGTCCCATCCCTCGGTGAGCATTCCGACGCTCACGATGCAGCGAACATCCCTGCCGGGCGGATGCAGGGGCCGGTCAAGCTTCTTGGCAAGTTCCTCGAACCCCTCTGGGTAGATGGGCCGACCCTGGCGATCCGCAGGCCAGTGAATCTTACCCACTGTATCGAGCGTCAGGCGCATCCATCGCATCTCATCCGCCTTCGCGCTGTCTGTATCCGTCTCCTGGATCACCTTGGTGTCTACCCTGATCGTGTTAACGGTGCGCGAGTTCTTGAACCCGGAGATTTTGACGGAAGGAATGCCGGCCGGCCTCTCTTCCTCGGCCAGCCACTCATAGACCACTTTAGCAATCTTGGTGTTCTTGCAGACTATGATGAACACAGGGGGTCGAGGATCCTCCGGGCTCTTCTCCCACTCCTTCCTTGTCTCCTCCCAAAGCTCTCCCAGCATCGCTATGGGATGATGAGCGTATTTTAGAATGGCCTCAGGCTTTGGACTGCCCGCACGGCCTCCTCTCTCAGCCGCGGTCAGTTTCGGCATGATCCATTGCCAGACATTGAAATACCCCGGTATCTCGGCCCCGCTCGGGTCGCGAACCGCTAGTTGCGGAATTTTTGTGAGACCTGATTCAATGGCCTCTGTGAGGCCAAAGTCGCTCACTGCCCATGGGAAAGGTCGATTCGCGTCTTTCCCTGCCTTGGTCAGGAAAAAAGGAGTAGCCGAGAAATCGACGCAGAAATTGATCCCCCGAAGCCGGTTGATCCGATCCAGTCCCTCCACCCAGACCGTGGCTTCCCGGACGAAACCCTCCTCGGTTTCCTCCTCTTCGAGGTCCTCATAAGCCTCTTCTTCCTTTTCCTCTGCTCGAATCCTGTAAGCATGATGGGCTTCGTCATTCATCACCAGGAGGTTCTGCTTGCCGCCCATCTCACGGTCAAGCACTCTCTCCGCCCATCGCGCATCGCTTTCGACATACCGGACGGCCTCTATCCTGACTTTCTTGAGATTTCCTCGCTGATCCCTCTCTTCATAGAGAATCTTCAAAAGGCCAAGATCCATCTGATGCCGCAAGTCGGCCTCGGTCAAATAACGGGTCCCTCTGGCCGTGGTCGTCTTTGGTCCGATCGTTATCGTCTCGGTCGTTCGCAGAGGAACGCCGGCCTTGCACACCTTTGCCGAGACGCCTCCGGTCGCGATGCTCTGCCTTTCGAAGAGGTGCCAATTGGTTACGAAAACTTTCCCCTGTGTTAGGGGGGGCAAGAGATGAGGAGGGACCAAATCCCTGATTCGATAAATGCTGGCCTCGCCCTCCGCAGGATTTAGTTCCCGCAGCCGACTTCTTATGGTCACATTAGGGCAAACCACAAGAACAGCATCACTGAAACGGCCATCGGCCCGGTTATTCACCTTGTTGAGGATAGACCATGCAGAGATCATCGCCATGACCGTGGTCTTCCCGGTTCCAGTTGCCATCTTGGTGGCATAACGCCGGAAGGCCTCGGCCCCTTCCGCCTTCTGCTGAGGCGTCGGATCATCCAGGGGAAGATCAATGCCCTGTTTGAAATCCTGACGGGCTTCCAGAAAAAAGACTACGGTTTCTGCCGCTTCGAGCTGGGCGAAAAAAAGTCTGAACTCCCGGCCTTCTCGCCGCCAGTGATGGAGAAGTTCCAGAGTCGTTCGCGTGACTCCGGGATACCCCTGGTCCCGCCATGCCTTGACCCGTTCACGAATACGGTTGACCAGCTTCAACTCGATCGCAGTTCCGACCCCGGCCTCGACAGCGGCCTGCCCGGCCGGACGGTAATAGTAAAGCGCAGACCTCCTTCCGGAAACCTGCTCAGCCGGTTCTCCTTCCACAATCCGCCAGTGAGCTTGAGGCTCCTCATAAGGGGAATTCAATATGGGATCTGGAACTTCAAAGCCGATCACAGGCCGAAAGCCTCCATGATCTTGTTAAGTTTATCCGTCACTTCCGGGTGGATTTCGTCCGGCTTCATCACGCTAGCGATTTCGTGGTACCGGGTGTATGGAAACACGGGCAACCCGGCCGCATCGAGCGCAGGCGGTAGCAATTCCGTCCTGGCCTTGGTGTTCCTGAGATAGGGAATATCTTCGAGGGGGTTCTTCAAGAAAGCAGGCGGATAGTTCTCTTCAAAATGCCTCTGGAGGTCCTGCAAATGAGGTGCGGCGGCCTCTTCCCCTACCTGGAGAGCCACGAATCGCTTGAGGGACTCGGGATGGAGGAGATAGCTCTCAATCTCATAACGGTTCCACCGCACCCTCTGAATTCCTTTTCCAGTAATCGGTGTGGATTGGATCTTCGGGTTGGCGTCTCCATCGATGAGAACTAGACCCGGCAAATCATCGCGCACCATTTTAATCACTTCGTAATGGTCCTGTGCTTTAACTCCTTCAGCGCCGGACCTGGGTTCCCAGACCGTCGGTTTCCAAAATACTCTTTGGAGAAGGTTCTGAGCACGGTGATTCAATGCCCTGGCCCATGCGCGCATGATATCCAAATCCGTCCGTCCCTCAACATAAAGGATCCCCTCAGCATCCAGGGCAAGCATAATGTCTGTATTTGAAAGAATTCTCAAGGATTTGACCAGCCGGCTTTTCTCGGCGTCTTCTGCTAAAAGCCGTGCCGTCTGAAGCATAACCCATAGCTCGCGAGGGTCCACAGAGTTGATGATCACTTCCGAATGGGTGGCAATAACAAGCTGGGATTGTTGTCTCGCAGCAACTTCTCGCAATTCCCCGTATATCGCATCCTGCAAAATGACGTGAAGATGCGCATCCGGCTCATCGAGGAGCAGAACAGTTGCCGGTCGGGTATTGAGGAAGGTCAGAAGCATGAGGATTTGCTGGAATCCGCTGCCGGCGCTGGAGATATCGAATGTCGGCCCGCCTTGTGCGACCTGATACTCGGCCACGATGTAGGCGCCAGAAGCATCAGGAGGCAATAGCTTGTACCCGAAAAGTTTTTCAATGGAATTGCAGAGCGCACTCCAGGCCTTTTCCGAATGATTGGCCTGAACCAGTAGATTCCTGAGCACATCGCCTGGTTTTGCTTGTCCCAGAAGGTCAGCCACGGTTTCCGGTCTTGCATAAAGAGGCTCTTCTTTGCTCAGTCCTGTCATAGCGGGCACAAAAACCGATTCCAGCCTGGCACTACGCAAAACCCCGGGCTCCACATGCTGGTCAGGCCGAACAAAAATCTGCTCCGTACTGTCCGCGATGAACTCCATGTTAATGGTCCAGCCTTGAGTAGACACAATTTCGATTTCGAGCGTCCCCTCATAGTCCCGGTTGGCCCACATGAGATCAAAGCGGCGAAGGGGCACGGCAGAAAAAGCCTGGCGTGCAATAGGCGACTTCGTATAGAAGCCTCGGTGGCGCTGAAAATCGTTCAGCTCTTTCCATCTACGGAGGCCCAGGGTCCAGGCTGAAATGGCCTGAAGGATGGTCGTCTTTCCCATATTGTTGGGACCTGCCAGCACCACATGACGCCCATTCAGCTCAAACGCCACTTCCTCGAAACGCTTGAACCGCCTGATTTTGACTGCCCGGATCATGCCTTTGCCTCCGAAAGGTCCTTGACCACCAGGAGTTCATTTCCCCGGTCGTCGATCACCTTTACGGCAATCCGACCACTATCTCCTCCCTCAAAGGGCGCGCTCACGGTTCCTGCCAGATGGTCCCAAACCTCGACGTTGTAGTCAGCCCTCAGAGCTTTCTTGAGGTTTTCCCATGCTCCTGTCCTCGGGAAAAAAGCCTGGCACACATGAAAAACCCGACCATTATAGTCCGTGTCAAGAAACCAGGCAGGCACATCATCGCCTGATCGGGAATCGCTCTGCACCGTGATGGGGTCGAAGACATCCACGCCCAGAAGCTTCACCTGAAACTTGCCTTCCTCAGTCTTGAGGACCTCCACGTCGGGAAGCCCACAGACGCTGAATACCTGTGAAGAGCGAAGGTTTTTGAGCAGGTCTCCCATCATCAAATCCCGAGCTGCCTCCACATAGGCCGCAGGGATGCCCACCACTTCCCGGCATTTGTCCACAAGGATTCTGGCATTGGGCTCGATCCCAAAGCCGATGACAAAGAGGTATGCGTAGCCCTTCCCAAACGCTTCTCGGGCCGCTTCGAATACAAGGAGTTCGCTCACAGAGCCGTTTTCAGGGCCGAAGACAAAAGCCACAGGCTTCCCCTGGAGTTCATCTCCGCCGCTTTCTTCACCGTTCACCATGGCTTCGGCTGAGAGGCTGAGCGTCTTTGCTGGGACCCGAACGTTCTTGAAGACCACTTTCCGGTTACCCGGCAGCCGGATCGTCTTGACCTTTCGGAGGACTTCCTGCATCCGGTCCTCAAAAGCGCCTTGCTCCTCTCCGACCCCAAGGGCTTTCGTGTCCTCTTGCTCCCAGCCCATTGGCGTTGGGATCGTCGCCTCCACGACAAATGGGCCGCTCACTCGCGTGATGTTCCGCGCGACTTCCGGCCGGTCCACCAGCACTTCTTCCTGTGGCGGCTCGTTATTGGCTATGCTCTTGAGCGTAATGTGGGGAACGATTCCTCCCACCTCTTCGCCTTTCTGATTCTGCTTGCGCTTGTAAACAAATCCGCCCGCCGGCCCCATTTCTTCATCTTTCAACTCGTAGTAATCATAGGTGGCAGTGAGGAGCCTCTGACGCGCCAGTGCAAGTGGAACACGGCTCACGTCGGTCGTGATCCATCGCCTCCCCCAATGCTCCGCCACATAGGCCGTCGTCCCGCTCCCGCA
>CAZOLJ010000120.1:0-9246 GCA_964580575.1 uncultured Desulfobacteraceae bacterium
TCTATTGACAATTGAGTGCCATCACAGGAGCTGGAGCGTTTTGCGCACTTCCTAGCTTGCTATTTTTTCACATTGCCTCACATCCTGATCTTTGCATCGGTCTTTTCAGGGTGTTTCTCCAGATGCTTGATGCGACGCGCCGCCGTCTCCGCGAAGCGGCCGACCATGCGGGGCAGATCCGAGTTGTCCCAGGTTGATCTGAAACCTTTTGTGGAAGAAAGACGGTCGCTGAGAGAAAAGCGGGATTTCTCTGATGGTTCAAGACTCACGTCGTCATCTCTGATTTTCACTTCACCGCTGAAGATCTTTTCCACGAGTATCCGCGTGGTGTAAGCGAAGACCTTCCGGACATCCTCAACGGATTCCGCCTTATTGATTCTCTGCCTGAAGCCAGGCAGACAATCGTGCTCATACTTGGTGAAAGATTGTTTTTCTGTCATGGGCCCCCTCCGCAAAAAGGTTAACCGACAAAAAAAGCTTTTTGAATGAGGACAAGCGAATCCCTCTGCCTGAGACAAGGTCTTGCACTCGGCACTTGAAGGAGCATGTTGTGCTGATGGCTTATGGCTTTACCCCGTCAGTTGAGGTTGCCGGAATGAAGGATAAAACAATGTTAAGAAATAGGCGGCTTCAAAACAAGAAAAATCTATCTCCTCCGCACCGCTTCATCTTCTCAACGGCCCGTAACGGACTCACTTATTGACATTCAAGCCAATTTTATTTTTTTGACAGTTTGTGAGGGTGGCGGGAATTAGTCCATAACGATATCAGGGAGTTACAGAGCATTTCCTGGTTTTTCGACCAAAATGGAGTGCCAACAAAATGCAGTCACCCTATTGGCATGGCTGATTGGAATCATCGGGAGGGCGAGGGCCCTTATACGCGGGGCGAGGTGATCGACCTATCTGAAAAAGATTCGGAAACCGGCTCCCCGCCCAGAAACGTTGTCAAAAGTGTCAATGCCGCCAGCCGCGGGATTCAGCCTGCAAGCTTCCTGCTCCAATAGCCCTCACGCAATTCTCTGCAGCTGAAAGGAGGATCCTCTATCGGATCCATTTGAACCGTGCGCGCAATCCCGTGCACATCCTTTTCGTTGTTTCTTCTTGCGCGTTATAGGAAAAGAGTACCCGCTTTCTAGGGAGTGACGATACGAGATACCAGGAGTCCCCAGAACCCCCGAGGTCGTCTGGATGAGGTCACACCCTCATAGAACCAGCCCAGGTGCTGGCCGCACTGTCTGCAGAAGGCCATGCGCCACGCATATCCCGAAAACCAGCTGTGCTCCTCGTTAGGGTCTCCAAAGGCAATCGCACCTTGGCACGACGCAAAGGTGTGAAAATCACATTCCACTCCTGCAGGATTGACGAATAGGTGGCGGCTGGTCCCTCCAAAAAGAAGGAGGCGGTCGGAATGCGTGATCAAGCTGCCACAGGCGCTGCACTGAAACGCCTTGGCTCCGTTCCCTCCGGCTCCGTTGGTCGCGTGATGATACACGCCTCCTCCTTCGCGCAAAATCAGAACTTGACCGTCTTCACAAGCCCTTCGAACTCTTCGATCTCTTCCGGCGTGGGTTTTCTCCTGAAGAGGCTCTGTTTGACGAGAATAGGAATCTTCCGATTGAGGGCAAGGGCTACCGCATCGCTCGGGCGGCTGTCCACAGTCAACTCCGTCCCGTCCCCTTTGAAGAAAACGCTGGCATGGTAGGTCTCCTCCCGCATTTCATGGATCTCCACACGCAGGAATTCGATTTGAAGCTGCTGGAGGATGCTCAAATAAAAATCATGTGTCAGCGGACGCTTTGGCTCCACCAATCCTTTTTCCTTGGCGATGGCAGTGAATTCCGAATCCCCTACGAACATGAGAAAAAAGCGGTCGTCTTCAGGCCGCTCCTTCAGAATGACCATGTTTCCCCTGTTGGGATCGGATTCGATATGCACTTCACGAATCAAGACCATTTGATCGTTCTCCGCCATGAGTTTCCCTCAATCCTTCCTCAGACTCTTTGCCGAACTTCCTCACGATCTCCCCAATCTCTACGAGACGATCGTCCACCCTCCTGGAAAGAGTTCCTTCCGGATAGGTCCCATCGGGCTGAAGGGTTCCTGCTTCCATGCCCATAAGAATTTCAATCCCCTCTTCGATCGTGGAAATCGCCCAGATGTGAAACTTGCCTTCCTTTACCGCATCGATGACTTCTTGCTTGAGCATCAGGTTCCGGGTGTTCTTCGAGGGAATCATCACCCCTTGACGACCCGTGAGTCCTTTATACTTGCAGATATCGAAAAAAGCTTCAATCTTCCTGGTCACACCCCCTACAGGCTGGATTTCCCCTTTTTGACTGACCGAACCGGTCACCGCGATCCCCTGCTGAACCGGAACTCCTCCCAGGGCGCTCAGCAGCGCGTAAAGCTCAGTGCTCGATGCGCTGTCCCCTTCTACCATCCCATAGCTCTGCTCAAAGGTGAGGGTCGCGGACAAGGAAAGGGGTTTGTTGTGAGCAAAGCGCTCCTTCAGGAAACCGGTGAGAATCATCACTCCTTTGGTATGAAGGTTTCCGCTCATTTTGGATTCCCGCTCAATGGCCACCACGCCTTCCCTTCCCACCGAAACAGTAGCCGTGATGCGGCTCGGTTTGCCGAATTCGTGATCTCCTGTCCAGAGAATCGACAGCCCGTTGATCTGGCCCACCTTGGCGCCGTCGGTTTCCACCCACAAAATATCCTTTTCCGCGAGCTCTCTGATTCTCTCTTCCAACAGGTTAGAGCGGAAGAGCCGTTTCCCGATGGCCTTCTCAACATGGTCTCTTCGGATGAACTCGGACTGCTCCAAGCCGGCATAGTAGTTCGCCTCTTTGATCAGGTCACTGATGTCGCCGAGCTCGAGAGTCAGTTTTTCCCTGTCCTCTGTCCGCTCCATGCTGTATTCCAGAACCCTCGCCACTCCCGTCCGATCCAGATGTCGTAGGTTCTGCTCCCGACACAGGTCCCCGATCATTTGCGCGGACTGCACCATGGTCTCCTGCTTGCGGTCCACGCGGTCGTCCATGTGGGCTTTCACTTTGAAAAGCTTTGGAAAGCGGTCGTCGTACACATGAAGAAGCTCAAAAAGATAGGGATCGCCGGTGAGGACGATTTTGAGATTAAGCGGAATCGGCTCCGGCCGGATGGTTCGCGTGCTGAAAAGGCCATAGAGTTCCCCAAGGTCATCGATACGGATCTCCTCATCCCTGAGAGCCCTTTTGAGCGCTTCCCACGAAAGCCAGTACTTCAAAAGATCGAGAGCTTTCATAATGAGGTAGCCCCCGTTCGCTTTGTGCAGCACCCCCGGTTTCACCATGGTGAAATCCGTGACCAGAGCCCCAAACCAGACCTGCCGCTCAATGGTCCCGAAAAGATTGGGATAGATAGGGTTGGATTCAATGAGCACCGGTGCCCCTTGGCTCTCCGAGTTGTCGATCAACACATTGACGACATATTTCCTGAAAATGCCGTCTTTTTGCGGCACCTGAAACTGGGGAACCTGAGGCTGCTGGGCTTCCTCTTTCTTGCGAAACTCCGCGATGCTTTCCAGAATGTCTCTTTGGACCGCCTTCAGGTATTCAAGAACATCGGATTCCTCTTTGAACTTGTCGAGATAAGGCTCCATGATCTGGCTGACCACGGAAAGAGCCAGGTCGCTTTCCAGTTGGTGATGCTCTTCCTTGAACTTCGCCTCAGCATCCCGAATCCTCTTGACGCCCTCTTTCATTCTCTCTTGGAGCCGCTCGCTTTTTTCTCTGAGCTCAAGCTTTTCTTCCTCGCTCAGCTCGCCCAGCTTTTCCTGGCTCATGGGGATGCCTTCCTGGGTCGCAGGGATAATCATCATCCCCACCTGTGAGACCTGCAGAATAAACCCCTCGTCTTTGGCGAGGTGTGAGAGCTCCTCGACGACCTCTCGACGATGCCTCTCGAACGCCTTGTGCATCTCAGCCTCTTTTGCGCTGTAATCGTCACTTTCAAAGACTTCGGAGATTCTCTTCTGGACCGCTTCGATCAGCTCCTGCATGCCCTTCTTGAGTTTCCTGCCTCTGCCTGCTGACAACCTGATGCTCTTCGGCTTGTCCGGTTCCTTAAAGTTGTGGACATAGCACCAGTCCGGCGGAGTGGGTTCTTTCTTAGCTTGTTCCTCAATGTAGGTCCTTGCAGCGTAAGTAAGGCCTGCTTTTGATGGTCCGGCAATGAAAATGTGATAGCCTGCTGACTTCATTCCCATTCCGAACTTGATGGCATCACTGGCTCTCTCTTGGCCGAGGATTTTTTCCTGCGGTTTCTCCAGCAGGCCCGTGTGGTCAAAAGGCAGAGAGGCTGCATCCACGTAACCCCGCAGTTCGCTGAGTGGAAGCTCCGAAATCTTCTGAACCATGATCTTTCCCCCTGATCCTGCTCGAATTCACCGCCAGAAACAGATGCTCGTCTGAATCAGTGCTGCGCAAAGGAGATGTTAGCTTTCATAAGCGCCTTAATGTAATCATAAATTGACCCTTTTCAACTTCCGGCAGCAGGCCCTGCAAAAACGCTCAAGACCATGAACCTGTTTTGCATTCGTGGCACAAATACCCTATAATCAAAAACTGTGCGCGTTAAGCAACTGGCGACCTAGGGACGCTTTGTTGCTGTCTTGCTCTACGCTCCGCGCTCTATGCTCTTTGCTCTAGGCTAAGTCTTCTGGAGAACTGATGGTGAACCTCTCGGAGAGGATGAAAAAACTCAACCCCTATGTTCCGGGTGAACAGCCGCAGGATAGGCAATACCTAAAGCTCAACACCAATGAGAACCCCTACCCTCCTTCTCCCCAGGTAAAGGAGTTTTTGGAGAACCTTGACGCTGATCGATTGAGACTCTACCCTGATCCTTCGGCCATCAAGCTACGCGAAAAAATCGGGGAACGGTATGGATTGACCAAAGAGCAGGTCTTTGTAAGCAATGGTTCGGATGAGGCTCTTTCCTTCTGCTTTTACGCCTTCTTCGACAGCCTGAATGGAAAGCTCCTTTTTCCCGAGGTGACTTACAGTTTCTACCCTGTCTACTGTGACTACTGCGGAATCGAATATGAAAAGATCCCCCTTGCCGGAGACCTGACGATCTCTATCGAGGAATTCGTGCAAAGGAAAGAGTCCTGCGGCGTTGTCTTTGCCAACCCGAACGCGCCGACAGGCACCTATTTGCCCCTAAAGGACATCCGCTATCTTTTGCAGAAGTACCCGCATGAAAAGCTTGTGCTCATCGACGAAGCGTACATCGACTTCGGCGGGGAAAGCGCTGTTTCCCTCCTCCGGGACCACCGGAATCTGTTGCTCGTGAGGACCTTTTCCAAAAGCATGTCGCTTGCGGGGGTCAGGCTCGGGTTCGTGCTGGCCGGCAAAGAACTGATTGAGGCACTCGCCACAGTGAAAGACTCCTTCAACTCCTACCCGGTCAACACCCTCACCCAGAGCATCGGCGAAATCGCGCTTTCCGATGAGTCCTATTATCGATCGATCAACAGCAGGATTGTCTCGGTGAGAGAAAGCTTTTCTTCAGCCCTTGGAAAGCTCGGATGGACCGTGCTCCCTTCCAAAGCGAACTTCGTGTTTGCCCGAAAAGAGGGAGTCCCAGGCAAAGAGATCTACCTGAAACTCAAGGAAAGAGGGATTCTTGTCCGCCACTTCGATGGGGAGAAAGTCCGTGATTTTGTGAGAATCACCATCGGAACCCAGGAAGACATGGAACGCTTGCTTCGCGAACTGAAATCCATCTTTTGAGCTGTGGGGCATGGGGTTTTTTCTTGAATAAAGCACGGCAAATCTTCATTTACATCGCACCCTTCCCTCCTCTTGCCTTTTTCAAAATCTGGGCATCGCTGGGGCAGAGCGCCGACGCCCTCTTCACCGTCGCTTGCCTTATGCTTCTTTACTGCGGTTTTGTGATCTGGCTGGCCGCTCGTTGGGATCGGCCCGGCTATTTTGACTGGGCTGTCGCCGCTTACTTTGCGGTGGTGGCCTTGTCCCTCCTGCTCATGCGTGAGGCAGCCGGAGAGTTTTTTGAGAACTACTCGGTCACAGGGATTTACGCATGCCTCTTTGCCGCTGCTTTTCTTCCTCCCCTCTTTCGCTTGGACCCCTTCACTTATCATTATGCGAAGAAATCCATCCCGAAAGCTTTCTGGGATAACCCTATTTTCGTGAAGATCAACTTGATCATGACTTATATCTGGGCTGTCCTTTTCGCAATCTGCATTCTCTTGAGCCTTTATCCCTCGGTCATTACCCGCGCCTTCATCCCTCTCGGGCTGATCCTTGGCTTCGGTCTCCCCTTCAATCTCCGTTTCCCGAACTGGTACCTCAAGAGGCTGGGGCTTCCTTCTCTTGCAGAGCAGAAAAAGATGGTCGCAGAGTGGATGGAACAGGAGAAACCCGCTGGACCTGTTCTTCAGCAAAAGGAACCCTCACAGGATCGGGAACCTCTAAAGGGTCCCGCTCCGGGAAAGGAGCAACGAATGAAAGTCCTCGCCCTGAATTCAAGCCCCAGAGGAGAGGGGCAGAGCAAAACGGAACTCATGTTGACCCATCTCGTGAAAGGAATGCGTGAAGCAGGCGCTGAAGTGGAGGTTGTGGATCTCAGAAATAAGAGCATAAAGCACTGCATCGGATGTTTTACCTGCTGGACCAAAACACCCGGGGTCTGCATCCACAAAGACGACATGACCCAGGATCTGTTTCCCAAATGGAGAGACGCGCAGCTCGTCGTCTTCGCAACGCCCCTCTATCACTTCACCCTGAACGCCACCATGAAGGCTTTCATTGAGCGGACGCTACCCTTCCTAGAGCCCTATTTGGAGGATCGCAGCGGGCAGACCGGCCACCCGGCACGGTTCAAGCATCCGAAGGTGGTCTTTCTGTCGGTCGCCGGCTTTCCTGAAATCTCTGTCTTTGACCAGCTCTCGTCGTGGGCGAATTTTGTTTTCGGCCGCCACGGCATTCTCGTCGCTGAGATCTACCGCCCTATGGCTGAAAGCATGAACACCCCTTACTTAGCGAAAGAGCGCGCGCAAGTTCTTGAGGCCACCGCGCAGGCAGGTCGCGAGATTGTTCAAAACTACAAAATCTCGCCTGAAACCCTGGCTCGCGTGACTCAATCCATGGTGGACGACCCTGGCCCCTACTTCAAAATGGCAAATCTCTTCTGGAAAACTTGCATTGCCGAGGGTGTCAGCCCTAAAGAGTTCGAAGAGAAAGGTTTGGTTCCCCGTCCTGATTCGGTGGAAACGTTCATGTTCACCATGCCTATGGGTTTCAATCCTGAAGCCGCAGGGGATACGAGAGCCACCATTCAGTTCAAGTTCTCCGGTGAAGGCGGGGGCTCGTGCCATTTCAAGATCGGGCAAGGGAAGATTCAGGCTGCCCTGGGTCTCGCTGAAAAGCCCGATCTCACGATTGAAGCGCCCTTCAGCGTGTGGATGGATATCATGACCCGCAAGGCGGACGGACAGCAAATGTTCATGGAGCAGAAGTACAGGGTGTCCGGCGATTTCTCGCTCCTCTTGCGCATGAGCCAGCTCTTCGGGAAGAAATAAAGAATGGGACACGGATGAACACAGATCGACACGGGTAGAACTTTTTTCTCTCTTGTTTCGAGCCCTCAAAAGGATCTGTGTTTCTGCAGTTCATAACCTCCTGTGATCTGAGTTTAGCCGCATTCACTTGCCCGCCGTCTGTGTGGCGGGTCTAAGTCCCATAGGCTTTTGCTCTGCTAGAGTTCATCCGTTTCGATCTTCATGTGAATGGATTCGCCCTGTGTGGCGAGAACGGCCTCGAAAAAGGCTTCTGATAGGCTCGGATGAGGAAAGACGGTCTTTTTGATGCCCGCCACATCGATTCCGTTCTGCATGGCAAGGGTGGCCAGAGAGATCAGCTCCGTGACCTGCGGTCCGATCATGTGCACTCCGAGCACTTCCCCTGTTTGGGAGTCGGAGACAATGATCACCTCCCCCTCCGCTTTCCCCATGCTCCCGGCCCTGCCGTTCCCGATAAACCGAAACTCTCCAATATGGATTTTTCGCCCGGCGGCCGAAGCCTCTTCTTCGGTCAACCCCACAGAAGCAACCTCCGGATCTCCATAAACACAGCTCGGGAAAAGAGTCTGTCTTTTGAGGCCCGACCTCTCGCCCATGGTATGATCGACCACTTGAATAGCCTGGGCAATGGCTTTGTGGGCAAAGTATGGAGGGCCTGCAGCATCCCCCAGAACGTAAATTCCCTTCACAGGAGTCTCCATTCCCGGCCCGGTCGGAATTGCCCCCTGCACCAGTCTCAATCCTGCCGCCTCAATGTTGAGTCCATCGAAGGAGGGGTGTCTCGCACCGGTCAGCAACACCTTTTCCACCTTGAGTTCTTCTGAACCTTTTGCCGTTTCAAGGCCAACAAGCACCTCACGTTCGGTCGACTGTGCAGAGAAGACGGTCGTCCGTGTCATGACCCCTATTTTCCTGTTAACAAGTACAGTTCTGTAACGATCTGAAAGTTCAGCATGAAACCGGGGAAGGATATGTTTTTGCCTTTCAATCAGAACCACTCGGGTGCCGAAATTGTTATACATCACGGCAAACTCGGCCCCGCGGTTCCCTGCGCCCACCACAGCCAGAGTACGGGGAATTGTCTCAGGATCCAGTGCATGTTCGGTGCTCCAAACCGATCGGCCGTCCACCTGAAGTCCGGCACCATAATCGGCCCGTGCCCCTGTCGCCAGGATGATATGCTCCGCCTCGATCTCCCGGTCCCCGTCCGGCATGGTGACTTTCACTGTCTTTGGTGCTGCAAAGGCGGCTTTCCCCGGCAGAATCTCCGCTCGGTTTTCCCTCAGCACACCGGCGATTCCGGCCCGCGAGTTCTCGATCAGGTTTTTCTTTCTCTCTTTGATCCGCTTGAGGCTGACCTGCACGTCCCCTTTCATAAAATAGCACGCGCGAGTGGCAGCGATCATCAGGGAATCCTCCAAAAGTGTTTTTGTCGGAATGCACCCCCGGTTCAAGCAGGTTCCACCCAGGAGACCATCTTCCACAAGGACCGTCTTGAGCCCTTTCTGGGCGCCGCGGATGGCTGATGTGTAGCCGCCTGGGCCTCCACCCACAACGAGGAGGTCAACAGTTCTTTTCATAGTAAATCCTTAATCGCTTTTGTCAGTTCCCCTGTTGCACAGAGGAGGGCGCTTCAAGCCACAGGTTCAACGGATA
>CAZOLJ010000121.1:0-9058 GCA_964580575.1 uncultured Desulfobacteraceae bacterium
AAATGGCGGAGAGATCGGGATTCGAACCCGAGGTAGAGGTTTACCCCCTACACTCGCTTAGCAGGCGAGCGCCTTCAGCCAACTCGGCCATCTCTCCGCGGTTTTGCTACGCAAAACACTTTTAGCTTATGGCTACCGGCTGGTAGCCCCAAAAAAAACCTATTTCAGCTTTTGGCGAAATGAAACCAACTGCTTCACCAAGGCGTGAGCCTTATTCTCAATCGTCTCGAATAATTCTTTGTCAATATACCCATATAGCACCGCCAGGTCAAACCCGGCGACGGTCTCGTAAACAGATCGAATCGAAATCGTCAGGAACCTTGCAAACTCCGCAGCCGAATGATCCGCTGAACCCTCTGCAATATTGAGAACAATCGAGTTGAGAGATCTGGCTATCTGCTCTGCAAGGGACCGATCCACCTTTTCTATATGGCTTCTGACAATGTCTCTACAGAATTTACAGTACTCTTTGGCATCCTGGTAGACTCTGAAGTTCTGGAATCTGAATCGCTCCATG
Source organism: uncultured Desulfobacteraceae bacterium (assembly GCA_964580575.1). Taxonomy (GTDB): domain Bacteria; phylum Desulfobacterota; class DSM-4660; order Desulfatiglandales; family HGW-15; genus CAVPDE01. The sequence continues at coordinate 518 of CAZOLJ010000121.1, forward strand.
AAGTCCAGCCCTTCCTGATCCTCTTAGCCATTCGCTATGAGCTATAAGCCAACACTGAAATTTCCCCTCAAGAAGTTCTCCGGATCCTCTTAGCCAATTGCCATAAGCTGTAAGCCAACAGTGAAATCTCCCACCGGGAGATTTCCTGGCGGAGGGAGAGAGATTCGAACTCCCGGGACCCCGATCGGGGCCCAACGGTTTTCAAGACCGCCGCCTTAAACCGCTCGGCCATCCCTCCGGAAGAGCCTGTCGCATGTTGCCCGTGGCCTGTTGCCTGTCGATTCCGGATCACCACTTCCGACAACAGTCACAAGCCCGATGCATTCCCCTTAACCCTCTCCCCTAGCCCCTATGCTCCCAAGGCGGACAAGCCATCTGCGGAGAGGGAATGTGGGGTGGATATTTTTGAATAGTAACACCGCTCTTTACCGTAGTCAAAAAGATTTGAAGGAATTCGGCAATTCCAGAATTCCTCAATCCCTCAATTCAGGATCTAACCATTTTCTCCCGCATCAGACGGATGGTGCCAGCGTAATCCTTGCTGTAGAAGATCGCGGAGCCTGCAACAAAAACCTCTGCACCGGCCGCTGAAACCTGATGGATGGTTTCTACATTGATGCCCCCGTCCACCTCGATCTCGACATCGAGCTTCCTCTGGTCGATCATTTCCCTCAAGCGTCTGATCTTCGGCAGAACTTCAGGAATAAACGCTTGAGATTCAAACCCGGGATTCACCGTCATGAGCAGGACGAGGTCCAGATCGGCCAGAACATACTCCAGCGTTTCCGGTGGAGTAGCCGGATTTAGGGAAACACCGGGCTTGGCTCCTGCTTTTCGGATGTGCTGGATGGATCGGTGCAGGTGATGCACCGCTTCCGCATGGACGGTGATGATGTCGGCGCCGGCATCCACGAAGTCCTGGATGAAAAGATCCGGGCTGGAGATCATCAGATGGACATCGAGCGGAAGCTTGGTGACGCGGCGCGCGGCTTTCACGATCATGGGTCCGATCGTGATGTTGGGGACAAAATGCCCGTCCATCACATCGATGTGGATGTAGTCGGCCCCTGCCCGTTCAACCGCCTTCACTTCTTCTCCCAGTCTGGTGAAATCCGCAGACAGGATGGAGGGTGCGATTTTTCCCATATGGGCATACCTCTCAGCTTCTAAAGGGTTCTTTCCACAGAGACTGTAGAGCACGGAGAGGAAGTCTTGTTTTTCGTCTATCGGGAGATACCGATAGACGAAAATAGATTCGCGAACAAAACCCTTATGGTGACCTTCTTCTTTCCTATCCCTGAGACCGGAGACCGCCAAGAATAGCTGTTCAATAAGGATGCGTCTGTGAAAATCCTAAGACAGAACATTTCTGTTTGTCGGTATCTCCCGACAAACAGAAACCATTCTCTGTGTCCTCGGTGCCTCTGTGGTGAAAACCCCATTCTGGATATATGTCATCTCCCTTATCTTTTCCTCAACAAGGCGCCGAAGAACCCGTCCATGCCGTGGAGATGCGGAAAAGTTCTCAGGAACCCTCGATCATCGATCAAATCCTTGGCCCACAGAGGCGCCCGGTCCCTCAGGTCCACAAGGGTCATGTCTTTATCCCCTGCAAGGCAAGCTTCCACCACCTCTTCGTTTTCCTCTCTGCAAAGGGTGCATGTCACGTAGAGAAGCGTTCCTTCAGCACGAAGCAGAGAGCACCCGTTGCTGAGGATCGCCTTCTGAAGCTGCGCCAGCCTCGGGATGTCGTCCTGTTTCTTGTTCCACTTTCCATCGGGATGTCTTGAGATCACCCCAAGCCCCGAACACGGTGCATCGACCACGATCCGATCAAACCTTACGCAAAAAAGAGAGGAAAGGTTTGTTGAGGCATCTGCGGCGACGGCCGCGGCGCTTCGGATTCCGAGTCGGATCGCATTTGTCGCAAGACTTACCAACCTTGTGCGGTTCCTGTCAAGGGCGATCACTTTTCCCTGATCCCCCGTGAGCTCTGCGAGATGGGTCGTCTTTCCGCCATACCCTGCACAGAGATCCAGGATGCTTTCGCCTGCTGCGGGGGAAAGAAGGATGGAGGTCAGTTGCCCAGCTTCGTCCTGAACCTGAAAAAGCCCGTCTTGAAAGGCCTTGTTTTGATCGACCCTTCCCCGAAAATCCTCTAGCCGGACTCCCTGGGGAGAATAAGGGGTTGGGGTCCCCACAATGCCGCTTTCCACTTCAAGCCGCCGGATGAGATCTCCTCGATTGACCTTGAGCGGATTGGATCGAACGGTGAGTGTTGGGATACGGTTCTGTGCTTCGAGAAGAGCCTCTGCAAAATCGATTCCCCACTCCCTGATCCACCTCCGCACCAGCCATTCCGGATAGGAATAGAACGCGGACAGGTATTCCACCGGGGTTTTACCGCGATCAGGAAAAGAGATATGGGTTTTGTTGCGACAGACTTCTCTGAGAACCGCGTTGACAAAGGAGGCGACGTAGGAAGGTTGCTTTTTTTTTGCCTGCTTTACCGCCTCGTTGACAGCCGCCGATTCGGGAACTCGATCAAGGAAAAGAATCTGATAAAGCGCCAGACGAAGAAGATTCAGAACAGGAAAGGAGATCTTCTTGAGAGGAACATCCGAAGTCTGCCGAAGGGTCCAGTCAAGCCTGGCCCGCCAGCGTATCGAACCCTGGACCAACTGGCTGATAAAGGCTCTGTCCCGCTCCTCCAGGTGAGGCCTGGACTTGAAGAGGTTGTCCAGCGAGCTTGCGGAGAATCCGGGCTTACGGGAGAGGTCGTTCAGCGCCCTCAGGGCGAGATCCCTCGGTGTCTCTACCTTCATAGGTCAGGAATGAAGCCATGCCCCTTTCGACGAGTTCCAAATCCACGTCCGTGTCATAACACGGGCCGTTCGGCCTTCGATTGAGGATTCCGAAGACCGGGATGGGATAGGTGTCCTGGATACCGCTCGTCAGGTCCCTTTCACAGGCCACTCCAATGATCAACTGCGGTTTCTTGTCCACCACGATCTTCCTGGCGAGTGTCCCGCCGGTGGCCACCGAGATGGATACGCCGTACTTGTCCGAGAGTTCCACCAGGTTCTTGATTTTGCACTTTCCGCAGGCCTTGCAGTTCTTCACATTTCCGGTGATGCGAACACCGCATTCGTGGAACTGGAGGCACTGGGGCAGCAGGATCAGGAGCCGATTCGGAGGAACCCGTCTTGCCTCTGCCAGGACCAGTTGGTTGTTGATCGCCACAAAAGACCGCCGCACCTGATCCTTGCTGATGCCGATGCACTTTCCCACAAGCACAAGAAGAGGAAAAAGAAACCGAATCACCACCCCGCGGATTTCCTTGTTGAAGAAGAGGTTCTTCCCCCGGAGGATGGTGAACACCAGGGTCAGCCCGCCGCCGATCAGGAAAGCGACGATCGCCCCGAAAACAACAGCCATGATCAGGGGCAGACTGGGGTGGATGTTGGTGAAACCGATGTAGGGGATGAGCCACAGAGCCACGGCGACCACGATCAGGGCGCCGCAAGTCAGCAGAAGAAGGCGGATGAAGATCCTCTTTTCCGGCTGTTGGTCGGTTTCTCTTTTCTTCGCCTCTTCGATCCTGTCGCGCAGTGCGTTGTTCACCTATTGCCCCAGAACCGCCCCTACGGGCAGTGAAAAGCCGCGCAAAAACTCCCTTGCAGGAAGCCTGTTTTTCCCCGGATACTGCAGCTCTCTGACGCCTACGGTCCCTCGTCCCGTGCCTACAACAAGGCACCCCTCCTCTTTCAAACCCAGGACTTGCCCGGGCGATACCCCTTCCCTGTCACTGTCGATCACTGTCGATGCGAAGAGCTTGATTTCCTTTCCCTCCCAGAGGGTATAGGCCCCGGGCCTGGGGTCCATGCCCCTGATGCGTGCCGACACTTTCGCCGCCTCTTCCTTCCAATTGACCAGGCAAAGATCCTTGGAAATTTTGGGAGCGTAGGTGGCCCTAGTGTGATCCTGAGGAATCGCTTCGACGATGCTCCCCGACATGCGCTCCAAACTCCTGGATATGAGATCGCCGGCCATCGCGGCAAGTCTGTCGTACAGGTGCCCGGCCGTCTCGTCTTTCAGCACCGGGACCTCTTCCTGAAAAAGGATCGGCCCTGTGTCCATGCCCTCGTCCATGTGCATCACGGTGAGACCCGTTTTCGTCTCGTCGTTCAGAAGGGTCCACTGAATGGGCGCCGCCCCTCTCAGGTTCGGCAAGAGAGAGCCATGGACGTTGATCACACCCCACTTAGGGATGTCCAGAAGTCTCTTCTTGAGAATCTGGCCGAAAGCGACGACCACGATGAGGTCAGGATTCTTTTCCCTGATCCGGCCGCAAAAAACTTCGTCGGAAGCCTTTTCCGGCTGAAGCACTTCAATCCCATGTTCGAGAGCAAGCTGCTTCACGGGCGGCGCAGTGAGCTTCTTCCCTCTCCCCTTGGGCCGGTCCGGCTGGGTGACGACGGCCAGGACGTCGTGGCCATGGGTGATCAGGGCCTTCAGGGTGGGGACGGCAAAATCCGGGGTACCCATGAAAATAATTCGTGGGCGACCGGGAAAGGGTTCTGCCGGGAGTGCCGTCATGAATCATTCCTCGTCCTCGTTCTTCAGCATCTTCTGAAGCCTTCGTTTGTAAAGGGCTCTTTTCAAACTGCTGATGTGATCAATGAAGAGTTTCCCGTTCAGGTGGTCGATCTCATGCTGCAGGCATATGGCCATGAGGCCTTCCGCTTCCACGTCAACAGGTTTTCCGTGCCTGTCGAAACCGCGCACCTTGACAGCGGCGTTCCGTTTGACCTCCGCGGAAAAATCAATGACGCTCAGGCAAGCTTCGTCGTAGATGATTTCTCCCTCCGCCGCGACAATCTCCGGATTGATGAGGACGCAAAGGTTCCGTCCCTGATCTTTGGGCGTGAGGTCGTAGACGATCAACTGTACGGGTTCGCCGACCTGGTTCGCTGCAAGACCGATCCCTGGGGCTGCGTACATGGTCTCCCCCATGGCATCGATCAGGCTTTGAATCTCCTCGTCGATATTCTCAACCGGTTCCGCCTGTTCCCTCAACACAGGCTCCGGGAACTTGTATATTTTCAGGATCTGTGAAGGGCTCATGATTTTTTTGTTTTCCTAACGCAATTCCTTAAAAATATACTATATCCTTGAAAATAATAAATCAAGATAACCGGATCTCCAAAACGGCCTTGACATTTTTGCCCCATCTCCCTATTGAGATGAAATCATGAAAGATCTTATCAACTTCTTGTTCGAAGTGGGGATGTTGAAGAAGACTCCCCGCACAGGGTACCAGTTCCTCGGATCAGGGAAAGAATCGGTCGCCGAACACACCTTTCGCATGACGATTATCGGGTATCTACTTTCGCTGCAGGAACCCAAGGCCGACGCTATGAAAGCGACACTCATGTGCCTTTTTCATGATCTTCACGAGGCAAGAACCGGGGACCACAATTACGTCAACAAGCGATATGTCCAGATCGACGAAGAAAAAGCGGTCGAAGACCTTGCCAAAGGCCTGCCCATCAGGGATGAAATCGTCTCTTTGACCCGTGAGTTCACCGAAGGCAAGTCCCTCGAAGCCTGTATTTCCAGGGATGCGGACCAACTGGACTTGATCCTGTCGTTAAAGGAACAACAGGATCTCGGTAACGCTTATGCACGGGAGTGGCTGCACTATGCGGTGAAGAGGCTCCAGACCGGTTCAGCCCGGAAGATGGCCCAGGAGATCCTGGAGACGGACAGCACGGAATGGTGGTTTGAAAAAAAGACTGAATGGTGGGTCAATGGCCCTCAGAATAATCAAAGCGGCGACTGATGCCTCTGTTCATCAAACGGAGAAGATTCTCCGGACCTGTCTGATTCTATCCTTGGCTTTCCACGCGGTCATGGTTCTCGCCCTCCAAAGCGTTATTCCCACTTACTTGGCCGGAGAGGACCTTCGAATCTTCACGGTGGAACTCCTCAGACCTCCCGTAGACGACATGGACCTAACCGAAAAACCGGACACGGACATATCGAAGCCCGAGGAGCCGGTGGCCTCAAAGACCTCTCCAGAGGAAACGCAGGATACCTTTTCCCTGGATAGGGACGACAAAAGGTATGTGACTTACGCTCAGGCCATCAAGGAGAGAATCGCAGGGCAGTGGAAATACCCGCAGGAGGCGAGAAAGAAAAAGTTGGAAGGCAGGCTGGTTGCCCTTTTCAGTCTCGACAGGGAAGGCGCTCTGACCCGCATGGAAATCACTCGGTCTTCGGGCCACGAGGTGCTCGACCGCGAAGCGGAGAGGGCCGTTCAGAGTGCCGCTCCTTTCCCCCCTTTCCCCTCAACGATCACGGTGAGCCGCCTCAACATCAACGTTTCCTTTGACTACACGCTCTCCAGAAAGAAGTGACGAGTAACGAGTGACAAGTGACAAGTCCAAAACCGCATTCGGTCATTTCATGCCTGATAAATTTACGATTGAATCGTAAATTACCAGCATGGTACCTCGCCTCCTAACCCGATTGATGAGGTGCAACACGGAACGGTTGCGAGTGATATGTTCCAGGGTCTCAAATGGTGGGCCGGTTTGGCCAGCCAAAAAGGAAGCTCTATGACGCTGGTCTACGGGGGATCGGATTCATACACGCGCGAGGGAATCGCCGTTCGTCCCTGGTTTTCGATCTAAAGCAGGAATCATCCGCCCACCCAATTCCTTGTAACAGTTTAGCTCTTTGAAATAAACACAGAAAAAGGCCATGGGAGTCCCTCTAAAAACAGAACAACGAAGACGCCACACCTTCATGGCAAGCTCTAGGCCATGGGTGAGGCGGGCGGAGGGCTAACGGGAAACACGCCACGTCATCCCCAGTTGGCAGGTGGCGGTGACACCTCGCCGCCCGCCTTCGCTGCCCCTGATCTGCAGAGTCTTTCCCGCACCCTCTTCGTTTTCTGTTTTTAGAGGGACTCCCATGGCCTGAGCCAACCATTTCAAAGAGCTAAACTGTTACAATTCCTTCAACCCGTGCCATGGTGCGGCCCACCTTAGAGTTCTCATTAGCCCAATAATCGCTCTTGGAAAGGCACTTTCCGGTCGTGGCGCTCACAATGATCCGAATTTCTTTTCCTCCAGCCTGGTGATAACCATCTCCCCGTCAACAAAGAGATCAAACGAAAATATGTGGAAGAGCCCCACCTTCTTTCTACCGGCTGGCTGCGGAATCCAACCTCTTATTCTTGTGAGGGAAGGAGTAAAGACGAATCTAGGGCCAGGGTTCAGCAGAGAGACAAAAGAGATCACAAAAACACGCCGAGCAAGAAAATCTCTGCTTCCTCAATTTGCTCCATGGCTTTATCGTTGGTGATCAAGGTAGGGGTTTTGCTCCGCATCGCACAGGCGACTTGGATCATGTCGGGCAGGGGGAGACCGTATTTGGCTCTCAGACTACCAGCAAGCAGACCGGTTTCAAAGCTGAACGCAACAGGAACCACGTTTTGCATGCTTCTCAGGGCAAGACGGTAGCGGTCGGCCAGATCGTAGCGCTTGTTTTGAAGCGGCTTGACCATGAGTTCAGCTGCGGTGATCGGGGTGACGATACTCTCAAACTTGCCCAGCCGGCCTTGTTCCAGGATGAACTCACTGACCGATCCGAACTGCGGAGAGTCCTCAAAGAGGTAGACAAAAACCATGGTGTCCAGGACAACGCCCCTTCTCCCCGCCAGTCTCTTGGGCAACTTCATTCCCGATCTCCCCATTCCTCCCGCAGGCGCTTGACATAGTCCGAGGCATCTTCGTTGTCGGCAATGTCTTTGCCGATGCCCCGCCAGCCCTTGGTCGCAGCAGGATAAATCACAATGCGGTCGTTTTCGGCTTGAACCTCAACCTTAGCGCCGGGCTTAAGTCTTAGGCGTCTTCTCTCGTTTTTCGGAATCACGACCTGATAGCGTGCTCCAATCGTGGCTTCTGTCATACCAGGTCCTCCTTTTGGCATACAAAATATAAACATATCATACGCCTGTCAAGTCGTCATTCTTTTTGGAAATATTTCGCCCTTAGACCGATTCTCGAACCGATGGGTCCTCAAGGAAAGAGCTTGAGTGAGGGGCTCTTCAAAAGACAGAGGCAGAGGGACCATGGAGATTCTATTCTTTGACGCAGCAGAATCATTTCGAGATTTCTTTTTCAGCCCAGTTGACAACGGCCTCGGCGAGTCGCACGGCTTCATTGTATTCCTCGGTAGTAACCGGCTCGCCCAAGCTGGGATATCTAGCCTCCGCAGAATAGCTGTTTAGAATAACGCCTTCCGCTATCTCCGGCGGCACTTCCACGCCTTTCTCTCGAACCCCTCCTATCAATTCATCCAGGTCGTGAGTGTATCGGAAGGCCCAGCCGTTTCGCCTGTACACTGCTTTCAGCGCCTTTTCCGCCGCTTGCTGCGCATGGTAGCACAGGTCCTCCAGGAAAGCCCCTTTCGGCAGAGGAGCCCGGCAAAGCGCCAGGTCGCCTTTAGCACGATTTAACCACCCTTCTG
>CAZOLJ010000122.1:0-9040 GCA_964580575.1 uncultured Desulfobacteraceae bacterium
AGCCGTGCGCGGCCTCGACAACGTCGAAATCAGCCGCGCGGGTTTGGCGTCGGATGGAGTGAGTGTTGGACGATACCCTTTTCAGAATCTGCAGTTTCCCACTTTGGGAGCTTGCAGTGAACACATTTCCCGGCGAATCCATTGCGGTACCACCATTTGGCGAAAAACCATTTTCCGCAGCGGGGACATGGCCAGGAGCTAAGTCGCCAACCTGAAACAAAAAATGCAGCCATCCATCCGAGGGCAACGAAATAGATTGGTGTTTCAGATGAGAAGAGAGATTGAAGAGGAATCCCAATGGCGATCACACTAGGAATGTACGTTAACCAGACAATCCAGAATAGCCGCCTTCGCTCTCTGTAATCTTGCCACTGTGCTTCGTATGCCATGCTATTCTTTTTCTGTCCAACGCTCACCTTGACCGTATTTTCAACCCGCGTCCGCGCGGGTTGAAAATACGGTCCGAGGTGTTGTTCGCCGTCATTTTCTGGACTTCAATTCGGCCACCGTCACGACCTCCTGAACAAGGTCTTTGTTCTCCTCAAATTCCTTCCCGGTGATGACGACTTTCATGGCGTCCGACCGATGGGGGCCGCACTCGATTCCCTTCTCCTCGAGTTTCGGCATCAGCTTCTCTCGTCCCTCTTCACCGGGTTCAACGTGAAAATGCACGTGTCCGCCCTTTCGGGGATGAAGCCAAAGGAAGTTGGTTCCTGACGTACCAACGGCGACGTGATGTCGGTTGTACTTTACTCGCACGTCTCCGGCGTCTTTGGGCACGAGTGCAACGATGGCATCCATCAAATCAATCGACTTCTTGCTGCCTCTGGTCTCCCAGTATTTTCGATCCACCTGCTCGCCTGGTTCGTCTTCGGCTTCTTCCATGATGTCAAGCACGCGCACGAAGTTGAGGCACAGTTTGTCCCCCATCAGAAAAGCGTTCAGTTGGATGGCGACAATCGGGATCGCCTTGTTCAGGAGACCGATGACGTTGAAGAACCGGTTGGTTATCGCTTCCGCGACGATGACAGCGCGATGCTCGAAGGAGGGAAATCGTCTCCGTTCCACGTCCCAGTATTCAATCGTCCGGATGATGTGGCTTTCGTCCACAGTGCCAAGCATGATCTCGACCTCGTAGCGCACGTTCTCTTCCGGGTCAGACAACACGAGGTCAATCCTGCCGCCTGTGGGTTGTGGCCGTTCCCTTTGGATTACGAGTACGTCGCCGAAGCCCAGCAACCCAGGATCTTTACTGATCAGTTCCTGCAACCACTTCTCGTCCTTTTCGGCATCCCGGAGGGTGATGGGCTTGGCTTTCGCGTACTCGTAGGTCATGTCAGTTTCCTTTCTTCATCCGGCGAACGTCAGTGCTGAGGATCGGCGAGCTTGCGAACCGTATCCTCCGGCACATGGTTCGGCTCGCCTTCCCTGCCTTCCCGTAAATCGTAGTAGAAGTGATTGGCGGCATCCTGGTCACGTCCCGAAAGAATACGGGACACAAGTCGACGGTTCTTAAGCAGATACCAGTCTCCAAAATAGTCGAACTTCCGGCAAGATGTCACAATATGGGCACGCATGATGGAACCGTAGCGAAGTCCCAGGGAGCGACCATCTGCCCGCAACCGCTTTGCGAAGTCTACATCCTCTGCGCTAACCAATTCCTCATTGAACCCATGAATGGCGTCGAATGCTTGCCGACGCATCCAGAACACTCCCGCCCAAGTACGTTCCAGAAGGAGTCTTGGAGCAAAGGTCAGGGTGCTGAAAACAATGCCGACGGACATCCGTTCCGGCATGATTCGAACGCCTCCGCCAACATACTTGCCCGTCGCGAGTCGTCGGGACACCTCGTGCAGCATGTTGGCCGACATCCAAATGTCCGCGTCGATTGTGACAACGATGTCGCCCTGGGTTGACCTGATTCCAGTATTTCGAATTCTTGCCAGATTCCTTGCGGGCTCCTCAATAACCTTTGCTCCGTAATCTCGTGCGATGGACTCCGTTCGATCCGTACAACGGTTCAGCACGACGACGACCTCGACTGTCGCTGGGCCTTTCCGTTCCGCGTCCCGCACCGACTCCAGGCAACGGGGCAAGTAGGCCTCCTCGTTGTGCGCCGGAATAATGACCGAGGTCTTCTCCGTCTTCATGTTGCTCTCATGGCCGAACGCAGAGCTAACCGGGCTGCGCGGCATTTTGCGCAGCTCCGGTTGAGCGCTGGGGTTGGGCTTTTCTCCAATTAGTTTTTTTCGCTACCGATGAAGCGATAGATTACAGCGCCGAGCATACCGCCAGTGATCGGAGCCACCCAGAAAAGCCAAAGCTGGGAAAGTGCCCAATCACCTACAAAAACTGCAACACCCATACTGCGTGCAGGATTCACCGAGGTGTTTGTAACCGGGATGCTAATCAAATGGATGAGGGTCAGGCACAAGCCAATTGCAATCGGCGCGAAACCTTGTGGTGCCCGCTTGTCGGTCGCGCCGAGAATGACAAGAAGAAACATCATGGTCATGACCACTTCCGTGATCAGGGCGGCCAGCAAGCTATACCCTCCCGGCGAATGAGTGCCGTAGCCGTTTGAAGCAAACCCGGCTGAGAGATCAAAGCCCGCCTTACCGGTAGCAATGAGATACAGAACGCCACCTGCTGCAATACCGCCCAAGACCTGCGCAACAATGTAGGGCAGCAGCTCTTTTGCTGGGAAACGCCCGCTGGCCCAGAGACCAAACGACACTGCCGGGTTGAGGTGACAACCGGATATGTGCCCGATGGCGAAGGCCATCGTGAGGACGGTCAGTCCAAATGCCAGTGATACCCCAAGCAGCCCGATGCCGACATCTGGGAAAGCGGCGGCTATAACCGCACTACCGCAACCGCCGAGAACCAACCAGAAGGTACCAAAAAACTCTGCGCTATACTTGTTCATACAGTTCTCCTCCTCTCTATTTGTTGATTATGCTGCCCAACGCTCGCTTCACCTGGAGGCGAGCGCCGTTTCTCGCCGATCAGGTGCAAGCGGTTGTTCGCCATTTAGGTGATCTCACTTTTTGGTAGCCATCTCAAAGGACTTTCGTACCAATACCCCTGCGTCGCGCAAGCGATCCAGACTGTTAACTGCAAGCTCGACATCACCGACACCCCAATGACCTATCTTCGAAACATCTCTGGCAAACGAAATTGAGGAATCAAGCGCCTTTGGGTCGGTCTTCACCCAAACCCGAAGGCCTCCCTGTTGTAAGTGCGCACAGCAGAATATGGCTTTTTCCAGGGACCAACTGACGTATTTGGCCTTGTAGGAGCGAGTGACTCTTCCAGGTGCAAGGTCTTGGCAAAATCTATCCAGACCCCGGTAGAGTTCAACAACCTCGTTCGGCTTGCCTTCGGTATGATGTACTTCTAAATATTCGGCAGACGGACGCTCCGAGCCTACCCGTCTCGGTCTTTGGGAGTCCGTGGCTTTTAACTGCGCTGGAGGCGGTTGCTTCCCGGTATCCCATATGCGCCGAAGCGCATCTTCGATCTGGGATGGTGTCACTGTGGTATCAGCCATTGTCTTCCGGATCAGGCGAATGAATGAAGAAGGTGTCTCGATAAAAAGGGCATCCAGTGCTTTCCGGACTTTTCCAGTTGTGAAGATTTCGGTTCCCAATTGATCCAATCGTCCTTCAGCCATGGAGTCGCGGGAGAGTCGGTTGAATTGTTTGGCGAGTTCCTCGACTGTCAACCCGCCCGTATCCCTTGGGTCGATACTGACCTCAAATAGGAGTTTATCCGGCGCGCTTGCCTTTTCCGAAGCCTTATAGACCTTGTATCTGACGCCATTGGTCAGGACGCACCACTCTATCCCGTCGTTGGCCGCATAGCCGACGACCTGCGTGATCGACTTGACGTCATCGAGTGGGTCGCCGAGTTGTTTGGCTTCAAGATGGAGGACAACCTTTCGATTCACCTTCATTGCGCAGTCCACTGACTTGCCGTCGACTGTAGGATGTTCAAGCTCGACCTCATCCGGGTCACGTACATCCCATCCAAGGGCCGCCAAAAGCGGGTCAATGAAGATCGTGCGGGTTGGGTACTCTTTGAGGCCATCCTTGCGGTGCCGGTCGAGCTGAACCCGCAGACTTTCAAGGCACTTCACGATGTCTTTCATTTCTGTCACCATTCCTTTTCACTGGCGAACGGGCTGCTCAGGGGCGGCGGGCTTTTTGCCGTCCCCTGGAGCAGCAAGGTTATATGATTTCGAGTTATTTTTTTGGTTCCTTCAGCCCCAGGCTTCCAATTTGTAGCCGACCTTTATTGTTCGATTTCTTTGGTCAATTCGATAGTTCTGCCAACACGGTTTTCGAAAAGCAGATCCCATATATCTATGCATCGGTTAGCAATTTGTTGGTTGCAATCACCTTGGGCCTGTTCGTAAAGGCGCAATAAAATAGACGCTATTTCCGACGCCATGTGAGGATAACGTGAACCAGCATCACGGGTTTTTTCTTGAAGGGTCGTGGAAAACGCCTCACAGACAGCAAAGATTGCGTCTGCGGCAGAAATGAGGCTTCCGGCAAGATCTCTCAGGGACCAGACAAAATGGTCAGGGTCATCCGCGAAAGCCTGTGACTTGATATAGTCTTTTACAAATGCCGCATATTCCGTATCGGTGATTAGATACTGGTTTCTGAATATGCCGCGTAACTCGTCCCGAACCTCTTTTTCTGCATCGTTCATGAATTGAAGCAAGAGATCCCGACACTGGTGGGAATATTTTTTGTCATGCAGCAATTGTGCGGCTACATCGGCTACGCCCTTTCGCTGCGGCACTGTCCCCTGGCGGCATTGGTTAAACTCATTTTCAAAAAAGCCGTGAAACAGCCACCGGGCCGTGACCTGCCTTGCGCCTTGCGGGGCAACGTCATCTAAGGGAGAAAGAACCATTTGTTGAATAATGGGGCCAACCTGATCAATATAGCCTGGAACAGTATAATTGAAGAAACGCAAAACCCGTGGAGATGCAGCGACTCGCAGATCATCTTTACATGCCTTGCAAAACCATGAAACCGCCAAGTCTTTATCAATATTCAGGACAGGTTCAATGGCCTCAATGGCCGCCATGCGTACCGCCGGGTGAGGATCCTGGATAAGGGACTCAATTCCGGGCCTGACCAGCTTTAGGCGGTCTTTACGCTCCCAAAGCAGTTGTCCGATCGCGCCGGCGGCCACACCCCGGACACAGTTGATGGTATTCTGAAAAAGAATTTCAACCGTGGCCTCGTCACTGTTCTTGTCACAATGGAGATTCAACTTTCCTGCTTCCAGGTCCGGATGTGAGCCGGCGTAATGAACCAGCCTGGCAATGGTTTTGTTCGACCAGTTTTCATCGGGCCTTTCCGCGACAAGGCGGCAGAACGCCATGGCGGTTTCCCGGTCGTCACCGGCCTTGTATTTCTCAAGCACGGCCTCAACAGTATCAATACGGGCCGGATACCAGAATGCCTTTTCAGCTTCAGGAACTTCTTCTCCTGGCTGTTTTTTCCCGAAACCGTCAAGGATCGCGGAGACATATCTCGAATGAACATTATCCGGGAACTGCAACGCAAGCCGGCCGAAGCGTTCCGGACAGCGCTTGGCGATCCGGACAAGGCTTGACGCAAATTGATTGATGGAAGTTGTCATCACATGATCCGAATCAACCTCTATCCATTTCCCATGATCAGATTCAGTAACTTTCTCGCTGGTAACAATCTCAAGCCAGGCCCTGTCGCTGATTTTTTCGAGATTCGGATCGAGTTTGGAGCCGACCCAGCCACCGGAGCCTGTGCCGCCTCTGAGAAAGCGCTCTTTGGGATAGTTCGCAAATTTCCGTTCCAAGGATCTGATCAATGCAGCCGTTTCCGGACGAATTTTTTTGGCATCAAGCGCCGGCAGCAGAAAATACTGGTCCTTGCCCCAGTAATGGCCGAAGTAGCCCTTACGCCAGCCTTTCAGGTAATACTCGGCATTCTGTTTTTCTTCCGGGGCATGGTAATGGGTAATGGTTTCTTCAAGCCGTAGAAACAATTTTTCCGAACAGTGTGGAGATAGGGCCTTGACAAGTCGCACTGCGGGCATCCACTCAGGTTCATTATAGCCGCAACCGAGCCGAAACCGGTCAGGAGCTTCAAGCAGCCAGGAGACGCCTGCATCCGCATGGCTTGCGGGTAGGTGCGAGTAGGCGTCGATGATGATTTCCTGAACCACGGGGGAAATGCTGTTTTCCAAAGGGTGGGTCCGCGCTGTCAGTTCATCGGGCTCTTCTGCAGCCAGAATCTGGCCCGCCAGGATGAGCAGTTCCACCACCCCTCGGGCTATATCCGTTTCGTGTCGGGGAAACCGTATGTCCATCCACCTTTGCAGCCTTGGGTCGTAATGATCGGCCTGAATGCTTGTCAATCTCCCCACATGGGGCATCAGAAGGTCCCAGGTCCGGGCTGGATACTTTTCCACCGCGTCATGCAACGCACTACGATCCTGGTCGTACCATCGCTCCATCCGGCTTTTTCTGCGTGCTGATGTCTCTTTATCGTCAATATTCCAGGTGGAAAGCACCGCCTCGATCAATCGAACCGCGCGGAGGGGATACCTGGCGCACAGGGTTTTCCAGTCTACAAAATCTTTCACATAGCCGAGCCCGGCCAGTTGCAACCGCAGCTCGAACATCTTTTCGGAATCATGGGCCTCCCTCCAGCAAATTGCATTCAAGATGCGGGCAGGCCAGTCGTCGCCTTTGCCAACAAACGGCGCAAGAATCTCTGTTACCGGGTCAGGGATATGCTCGGCAACAGTGCGAAGCAGCCACAAGGCCCGGTTGACTTCCTGCTCATCTTCCGATTCTATCCATTTTGAGATGTCCCCGGCATTTAGAAGATAGGATACCCACGGATGGTGCCCCAAAAATACGGTTTCCTGAACATGGTTCCGCCAATAAGGCTCATCGAGCAACCTCAAAAAATATTTGCCAATATCGTCGGCGATCTCATCGAGTTGACCGATCAACTCAAGGATGAGGTGTTTTAGGTGAAAACGCACTTCCGTTGATTCAAGGAGTTCCCGGGCCGTGTTGAAAAAATCAGCCGGCGATTCTTCAGACAGCATGGCAAGTACCTGGCGCAGTTGCTCGCGCCGGAACAGAGACTGATTTTCCTTTGGCCCCAGCCATTTGATCACGGAGCCGGTCCCCTGGAAAATCTTCTGCAGCAGTCGTTCGGCAATCAGATGATCCAGATACCGTTGATGGCAAAAGCTTATTCTGCCCGCACCCTGCTGAAGGATGCCGAATGAAACAAAGGCATCCCGCACCGCCGGGTCATTTGCCACAAGGGTGGCAGGCGCGGAGATCTCGCCTTTGCCCTCCATATAATCGAGCAGAGGGGCCAGGAAGGCATCCATTTGATCAGCCGAGATTCCTGCCTGTTCAAGGAGCCGGCGGCGGTTGTCCCAGAAGCGGCGCATAAGTTTGGTAGCGGAGCGAAAATCAGGTATCGCCCCTTTCTTTTTCAGTTCCATCCAGATTGCCAGGTTTTGCGGGCAGGAAAGAATGCGCTTCTGGGCCTTGGTCAGGGCAGTGATGTCCGGCCCGATGATCTCCTTCAACTGTTCGTCTGAAAACTCCTTCACCGGTATCTTGGCAATGCCCTGTTCCTTGCCGTCGGCGAATAGTTTTCTAATCTCCGGATCATTTTCCAGGTCAAAGGTGCGGCAGGCAAAGACTATGGCGATGTTTTTCCCGGCGCCACGCAGTGACCGGACTTGCCGGAGAAGCTCCTTGCACACCTCCATGGCGTCGTTAGAATGAGCCGCTGTCCAGCGGATGGCATCGAGCTGGTCCAGTATGAGAACACACTTTCTGCCGGCAGCCAAGCCAGCCAGGCAATTGGCAGGTGACTCGGGCAGGCCCATATCATTGCCGAATTGCCTGGCTGTGTTCTTAGGGATACGCCGGTCTAGGCGGACGGGAAGACAGGGGATATTTTGCTTCTGTAAGTAATCTGTCAGTTGAAACAGGACACCGCTCTTTCCGTTTCCCGCGGCACCATGGACAACCACATCCTGCCCCTTATCAATGGATTCGATGATCCGGGGAGTCTCTTCCCTGGGAATGATGGCGCTGTTTATCAGGCCCGGACGGATGGAATCGGAGAACTGCCTTATCAGCTTTTCTATAGCCGGGGCAATCCGGTCGTCATACTCAAGTCGTTTGGGATGAATCTCATGCTTTTTCGCAAGGTAGCGCAGCAATTCATCAGCGTATATGGGCTTGCGGTATTTATAATTGTTTTCTGCATAGGTGAGTAAAACGGAAATCGCGGTTTCCGACTTACCGGTCAACAGAAAGCTAGTCCAAGCCAGGAGGTCAGACCATGTATTGCGGTCATCGGGGAAAAGTTCAATATGAGTGCGCTTTAGATAGTCAAGGGCTATTCCAAGGTCGTCCTCTTTTTGGGGATCGAGCCCCACCGCATCGCAAAAACCCTGGAAAATCTTGCGTCTTTGTTCGCTAATATCCTGGATTTGAGATTGAAAGAAATCCCTGGGGTTGTCATTGGAGTTTCTGGCGCTTTCACAGATATCCGCAAACGTTTGCGCGGGAATTGCCGTGACCAAGGAGAATTTGTGGTTTGGATCGCGATCCAGGTGGTGTTTCAAGTGCCCCAAAATTCCCTTGTCGCGTAACGCTGAAATGGTCCAGGATTCACGGCCGCCGCAACGAGCCTTGCATTGCTGCAATTGGCGGACGCCATCCTTGCCCACAACCAGCAGATCGACGCCCTGTTCGTCCGGGCCGATCAGCTCCACGGTGACCGATTGGATCTTTTCATTCAAAAGCCAAAGAAGCTGTTTGGCAACCCAACGGCCCTCATACCGGTTGCCGAGCTTTTCCGACATGCCGCCGGGTTCAAAGGCCATTATCCGTTATCCTTCATAAATATGACTATAAATGCCTCAAACATAATCTTAATCATATAACGCTACGGTTGAGCGGCCCTGACCGCTCCAACCGGTTGTTGGA
>CAZOLJ010000123.1:0-8923 GCA_964580575.1 uncultured Desulfobacteraceae bacterium
GGGGATTCTTGTGATTGATATTTTTTGTGACCACAGGAGAAAACTTTAATGACTGAAGAGGAAAAAAAGAAAGGCGGCTTTTTCCAGTCTGTCAAGGAATTCGTTTACGGGGTGGCTGCTCATGACTCTGCGCGGTTTGCCGTAAAAACAAGGGCCAGCATGGAGCACCTTTTTATCCTCATCACCATGGGCGATATGCTGGGGGTTCCGATCCTGCCTCCCTACTATTCCTTGAGACTGCTGCCCTACGTGGTGCCTCAGATCTCCACCTGGAAGCGGAGAATGCTGAGGGAAAAAGACTTGACCGATGCACTAGCTTAAAGAATTGAGGGATTCTGGAATTCTGGAATTCCTCAATTCCAGAATTCTTCAATTGCTTCGTGCTTCGAATTTCAATTTTCCGAAGGAGGTGATTCCCATTTCACTATCCAAGATTTTTGATCAGTATCCGGATCGCCGCTATATCATGTTCGGCGGCAAGGGTGGCCTTGGAAAAACCACGTTTTCCGCAGCCTGCGCCTACTACCTGGCCAAAAAGGGCAAACGTGTCCTGGTCTTTTCCGTGGATCCCCAGGCCTCCTTGAGCGACATCTTCAAGCGCGATATCTTTGGGAAAGGGCCCACGGAAATTATGCCCAATCTCTATGCCCAGGAAATTGACGCGGACCGTCGCGTCAAGGAATACCAGCAGGAGATCCGCAAGAAGATTCTCGACATGTACGGGATGGAGAAGATCCCTGAGGAGATCGAGAGCTACATCCAAGCTGCAGCCGCAGAACCGGCCATGGAAGAGAGCGCCATCTTTGATGAAGTCGTGGATATCGTCGTGAAGGGTGGTTACGACTACTACATCTATGATCTTGTCCCCCTCGGCCACGCTCTCTACTATTTGAGCATGGCTTCGGTTTATGACGCCTGGATTGACAAGATCACCGGCCTTCGCCAGCAGATGAGGGAATACGACCAGGTCGCCGCCATCATTCGCCGGGACAAGGAAATTGATGAAGACGCCATCCTGAACGAGCTTCTCTATATTAAGGACCGGATCAACAGGTCCTCCAGCATTCTCACCGACAAGAAAAGGACCGCGTTCTTTTTCGTCGTAACAGCGGAGGAAATGATCATCAACGATACGGTCAAGGCCGCCCAGCTCTTTGCCAAGTTCGATGTGCCGTTGAGCGGTTATGTGGTCAACCGGGTCCTCCCCGATGAGTTGAAAGGTCAGAACATTCCTGAATATCTGAAGAACCGCATTTCCATGCAAGAGAAGTACTTGAAGATGATCGAAGACACCTTCAAAGGCCAGATCCATGCCTATGTGCCTGAGATGGAGCGGGATGTGACTGGCCTTCCCATGATTGAAAAGCTGGCCAAAAAAATGTTCGACGAGTTTTAGAGCGCAGGAGTCTCACCATGAATCAGATCAGCACCAGCATGACGCAGTACATGAAGGATCATCCGAAGCTGAAGTACATCTTTTTCGGTGGGAAGGGAGGCGTGGGCAAGACGGTCATGGCAGGAGCCGCCGCCCTGTGGTCTGCCAAGCAGGGAAGAAAGACCCTTCTGGCTTCCACCAACCCCGTGCACAGCCTCTCCAACCTCCTGGAGCAGGACGTGTTCGGTAAGGCCGCCATCGTCTGTGACGAGGCGAACTGCTACGCCTTCGAGATCGATACAAAAGACACGATCGAGCGCTCCAAACAGGAGATCCGGGAAAAGATCAACTGGTTTCTGCGGTTTGCCGACATTACGACCAAGGCGGATGAATTCATAGAATCCGCCACCATGAACCCGGCTTTTGAGGAATCGGCCATGTTCGAAAACATGGTCGAACTCATGCTCAAAGATGAATACGATTTCTACGTTTTTGACACCGCTCCGACGGCAAACGCCAGAAGACTGCTCGGCATGTCCAAAGTGTACTCGCTTTGGGTTGAAAAGATGCTCAAGAGCAGGGAAGAAGCCAAATCCCTAAGAGAGCTCCTCTCCTTTACGAAAAAGAAAGAGGAAGACCCCCTTCTGGATTACCTTCTGAAGTTCAAAGATAGAATGGGCCAGGCTCAAGGTCTCCTTACGGACGACAACCTCACGGCCTTTTTCTTCGCCACACTGCCGGAAAGCCTCCCTATCGCGGTGATCACAAGATTCATCAACTGGTTCCACGAATTCGGAATTCCTGTAGGCGGCGTGGTCGTGAACGGCGTCATTCAGAAGGACCAGGTGGGGAAAGATGCCGCAGAGTTTGTTCTGAACCGTGTCCGCATGCAGGATGAGCACATGGGGGAGATCTGGGATATCTTTCAGGATCGCGTGCGGGCGATCATCCCCCTCTTTGAAACACAAGTCAAAGGGTCGAAGATGCTTGGCCGGCTGATGGAGCATCTTTTTGTATGAGACACCCCTTCCCCCTCCCCTCGCCCCTCCCGCCAATATACCCCTCCCCCTTGACGGAGGAGGTGAGCCGCCTGAGGCGGGCAAGGGTGGGGGTGCGGTGAGCCGCTGCATTTGGGCCTTGTAAAGCTTTAGATCCCCGCTCGCTCCCCTCATCGGAGAGGGAGCGAAGGGGATTTTTGATTTAGAGAGAGCATCGCAGAATGAACCAAGAACATCTGCAAACCGACATCCTCATCATCGGCGGCGGTGTCGCAGGCCTCAACGCCGCACTCACCGTGCGGGAAGCAGGCCACGATGTGGTCATCATGGACAAGGCGGTGATCGAACGAAGCGGCCACACTGCAGGCGGAATCGACCACTTCGCGGCCTATCTCGAAACCGGGCCGGAGTGGGACACCCGCGACGCTTACCTCGCCTTCACCGGCCGCACCGCCAGAGGCGCGACAGATCTCTCCGTTGTGGAGAAAGTCTACTGCGACGAACTGCAGACAGCCATCCAACGGTATGAGGACATCGGCTGTAGCCTCCGACGACCGGACGGTTCGTATTTTCGCACCCAGTCCTTCGGCCAACCCGGTCCCTGGTGGATCAACTTCAACGGCAAGCGCATGAAACCTCTTCTCGGCCAAGCCGTCCGAAAGGCAGGGTGCCGCGTCCTTGACCGCATCAGCACTGCTGATCTTCTCTTGCACGATGGGGAGGTGTGCGGAGCTGCGGGTTTCCACATCAGGGAGGGAACCTTCTTTGTCGTGAAGGCCAAGGCCGTGCTTTTGGCCACCGGAGGAACGAACCGAATCTATCAAAACCCCACCGGCCTGAGCTTCAACTGCTGGATGTGTCCTGCAAACACCGGTGACGGCGAGGCCATGGCCTTTCGCGCCGGCGCAACGCTCGCCAACGTGGAATACCTTCGAATGACCGTGGTGCCGAAAGGCTTCAGCGCACCGGGGCTGAATGCCTTGGTGGGTATGGGCGGCAAATTGATCAACGGCATGGGGGAAGAGTTCATGGAGCGCTATGACCCCATGGGAATGAAGGGGGCTCGTCACAAGCTGGCTCATGCCATATTGACCGAACTGAAGTCTCACCGAGGCCCTGTCCGCGTGGACTGCCGGCACCTCGCCCCCGATGCTCTGAAACACCTCGTGACCACCCTCTCCTATGATAAGGATACCCTGCCCGATTACTTTCAACAGAAAGGGGTGGACCTGTCGAGAGACCTGCTGGAGGTGGCCACATCCGAGGGGATGCAGGGCGGGCCCAACGAAGTCTGTGGCAGCGGGATCAAAATTGACCGTGATTGTGCGACGAACGTGCCCGGCCTTTTTGCTGCCGGCAATTCCGCGGACCAATGCCGAAGCTTGCACATGGCCGTCACCAGCGGAATTCATGCTGGTCGCGCCCTGTCTGCTTACGCGGCACGGATGGGCAAAAGCGGGCCGCCGATTCCCGGACCCCAGGTGAAAAAGATCAGGGAGCGCGTCTTTGCGCCCATGCACGAGTCGAGGACACTTTCTTGGCAAGAATTCGAAGACGTGCTCCAGCGTATCCTGACGCAAGGCATGGGCCCGGTGCGCTCGGAATGGGGCATGAAAAAAGCCTGGCAGAACCTGGATTTCCTGGAGCAGTGGAAGGATCAGGTCGGTGCAAAGACCTACCACGATCTTTGCCGTTCTCAGGAAGTCTACAACATGATCACCGTGGCAAGATGCATGATTACGGCCGCGCTGCACCGAAAAGAAAGCCGCTTCGGCCAATGCCATTATCGCCTCGACTTTCCGGAGACGGATGACCGAAACTGGCTTGGCCAGGTTGTGGTGATGAAAGATGAGGAGGGAAAAGCACAACCCGTGTTTTTTCCGATCCGATACGGATCAACACCTGCTGGCTGAAATCGGCAGCCAAAGGGACAAAGGGGCAGAGGCACAAAGGCACAAAGCAGAAAAACCATCTTACCCTTTGTCCCTTTGTGCCTTTGCATCTTTGTGCCTGAACAGTTGCCAAGAACCAGACCGGAGCCACCGCGCGAAAGAGGAAGCTTCGGCCCTCTATCGAGCGAGACAATTAGGAGTATCGAGTATGCCACCACTCATCAAAAAAGAATTGTGCACCGGATGCGGGAACTGTGAAGACTCCTGCCCTCTGGATGTGATCTACATGGACGAAGAGGAGAAGAAATCGTTCGTGAAGTATCCTGACGAGTGCTGGCATTGCGGTTCCTGCCGCCAGGATTGCCCCGAAGGGGCTATAGAGATTCGTTTTCCTCTCCGAATGAGGGTGAGCGCAGGAGTGGTACCGTATTGAAGAAGAATACAGGAGACGGTAGAATGCAGGATAAAATCCAAGGGCTCATCACGAAAACACGAAGGTACGAAAGCACGAAAGAAGAAGGGGGTTCTATAAAGAACCCTGTCCTTTTTCGTGGTTTCCAAATTTCGTGCTTTCGTGATTGGCTTTATTTTCTTGTTTTTTATTCTGTCTCCTGTCTTCTCTATTCTTTCAATACTATTTTGAAGGAGACTCAACATGATCATTGACGCATACACACACATTCTACCCAAGAAGTACCAGGCCGGCCTGGAAAAGAAGGTCACGGGCCGAGACGCAAAACTCAACACGGCCCGTTACGCGCAGATGGTGCCGACCCTTCTCGACCTCGATGCCCGGTTCCGGATCATGGACGATTACGAGGACTACATCCAGGTCATCTCTATCGCTTCCCCCGCGATTTACAACATCGCGCCCCCGAAAGTCGCCGTAGAACTCGCGCGAGTTGCCAACGACGAACTGGCGGAGTTGGTCTTTAGATATCCGGAGCGATTTGCTGCGGGGATTGCCTGCTTGCCCATGAATAACCCCGATGCGGCTGTGGCCGAGGCTGAGAGAGCCATGAAGGTTCTCCGCCTTCGAGCCGTGGAGGTCACCTCGGATATATCGGGAAAACCGCTGGACTCGCCTGAGTTCATGCCTCTGTACGAGAAGATGGTCGAACTGGATCGGCCCATCTTCATCCACCCGTCTCGCGAAATGACTACGTCCGATTATCCCGGTGAGGAATACTCCAAGTACCGGGTGTGGACCAAGCTGGGATGGCCTTATGCCACCGGGTTGGCCATGACCCGTTTGGTCTGCGGAGGCGTGATGGAAAAGCTCCCCGGCCTGAAGATCATCACCCATCACTGTGGAGGGATCATCCCCTTCCTAGCCGGTAGGCTCGACTGGAACGATGATTTCAATGAAATGCGAATGGGCCACCGAGACCTTTACTTCAAGGAAAATGCCCTCACTTACTATCGTCGTTTCTTCTACGACACGGCCGTCAACGGGAACACAGGGGCCCTCCTCTGTGGGCTCTCCTTTGCCGGTCTTGACCAGATGATTTTTGCCACGGACTTTCCTTTCGACAACCAGAACGGTCGAAGGCTGATTCGGGATACCATCCTTTCCGTGGAACAGATGGGATTGAGCGACGAAGACAAGGCAAAGCTTTACCGCTTCAACGCTGTCAAGCTTTTGCGCCTCCCCGTGGGGTTTGTGTATTCGACTCAAAGGTGACAAAGACTTATGATTCGAATTTTGGATTTCGTGCTTCGGATTATTTCACCAAGAGATCTGAGTTGAGGTAACGTCTCGTGAAACCGATGGTCTTTTCTATCCTCCCATTGAAGCGTTTTGAGGAAGCCGGAGTGGTTTTGCCGGAAACGCTTGACTTCCGCTTCGACGAGGTCCTCACCGAAAAAGAGATCATTTCTGCTTGTCAGGGTATGGATTTTTTCCTCGTCCCTGCAGCATACCCTGACATCACCTCACGCATCCTAGAGAACATTCCCAGCGTCCGAATGATTCAGACAACCGGAACCGGCTACAACAGGATAGACATCCAGAGCGCGGCCCGCTTGGGAATCCCTGTGGCCAACAGTGCGGGCCGGAACGTGACCACGGTTGCGGAGTTCACCCTCGCTCTTCTCATCGCTCTTCAACGTCACCTGGTGGTCTCTGACCGGGAAATCAAGGCCGGTCAGTACACCTGGGCGAGGGAACGCTTTTTCAAGTCCGGATCCCGCGAAGTGTCAGAGACCAGGATCGGGATCATCGGGTTCGGGGAAATAGGCCGCAAGGTGGCCCAACTCGCCTTGTCGCTCGGAGCTTCCATAAGCTACTACGATGTGGAGCGGATCCCGGAGGGACTTGAGAGCAAACTCGGAGTCGCTTTCAAGCCTCTCGATGAGCTTCTTCGATCCTGCGAGGTGATCAGCTTGCACGTGCCCCTGACAGACCGGACCAGGGGAATGGTGGGTTCAAGAGAGTTCCGGCTTATGCCCTCGGGTGCCTTATTGATCAACACCTCCCGGGGAGAAGTCGTGGACCAGAAAGCCATGGCTGAAGCCCTTGAAGCAGGGCATCTCGGAGGAGCGGCCCTGGACACAGTCCACCCTGAACCGCTCCCACCCGATGCCCCTCTGCTTCAGCTGTCTGCTTCAGCCCGTGACCGGCTCCTTCTCACCCCGCACATAGCCGGCATGACAAGAGGAGCCATGCGCCGCATGCTCACAGGCGCGATTGAAAATATTCTGAGAGCCGCTTCAGGTCAGTCCCCTGAAAACGTGGTCAACGGTATTCGGAACCTTAGGGCAGTCGGTTCAGCGTAGAGTCATCACTCCGGTGAAAACCGGAGTCCAGAGGGTTTCCAGGTCTCCTCATAGACGGATTCCGGCTTTCGCCGGAATGACGCAGAAAGGGCTTTTGAGACTCCTTTACGAAGTCCTCATTTTCGGTGACCGAATGAAAGCACCGATCACGGACCCCAGCACAGGCACAAGAGCCAGGACCCACAAGGTCTTGTAAAGCCCAACCATATCCGCTATCCACCCCGACACGGCCGCCCCAAGTCCCCCCATGCCGAAACCAAGCCCCAGGATGAGTCCTGAAGCAAGGCCCAGGTTTCTCGGAAGGAGTTCCTGGGCAATGACAATGGTCACTGAAAAAGAAGCCAGCAGAGCAGCTCCCGAGGCCGCTGCAAGAAACCAGAGAATGGGTCCGCTGCTAAGAATCATGAGCGACATGAAGACGGGGTAAAGGAGCATGCTCACGACGATGATCCGGCGCCGCCCAACCCGATCGGAGAGATGACCCCCGTAAAGACCCGCTGCGGCGCCCCCTGCAAGAAACACGGTGAGCATCAGGCTCCCTGTTGTGAGAGGCACCCCCTGGTCCTGTAAAAACATGGGAAGGTAGGTCATGAAGCTGATGTAAACCCAGGCACGCAAAGTCACGATCAGACATGTGAGAATCAGAGAGCCCCAGAGGATTGAATGCAGACCTTCGTCGCCGGTCTTGGTCGCCGTTTTCGCCGGCGCTTCTCGCTGCAGGAAGTCGCCGGGCCACAAAAAGATCGTGAGGGCCAGAAGCGCTCCGGGACCCACCAGGCCGATGGTTGCATGAAGCCCGAATCCCAGGACCAGTAAACCCCCGACCATGGGCCCCAGGGCAAATCCGATGTTCCCGCCGGTGCTGAAAACCGCAGTGCCAAATCCTTTTCTCGAACCGCTCACGTGATACACCACCATCATCGCCCTGGGATGAAACGCCGCCGTGCCTAGTCCCGCGAAACCGACGAGCAGAACCACGATCAGGTAGCTGGGTGCCCAACCCAGAAGTCCCATCATGCAGGCCGTCCAGAGAATTCCGACAGGCACAAACCATCCGGTGCGAATTTTGTCGGAAATGTAACCGAAGATCGGCTGAATGACGGAGGAGGTCAGGTTGAGGACCGTTACGACGAGGCCGACCTCAAAGTAGTTCAAGTCCAGAACTTCTTTGAGCTTGGGAAGCACGATGGGCAGAATCCCCTGTGAGGCGTCCACCCAGATGTGTCCAAAAAACATGAGGAAAATCGGAATTTTTTCCATGAGACGATCACCCCCCAATTAAAGGAGGAGCGGGACTATGGTCATTCTCTTGATATCCACAAGACCCTGATCGGTGAGTCTCAGGAACGGAAGCCCTGTAAAGGAGAAGGTTTGAAGGGTTAGAAAAGGCCGGGTCATGCTCGCCCCCAGCCTCTGACAAGCCGCCTCCACCTCTCTTATCTCCCCCACAATCCGCGGCAGCGGTTCAGGCGAGATGATTCCGCAAATGGGCATAGGGGCCTGCGCGACCACCTTCCCTCCCTGAATAACCACCATTCCTCCCTGCATGCGGATCAACTCGTTCATCGCAGCAGCCATTTCGTGGTCACTTGTGCCGAGAGCGAGGATGTTGTTGGTATCCCAAAGGACGCTCATGGCAAGGGCTCCGGAACGAAGCCCCACCCCTTTTGCAAAACCAAGTCCGGGCGCAGCTGCCGCATTGCTTTTGTTGAACACCGCGGCTTTCACGAGGTCCCTCGCAGGATCCGCGATCAGGCGGCCATGGTGGGGTTCCATCCCCACAGGCGTTTCCTGAGTGATGGTCTCGTTGATCACCTCCACAACCCTTATTTTCGCCTTGGACTGAGCACAGGGGATTGTGAAAACTTCGGGGCTCACGC
>CAZOLJ010000124.1:0-8767 GCA_964580575.1 uncultured Desulfobacteraceae bacterium
GACCGTACCCGTTGCCTGTGCACTTTTTCAGAGCGACCGACAAAAAAGTATACACGCCCGGGTTCGCCGGCTCTTACGGAAGCACTGACTAAACGGCGGTGAATCAGCGGTAGGTTTCTTACCAGACATCCGAGTTTTCAGATGGGTCACACTCAGCGTTCGATGATTTAATATCAGCGGGGCTGTGATATGAACGGGAGGCTTTCGACAGGCAAAGCCCTATTTCCGACCCTGGGCGATAAGGTCTATGATGGAGGGAAGCAGGAAGGGCCTGTGCGGCGCGCGATGGTGGGTTATCTCCGGGTACTGGACTCTCCCCCTGTCCGCCCGCAGATCTGCAAACATTTGGAGGTATTTGTCACGCATCTCCCAGAACCAGCCCCTCAGGTTTTGCTTTTCCTGATCCTTGAGACTCGGTCAGATCGAGAAAGCGATAAAATGATGTGCGTGCCCTGTTCCCAATTCAAGAGGCGACCCCCTCACCAGGATACTTTCAGGACAGACTTCCCTCTTCGGTGAGTTTGTAAAGGATTGACCCTGAGCCACCCCCTGTAATAGCATGGTTCGAAACCTGTTCAATTGAAAAGGTTACGGGGACACTGCTCACGAGGGTGTCCGCGAAGCCACAGAATGTTTTTGTGTCAAGAAGGAGATAGGCATGCTTGCAGGAACGTCTTCTCTATCCGGAGAACGAAGATCAATTCGGCAAAAGGGCAGAGCCGGTTGGATCGCCATGGCTGTCTTGCTATGCACCGCGGTGATCGCGGAGGTTGGATGCCAGAAGCAGGAGCAGCAGGCGCAGAAAGAGGTTGTCGTAAACGTCCGGGTTTACACGGCGGAGAACCGATCCCTCCGGCCTTTTGTGGAATCTGTCGGCACGCTTAAAGCCTACGAGGAGGTCATCGTGAGCTCCGAGGTGGATGGTATCCTGAAATCGATCCGTGTCCAGGAGGGATCCCCGGTGACGCAGGGGCAACTCATCGCCGAGATAAAGGAGATCGATTACCGCCTCGACACAGAGCGGGCGGCGGTTGCCCTGAAGCAGGCGGAAGCGAGCCTTGCCTACGCGAAACAGGAGTATGAGCGCAAGGAGGCCCTCTACCGGAAAGATCTGGTTGCCAAGCAGCAGTTCGACGACGTGGTAGCGCGACTTGTTCTCTCCCAGGGGGATGTAGACCGGGCTAAAATGGCCTTGGATCTGGCCCAGGAGAAGCTCGCCAAGACAAGCATTTGTGCCCCCATGGCCGGAACGGTCAAAGAGAAGCGAGTGACCGCCGGGGAGTATATCCGGAATGGCACGTTCCTTGTCTCGATCGTCCGCACGGAGATGCTTAAACTCTCCTTTACCATAACGGAAAAGGATGTGGGTAGCCTTCGGGTGGGACAGGATGTCGCCTTTACAGTGGATGCTTTTCCCGGGCGGGAATTTAGTGCCCTGTTGAAGACCATCTACCCCAGCCTCGAGGAGAAGACACGATCCCTTC
The DNA here is from genome assembly GCA_964580575.1 of uncultured Desulfobacteraceae bacterium. Classification (GTDB taxonomy): domain Bacteria; phylum Desulfobacterota; class DSM-4660; order Desulfatiglandales; family HGW-15; genus CAVPDE01. Next base: position 1,485 of record CAZOLJ010000124.1, read on the forward strand.
AGCTGGAAGCTGTGTTGACGAACGCGGACCAGAGCTTGAAACCGGGCCTCTTCGCTCGGGTGACGCTTTACACTGGGCCGGCGCGTGGCACGGTCGTCGTCCCGATCACGGCACTGCTCTACGACAACTCCAGGACCAAGCTCTTTGTTGTTCAAGGAGACCGGGCAAAGGAGAGAGAAGTCAAGATCGGTCAGAAATATGGGGAATTCATGGAGATCACCGAAGGATTGAAGGAAGGGGAGATCGTCGTGACCGTGGGACAGAACAACCTGATGGAAGGGGTGGCGGTCAATGTGGCTCGCTGATACCTCGGTCAAGAGGCCGGTTTTCGCCACCATGGTCATCATGGTCCTGGTGGTCCTCGGTGCGGTCAGTTATCCGGAGATCGGCGTTGACCTCTTTCCCAAGGTGGATTTTCCGATCGTGACCATCTCCACCCATCTGAAGGGGGCAAGCCCTGAGGTCATTGACGTCGACATTACGGACAAGATCGAAGGAGCGGTCAACACGATCAACGGTGTGAAGTCCATTACTTCGAGCAGCACCGAGGGGGATTCCCGGATCACGGTGGAGTTCGTCCTGGAGCGGGATATTGACCTCGCCGTCCAGGATGTCCGGGAAAAAGTCGCCCTGATCCGAAACAAGCTTCCCCAGGACATCGACGAACCCCGGATCGCCAAGGTCGATCCCGATGCCACGGCGGTGATGTGGCTGAACCTTTCGGGTCAGAAAACAGTCCGAGAGCTTTCCACCTATGTCGATGAGGTGTTGAAGGAGCAGCTCCAGAGGATCAACGGTGTCGGCGATATCCAGCTCGGCGGCCTCCAGTTGCGGCAGGTCCGCGTTTGGCTCGACGCCAGCAAGCTCAGGGCCTACGGGCTCTCCGCTAACGATGTCATGGTCGCCCTGCAGCGACAGAACGTCGAACTCCCCGGCGGACGCATCGAGAGCGTCTCCAAGGAGTACACGATCAAAGTCAAGGGTGAATTCCTCAACGTTGCCGACTTCAACGATCTGGTCGTTACCTTTGACAAGGGCGCGCCCGTCCGTCTCAGGGACCTCGGGAAAGCGGAAGACGGGATGGAGGAGAGACGGTCCATCGTTCGCTTCAACGGCATCCCCGCCGTGGGCATGGGGGTCCAGAAACAGTCCGGAACGAACACCGTGGCCGTCGTCAACCTGGTCAAACAGGAAATAGCGAAGATCAATAAGACGCTTCCGCCAGGGATGACCCTGAACATTGCCATCGACCAGTCCACCTTCATCAAACGGTCCATCGCAGAGGTGCAGAAGCACCTGATCCTCGGGGGGTTGTTCGCGATCCTCGCCGTTTTCGTTTTCCTCAGGAACGTCCGGACGACACTGATCAGTGCCGTGGCCCTGCCGATCTCGATCATTTCCACCTTTGCCCTGATCCTGGCCTTCGGTTTCACCTTCAACAATATGACCATGCTCGCCCTGACGCTCTCCGTCGGGCTCCTCATCGACGACGCCATCATCGTCATCGAGAACATCTACCGGCATGTCGAGGAGGGGATGGCGCCGCGCGAGGCGTCGATTTTCGCCACTTCCGAGATCGGACTCGCCGTCATGGCGACCACGTTCGCCATCGTGGCGATCTTCCTTCCGGTCGCTTTCATGAAGGGGATGATCGGGCGGTTTTTTCTCCAGTTTGCCCTGACCGTCGTGTTTTCCGTGATGGTTTCCCTTCTCGTCTCCCTCACCCTGACGCCGATGCTCGCCTCGATCTTCCTGAAGCGTCGCGCTCTCAGGCGGAAAAACCCGAACGACGCACCGGTCGCCGTCAAGCCGCAGCAGCCTGCGGGATCGTTTGAGCGGGGATACAAAAGGCTGGAGGAGGCCTACCGGCGTCTCCTGGTTTTTTCCCTGAACCACCGCGTTATGATGCTGGTCGGAGCGGTCCTCATTTTTGTCGGCAGTCTCTATCTGACAACGTTCATGGGGAAGGAATTCACTCCTCCCGAGGACCAGGGCCAATTCATCGTCCGTCTGGAGGCGCCCATCGACTATTCGCTGGAAAAGGCCAATGAACTCTTTCTGCCTGCGGAGCAGATCCTGAGGCAGATGCCGGAGGTCAGGGCGGTCTACTATGTGCTCGGCACCGGCGGCGCGATCAACCGCGCCATGATGATGACCAGCCTGATCCCGAAGAGCGACCGGAAGAAGACGCAGATGGATCTGAAAAAAGAGATCCGCCAGAAGCTGAGCCGGTTTCCCGGTCTCAAGGTGTCGGCGGAAGATTTCTCCATGATCGGCGGCGGGCAGAGGCAGGTCCCGATCCAGTATAGCGTCCGGGGGCCTGATCTCCTAGCGATCCAAGCCTACACGAAGCAGATCGCCGGCGAGTTCGCCAAAAAGCCAGGGGTCGTGGATGTCGACACCTCCCTCGAGATGGGCAAGCCGGAAATCAAGATTTTCATCGATCGGGACAAGGCGGCCGACCTCGGGGTGGACGTGTCGACCATCGCCGAGGCGATCAACCTTCTCATCAGCGGCGAAACGGACGTGACGAAATACAAGGATGAGCGCCGGGGGAAGCGATATGATGTCCGGATCCGTCTCAATCCGGAAGAACGTAGAGATCCGGACGACCTGGGCAAAGTTTTTGTCCGGTCCCGTGACGGGCGTCTCGTGGAGCTGCGTAACCTCGTCCGGATTCAGGAGGGCGGGGGTCCGAGCGTCATCAACCGCGTCGATCGCCAGCGGGCGATTACCCTCTTCGCGAGCCTCGAAGAAAGGCCTCTGGGAGCGGCGATCAACGACCTCAACGGCATCGCGGGGAAAATCCTCCCGCCCGACTACCTCCCGAAATACAGGGGCCAGGCCGACACGATGGGTGAATCCTTCGGGTACTTGCAGTTTGCCATCCTCCTCGGGGTGCTGATGGCCTACATGGTCCTTGCCGCGCAGTTCGAGAGCTTTGTCCATCCTTTCACGGTGCTCCTGGCCATGCCGCTCTCCTTCATCGGAGCCTTCGGGGCGCTCCTGCTGACGGGAAAGACGCTCAACATCTACAGCTTTATCGGCTTGATCCTCCTGATGGGGCTCGTGAAGAAAAACGGGATTCTGCTTGTCGATTACACGAATGTCCTTCGAGCACGGGGTCTGTCGCGGCGGGAAGCGATTCTCCACGCCGGACCGGTCCGGCTGAGGCCGATCCTCATGACGACCTTTGCCATGGTCTTCGGAATGATTCCGGTCGCTTTCGGTATGGGCGAGGGCGCGGAAACCCGATCCCCGATGGGGATCGCGGTCATCGGCGGACTCCTCACTTCGCTCTTTCTGACCCTCGTGGTTGTGCCCGCCGCCTATGACCTGTTTGACGATCTTCAGGGGTTCATCAAGAGACGCGGTAAAAGGAAGCACGATGCGATTTCACCGCCGCAGGCGTCTTCCGATCGCCACGGATGATCGGGGCGCGGAGGCGGTGAGGCAGAGGGAGTTAATCATGAAGATGTTCCTGATCATCTATTGTGAGGCGGCGGATGAAGAGGTGGTCTGCGCCCTCAAGGAGGCGGGGGTCCACGGCTATACCAAGATGGTGGAGGCTCGGGGTGAGGGGACGGAGACGGAGCCGAAGCTCGGGACCCACTGCTGGCCCGGGAAGAACAACATCCTTTTGATCGCCGTGGCCGACGAAGAAGTTCCCAGGATCAACGAACGGATCCGCAGGATCAAGGAGGAATATCCCCGTGCCGGCTTTCGGAGCTTCCTCCTTCCGATGGAAGAGAACATGTGAAGGTATTTCTCAAGCACGGTGTCCGTCCGCAATCGGTACTCTTCAGGCAGCTTGAACCCTCTGATCATCCTACGGTGCCTCTTCAAGCAAATGAGTATCCCAAACTCTGCCTTTGGCTGGTCTTTGTTGATTGCTGACCCCGACTGCTGGAGAATGTCAATAAATCAGGATGTCCCCTATTCTTTACGTGGTCAGGCATGCTTGAATCTCCTTCCAAGCGTCACTCAGTGATCTACAAGCCTCACCAATCGCGCTGCAAGCCGAATCTTTCCCAGAACGCCCTTCTTGTGCGCCATCATCACTTCAAAGAGTTCTTCCCGGGTTTCAGGTGGTGTAGCTTCCTTTTCCTTTTTGACCAGGCTCATGGCACCCGACGGACAAAAGGAGATGCAGTTGCCGCAGCCTATGCAATGCGCAAGATTGACGGCTGAGATGCCGCGCTTCTTGTCCATGGTCACGGCATGCACCTGGCATCTTTCCACGCAGGTCTCACAGCCTGTGCACGCTGCCGCGTCCACGGAAGCATGGTAGTTCGAAGCCCAGAAATCCACCGGTCTTGGCAACATCTTTTGTACGCGAAGCATTCCGCAGCAGCACCCACAGCAGGCACAGATGAATTCCGGCTTTTGCGCGTTGGAGGGTTGAAGGATCAAACCCTCCTCTTCATTTTGTCTGCTGATGCCGAGGGCCTCTTCCTGGGTCACTGGCCTTCCCTTGCCGGCTCTGATTAAATGGCTCGCCATATCCCCAAGGGCCATGCAGGTCTCGAGTCTCGAGGTCTTTCGACAGGGGTTTCCTTTCAGATCAGACGCCTTTCTGCATATGCACTCATTAACGACGAAGGGGCCGTTCGACTCGTGGATGAGGCTTATGAGTTGGTCATAGGTGGCGACAGGGTGTTGGACGCTGATGCTTTTCTGCACGGGGATCGTGCGCATCTGGGGGAGCTCCGGGCTCAAGAATTCCAAACCGAATGCCTTGCTGGCTGTGTATTCGTCAAAGTCTTTCAAGAATTCCCGGGTGAGCTCATACACCTTCCCCTCGTACATCCCGACCACAAGAGGAATATTGAAGAAACACGGTATACCGTTTCTTTCAACACGGCCAATGGATGCCTTCCTCGCCATTCCCTCCAGTGCTTCGCTCAAGTCGCCAAAAGAAATACCGATCTCTCTGACGTTCTCGTAAACATCTTTCACTGATCTGGGCTTGTAATTCAGCTTCATCGCCCATTGGGCTTCGGCCGGAGTAAAAAGCCATTTCAACAGACGGAGGTCACTGCCCGATCGGGTGGCGGGAAAGCCTACAGGCTGCCTGTTCAAATGCTTCTGAAGCTCTCTGTAGATCCTGTCCTCATGGCTCATCCTCACATCTCCTTTCGTGAACAATCCGGACTGCCGAACACGCCCTGGCGGCGTCTCTCTGCCCTCTCAGTGTTCCTAAGACACCTTGAAACCCTCTGATCCAGCTGCGCGGCCTTTAATGATCGATCCCTCTCGACTCGAAAAGCTTTACGATTTCAATCTTTCCCTCTCTTTGAGCCTTGGCGAAAGGCGTAAGACCGTCCTTCCCTTTGATGTCTGTTCTTGCATTTCGATCCAGAAGAAGTCTGACGGCCTCGATATTGCTGGCCCACACGGCGTCGTGCAGCGGAGTGTACCCATTCTGCGGTCCCACGGCATTGACGTCGAAGTTGTGCTCCAGCAGGAGCTTCACGATCTCCATATTCTTTTGAAACATGGCGGCGTGAAGGGCCGTTCCGCCATAGGAGTCCCGTGCATCCGGGTTCACCCCCTTGCTCAAAAGCTCCCGGACTCTCTGGATATCGCCGTTGTAGGCAGCCTTGTGGATTTCCGCATTCTGCCCGTAGACCGACCCCGGCCAAACAATCAGCAGAAAAAAGATCAGAAAAGCCTTTTTCAATAGATGCCTCCTCCGTCCTTTCCGTCTCGCTTTACATCCCGCCCGCAGCAGGTGCCAGCCCCAAGCGGTCGCCATCCCTTAGCACCGTGTCGAGCTCAGCTATTTTGCCATTGACGAAGATGATCTTGATTTCATCTGCGCGGAATCCCAGTCGCTTAATCACACTCCTGACGGTTTCTCCTTCTGAAAACTCACGGTCATCCCCATCCCTGAAATCGCACACATTCGCCTCCGACAGCTTCGCAAAACATTTCAGACTGATCCTCATAGCTTGCCCCTCCTCTCGTTAAGTGTGACGTGGTCTGCACTCCCTTTTCACCTCTTTCCTTCCCGGCGCCCATCGAGTCAATGCTTCACGAACGCCCCTGTTCCCACAAAAAGCATTCCACTAATTTTCTTCGCCAAGGTGCGGGTGTTCCATCGCTCCACGCGGCACCTTCCGGCGTAGAAGTCTCGTTTCAGTGGATCTTCAAGATAAATGAGACTCTTGAAATGAGTCCGCCAGGTCAATTCTCTCCGAAATCAAGATCAAAGGTGATGACGATCCGGTCTTCACGGATTGCCTTTTCGAAGATCTCTCCGTTCGGCATCCTTTGGAGTCCTTGGTCTCTGAGGTGGGTGGCATCATGGCCATTTTGAAGTAACCACTTTACAATTCGGACATCGACACACATGTCTGCAAGGAATCGCGCGCAGCCTCCGCTATTTCACGGCCTCTACTGGATAGACCTCTTCTTTCGTCAACCATGCGGCATATTCAAGTGCCGCCTGGATATCTTCCCTCTCAAGGTCCGGATATCCCTCTAGGATCTCTTCAAAAGTTGCACCGTGGGCGATCTGCCCAACAATCACCGAGACGGGAATACGCATCCCACGGATACAGGCCCGACCTCCCATCATCTGCGGGTCGAAGGTAATCCGGTCAAACATATCGCTCACCACCTTTCCTATTTGCCCCCTTGCATCATTTTCTTTATAACATCTCCGCGGAAACGTCTCAATAGTCTAATCCTTCCTCCCCTGAAACCCCTTTCGGACGCGGAGCTCTGGAGCTGTCCCTCGTGAGCCCAGTGCCCTGGCCACTTCGCCAATCCCTCGGGCTCACATACTCCACTCCCTGAACCCACATTCTCCTTTTCTTTTCAATCGCCTCCTTCTGAGCCGCAGTATAAGGAGCAGGAAAGGCTTGTGCGGTGCGCGACGGTTTGTGCTCCAAACGTTGAGTTTCTTGAAATTTCGTTAAGCAGATTTCTTATTTCGCTTTTGAATTTGTTTAGGTCATTCGAATTTTGGTGATTCGAATTTGTTTCGGATTTCGTGCTTCGGCCTGCCCTGGCGTAACATCCAGGTGATCAAGGGTTTTTTTTGGTCGCACTGAATGTCGATCTCGCAAAGGCTTATTTGCTTGCCAGGTCTAGGCCAGGGACTTGGTTGCGGCACCGCCGCGCTGTGATCTCCGGGTAGCGATCCCTGCTCTTCTCAGTCCGAAGCCTTCCGAACATCTGAGGTATTGCTCAAGCATTTGTCAGAACGAGCACCTCAGGCTTTGCTTTTCCTAATCGTTGAGACTTGGTCAGATCGAGAAAATAATAAAATGATG
>CAZOLJ010000125.1:0-8746 GCA_964580575.1 uncultured Desulfobacteraceae bacterium
TAAATGAAAATCAGACCATTGAACGACAGGGTGCTTGTTGTAAGGATTGAGGAGAAGGAGAAGACCAGTGGCGGAATTATCATCCCGGACACGGCCAAGGAAAAACCACAAGAGGGGAAGGTCATAGCCGTTGGTCCAGGGAAATTGGACGAAAACGGGAAACGGATCCCCCTGGAAGTTAAAAAGGATGATCGCGTACTTTTCGGTAAATATTCCGGCAATGAAGTCATGATCGATGGGGTGGAGCATCTCATTATGAGAGAGGATGATATCCTGGGTATCATAGCAAAGTGATTGAAGGAGGTCTTAAGCAATGGCAGCAAAAGAGATTAAATATGGTGCAAAGGCCAGAGAGAAGATGATGAGAGGTGTGGACATCCTGGCCGACGCGGTGAAGATAACCCTTGGACCGAAAGGGCGGAATGTCCTTATTGAAAAATCTTGGGGATCGCCCAAGATCAGCAAGGATGGGGTGACCGTTGCCAAGGAGATTGAACTGGAAGACAAGTTTGAAAACATGGGTGCACAAATGGTCAAAGAGGTGGCTTCCAAGACATCTGATGTGGCGGGGGACGGCACTACCACGGCGACCATTCTGGCACAGGCCATCTATCGTGAAGGGGTTAAGCTTTTGGCCGCTGGCGGCAACCCGATGCCCATCAAACGGGGCATTGAAAAGGCTGTTGACCTGGTGGTTGAAGAGCTGAAAAAGATCTCCAAACCCACGAAGGAGAGAAAGGAGATCGCCCAGGTGGGCACCATATCGGCAAACAACGACAGCACCATCGGTGATATTATCGCCGAGGCCATGGAAAAGGTGGGCAAGGAGGGTGTGATTACCGTAGAGGAAGCCAAGGTCATGGAAACCACTCTGAAGGTCGTTGAAGGGATGCAGTTTGACCGTGGGTACCTGAGCCCGTACTTTGTCACTGCGCCCGAGAAGATGGAGGTTCACATGGAAGAAGCCTATATCCTACTGAACGAAAAAAAGATCAGTATGATGAAAGACCTCCTTCCCATTTTGGAGCAGGTAGCAAAAAACGGCAAACCCCTCCTGATGATTGCAGAGGACGTGGAAGGGGAAGCCCTCGCTACTCTGGTGGTGAATAAGCTGAGGGGGACCTTGCAGTGTGCGGCTGTTAAGGCCCCGGGTTTTGGTGACAGGCGAAAGGAAATGCTGGAAGACATCGCCATCCTGACAGGGGGTCGGGTGATCAGTGAGGACCTCGGTGTCAAGCTGGAAACGATAACCCTGAAAGACCTGGGTACTGCCAAACGCATTACTGTGGACAAGGATAACACAACGATCATTGACGGGGGCGGCAACCGCAAGACGCTGGAGGGGCGTGTAAAACAGATCCGGGCTCAGATCGAGGAGACGACCAGCGACTATGACCGGGAAAAGCTTCAGGAACGCCTGGCAAAACTGATTGGGGGCGTGGCCGTTATCAGTGTGGGAGCTGCCACTGAGACTGAAATGAAAGAGAAAAAGGACAGGGTTGAAGATGCCCTCAATGCGACTCGCGCAGCCGTAGAGGAGGGCATTGTGGCCGGTGGTGGCGTTGCCTATATGCGTGCCTTGAAGGTTCTTAAAAAGGCGCAATTCCCGGGCGAAGAACAGCTTGGGGCTAACCTCATTAAACGTGCTCTTGAAGAGCCTATGAGACAGATCGCAAACAATGCGGGTTTTGAGGGATCTGTCGTGGTTCAGCATGTTATGGAAGAGGAAGGGAGTTTTGGATTCAATGCTGAAACAGGGAATTATGAAGATCTTATGAAGGCCGGTATTGTGGATCCGACCAAGGTCACGCGATTTGCGCTTCAAAACGCTGCATCCGTGGCCAGTCTTCTTATGACCACCGAGGCGATGGTTGGTGAAAAGCCTAAAAAAGAGAAACCCTCGGCATCTGCCATGCCATCAGAAGACATGTATTAACGCATCTTGCAGGTTTCGGCCGAGTGTTTGAGGAAATTTATGGGGAATATTTTTGAGAGGATAACAAACGAGACCCCGCCCCAAATATGTCCGTTGGTTCGAAGAGATCAAGATTGAGGACGTCCCCCTTGTTGGCGGCAAGAATGCCTCGCTGGGAGAGATGTATACCGAACTTGCACGGCAAGGAGTCAGAATCCCCAACGGCTTTGCCGTAACCGCCGAGGCGTACTGGCATGTTTTAAGATCGGCAGGCATACTTGACAAACTCGTGGACGCTCTGGCGGGGCTCGATAAAACCGACGTGTTACATCTTGCTAGACGAGGCGAAAGAGCGCGCGATCTAATCTTAGGCGCCGGCATCCCTGATGACCTGTGGTCTGAAATAAAGACTGCCTACGATAAGCTCCGTGAGAAGTATGGTTCTGACGCAGAGGTTGCGGTGCGCAGCTCAGCCACGGCAGAAGATCTTCCTTCCGCCTCGTTTGCTGGTCAGCACGAGACTTTTCTGAATGTGCACGGATACCACCTGTTGAGAGAAGCCTGCAGTAAGTGCCTTTCGTCGCTGTTTACAGACCTGGCGATATCCTATCGTATCGACAATAACTTCGATCATTTCGAGGTGGCTCTTTCCATAGGCATCATGAAAATGGTACGTTCTGACTTGGCTACGAGCGGCGTGATGCTCACTCTTGATACGGAGACAGGTTTTCGTGAAGTGGTTTTTGTTACGGCATCTTACGGACTCGGAGAAAACCTTGTCCAGGGAGCCGTTAACCCGGATGAGTTCTACGTCTTCAAGCCAACCTACAGAAACGGCCACAGGTCTATGATTAAAAAGGCCCTTGGAAGCAAGGAGATCACAATGATCTACGGCCTTGGCACTTCAAAGATCCTAACCCGAAACGTGGAAGTGCCCAAGGCCAACCGAAGACGTTTCTGTATTACCGATAACGAGGTACTGGAGTTAGCAGGTTATGCGATTGCTATAGAAGACCACTACTCAAGAAAATTGGGTGACTCTCGCCCCATGGACATCGAGTGGGCAAAAGACGGGGAAAATGGAGACTTATTCATTGTGCAGGCGAGGCCTGAAACCGTCCAGTCGCAGAAGGCTATGGATGTTCTTGAGACCTATTACCTTGACAAGAAGAGCCCTATACTAACAAGAGGAAAGCGCGTAGGAGAGAAAGTCGCGAACGGTAAAGCTCGTGTAATCCCGAGTGTAGCCCGTCTTCATTCGTTCAGACCTGGGGAGGTGCTTGTGGCCGACGGCACTACTCCCGATTGGGAGCCTGTGATGAAGACGGCTGCCGCTATATAGTAACGAACAGGGGTGGAAGGACTTGCCACGCCGCTATTGTCAGCCGTGAACTTGGCATTCCAGCTGTGGTCGGGGCCGAAGATGGCACGGAAACAATCCTTAGCGGACAGGAAGTCACAGTTTTTTGCGCAGGAGGTGATGAGGGGATAGTCTATGAGGGAATTCTTCCGTTTCATGTCGATAGACTCAGCCTCAAAGACGTCAAACGGCCAAGAACGAAGATCATGATGAATCTTGGCAATCCTGAAGAGGCTTTCTCTCTTTCGAAGATTCCTAATGACGGTGTGGGGCTCGCACGCATGGAGTTTGTCATCAACAGCTACATAAGGATTCATCCCATGGCCTTGATCCACCCTGAAAGGATAGCGGATGAGGCAGTGAAGAATGAGATAAACGACCTTACATACGGCTATGAAGACAAAAAGGAGTACTTTGTGGAAAAGCTGGCTCACGGGATAGGCACCATAGCCGCGGCATTTTATCCGAAACCGGTTATCGTGCGCTTGAGCGACTTCAAGACGAATGAGTACGCAAGTCTTATAGGGGGGCTGGACTTCGAACCGAAAGAAGACAACCCAATGTTGGGGTTTCGGGGGGCTTCCCGGTACTATAATGAACGGTACAGGGAAGGCTTTATGCTCGAGTGCATGGCGATGAAACGGGTTCGAGACGATATGGGATTAACCAACCTCATCATTATGGTGCCGTTTTGTCGGCGAGTGGGCGAAAGTGAGAGAGTCCTAGCTGAGATGGCCAAACATGGCCTGAAGCGAGGAGAAAATGGACTTGAGTTATATGTGATGTGCGAAATTCCAAATAATGTAATTTTGGTTGATGAATTCAGCAAGCTGTTTGATGGTTTCTCAATCGGATCCAATGACCTCACCCAACTCGTCTTGGGGGTTGACCGTGACTCAGCGCTTGTCGCCCATGATTTTGACGAGCGAGATGCCGGAGTGATGAGAATGATTTCCATGGCCGTTCAAGGAGCAAGAAGAAACAAGCGCCATAGCGGACTATGCGGGCAGGCGCCAAGCGATTATCCTGAGTTCGCAGAGTTTCTGGTGAAAGAGGGGATTGACTCAATATCCCTCAACCCGGATGCTGTAATGAAGGTTACTCTCCAGGTGCTGGAGATAGAGAAAAAGATGAACCTGCAGAATGACCTCCTGCACTTTAACGAAACGTCGCAACTCCACAAAACCCAAAAGGTCTAGGATACCCTAGCGGGCGTGCCTTAATCGGTTAACAAGTTAAGAAGGAGGCGACGATATGGAATTTTGTTGGTTTATCTTGATAGGCCTGGCTGCCGGATGGGTGGCTGGCCAATTGACGAAAGGCGGCAGGTTTGGTGTCGTTGGAGACATCATCGTCGGCGTGATTGGCGCTTTGCTAGGCGGTTTTCTTTTCCGCACTCTGGGCGCGTCCGCCGGAGGTGGGTTGTTCGGCAGTTTGATCGTCGCGACGATTGGCGCCGTCGTCCTCCTATTTCTGTTGCGCCTGATCAAGAAAGCATTGGAATGAATGGGACATAGTGTGTGTGATTGTGATACCGTAACACAAAAGGAGAAAAGCAAACCTTTGTCCAGGATTGACTGCGGGCTATGCGACTCTATCTGATCAACCCATCCAACCCGCTCGTGAGCATCGTCAACGTCAAGGAAAGCCGATGGAACCGCTACCGCGTGTGGAAACCGCTCAGCCTTATGGTTCTTGCGGGCCTGACCCCACCGGAGTGGGAAATCTCGATCGTGGACGAGAACCTCGGTGCGCCGGACTATCCGGCCATGTCTCGGCCGGACCTGGTGGGGATTACCGCTTTCACCTCTCAAGCGAACCGGGCCTATGAAGTGGCCACGCACTTCCGGCGCCTCGGAGTCCCCGTTGTCATGGGCGGCATTCATGCGACCATGTGCCTGGACGAGGTCATGGAGCGTGTGGACTCGGTCGTCACGGGGGAAGCCGAGGGCGTCTGGCCGCAGGTCCTGGAGGACGCCCGCCATGGCAGGCTGAAGCGCCGGTATGATGGAGGGCTAGCCGAGATAAACGATGTCCCGTTCGCCCGGCATGATTTGCTGGCTAGGGGATATGCTTTCGGAGCCATTCAGACTACACGCGGCTGTCCATTGAACTGTAGCTTTTGCAGCGTGACAGCGTTCAACGGAGCCCACTACCGGCAGAGATCCATTCCGGATGTGGTGCGGGAATTCCAGTTGATCCGAGAGAAACATGTTTTGGTGGTGTATGAAAACCTCATCGGCACGCGCCCTGAACACATCGCGCGCGCCAAGGACCTGTTCCGGGCCGTAGCACAGGCGAACCTGGGAAAAGAATGGCTTGCCCAAGCCACCATCAACTTCGCCGATGACGAGGAACTCTTGGCGTTGGCCGCGAAGGCGGGGTGTAGAGGCGTCTTCATCGGCTTTGAGTCCCCCACCGCGGAAGGGCTTCGGGAACTCGGCAAGAAATTCAACCTTCTGAAAGGCCGGGACTTTCGCGCCTCGGTGCGGCGCATACAGCGGCACCACATCCTGGTGGTGGGTTCCTTTATCATCGGTTTAGACATAGATGAATCGGGCATCGGCAAACGTATCGCCGAGGTGGCAGGCCAATATGGAGTGGATAATCTAAACGCTCTTTTTCTGACGCCCTTGCCCGGCACACGCCTGTGGGACCGGATGAAATCGGAGGGCCGCATCGCTTTCGATACCTTCCCGGAGGACTGGAAATATTACACGCTAACCTTCCCTGTGGCCCGGTATAAGCATTTGTCTCTAGACGGCATCATCGAAGAAATGCTCTCCTGCGACCGGGTCTTCTATTCCATGCCGCGCATTCTCCGCAGGGTGTGGAGCAATTTGCGGCAACGCCGCAAGCCGCTGATCAGCTTGGTGGGCGATCTCTCATACAGGAGTAATCTCCGGCTGAACCGCAAGACATCTGCTGACTTTAAGTCGAAGAGATGGAGTTCGATCTCATAGACGTCTCGGAGAGGTTTCACCACTATTTCAAGGTATATGACGATCAGATGAATGGTTCCCACTAAAGAATCGCGACATTGTCCTTTGTAGTCAAGAAACACAAATCCTAAAGAACACAGGTGACCATATGGATACTCTGGAACTTGCTGAACAAGCAAAGAAGCGAAACATCATCGATATGGCTGTTGGCTTTGCCGGCATGATGCCATTGTTTCAGGAACGTTCAGCTGATCTCATCAAAGAGAAACTGACAGAAACCTTTGAAGGGCTTGAGCGAATCGGTTTAGATGAAGAGTTCAATAAGATGCACAGAGCCTTCTGTGAATGGTTCGTCAAAACAATCAAGTTGGCGAAGACTGAGGAACCTTCATCCTACGGTCATGCTGCAAAGGTGCTCGATTTAGCTCTCAAGCTCTACGTTTACTACTGCAAAATGCCGAGTCCTGAGAAGGCGGAGTCGCTAACGCCAAGGTTAAATGGGGTCATTGACACGCCAATCCTTCGCCATCTGTTCACGAGAGTGCAGGACATTTACGGGAAGCCGTCTCCACCCCATTATTTATGGACGATCAAGATGATAAACGAGAATGATTATGATTTGTTGCAGAAAGCGCTTCGGCAAGAAATCAGAGACTCCTTTGATGATAGGATATCACCCGTTCAATATGATGACATTATGGGGCCACGCCTGAATCAGCGAAGAAAGGCATGACAGAGCGTAAGCTCCATCACCTGGTTGCCTTTCGAATCTTATAGTAATTACCCGTCAGAAGATTGTCGGCATATCCTTTAAAGAGAACCTAAAATTGAAAATCAACCTGGACCGCCTTTTTAAGAGTCTCGTCTCCACAATGAGAGAGCCTCCGGCAGGACGGTGGTTGGACAAGGAACTCACGAAGGAATTTCTCGCCATGACCGATTTTGAGCACAAGAAGGTGAGGGATCTCCATCTCTGCATACGCCCTCTGGAAGGGGAGATCATGGAGGTGGCCTTCAGATCTCGGGCGGGTCATGAAATATGCCCGAGGTGAAGAAACAGTCGATCTCCAAGGCATAGATGTTTTTCAGTTTAGGACAGTCAAAGTGGCTAAACTGACGCTGGAGTGTCTAGCCTGTGGAAAGACCTTTGGAGCTGGAAGGAAGCAAATGAGGATTCCAGTAGACTTCATTCTGGAGAGTCTAGATTATAGAATACATTCTCCAAAGAATAGGCATGAAATGATATACGTGAACCCTTCAGGTGGTGTTTGGTTTTCTGATTAAATGCGATTCCTAAACCTTCGTTGGTAACTGAATCGAGGACGCCATGATGCGTGGTCAGCGCGAAAAAAAGATGAAATAGAAAAACCCGGATTAGGTGGCTTCATGTCGACCCCCGAATACTCCGTGGACTTCCCCGTCAGAGCCAAAAAACGAAATGCGGCCTAAAGGGTACGCCTGCTGTTTTCGCTCCAAAAGGGCATCTCTGAGAAAAGATGACTCCTCGGTTCCCTTCCGGCTCACGTCGGACAATAGCAACCCACGGGCGTCTCCATTCAGCACATTCGACAGGTCCCCAATATGATGCATTCGATTGGTCCTGGAATGCAATGGCAAATCCCATATATTCCAGTCCAGTAAAAACGAGTTCTCATCACCTTATCACCTCGCTCTACCGAAATCAGCGCGCGCCCGTTTCCGGAAGACCAAACTTCTCCCTAAAGGCACTAAGGATGATCTCCGCAACCGACCGGGGCTCTCTGATGTAATCGGAGTTGATGACCAGATCAAATTCATAGGGGGAGGCATCCTTTTTCTCATAGACCTCCTTGAAAAAGGCCGCTTGTTGCTGGTCCAGTTCCCTGATTTGCGTGGCAGCCTCTTCCTTGGAGATATTCATGAGGGAAACAAGTCTCTGGGCCCGGAATTGGACTGAGGAAATGATTCTGACAGCGAGAAGCTTTTCACGAGACAGAAGGAGATGGACCCCTCTTCCTACAAAAATAGTAGGCCCCAAAGCTGCGATGGCATACACAGAGCTGAAAAGCTGCTTCGTATAATCGCTTTGGATGAAGGCCTTTTCACCGAAGGCGAGGGTGACCAACTCGGTTATTTTCCCTGGATAGCGTTCATCGAAGATAGCGACCGTCTTTTCGCTCAAACTCGCATGGGTAGCTATGTGCTGCAGAATCTGCTGGTCAACTACACGGTATCCGATTTTCTCGGCCACGATATCGGCGATCTCCACCGCCCCAACCGCCAGCTTGCGGGAGATACAGATTGTGGGAGGGAACTCTACGAGATCTTGTTCTTTTTCCCCTTTTTCAATACGCTTCTCATCCCATTCACGGACATAGCTGCTTGCCATCTCAGGCGCACTCCGCCTATGCTTAGGATACGTCGTCCCAGGAACGTACTTTGAATCGCTTGTATGTGCAGCCATGGGGCCTCCTTTCCCTGAAGGTTTTAGTCAGGACCCTACATGCCCCTCATCATGGTCATCGCACTCAGGCCAAAAATACCAAAAAC
>CAZOLJ010000126.1:0-8742 GCA_964580575.1 uncultured Desulfobacteraceae bacterium
TAAGGGTTTTTACAGTGATTATGGCAGGTTGGGATCGTTTCCGGACCGGAATTTGGCATTGCTTTTGTTGCGATTGATAACACATGAAGGTCTATTATGACTCACCGCTACATTCCTCCCACTGGTTACGAGTCGATGAAACATTGCCTGCCCGCGCTGAGGAAGGTTGTCCCGGACCTGCTCGCGAAGTTACGCCCTGAGCTCAAGGCCAAGGACATGGACTATCTTTCACGAGCAATCCCGCCATCGGAGTTCATATTGAAGTCACTCGAAGGCTACGCGTACAAGCTCTATGCGTATGATGGAGCGACTAAGGAACAAGCCATCACGGATAGCGAAATGTTGGCACAACATCTTGCGTATATGCTGAATTTCGAGCTTTTTGGCTGCAAAGTCTTCTGGGTAGATGAAGCTCTGGCCTACATGCTTGCCCAAACCGACCTCGATATCGATGGGGAGGTGCTGCGCTTGCCGTTTCGTGCCTGCGCCTTTGTCTTCATCGATCGTTACACCTTGTCCCTAGGTGAAGAGTTGCTGAGACGACATGGCACGGAATCGAGCCATTCCACAAGGCCGCTGACCATCATTACGGCGCATCTCTTCGAGGAGGATGCTCCTGAAGGGAGGCGATGCCTGCGCTTTGATCTCCTCTTCGATTCCAAGAATGACGACCGAACCTGGCCATATCTCGTCTCGCGCGATCTGGTTTTTGGCCCCAAGGACGACCTGGAAACCATGCTTGAAAGTCATTTCCACGACGTCGATCCGACTACCCGTGATCCCATTTTCACCTCGCCGGAGCTAAAGCGGCTACTGAAGGTGATTATCAATGCCATTCTCTATGCCACCTCGGCAGGAGTGACTCCGGTTAGCATGGAGTCGCCGATTGCCGACCTGCGGCGCAGGAAAAACAAACTCGGTAAATCCAAGCAGGGGAAGATGATGGGCCGGATCACCGAGATGAAAAATCGATTCTCCGAGGAGCGAGTGTTCTATTTGCCGGGCAAAATAACCATATCCCAGCTCAAGCATTACAGGGAAATGGAGAAGACACATGATGGGCGGACGATCATGAAGCGTTTTATGGTCCGGGGCCACTGGCGCCGCGCCAACCCGTCGTGGCACGACCAGGCCCTTCGCTGGATAGAGCCCTACTGGAAAGGGCCAGAGATGGCAGCAGTGATTGAGAAAGAGTATCGGATGGTACCATAGGGCCATTCAAACACCTCGATTTTTCATAGGTGAACCCCCCACCCCAAATGGCCAAAGCGTAGCCTGTATCTACCGAGCCCCATGCCGATTATACAGACTTGCAGATTCCCCTTCCGATATTGGTTTCTATCTAGACCCAGTACCGGGTGGACTCTCCAGCCTAATCTTCAAATCGAGATGCGGCATCGAGGGTCATCCTTGCCTGTTTTCGCTCAAAAGGTCGTGTCTCAGCAAATCTCGGGTTCGCTCGCCCTCGCGTTCAAAGCGGAATATGCCTTCCCGGTGAATCTGTCGGTGACTGTCTATTGCCTTGCAGGGGTTGGTCTCAGGCACTGAGGGCCTTCAGAGGCGGGCAAAAGATTGGCCTTGAATTCACTGGGCAACCCTTGGAAAGGGCCGTGCACCGAAAGCTTAATATAGATGCGCTCCTTTCGTCCCTGGCAAAATGTCAGTCGTGGACGTATTACGGCACGAGTATGTGCACGGCAAGGTAACAGGCAAATACCGGCTTGAGAACGGCAACCTCGGCCTGGTATGGGGCTTTCAGGGAGCGAGTGAGAACCTTCTTTTTCGAGGTCGTCCTATCGCCTCATCCGTGCCCGGGCTGTGGCGGCCGCCTGAGAATGACAGGGCAAAGCCTGTGCCCATGCTCATGCGGGCAGACATTCGACCCCTCTATAGAGTTTCAAAGAAGCGGCTGCTGCGGCGCCAGGCTGGTTCGCAGGACTTATCATTATGCGTGCTCAAACTGCCACGAGGCGGTTCCCTGAAGATTCATTTTCGATGAGAAAGTATTCGACAGTGCCTATTTCCGGGAGATGATGCGGGAGTCACGGGCAAGGGCAAAGCAGAGGAAGGAGGAAATCGGACGGCTTCTCATGGAGGCCAGGTCAGGCACGTTGCCGCTGCTGGAGGAACCAAGCCTCGAGTCAATCAATGGGCTCTTGGAAGACTTGGATGTGTTTGTCCAGCAAGGCTCTGAGGTTGTCCCGTGCGGTTTTGAACCAAGACAGGAGTTCAGCATGGCTCAGTACAGGGACCACATCTTGGCCAGTCTTGGCTGGGGCACAGTAAGCTTCTCAGGAATCCCTCCTATCAGCGAGAAAAGCCGCCGGGACAAGGCATGGCGGTTCATTACCCTGGTCTTCATGCAGAATGAGCGGGTGATTGATCTCACCCAGGAGGGTGACAACATCTGGGTGCAGAGGCTACAAAATGAAGCTCACGCTTAAGGACAAGGACTTCCTGGAACGGCTGAAGCGGCTCATGAAGTCAAGGGAACTGTCAATAGAGCTTAAGCAGGACGGGATGAAAAGGCTGGTGTTGCGCCAGAACTACGGCGACAAGATTGACTCCGAGTTCGGCATGACAAGACAGGGCGTCAGATGGAGATTCCAGAGAATCTTCTCAGAGCTTTATGTTAGCTCACATGAGTCGATTTTCTGGGTCGAGAGCCAGTTCGGCACTGGGCTCAGACAGGCAGCTCTGGAGATAGCCAGGGAGAGGGTAGAGCTGAGAAAGAAAGCCCAGAAAATGGGCCAGATTGAGGTTCACCGACGAGAAACAGGCAAAGAGCGGGCAGAGACACGCCCCTTTCAAAAGTAAAGGTTTTAGCCCTCCTAACAAATCCGCTTATCAAACCCCAGAATCCATATATGAAGGCCATCTTCCGGGCACCCGATGCCGTGGAAGGGGCTGTGCTGCGCAGGCACGGCACGGAATCGCGGGGTTTTCGGTAAGGGACGATTTGCCCGCAGCGACCTGCCCAGCGCCGAAAAAGTTTTAACATTACCAAGCCAGCACGACCCCCTGAGGAATGCCCTGTTTTGAGCAAAAAGGCAGGGGTGAGAAATATGCCGAGCACCAAAATCGAGTTCAATAGCAACAAAATCGCCAGAATTCAAGGGCTGGACGAGCTGGCACAGCTTTTGTTCCCTGGCAATCGTAGCCATCAGCGGGTATTTCTAGCCATCTTTATCGAGCTCAAGTATGCCCCGGGCCAATTCTTGCTGCACCTGTCATCCCTTTGCGACCGGTACGGCTTCAGCCCGAGGACGCTGGAGACGGTCCGCAGCAAGATGCGCAGGATGGGCATTATTGACCATGTCTCTCGCTTCAACAAGTGCCACGGCTATCGGGAGGGGTGGGTATTCTCAACTCGATTCTCCAATGCGCTGGCCCGCCTGGCTGAGCTGAGCCGGAACCTGAGAGAAAGCAGAGACGGCCATCAGGAGCAAAAGGATAGGGATCTGTTCATGTATGTTTGACGCCCCTCTGTGGGAGGGCGGCGGTACACCGGTCCGGTATTGGACATTCAAGCCAAAGCAAAGGTAGTCGAGGACACAGCGTCGGTCAACGGCGAGAGAGCAAAAGTTTTGACATACATGATTTCCATGGGATAGTCTTAATAAACCACAGCCTAAAAGGCCGAAAGACAGACCACAATATTTGGTGTCTGCCTTGAATCAATTGAAATAGATCGCTGTGCAGAGGATGAGTTGAGCTTATGTCAAAGAAGAGAAAAAAGGGAGTTGAAAAAAGACGTTCCAAATCTAGTGAGAGAAAGAAAAACAACAGGGGGCTGAGACTTATTAAGTCTCGCCAAGAGCCCAAGGTGATAACCAGACCTGGACTTCCATATATGGGTGCTCCTGAAGGCTTCCGTTCCATATCGATCTCGCAGGCTATGATGGAATATGCAAAACCGATCATGAAGTTTGTCGAAGATGATGATAAAGGCTTTAATGATGCTCTTCAAATCTCTATGGGGCTCTGGAACTATGCTCTTTCTGTGGAGCAAGGGGATGAAGATAGAAGAATTGGGAAGGACATGCTAACAGCAATGGGAAGGGCTTTAAAACTGGATAAAGATGAAGCCCAATCAATATTTAGAAAAATGATAGAAAGACGAGCTTATTTATTTCCCCCAGATATCCAACCTGAACCTGGCATCCCAATCATGTTTATCCGAAAGGAAATCCGGTATCTTATACAGCCTTTTGATTATAAGAAACTGGTTATTTCAGATGAGGTAGTGCCGCCAGACCAAAATGACAGTGATTTCATAAAGAAGATAAATGAACTAGATGAATTTAGTTATGATGGCGCCGAGTATGACAAGTACGAAAAGATATTTTGTTCTCTAAGAGAGGACTGCCAGGGCGTTTTCGAGAAATGGCTTGTTGCCAAGGGACTGAAGGATGATGTCCAGAATTACTCTTTCTGTCTTGAGACATATTTAAATTTTATTTATGGATACTTGCATGATGATGTTGTTGTTTTGAAATCTGTTCCCGATATCTATTTTGTTGAGTTCTTTGAGGATTTTCTTCTAAGAAAAATGATGACTGAGCCCAATGAGTATGTATACTGGCCACCGGCACTAAAACTTTTTTACCGTTTTCTTAATGAGAAAGGGTATCTCGACAACCATGGAGTGGCCATTGCTAATATAGATAAAGTGGAGCCCTATTTCATTCAGATTTTGAGGAAACAATTTTCATGATAAGTTTCTATCGTGAACCAGTCGCTGGAGAGGGACACACGTGAATTCGTGCCCCTCAGCTAGCCGTTATGTTTCCACGTGAACAGATTCGAGACCCATGAATATCCGAGAAGCCACGAGAGAAGACTTCGACCAAATTTGGCCAATCTTTGACGAGATCGCTGCGGCCGGGGAAACCTATACGTACCCTCCGGACACCACAAAGGACCAGGCACTAAAGATCTGGATGGAGACTCCAAGAAGAACTTATGTGCTAGAAGAAGACGGCAAAATCTTGGGCACTTACTTCATCAAGACCAACCAGTCAGGACCGGGCGACCATGTCAGTAATTGCGGCTATATGGTTTCATCGTCAGCCACAGGGCATGGTCTAGGCACCGCAATGTGCGAGCACTCCCAACGCCTAGCAAGAGAGCTCGGGTACAAGGCCATGCAATTTAATTTCGTGGTGTCCACCAATGAAAGTGCAGTAAGACTCTGGAGCAAACTAGGCTTCGCTATAGTAGGACGCCTGCCGAAGGCATTTCACCATTTTTCCAAGGGTTATGTGGATGCCTTGGTTATGTACAAGTGGCTGGAAACCTAAACCCATACGCTCCAGTCGACCTCAGGCGCTGCGTGGCCTTCCTTGACGGGGCTTTTCGCTAGCCTATCAATGAGAAATCATCAGGATTCTAAACAAAAGGGAAGGAACTGAAATATCAGGATGAACGACGTAATAGGAACTGCCTGGTTCAAGGATGAGGCTACTTTCCGCAGGGCCCTCGAGATCTTTTCCGATCCCGAAAATATGCCCGCCACTTTTGAAGACTGGAAGGCTCTCGTCGAAAGGGAATGCGAATTAGTCAAGGGTATTGGCAATGTTGCCCTTCGCGTAGATATCGATCCAGAAGCATTTCCCACTTGGTGCGCCTCCCATGGACATAAAGCCAATTCCCAGGGGAGAATCGCCTTCGTCAACCATGTCGAGCTTGAGTATCAGAAGACCGGCAAAGGGACGGTGATTGAATAGTCCTCAGACTTTGTCCTGCAGAGCCGAGGGATCGATGAGGCCAATTGAGAAGATAGGTGTAGATCCCCTAAACGAGCGTGCTCTCTATTTCCTCCAATTGCAGCGATGTTTGCCGATCCGAGCATTTAGTCCAGTGGACGGTTTATAAAGAGACCGCCGCTGACCTCTACGTTACCTCAATACAATTTCAAAGGAACAACGGACAATGGAAATAGACTTGATGGAATTGGAACCGAGGCATGCCCATGATCTCCTCACAAGTGCCATAATACCCCGACCTATTGCATGGGTATCATCGATTAACAATGCCGGTCAAAGTAATCTGGCGCCCTTTAGTTTTTTCACTGGAGTATCGTGGTCCCCTGCCATCCTTGCATTCTCAGTGGTCAACCGGGCGGATGGAACCATGAAGGACACGGCGAGAAACATTCGAGAGGTTCCGGAGTTTGTGGTTCACATTGTATCGACAGATCTCCTTTCCACCATGGAATACAGTGCAACGCCGATACCCTATGGGACCGATGAATCTTCAATAGCGGGTATTCATTGGCTACCCTCGAAAAGGGTAAAGCCTCGCCGCGTTCAGGAGGCTAGAATTGCATTCGAGTGTTCTTTGGAACGCATAGTTATGGTAAGTGAAGGGCCGAACGCAGGGAATCTGATTCTTGGTCGCATAGAGCTCCTTCATGTGCGAGATGATGTCCTGAAGAATAAAAGAGAGGTTGATTGGCTAGGTTTGGATGTGCTTGGTCGGCTCAGTGGCAACCGGTATTGCTCGGTGCGCTCGGTAATCGAAAGCGAAACAAACTAGATGAGGGACAGCAAAAGGCTCTACCGTGCGGCCTTCTGCCGCCGCTGATCCTTACCGTTTGGGCCCACGAAGAGCGTGGAAATGGAAGGAAAGTTTCAATGGCTAACTACGTTTTAGTTCACGGCGGAAATATGTCTACGGACACATGGAACAAGCTGACCCAGCGAAATGACTATCCACCGGGTGAACATTTGGGCAATAGGTACTGGGACGAGACCGTTTCTTTTCTCACGGCACACAACCACCGCGCCTTTGCACCGGCGCTCAAGGACGAATTCACCAGCAGCTTGGGGGAGCATATTGAACAGGTGTGCGCCCTGATCGTGGAGAACAACCTCTGCGAGGTCATCTTGGTCGGCCACAGCTATGGGGGCATGGTCATCACCGGCGTCGCGGCCAGGATCCGTGACCGGATCCGGCGCCTGGTGTATCTCGATGCTGCGCTGCCCGACCCCGGGCAATCGCTCTACGACATTCTGAAAGTAGGTCTGTTGCACGCCTCCAAGAATCCGGAGTTGCCCGAACCGTCGCCGCCCTACGTGGAGAAGCTGCAGTTCGACCCAGGCCAGATACAGGCGATCCCGAAGACCTACATCCTCTGCACGGAGAGCGAGTTCAGCGACGTGACCAGTGTTGCCAAGCGGAAGATTGCCGCAGCGAAACAGGGCTGGACTTACCTTGAGTTGCCCTCATCCCACGTGCCGATGGCCGACATGCCAGACAATCTTTATCAGCTGCTGTTGGATGCCGCTGAAAGATAACGACAAGAAATGGCCCACTATCGGCTTCAGCCAGCGCGTCTACGGCGCGCTGCTGACCCGTAACGTGATACAACAAATATCCTCCAAAGATCCAAAGTAGAACTTGATTGTAGATGGCGACTCTCGATCACATCCCCCAGCCCAATCCGCATTTTCTTGGATATCGATATGTTGCCCGCCATGAACTCATCGGAGGCTATCTCTTGCTTGTGCGTGGATCACACAAGCCCCTTGACAACCCTGTCCGGCAGGGAACTCATGATTTCTCTGGTCTTCCCGTACCGGCCTAAGGACACAATCCGGGCATTGATGAGGCCGTAGAGGTCAAGGAAGCCGACCATGTCGCAGAAGCGCCGTTGGGTGAGCGCTCGGGTCCTTTGTTCCTGGCATAGGCTCTGGTAGGCTTCGTAGGATTGGCTTGTGGAGACCTTGCTCGCCCCCTTTGCGAGAAGGGTGTAGCAGGCTTGGAGCGCAAGCCGCTGCTGGGTAGGGAGGGCATTGATGAGCTCGATGGTCTTGTCTACTTCAAGCCGGCTTTCGGCGATGTCCACTTCTCTTTCGCCGAGGTGCCCGGAGGTTTCCTCGGCGACGCGGACGGCCTTTGCGAGCAGTTCGACGGCTTTCCTGGCATCGCCGGTCTCGCGGGAGGCGTAAGCAGCGACCTTCTTGAGGGCCGCCTGGTGAACACGGTCGGTGCGGAGCGCCTTTTCAGCCCGCAATTGGAGGATCGCAAGGAGGTCGAGGGCATCGTAAGGCTCGAAGATGATGTCGGTCTTCTTAAGGAAGCTCAGGATTCGCGGGTCGAGCGTCTTTTCCCAGTCGAGCCTGTTGGTGAGGAGGATGAGGATCAGCCTGCATGAGACCTTGCGCGACAGGGTCTTAGCGAGGTATGTGAGGAACGCGTCGGGGTTTGGCCGGATATTATCCGCTTCATCGATGAGCAGCGTCAGGTAGCCGCCGTAATGGACGAGCGCTTTGGCGATGCTCGACTGCATGTATTCGATGGGGATGCCTTTGCGGTATTTGCGGTTTGTGCTGTCCAGTGCGATGGCGACCTCGTTCAGCGCGCCGAAATAGGTCTTCGGGGAGGTGAGGTCGATATACCGGTACCGGAACTTGATGCGGTGCTTTTCAGCCACCTTTTCGAACGTGGAGAGGACGTGGATCATGGTCACTGTCTTGCCTGAGCCTGTAGGCCCATAGATGAGTGCAGGCGGCGGGTGAGCATTGTCCAGGACAGGGCTGAGGTGTGAGATGATTCGCGTGAGCTGCTTTTCCCGGATGTTTCGGTTGAATATCTCTCGAAGGACTCGTGTTCGGTCTTGCTCGGGCAGTTTCTCGTCGTCCAGGTAGTCGGGATTGATGACGAGCGACCGCTTTTTCCGGGATGCGTGGAGCGATTCGATGAGCGTTTCCGTGCTGTCATTTCCATCGGACATTT
>CAZOLJ010000127.1:0-8671 GCA_964580575.1 uncultured Desulfobacteraceae bacterium
AAAGGGGCTGACCCATTCCCAGCAGACGTCCCCCTCAGGGGTCACCTCGAACACACGGCCGCTCTGGCCTTCGCAGATGAGCGTGTTGCCGTTCCAGAGCCGATCCGCTCCTGCAATGTGGCCGCTGAAGAGGCTGAACACGTGCTTCGGGTAGTACTGCCACACGATCTTGCTCGACGTCATGTCCACTTCTATGACGCGGGAACGCGGCACGATGGGGTGGTGAGCGCCGTTGTCAAAGACCAGCATGTTCCCCTGAGGAGTGAAGGAGGCATCGTGTTGATGGCTGATCTTGCCGCCGCCCCACTTCCAGAGGACTTTTCCTTCGGGCCAGGAAATCCGCATGACCGTGCTCAGTTCGCGAAAACTGAGCAGCACATCCCCATTTGCACCTGCCTCGACGGAGTTGGCGTGGCTCCACTCGTGCCTGAATTCCCTGCAGCAGACGATGTCGGTTTCAGGATCGAGGTGCTCCCAGGCATGCCACGTGTGCACCGGGTTTCCTTGAGGATCGATCTCCACGATGGCGTCCCCGAGGAAACCGCTCAGGTCCCTGGGCCGGCCCCCGACTCCAAGGCCTTTCATGAGAAAGCGGAAATGGTCCTCGTCTTCCGTGAGTGCGGCTGCGGCATCCTTACCGATGAAGCCTTGGACCCGTTCGGCAAGGTGCGGAGGCATCTGCTCCCAGGTGATGACGAGGGTGTTTCCGTTGGGAAGGCGGCACATGTCGTGATGAAAAGCCGGGTGCTCCCATCGCCAAAGCTCCTTCCCGTTCCAGTCGAGTTCAACCAGGATGTCGGCGCGACCGCCCGAGGTTGCAATTCCGGCTCCCGATTGATCCAGAGGTTGGCCCCTTACAAGAAGGTGCCCTCCCGGCAGGAGATAGCCATAGCCGGGTCTGAAAGAAGGGAGATGCCAGCGATGAACAATCAGGCCGGAGTCATCGAGCAGATAGGTCGAGTCCCCGCCGATGGGGGTGATGAGGGTGAATCCGCCGCTTGTACGAGAATCTTTATGCGTGAGCCCTGTTTGCCGAAATGGAGACCAACCCATGATCAGATCCTTTCCTTAAGAACGAGTTTAAGCGACCGAGAGGCGAGCAAACAAAAGGCTTTCATTTGCGCATCCTTTTTTTCTTTAGAGAGCCTTTCACCTGGGCCGGGGTTGCCGGATAGTAACCTAAGGCCATAGAGACCTCACCGGCGGCGGCTTTAAGGGTTTGGATTAAGGAATCCATTTCCGAACCGAGAATCTGATCCACGTGGCCCGCCTGGCTGATGGCGCCTGCAATGCGGTGGTCGCTTCCGAAC
This sequence comes from uncultured Desulfobacteraceae bacterium, assembly GCA_964580575.1. Classification (GTDB taxonomy): domain Bacteria; phylum Desulfobacterota; class DSM-4660; order Desulfatiglandales; family HGW-15; genus CAVPDE01. The sequence continues at coordinate 1,311 of CAZOLJ010000127.1, forward strand.
ACGGGTGCAGCAAGGCTCGCACGACCCAGCGCGATTTCTTCATTGTTGACGGCGTATCCTCGCTTCCTGGTTCGCTCAAGCTCTTCCTGCAGCGCATCCCTCTTCGAAATGGTATTTGGAGTGAAAGACGTGAGTTCTGTCCGATCGAGATAGGCTTTGATTTCTGAACCGGTCAGAAAGGCTAGAAGAGATTTGCCCAGAGCCGAACAGTAAGCTGCCACTCGAGGGCCTAGTCTCTGGGCCAGGGCGCGGTAGTTGTGCGGGGCCACTTCCATGGTCAAGAGTGCAGCATCGTGGTCCCAGATGGCCACCCGGGACATGAGGCCGGTTCTCTCCACGAGGCTGTGGACAGGACCTGAAGCCTTCTGGTTGATTTCCAGGGTTCCGCCCATGATGGTTCCAAGAGAAAACAGTCTTGGCCCGAGGCAGTATTTTCGGGTCTCTTCGTCTTTCTTGAGAAATCCTGCCGAATCCAGCGTGCTGACGATGTTGTGGATGGTTCCCTTGGGAAGGTTCATCGCCAGAGCGATTTCGGTTATTCCCCAGCGCGGCTTTGCGTAGGAGAAAAAGGAGAGTATATCAAGAGCGCGATCAATAGACTGGATGATCATACTTGATGATTCCATAATGTGGAACTTAGTACCACAATGTTTAACATTGCAGGTTCACGGTGTCAAGCTTTTTTTGAAACTCATTTTCTTTGCAAAAGAGAGGGGAGGTGTGGTATCCAATTCCGTCCTTCCGATATGTGATTCCAACCTTTTGAGTCCAACAAAAGTAAATTTTGATAGAAGGAAAGGAGATCAGAAATGACTGCAAAATTGATCAAAGGCACTGAAATCCGTGATGTGATCCTCAAGGAGATAGGCGAGGAAGTTAAGAAAATCAAAGAAAAACACGGCAAGGTGCCCGGTTTGGTGACCATCCTTGTGGGGCAAAACCCAGCCTCTATTTCGTATGTGACGGCCAAAATCGAGGCGGCCAAGAGCCTCGGCTTCAAGGAAATACAGGACAACCAGCCTGAAACCCTCTCTGAAGCGGCCTTGCTGGGCCTCATCGACAACTACAACAAGGATGACAGCATCAACGGAATCCTGGTGCAGCTTCCTCTTCCGAAACACATCAACGAGAAAAAGATCCTAAACGCCATTGATCCGGACAAGGACGTTGACGGATTCCACCCGGTCAATGTGGGACGCCTCATGATCGGGGGGTCGGAGGTCAAATTCCCGCCTTGCACACCCGCCGGTATTCAAGAGTTGATCGTGCGTTCCGGCGTAGAAACCAAAGGCGCTGAAGTGGTCGTGGTGGGTCGGTCCAACATCGTCGGAAAACCGATCGCCGTGATCATGCTTCAGAAGGCCAAGGGCGCCAATGCCACGGTCACCGTTGCCCACACAGGGACCAAAGACCTTGCGTCTCACTGCAAAAGGGCCGACATTCTGGTCGTGGCCGCAGGGGTTCCCGGCCTAGTCAAACCCGAGTGGATCAAGCCCGGCGCCTGTGTCATCGATGTGGGGGTCAACCGGGTGGGAGAGAAGCTCAGCGAGAAGACAGGGAAGAAGATCGCCATCCTGAAAGGGGATGTGGACTTCGATGCTGCCAAGGAAATCGCGGGATCGATCACGCCCGTTCCCGGCGGTGTCGGGCCCATGACGATCACCATGCTGATGAAAAACACGCTTGCCTCCCTGAAATTCAAATTGGGCATCGCGTAGTCCCTTTTTCAAAAACCAAATGAGGGTTGAGTCTCTTGCGAGACTCAACCCTCGTTCATTTTGACTCCTGAGACGTCCTAAGCCCGGACCTGGGTGTGTGGTCTCTTAAGAGCCGCCCAAAACCAGTAAACAGTAGGGAGTAAGTAAGCAGTCATCAGTAATTCTGTTTCCGTGTTTTTCACTGCTTACTGATTACTTGTCCCTTTTCAGGGGAAGGTTCGAAGGCAAGGGGGCGATTGACGAGTTGAGTCCATTTCCGGTTGCGAGCTCGCCAGAGACCACATACCCCGGTCCGGGCTCAAATAGAGTTTGGTCTCGGCCAGAGGCCCATCTTAGGCGGGTGCTTCCTTGACCTTCACCCTCACCTGATCGATCCGGTTGATCATGGCCTTCAGGTATCTTGCAAAATCCGAACAGGTCTGGAACCTCTGCTCAGGGTCTTTGGACAGGGCCTTGTCCACGATCTGTTCCACCGGATTGGGGACTTTGGGATTGATCTCCCGCGGGGAAGGATGTTTGACTTGCGTGATCAGGTAAAAGAGGTTGGTCAGATTCTTTCCGTGGAAAGGAAGCACGCCGGTGAGGAGCTCAAAGAACACTACCCCCAGCGAGAAGATATCGGAGCGGCCGTCGATCTCGTGACCGTTGATTTGCTCCGGGGACATGTAATGGGGTGTTCCGAGCACGATGCCGCTCTTGGTCTGTGAAGAGGAAACCGCTTTGGCGATCCCAAAGTCCGTGACCTTGACCTTGCCGTCTTTGAGGACCATGATGTTGGCAGGCTTGACATCCCGGTGGATGACGCCCTGTCTGTGAGCGTAGTCCAGCGCCAGTGCCACCTCGGAGACGACAAAAAGGATTCTTCTCAAGGACAGCAGAAATCCTTTCCTGCAGTATTTCTGCAGACTCTCCCCTTCCAGGTATTCCATGGCCATATAGGTGAGATCGTAGTCCTCCCCCACATCATAAACAGCGACGATCGAAGGATGAGCGAGCTTTCCGGCGATCTCCGCTTCCCGCATGAAGCGGTCCTTGACTTCACGAATCTTCTCCGCTTCGAACTCATCGGAAAAACGGATGGTCTTGATGGCAAGGAAGCGGTTGATCTTGGGATCTCTCGCCTTGTAGACGATGCCCATGGCTCCTTGGCCCAGTTCGCTGACGACCTCATATCGGCCCACGGTAGGCTTGATCCCCAAGTCATCGGAGAAGATAATCTTGCCGTCCTGCCTGATTTCCTGGTTGCCCATCATCATGGGAGTCACGAGGCTTCGGAGCTTAGGGATCCGGTCAGCCAGGTCCCTGAAATGATTGTCCGCCTTCGCTATGTATTCATAGACCGCAACGGCCTTGTTGTACATTCGCTTGCGCTCGTAATCGAGGCCCAGGTTGTAAACTACGTCCTTCACTGCGTCATCCAGAGGGATCTTGCGGAATTTCTCAAAAGCAAGGTCCAGAAGGCCCTGGCTTTGAAGACTGAGCCCGAGCATGCGGTTCGTCTCGATGCTCTCTTTGGAGGTGAGGCCCAGGGTTCGCTGGGTCACCACGACGTCCCGGATGGAATATTCCAAGAAGATTGTGACAAGGGCCAACGCGATATAGACGATTTTGAACCAGATATCCAGGACCATGAAAAAGAGGAATCCCACAAGGAAGAGGAAAAAGATGAAAGTAGCCGTGATTCCCATGCGATTGATGAAGCCGTAACGGGACATGAGAAAGGAGGCGAAAAGGGACAACAGGAGGATGAACACCGCCTCGGTGTAGACCATGTAGGAAGGGCGAACCAGGTACCTTCCGTTCACGATGTTGTCGATCACATTCGCGGAGAGCTCCACCTGAGGAAGCTCCGGGTCAACAGGAGTGCTTACTTTGGTGGCATCCTCAGCGGTGTAGCCGATGAGGACGATCTTGCCGTCAAAGACGGCAGGCACTTTTTTGACATTCAGGATATCCACGAAGGAATAGTAAGGGAAGGATCTCCCTGTGCCTTTGAACCTAATAAGCAGTTCGCCGTTGGAAGCCGGAATAAGGGTATCTTTGAGTTTGATCCCTTTGCCGGGCACGATCACTTCTTCCGCCTTCTTGTTCTCGAAATCAAGGGAAAGGCGAAAGGGCATGGAAGGAATGATGTTGCTTCGATAATCGATAAAAAGCAGGTGAGTCTGACCGATGGAAACCTTGTTGGGCGGCAGGTTAATGTGCCCCAGGCCCCGGCTGCTCTCAGCCAATTCCGGGAAGGGGACGGTCAGCTGATCGACAGGCACGATTTCCGCGAAAGGCGGTTTTGTTTTCAGAGCATTCCTCTTCACAAAGGAGTCCTCAGGAAGGACCAGTTCTGAGTCGTACTTGCCGAAGCTTCCAAGCAGGGGAAGGTAGATGATTCCCCCTTCCTTGACCGCCTTGATCAGCAGACGGTCGCTGTCCAGGCGACTCTCAATGTCGGAAAGACTCTTCAACAGGGCCGGATCCTTTAGCGAAGTCCCTAAACGCTCCTGGATGGCTTTCTGGAGCTCCCGGATTTCCTGGAGTCCCAGGTTTCGCTCCTTCTCGCTGAAGAGAAAGTCAAGGGCAATCAGCTTGGCCCCGTTGTTCTTCAGAATGGGAATCATCTCTGCAATCTGCTGGCGGGGCCAGGGCCAAGGTCCCAATTGTTTGATGCTCTTGTCATCGATATTCACAATGGCGACGACATTGGCCCCCGGGTTTCTGGGGGAATCCAGGCGCATTTGTACGCTGTAGATCACCCTGCCCAGGCTCTCAAAAACCGAAAAGGACTGGAAAGAAAGGACAATAAAAAGGATTGCGAGAAAGGCTCCGACGAGGAGGTCAATCTTCTTTATAGGGGTTTTTTCCATGAACCTCTGGCTACAAAGAACTCACTGCCCGCAGCATTCAGACGAGCTTTTCAATATTCTTTAATTTATTACAAACCAAGTATAACACATGCAATCGGGCTAATTCAAGCTTGACGACTTCTTACGAAGCCGTCAAGCTTAGCTTGAAAAAAACCAACTGTAGGGGGAAAAGGCCCGGATGTCAAAAAAACTCCTCACCCACCCCTTTCTGAAAGGAAACTCTTTGAAACCCCTAAAGAAAAAATGTAGACTTCGGTGGAATTTGGCAAGATGCTTGCCCTGGCCGCCGAAGGACCGTGACGTCGGGGTGAGCCGTGAAACTCATGGCATAAGAGGGAGACCGCTATGGCAAAGCTCGTCAAAAGAATTTCAAAGAAAGCCGGCCTGCCGCCGGGCACTCTCGTTCACATCGGCGAGGATCAGAAGGAGAAGGTGAAGCTGAGGCTCATCGATTACAACGAAGATCACTGTGAAGAGAGGGCGCTCCAGACCATCTTCGAGAGCTTCCCTTACAGAGACAAGGAGAGCGTCACCTGGCTGGACATCGTGGGTGTGCACGAGGTAGACATCATCGGCGCCCTGGGCAAATACTACACCCTCCACCCTCTGCTGCTCGAAGACATCATGAACACGGACCAGAGGCCGAAACTGGATGACTACGAGGATTACATTTGTCTGTTTCTGAAAATCCTTTTCTATGACGACTCGAATCATCGCCTCAGGGTCGAGCAGATCAGTCTGGTTCTCGGCCCGCGCTTTGTGCTGACCTTTCAGGAGAGGGAGAACCCCATCTTTGAGTCTGTCCGGGACAGGCTGCGAAAAGCCAAGGGAAGAATCAGGAAACTGGGGCCCGACTACCTCGCTTATGCCCTCATCGACGCTGCGGTGGACAGCTACTTTGCCGTCCTTGAGAAAACCGGGGAGAGAATTGAATCTCTGGAAGAAGAACTCGTGGATAACCCCTCGCCCAAAACCTCGCATCAGATCCACCTCCTGAAAAAAGATCTTATCCTCCTGCGCAGGTCCGTCTGGCCTCTGCGAGAGGTTGTGAACACCCTGGTCAAAGAAGACTCGCCTTTAATTCAGGACCGCACAAGGTTTTTTCTCCGCGATGTCTATGACCACACGGTTCACGTCATTGAAACAACGGAAACCTTCAGAGAAATGGTCTCTGAGATGATTGATGTTTACCTCTCCAGCATCAGCAACAGGATGAACGAGGTCATGAAGGTCCTGACCATTATCGCAACAATATTTATCCCCCTGACCTACATCGTGGGCATCTACGGGATGAATTTCAAGTACATGCCTGAGCTGCAGTGGCCTTACGGATATCCCCTTCTTTGGCTGATCATGCTCGGTGTGGCTTTGACCATGCTCGTGCTCTTTAGAAGGAAGAAATGGCTCTAACGCGCCGCCCCGAGCTATCTTTGCTTGACGGCTTGTCCCTGCTGCTTCTATAATCCTGGCATTCTCAGGGCAGGTCGACGACATGAAAGATACCCTTGCCTTTGTCATGGCCGGAGGACGGGGGGAGAGGCTCATGCCCCTCACCGAGGACCGCACCAAGCCTGCCGTCCCATTCGGCGGGATCTACCGCCTTGTGGACTTCACCCTCAGCAACTGCGTGAACTCCGGGATCTACAAGATCATCCTCCTCCCTCAATACAAATCCCAATCCCTCACCGACCACTTGGAAGAAGGCTGGAACATCTTCAGCTCCAAACTCGGGCATTTCATGAAAGTGGTACCTCCCCAGCAGAGAGTCGGACAGGACTGGTACAGGGGAACCGCCGACTCCATCCGTCAGAACCTCTATCTCATCGAACGCAACCGGCCCGTGAACATTCTGATCCTCTCCGGCGACCACATTTACAAAATGGATTACAGTCTCTTTGTGCGCTATCACCAGGAAAAGGATGCAGACCTCACCATCTCGCTCCTGGAAGTGGACAAGGACCTTGCCGGCCAGTTCGGAATTGCGGAAGTGGATGACGACTACCGGATTCGGATGTTCCGGGAAAAGCCCAAAGACAGCGTGAAAACCATCCCCGGTGACCCCAACCATGTTCTCGCTTCCATGGGAATCTACGTGTTCAAGGCTGAAACGCTCTTGAAAATCCTCAAAGCCGGGGACGAAGATGATTTCGGCCGTGATATCATTCCGAAAATGCTCGACTCTTACAGGGTTTATGCTTACCCCTACGGCCAGCGGAACTTGATTCAGGACTACATCACAGTGACTCTCGAGGATGGGGAAAGGGAGCCGCGGCTGGAAACAAGGGTCAGGGATTCTTCATACTGGCGCGATGTGGGTACGCTTGATGCTTACTGGAACGCCAACATGGATCTGACCGGTGTAGATCCCTACTTCAATCTTTACGGCGTGAAATGGCCGATTCATACCAGCCAGGTTCTGGCGCCGCCGGCGAAATTCATTTTCAGCGTGGAACGGCCGGAAGGATTGCGCGTGGGCAAAGCGCTAGATTCCCTGGTTGCGCCAGGGTGCATTGTGAGCGGGATCGTGCGAAATTCTGTCCTGTCTTACAACGTGGTGGTCAGAAGCTGGGCCATGGTCGACGAATCCGTGATTCTGGATGACGTGGTGATCGGCCGGCACTGCAGGATCAAGAAAGCCATTATTGACAAGCACAACAATATCCCGCCCGGCACGGAGATCGGTTTCAATCCCAACGAAGACCGCAAGGTCTTCACGGTAACCCCGAGGGGTATTGTGGTGGTTCCCAAAGGATACTTCAAGAAGGGTCGCAACCCTTCTTCCTAG
>CAZOLJ010000128.1:0-8342 GCA_964580575.1 uncultured Desulfobacteraceae bacterium
AACTCTTTCGGTCCGGCAGTCTTTCTTTGTGCTGCCGAAAAGATATGAGACACCCTCTGTTCAGCTCCCAGGTACCGGGAAGTATAATCCAGGGGGAGTTGCGCTTGCCTCCTCAGTGGGCGATTCGGAGGAGTTCATGTCCATGAGAGATTACCGCCCTGGGGACCCTCTGCGCAAGATACACTGGAAGAGCTGGGCCAAGACTGACAGGCCCATTGTCAAAGAGTACCAGGATGAGTTTTTTGTCAGGCACGCTTTGATTCTGGATACCTTTCAGGATACGGAATACGGAGAGGCCTTTGAAGAGGCAGTGTCTGTTGCAGCGTCCTTTGCCTGCTCCATCCAAACTCAGGACTCCTTACTTGACCTCATGTTTGTGGGCACAGAGGTCTACTGCTTCACTTCCGGCCGCGGAATTGCCTACACGGACAGGATGCTTGAAATCCTAGCGGCTGTCAGGCCTTGCACGGATCAGCCGTTCAGCCGACTACCTCCCCTGGTCTTTGAACGGGCGACTCTTCTGAGCGGGTGCATCTGCGTCCTTCTTTCATGGGATGAGGAAAGAAAGATTTTCATCCGCAAGCTGGAAACCATGGGAGTGCCCGTAATCGTCCTGGTTGTGACGGAACATCCAACCTCTCAATCGGTCGGCAGTTATTCAGATGGATGGCAGCCAAGGCATTTCATCACCCTGAGGCCAGGCAGGATCGGAGAAGGGTTGGCACGCCTAGGAAGACTCCGCCACTACTCATAGGCGCGGCAGTCCTGTTCTGGGGCTGGCAGACAGGACTCCTGTTCGTTGCTGCTGTCATGACGCTGATTCTGGAAGGATCGCGTCTTGTGAGCTTGCGGTTTGAGTTTTCACGAGAAGATGTCAACCGTTTCTCCGATTTGAGCAGTATCCTCTTCGGAGGGATGTTCATTTATCTCCTGATCGCAGGAAGGTCCTCCCAGTTGGTTCTCACCCTTATTACGTGGCTACCCATGGCGCTCAAGGCGGAAGAAGGCCCCGGATTTATGAAATTCAGGGTTCGGTTTGGTGGAGGTAGCGCATTGGATTCCTCGCCGGATGAGGGAGACCTGCTTATTCCCCCGGAGGAGACGGCCGCAGTCTCAAGAATAGCACGGCAACTCGATTTCAAATCTGCATCCCCTAAGGATGCCATTCAGCGATTGTCACAGTATTTTCAGGGTAATTTCACATATTCACTGTATCTCGATGGGAGAAAATCGGAGGCAACACCTCTTGCGAATTTTCTTCTCAACTCAAGGAAGGGGCCCTGTGAGTTCTTTGCCACGGCAACAGTCCTTCTTCTGCGTGCAGCAAGGATCCCGGCGCGCTATGCGGTTGGCTATTCTGTACAAGAATTCAGTGATTCCGAGGACTGCTTTGTAGTACGGGCAAGACATGCCCACGCGTGGACACTTGTCTATGTTGACGGAATGTGGCGTGATTTGGATACTACTCCGGCATCATGGGCAACAGCGGAAGAAGAAGCCACATCCTTCTTGGAGCCATTGAAGGATCTCCTTTCCTACGCCCTTTTCAAGTTTAGTGAGTGGCGATGGACTGAAAAGAAAATGAGGCTTACGAACTAGTTGGGATGGCTTCTTATTCCTCTGGCCATTTTTGTATTGAAAAGATTCTATTCAAGAAAACAGCACAGAAAAGAGCAGGAAAAGAAGAGAGAAGAACAGGTCGAAGCTGTCAGAAAGGGGATTGATTCACCGTTCTATCTGATCGAAGAGAAGCTGAGTAGATCAGGTTATGGCCGCCGTGCGTCTGAGACCTTGACCGACTGGTTGACGCGGATAGAAACAGTGCATCCGCAGTCAGTCTTTTCTAAGTATACGATGACCCTTTTGACTCCCGCCTATCTCCTTCAACCGAGACTTCGACCATTCCGGAAAATGATCATAACCTCCAGACCAGTTGTCGGGGAGCAGGTCAGAGGTGAGCGGATTTCCTTCGTTGACCCAAGCCAGAAATGGCCCTAGGATGCAGAGAGATCACAATCGATTCAAAGGAGTTTGGGCAACAGACATGAAACGTCGGTCCCCTATCTTTTACGGTTGGTACCTTGTCTTAACATGCATCATCGGCATGGTTCTCATCTATGGGATTCGGCATTCTTTTTCGGTGTTCTTCACCCCCATTCTGTCGGAGTTTGGCTGGGGCCGCGGAAACGTGGCCATGATGCTTTCGCTGAACATCCTGATCTACGGTTTCATTGCTCCTGTGGCCGGATTTTTTTCCAATCGCTGGCGGCCCAGGGTCACCATGCCTGTGGGAGTCCTGGTTCTAGCCCTGGCCACAGCAGGGTGCGCCTTCGCTTCGGAATTGCGGCATTTCTATATCCTATTTGGAATCCTGATGCCCCTGGGAACCGCTTTCTGCGGCTGGCCGATTTACGCTCCCTCTTTGATGAATTGGTTTTACAAAAAAAGGGGATTGGTTTTGGGCTTCGCGCAGATGGGCGGAGGGTTGAGTGTGGCCTACGCCATGTTTGTGGGATTCGCCATCGAAAAAGTGGGCTGGCGAGTTTCCTTTCTGATCCTGGCCGGAACATTGATCACACTCTTTCTCCCTTTGGTCTTTCTCTTCTTTTACTCTCACCCTCGAGATAAAGGATCGCCGCCTTATGGATCGGATGCGCCTGCAATCGGTGTCCGAGCCCCTAAAAAAGAAGACGACAATGGAGAGAAAACTGTCGGCGAAAGAACGCTTTCCCAGATATTTAGATCTTCGCAGCTTTGGCTTTTAGTCCTGTCCTATGCGCTGAGCTGGGGTCTCGCACTCTATATGATCCTGGCGCATCAAGTTCGGTTTCTTCAAGACGCAGGCTTCAGCACTTTGTACAGCTCTTCCATGTTAGCTCTTTTCGGCATCATGGCGAGCCTAGGGCAGGCCACAGGCTTCCTTTCGGATTGGATCGGCCGAGAGAAAGCGATGACCGTGGCAACGAGTGCTTCGTTAATCGGGATTACGGCCCTTCTTCTGATTCGGGACACCTCTCAGCCCTGGCTGCTCTATGTTTTTTCCGTTTCCTGCGGATATGGGGCAGGGTTGGTGACTCCCACAATTTTTGCAGCCTCGGCAGATATTTTTCATGGCCGTCATTTCGGCACAGTGGGAGGACTCTTGCTTGGAGGCATGGGGGTCGGCAGTATCCTGGGTCCTTGGTTCGGGGGTTTTTTGCATGACCTCTGGGGCTCCTATACTATTGCCTTTGTCCTCTGCATGACGAGCCTGATAGCGTCCTGCCTTCTTTTATGGGCCGCGGCTCCCCGGAGGGTATCTCACGATGCCCTGGCACGCCATCGCTTTCCTTGACACACCGACGCCGATTCCGTATAGTCCACGCTACCGAATCCCGGATTCAGCTATTTCTGAAAGGTCATATCAAATGGATCAGTCCGCAAGACCTCACGTCATTCGCGCAATCAGCGTCATCAAAGGGAATGCTTCTTTACTTGTTGTGCCCTCTGTGATCATTGGCGCATCCTATTTGTCCTTTCTTTTTCCGGAGGGGCTCGGCGGCCTCTTGGCTTTAGGCTCTGTTCTTGCAACCTTGATTGTGTATCCCGTGATGTATGGGCGATTTACCGAGATTCTCAGCGGGCAAGTTCCTGTCTCTTGGGGGGAGCTCTTGCGCCGGCACTGGTTGAATTTCGTTACTGTGAGCCTCGTCTTGCATATTCCCCTGTTCCTCTGGATTCTAATCGTTTACTCCACCGGGGTGGCGGCCGGCACGCTGACTTTCTTGCTCTACGGGTTGATCAATGTATTGAGCCTCTACGTTATCCCTCTGGTATTTCTCACACGAGAGAGATTCTCTTGCATACCGCTTGGGATTAAGTGCCTGATCGGAAACTTTCACTTCAGTCTGCCCCTCGTTTTTCTTTCAATCCTTTCCATTGCCTTAAGTTTTTCCATGGGACACAGCGGCGCAGACTCCCCTTTGCCTCCCTCTTCTGCCTTGGGGGGGCTTGTGGTCACTTTTCTGACGGTTGCCGTGGACTTTGTGGTCTTCGTGGCTGCTTGCCTGGTGTTGAAGGAAAAGCTTTTCGAAAGCGGGGTCTGACGGCACAGGCAGGGATGACGTCATGGCCAAAGCCTCGCGACCCTATCAGATTTTTGCCAAGCCCACTGGCTTCCTCTGCAACCTCAGTTGTGACTACTGTTACTACCTGAAGAAACAAAGCCTCTATCCTGATGAAGACTCTTTTCTCATGCCGGACGATCTACTGGAGGAGTACATTGTCCAGCACATTGAAACCTGCCCCGAGCAGGTAATCCCTTTTTCCTGGCATGGCGGGGAACCGACCCTGCTCGGACTGGATTACTTCCACAGAATCGACGAATTGCAGCGAAAACACCAACCCCCTCACCGCCGGATCATCAATGGGATTCAGACCAACGGCACCCTCATTGACGAGGAATGGTGCCGCTTCCTGGCTGCAGAGAAGTTTGCTGTTGGCATTAGCCTGGACGGGCCGCAGGAAATGCATGACAGCCATCGCCTTACCAAGGGAGGGAAACCGACGCATAGCCAGGCCATGCGCGGATATGAACTCCTGCGTAACTGCGGAATCACCTGTGACATTCTGTGCGTGGTCCACAGCCACAATGTCAACCATGCCACTGAGGTTTACCGTTTTTTCAAACAGATCAAAGCAACCCAAATCGGATTCTTACCGTTGGTGGAGTCCCGGGCGGATATCGATGGAGGCGTAAGCCCTTTGAGCGTACCCTCTGAGGCCTTTGGCGCTTTTCTCTGCACCATCTTCGATGAGTGGATGAGCAAGGATATCGGGCAGGTCAACATTCAAATCTTCGAGGAATCGGCAAGAGCGGCTATGGGGCAAGAACACACCTTGTGCATCTTTAAGAAAACCTGCGGTGATGTTCCTGTGATCGAGCACAATGGAGATTTCTTTTCCTGCGATCACTTCGTCGGCAGGGAACACCTCTTGGGGAATATTCGTGAGAGCCGATTGGCCGATCTTATCGAAAGTCCTACCCAGAGGGCATTCGGCCAGGCCAAATGGGACACCTTACCCCGTTATTGTCTGGAATGCGAGGTCCTCAATCTTTGTAACGGAGGGTGCCCGAAGGATCGCATTCTGCGGACACCCGAAGGTGAAGCAGGGCTGAACTATCTGTGTGCGGGGTTCAAGCGCTTCTTTACCCACTGCCGGCCTTTTCTCAAAGAGCTCTCCGCCCTTCGGACTCAAGAGGCTGCCCAAAAACAACAGCCCCATCGCCCCGCCGCCCGTGACAGCGCGCCTCCCAGAATAGGCCGCAACGATCCCTGCCCTTGCGGCAGCGGCAAGAAGTACAAGAAATGCTGCATGGGAAAGTCAACCGCTCTCGGCTGAAGCCGAAAGATTGAGGGACAAAGGGGCAGAGATGCAAAGGGTAAAGGAAAGAAGAAGTCTTCTGCTTTGTCCCTCTGTGCCTGTGTGACTATGTCCCTTGTTTTGCTTTGTGCCTGTGTGCCTTTGTCCCTATGTGCCTTTAGGGCTTCAGCTTTTCTTTCAGAAAAGCGATGGTCCTCTGCCAGGCAAGCTGCGCCGCCTCCTTGTTATATCTTGTGGGAGCCATGTCATTGTTGAACGCGTGTTGAGCCCCCTCATAGACATAGATTCTGTAATTCACGCCGGCGGCCTTTAGGGCTGCTTCAAAGGCAGGGATACCGGCATTGATTCGTTCATCCATTCCGGCATAGTGCAAGAGCAATGACGCTTTGATTTTGGGTACATCTTCGGGTGCAGGCGCAGCCCCGTAATAGGGAACAGCCGCAACCAAGTCCGGGGAATGAACAGCCACCTGGCTGGCCATTGCCCCTCCCCAGCAGAAGCCCACGACTCCCACTTTCCCTGTGGACAGGGGATGGGTCTTCAAATACTTGACTGCGGCCACGAAGTTCTTTGTGTTTTTTTCTTTGTCCAGTTGTCCCAAGAGCGCAGGAGCCTTCTCGGAATCTTCCGGTGTCCCGCCGAGGGGGGACAGGGCGTCCGGCGCCAAGGCCAAGAATCCCTCCAGAGCAATGCGCCTAGTCACGTTTTCAATGTGAGCATTGAGGCCTCTATTCTCGTGGATCACGACTACACCAGGAAGTTTTGCATCGCCTTTGGGCCTCGCGAAATAGGCACGGACTTCCCCTGTTTGGCCGGGGTACTTGACATACTCCGCAATCAGGCGGACATCATCTTTTGCTGTGATTTGAGCCCAGGCCGCATTCCTTCCCAGCAAAGGAAGCAGCGCACTGGCAGCGGCAGTGCCGCCGGCAACCAAGGCGAGTCTTTTTAGGAATTCACGCCGATCCAATGATCCATGACAATACTTTTCATACAAATCGACAACTTCTTGATGCATCCTTTCTCTCCTTTCTTTGAAGAATGCTTACTCGGCAAAAAGCCCTGAACGTGCTTCTCTGTCATTCCCGCGGAGGCAGGAATCCAGTATTTCTGATGGCTTCTGGACTCCCGCGCCCGGTCTTCACCGGGACAGGCTTCATTCAGCGGGAGTGACGGCCTAGAGGAGTTTTTACGACTTCATTAAGGTTACAGGAAGCATTTTAGGGCCATTACTTCAAAGACAACCTCTTCCCTCCAGTGCCCTGCACCAGGCAACCAATTTCTCATCCGCACCAAAAGGAGCCACAAACTGCAGGCCGAGCGGGAGACCGTTCCTCGCTTTTCCTGCAAGCAACGTAATAGCCGGCATTCCCGCATGGGTCCAGGGTAAGTTCATGTTGGGATCACCCGTAGCCTGAATGCCCTCAGGGGCAGGACCCAGCGCGGAGGGGGTGACCCAAAGATCAATGCCCGCATGAGCCATCGCCGTCTCCAGCTCTTGCCTCAGGGCTGAACAATTGGTTCTGGCGCTCGCGAGCTCCTGACCGCCGACCTTTTTCCCAATCTCGATAATCTCAGCAGTCCTCTTCCGATAAAGAGGCGCGTGCACGGCATAAATTTTGGCATGCTCCCGCGCGAATTCGGCAAAAACCATGCGGCGGTGAAGAGTATTGAGATCGCCGATAGCGTGCAAGGCCGGCACATTCTTAATCTCACACCCCCTCGATTCCAGCTTTGACAACTGCCGCCTAAATGCCTCCAGCGCTTCGGGCTCTGTCTGCTCCAGGTAGGGTCCTGTGGGGACTCCCAGGACAGGCAGGGTCGCTGGTGCAGGAGCAGGCTTCCACGAATCACAGAGCACTGACGCAGCCAATTCAGTGCCGGCCAAATCCTGCGTGAAGAACCCGATCTGGTCCAATGTGCGGGAAAAATAGATAAGCCCTGCAGTCGGGATCCGTTGGAGCGTCGGCTTAAAGCCGATAACGCCGCAAAAGGCTGCCGGCCGGATCACCGAGCCTATGGTCTGAGTGCCAATCGACAATGGACAGAGCCCCGCGGCCACTGCAGCTGCCGGGCCGCTGCTGGAACCACCGGGAGTGTGCGAGAGGTTGTGGGGATTTCGGGTCGGACCGGGCTCAAAATACGCGAACTCGGTGGTAACCGACTTTCCAAGGATGAGAACACCGGCATCGCGAAGCATTTGCACGCATCTGGCTTCAGGACCGGCAAAAAGCTCAGGAGGCACGGCCGACCCTGCCGCTGTCACAAAGCCGGACACGTGAAAAATATCCTTCACGGCAACAAGCGCGCCGTAAAGCGGGGGCCGACCTGCAGGCTTCGGATAACGCGATTGAAGGTCTTTCGCCTCAGATTGCAACCGGCTGCGGCGATCCGGCTCCGGCAGCATGGCCTCGATGTGCGAATCCAGTTTTTCCAAACGGTCGCACATCTGATCCACATGCGAGCCAAGGTCGATTTGACCGGCCCGCAGTTTCTCTACAGTCAATGCAAGAGGAGCGGAATTAATCAACATAAGCAGGACTCGATAATGTGCTGTTTTTTATTATGATCCGTCAGCCGGGTCAAGGGGAAATCTCTTTCCTCACGAAACCGAATGAAGTGGTGCTGAGAGATCAAACGGGCATATGGGCATCCTACACTCAGGGTCCTGACGCCGCCACTGTGGTTGACCCGGCCACGAAGAATACGATGATCCTGGGATTCTTCACGCCTGAGACCTCCAGGGAGACCATGCGTCTGGGGATGCAAGAGGCGGTGGATCTTCTTTGGAGGGCTACCAAGGGAGAAACCGAAAACCCAGTCATCCTGCCCTGATTCCCTGCCACGGGTGGTATTCCACTTTCAGAGCACGAACTGCCCTCGCTGTCGGCGGGACGCCAAAAGCCATCCCGTTCCTCACCCCCCGAGGCTTAGAGTGGGTATCTGCAATCAGCGGCAATCACGAATCGGTCAGACAT
>CAZOLJ010000129.1:0-1649 GCA_964580575.1 uncultured Desulfobacteraceae bacterium
CTACGAATCCGTAGGTCGGGTGTTCGAATCACCCTGGGCGCACCATTTAATGAAGTGATTTGAAGGGGTTAGATGAGACCGCCTAACCCCTTCTTTTTCTTTTAGCCCTCGGGAGCACTATGGGAGCACTCTTCTGACTTCCCATTTTCTTACCCTGCTCCCTCCAGGAACGCATTCAATTTCCGCAATGCTTCTCTGGCATCCTCGTCGTCGATCGTGTTGTACCGGTCAAACATGGCGCTGGTCTTGTGGCCGGTGAAGTGCTTGATGACGCTCCTTCGAAAGCCTGCCTTTCTCATCATGGTATTGAATGTGTGCCGGAGGTCATGGAAATGGAAGTCTTCTATGCCAGCCTCACTACATGCCCGGTTAAGGCAGCTCTTGATGCTCTTGATCGGCATCCTGCTGTAGGTGAAAACAGTATTGTGCTTGAGGTGAGGATCGTCATCGGTTTCTTCCTGGCACCCCTTTGGACGCCCTGGGCATGACTTGGGAACGACTTCTCCCATCAGTCCTTGTCTGCTATTCCTTCTTAAGGATCGAGTGCCCAAATTGAAATTTTGAGAAGGGCGGGGAAAAGTTCCTTCCCAGCCATCTCATTTGGGACAGCCTGCAAATCCCCGACCAAGAAAAATACAGGCTGGAGCACCCCTGGAAAGACAAGGTCTTCTATTTGGAATGGAGAACCAAAGACCATAGCAACGTAAAGATCTACGATCAAAAGCGGACTGTGGATTACGCCGATTGCAAGGTGGGGCTTTTCTATATTTTCCCCTTTGATCTGTTTGTTGAGGGAGAGCCGGCTATAGCTGTGACTTGGAATCGACTTATGCCCATGAACAGCCAGCTCCTCAGGCTTGGTGAAGTTCGCGGTTGATGCTTCTCCACCTATTTCTTGCCGACCCTCTTCGCCAGTGCCTTGTCAAAGGTGAATAGGGGGAGATTGTAGTTTTTCGCCTTCACACAAAGGATACAGTCCACGATATCTAGCGACGAATCACCGAAAAGGGTAAGTGCCTCGGTCAGTTCCTTCTTGTCGCTGTTGGTAACACCCCGGTAGGCGATGAAGCCCTTCAACGTTGCACCCGCCTCCTGCCGCGGCACACCATAGAACTTCACCAGCACATAGACGCACTCGACCAGGACAGACTCGAGAAGCAACACTTCCGCTTCGCCGGTTCTCACGTTATCGAAGAGAGTGCAGGCCTTCTCATGGAGTTCTTTGTTGTCAGCAAGAAGGTATCTCAGGATGGAGTTCGTATCCGGCAGACTAACCTCTCGCCTTGGCATGAGCCACCTCCTCCCATACCTTGTCCCTGATTTCCCCCAGGGGCCGGAGACCCTTGGCATAGGTTTTCAGAGATCCGCCGACACTCGACACCGGCCTTATGAGCACACCTCCCTTGATTACCTCGAACTCGATGGTGCTGCTCTTAAGCACATCCCTTATCTTTCTGGGGATTGTAACCTGCCCCTTGGACGTGATCTTTGCTGTCACTGGCATGACCTTCCTCCTCTTGAAAATCCCATTACTATTTACTAATTGTAAGGCATTTATTGATTGCATTACAAGATAAATCTCGACATCCAACCAATATCTTTCCTTTTTGTTCTCGCTCCATCGTCTTTAGCATTGCCTCCCATTTCTC
>CAZOLJ010000129.1:1749-8214 GCA_964580575.1 uncultured Desulfobacteraceae bacterium
CCTTTCATTTTGGATTCGTGTTTGTTCGGCGGGTGTAGATTCAGGGCTGGTTAAAGCTTGCCGGATACCCAGGAAAGTCCTCTTCTAAAGCCTGATCTATCTCCTCCTGCGTGGCATCGGTGTCGTTGCACAAATAGCACGGACGGCACATTATAAGCCCCGTGGAGCTTCGGCGTGCTTGCTCCGGCTTCCATCTCCTCTGAGCATGCCTGCCAGAAAACATGGCTCAACCGGATGGCCCCACGATCAGCAAGACCTTATAGTAGTGGGAAGCAGCTTGGCCCAAAGCAGCATCGATATCTCCGGGCTTGAAAGTGTTGTGATGAGCACCCACTACTCTCGTCCTTTCTCCACTTGCGGATTTGCTGCCCCGCCGGCTCTGACCCATGCATTGACTTCGTCCTTTTGAAATTTCCACAAGCGACCGACCTTGTGAGCCGGCATCTTGTGTCGCTCTATCCAGCGGTAAACCGTGTCGCGACTCACTCCAAGGTGAGCGGCGATCGCATCAACCGAAAGCCAACTGTCCTGCATAATGCCAAGATCTCCTTGTCTCCTCGGTAGACTTTTGCGGTCTAAAGTCGGCCTGTTCATACCATAATCGGCCTTTATAGGTCAAAAACGAAAGGCAGATGATGGGATGGAAAGCTGCAAATTCGGCTTACCGCCGTGACTGGAAAGTCTCGTCATTGTCTTTACGAGTTTCGCCTTATATCTTGGCTCCGCGTCTTGTCATATGCGGTCAAAACACTTTCGGAAAAAACACAAGACCCCATCCCTCAATCCGAGAAATGGGGTCCTCTATCCGCCTCTTTTTGGTGCAGCCTTCTTTTCATTCAAATAGGCCATATCCACCAGTGAGTCCCGATTCTAATGGTAACTATCTGTTACGGTTAGCGAAAATTAGAGACACTTTACTCCACCTGTTATTGCTTGTCAACCTTTGGTGTATCGCATCAAACCTATCCTCCCAACAACCTTGGCGGAGTTTGTGGGTTCAGAGTATGTGTCAGCGGGGCCACCTTGCCGCAGACAGATGCGCAGGGAGGCTGGCACCCGTGAGACCCAGACCAATGAATTCAACTTGATTATTTCGCTCATAACCTTGTATACGTTTAAGTGTATTGCCTCTAGAAATCAAATTTGTCTTGAAATTCTCTCTTTTGCTTGATATATATCATCACTACATTTAACAATTGTACAAGTTTTGACATATAATATCAAGTCCAGGCTAAGAGATGAAACTTCAAGATTTCTTCGCAACACATCCGGTCTTTACGCATGAGGACTTCGTGGAATTCCTCTCAGTGAAAGGCTCCACGAACGTCAAAACACGCGAGTCCATAATACACCACTATACCAAGAGCGGGCGTCTTGTGCGGGTTCGACGTGGGCTTTATGTCGCAGTGCCACCGGGAGTTACCCCAGAGACATGCCCTTTTGATCCCTATTTGGTCACATCAAGAATGGCTCCTGACGCAGTCCTCGCCTACCACACCGCCCTTGACCTGCACGGCAGGGCTTACTCCGTGCGCGAGGAGTTTACGTATCTGACTCGAACAGGAAGCCGGCCCTTGAATTTCAGAGGGCAGAGATACCGTGGCGTAGGCTACCCCAGAAAGTTGCTGGAAAAGGGACAGGAATTTTTCGGCGTGGTGTCCGTGGACAGACAGGGGCTTGATGTCCGGGTAACGAGTTTGGAGCGCACCTTGGTGGACGTGCTGGATCGTCCATCCTTAGGAGGAACCTGGGAAGAGATATGGAGGTCTCTTGAGCTTGTCGAGTTTTTCGATCTGGAAAAGGTCGTCGAGTACGCCCGCCTCCTGAACAACGCAACCACCGCCGCGAAAGTGGGGCTTTTTTTGGAGCAGCATAGAGATTCCCTAATGCCTGAAGAGAATCACCTTGAGCGTCTTCGTTCACTTATCCCGAAGAACCCTCATTACATGGTCCACAATGGGCGGAAACCCGGCCGTTTCATGAAAAAATGGAATCTGGTGGTGCCGCTGGAAATACTTGAGAGAAGATGGGAGGAGATCGTTTGAGACTTTCACGGGAAAGAATTCTGGCTGAGGCAGGATCGACGGGATTTCGGCCCGAGGTGTTCGAAAAGGTGGCCCAGTTGCTGGGCTTGCTTCAAAGCATCTGGAGCCATCCTTTTCTCAAGAACCGCCTCGCACTCAAGGGTGGCACCGCTTTGAACCTCTTTATTTTCAACATGCCCCGCCTCTCCGTGGATATAGACCTTAACTATATCGGCGCGCCGGACAAGAAGACCATGCTTGAAGAAAGACCCAAGGTGGATAATGCCATGAGGGCCGTCTGCCAGCGTGAAGGATTCATGGTGCGCTAGTCCCCCACCGAGCATGCCGGCGGAAAGTGGCTGCTCCGGTATGAGAGCGCTTTTGGCCAGGGTGCCAACCTTACCGTCGATCTCAACTTCATGTTTCGCATCCCTTTGTGGCCGGTGACTCCATCCGATTCGCGGTTGCTCGGGTCCTTCAAGGCCGAGAAGATCCCTCTCCTCGATCTTCATGAAATAACGGCAGGCAAGCTCTGCGCCTTGCTTTCACGGGAGGCGGCAAGGGATCTCTTTGACGCCCACCAATTGCTCACCCAAAAGACCCTTGAGAAAGATCGTCTCCGTCTTGCCTTTATCGTTTACGGCGCGATGAACCGAAAGGACTGGCTTGAGAAGTCGCTCAAGCCCCTGCCTCCTGCAGTGACTCTCTGGGGCAGCATCTTTGCCAAGATTATGGCGATGTTTGTACCCTTGATTCACGTCCCAGCAACCAATGTAGACCTTGTCCTTGGAGATGAAGATCTCTCCCTGGCCGACTGTGGGGTTCCAGGCAGAATCATTACTACACCCGGTCATTCCATGGGATCGGTCAGTGTCCTGCTGGAGACCGGAGATGCGTTCGTGGGAGACTTGGCGATGAAAGGATTGCCGATGCGGATCGGTCCGGGGTTGCCCATCTTTGCCGAAGACCTGCAGAAGGTAAAAAGGAGCTGGCAGTTGCTATTAGACAAGGGGGCAACGACTGTCTACCCAGCCCACGGGAAGCCATTTTCGGCTGAAGGGCACCTTTCAAGCCCGTCACCGAAGTGGAAACGCTTCTGGCGGATGTCCGGGATCTAAGGTTGCCGGACGGCAGCATCGACGTGGTCTTCATCAATGCCTGCTATGGCAACATCGCTGACAAGGCAGGCGCGTTCTCCAATATCACCAGGATGATGAAAACCGAAAGGCGAATGGTGATCAGTCACCCCCTGTGGAAATCCTTCATCCATTCCCGAAGCGAGTGGAAAGCCCCCTTCCCCCTCGACGACTTCCCGGAAAAGTCGGAGGCTGAGGGACTGCTCAAGCCTTTCGGGTTTGACATAGAAACCTTCATTTCGGATTCCTTGACCTCTACGGCCTCATCAATGCCCGAATCGTCTCGCTGGGCCGGTACGGAAAGACCAGGGAAGTCATGAGCTCGCTGCCAGACAGGGTTGTGAAAGGGCTGGTCTGACGGAGATTTCAGGCGAAGGGATAAGCCCCGTTGTTTGGATAGAAATCATGGTGTGCGATGGTTGTGTGAGTTGCTTTGAAGTGTTTTCCAGGATGTCCTCTAGAAGAAGATACCTGGAGGGTCGGCGTTCTTCGCTATCTCATTTTTCGCATATCCCCGTGAGGCGGAACTAACCCATGTTCTTCAGCACTTGCCAAGCGAGCGATTTTGGTGCGGCGTAACCCTGGATCATTGTGATCTGAGCTGATAGGGGGTTCCTTTTTCGGACTCCGACTCTTCGGAAACCGGCCTTCTTGGTCAGGCAAAATGTGAACGCAACTGTTGCGGCTGCTTATCAGACAGGAGGCCCTGGGTTGCGAATCACCTCCGGTTTCCGCATCCCATGGCGCAGGTTGACTATCTTGTTGAGGAGGTCGAACCAGAACGGCGCGCCGAGGGACAGCGCTAACGCGGTGAGTAACCATCCAGCGACCCGCCTCCCCCACAGCCAGAAGTCGAACGAACCCGACCCCGCGTCGCCCTGCGTCCTGACCTCAGTTGACTGCCAGCCTATGGGCAGCTTGCCAAGGGATTCATTACGCCCCTGCACCGCATCCAGCAGCCCCGACAGTGATGCGCAGGATGCCTCCTCCTTACGCTTCTGGGGCGACATGGCCATGCACTTCTCAAACGCCTCCTCGCTGGTCTTCTCGGCAATCTGCACACCCAGCGCCACCGCAGCCTCACGGGCATCCTTGTCCCGATAAAGGTGTTGGATCAGCGCTACCGTGTCTATATTGAACCCGACCGCAATCAACAACCCAATAACAAGGCTGATCTTCTGCAGATGCCGCTTGTAGACCCCACCAAGCATCGTTAGGGAGCGGTCTGCCCAGTCACTCACGGCTTTCACCAGTGTATCGGTGGTGGTCCCGGCGGTTCGCACGAGCGCCTGGAGCTGTGTTTTCAGGTTCGAATCAGGCAATTTCTCAAGCGCCTCGGATACCTGTTTGACGGTATCGCTCGCCCCAGAGCCAATCGCCAGACCCCCTACCAACAGGTGCGCGAAAACGTTGGTATCTAGGTAAGATGGAACCCTTCCAGCGTCCTTGTCGAAAAAGGGCTTGAGTACCGGACTCTGAATCAGGATGTCCCTGACCTTCCCTTCGCCGATCAGCGTCTTCAGCGACTCGCACAGGTGCCTGCCTCGCAGGTTCAGGGCGTGAGCGATGTATTCGTTGATCACGGTCACGAAAAGGCTGGCCCCGAGATACACGACAATTACTCCGATAGCCACATCCACCCATGCTGTCAGATTCATCGGATTTCTCCCTATGTTTTCACCTTTGTTTCTACCTCAAGCCGGCTTCAGTGGCTGAGCGTCGCCTTTTCATTCATACGGCCGGAACAATGCCTCCAAATCCGCCAAGCCGATCCCGTCGAGGGCCGCCATGCCGGCTAAAACCTGACAATCCAACCCGCACCAAGCATCCCGCGTTAGCGCTGATTTCAGTGACAGAAAATCCCTTTTGGACTCGGATTATACATTTTTCAGCCTTGTGGACAAGCAGGATCTCATCTCAAACTCTTGGCGCCGTTATTTTGGCTGCAACTCGCAGTCTTTAAATGGAGGTCTGCCCTCAAGAAAAAACGTCGATGGTGTGACAGAAAGGCAGCAGCTTGATCTTGCCACAAGGGTGGAAAATGGAGGATGCCAGATCTCGACTTCCAAGGTACTCGGGATATGAATTTCAGGAAGTAGCCCGTGCCATAGCTCGAGGCGAAGAAGCCAAAATCGGAAAAAGGGCTTGTGGTTTTCGAAACCGAATAGCTCGCCACGTACTCAGTCATTACGATTTTGACAATGATGATACCGAACGGCTCTGTACGACTATCTCCACCTTCTTGTTCCTCACTGAAAGTTCTATGAGTAAACAGAAGGGGGGGTGAGCACCCAACCAGTCGCTTCCAGCCGACGCAAAGGGCCGCGCGGCTGAACGCGAACGTTTGAGAATACCCTCCCTTCCTTATAGCCATAGCTTTTGTTGAACCTGGAAACAAGGTCGATGATGCCTGGGCGGCGCAGCTTGCTGCGGACGGTCTCGATCATCCGGGGGCTGAAGCCGTGGCGGTCGCAGAGGGAGATCAAACAAGGGAGAAACTGATCAGGGGCATACTTGAGCTCGATAAAGATGGCCAGAAAGACCCGCTGATGGCTGCGATTGCCAGGGAACAAAAGCTGGGCAAGCTCGTCCAACCCTTGGATTCTGGCGATTTTGTTGCTGTTGAACTCTATCTTGGTGTTCGGCATATTTCTCACCCCTGCTTTTTTCCTCAAAACAGGGCCTTCCTCAAGGGGTCTTGCAGGCTTGATGATGTTAAAATTTATTCGCTCCGGGGGAGGTCGTTGCGGACAAATCGACCCTTACCGAAAACCCTGCGATTCCGGGCCGTGCCTGCGCAGCACGGCTCCCTAAACGCCAAATCGGGCCCAAAAGAGCGCCTCCCGACGAGGCACCTGGTCCAGGTATTAGAATCTTAGATCGTAACTTCTCTGCTACTTGCGGAGAAGTTGGAGGTTGGAGGTCAGAGGTTGGAGGCAAGAACGGTTTTGCCTCAAACCTCAAGCGAAGCGATCCTCAAGTCTCAAACAGCAGGCCAGATTTTGGTTGAGGCCAAAGGCCTGCATTGGGAGGGGAATAGCCTTTACTATTGTGGCGCAGCTTATCCGGCCCCGTCACGACCGTTTTATCGACGGCAAACCTGGATTTGCCCCGCTTTTTGTGCCTTATTCTGAAGTTCAACACGCTCCCTCGCAATCTCCAGAGCCTTGTGCCTGAGTTCAGTGCCGAAAAGACTCTCAACCCAGTAGACCGTCTCGTATGCGTGCGGGTAAATCCTGTTCATGAGCCTCTGGAATCTCCACCTGACCCATATCCGGGTCATCCCGAACTCGGTATTCAATCTT
>CAZOLJ010000130.1:0-8202 GCA_964580575.1 uncultured Desulfobacteraceae bacterium
AGTTGCGATTTGCGATTCGGGAGGGGGGTCGCACGGTGGGAGCCGGGGTCATCAGTGACATCATTGAGTAGAAATCCGCTTTCTGTGACCCAGCGTCGCGGGAAGAGAAGAATCAAACCATTCAATTGGGCCGGTGGCGACCATGCGTGACATTATCACTTTAGCCTGTGAGCAGTGCAAGAACAGGAATTACTCGACGACAAAAAACAAAAGAAAGACGCCGGACAAGCTGTCTTTCAAGAAATACTGTCCTTTCTGCAAAACGCACACGCTCCACAAGGAGACGAAGTAGGTTTCGGGCGTGCAGGCCAGTAGCTCTAACGGCTAGAGCACCGGACTCCAAATCCGGGTGATGGGGGTTCGAATCCCTCCTGGCCTGCCAGATCTGGTGGCGTGAATCAAGGACAGGGATTGTGCGGGGACGATGAAAAGACAAGAGAAAAAGAAAGCGATGGGAAGAGCGGTGCCCGATCCCTCGGGGACTCCAGCGACATCCCCTTCGGAAGAAGACGGCCGGCCCGAAAGGGAGATGAAGAAAAAAACGTCTCTCGTGCCCTCCAAGAGGGAGGCGGAAAAGAAGTCGGACGGCGGGATGTCGGTTTCCAGAGCGGTAAGAGCCTCTCTCCAGTTCCTGAGAGAATCCCGTACGGAACTCAAGAAAGTGAAGTGGCCCACCCGCAAGGAAGTTCTGGCTTCCACGGCGGTCGTCATAGGACTCGTGTTGGTGATCTCCTTCTTTCTCGGCCTCATTGACTTCGGACTGATCAAGATCATCAAGAACATCGTGGGATAGTGCTCTGTGGAGAAGACCCATCATCCCGCCAAACCGTGTGAGCTTTTTTGGGGAATGACGTGGAATTAAAATGGTACATCGTGCACACCTACTCGGGCTTCGAGAACAAGGTCAAGGCGAGCCTAGAGGAGAGGATCAAAACCTTGGGTCAGGAGAGCTCTTTCGGCAAGATCCTCGTCCCGACGGAGAAAGTCGTTGAACTCAAGAAAGGGCTGAAGAAAACGTCTTCCAGGAAATTTTATCCTGGGTACATTATGGTTCAGATGGTTCTGAACGAGGAAACCTGGCACACGGTGAGGAGTACGGCCAAAGTCACCGGATTTGTCGGAGGCGGTACCATGCCGTCCCCGGTCCCGGATGATGAGGCGGAACGGATCATTCGCCAGATGGAGGAAGGGATCAGCAAACCCAAACCGAAATACCAATTCGAAGAAGGCGATCAGGTGAGGGTGATTGACGGTCCATTTAACAATTTTCAAGGCATTGTCGAGGAGGTCAAGCCGGACAAGGAAAAGCTGAGGGTCCTGATCACGATTTTCGGGCGTGCCACTCCTGTAGAACTGGATTTCATCCAGGTCAACAAGATCTAGGGGAACACCGAGAAGACCGCAGATTCCCTCACGGGGAGGGAAAGGGTCCTTTTTTGCTTTTTGTCCGGGTTTGAGCCGGTGGCATGCAACGCATCGGAAACAGCCCCTCAGGGCGAGGGTGCTTAAGGACACGACGAGGTATCCTATGGCTAAGAAAATGATAGCAACGGTTAAGCTTCAGGTGAAAGGGGGGCAGGCAAACCCCTCCCCACCCATTGGTCCGGCGCTGGGACAGCACGGCGTGAACATCGCCGAATTCTGCAAGTCTTTCAATGCGAAGACTCAGGACCAGACGGGCGTGGTCATCCCTGTGATCATTACGATTTACGCGGACAGGTCCTTTTCTTTCATCACCAAAACGCCGCCCGCGTCTGTTCTCCTGAAGCAGGCAGCCAAGATCGCCAAAGGATCGGCCGTGCCCAATCGGGACATGGTGGGGCAGGTCACGCAGAAACAGGTCGTGGAGATTGCCAAGCTCAAGTTTGACGACCTGAATGCCAATGACCTGGAAGCCGCCGTCCGCATCATTGCCGGGACGGCCCGAAGCATGGGAATCCAGGTAACTCCTTAAGGAAGGGTGAGGACAGAGGACTATGGCAACACATGGTAAGAAATACCGGGCAGCCTTTGAAAAAGTGGATCGAGCCAAGCGTTATTCTTTTCAGGAGGCCGTGCAACTGGCTCTTGCGACTCATTATACCAAGAACGATCAGGGCTTGGATATCGCCGTGAGACTCGGAGTGGATCCCCGGCATGCGGATCAGATGGTGCGGGGTACGGTGGTTCTGCCTCACGGGGTCGGGAAGTCGGTGCGTGTCCTTGTTTTCGCGAAAGGGGAAAAGGAAAAGGAAGCGCTTGAAGCCGGTGCGGATTTCGCCGGCGCCGACGAATATATCGACAAGGTTCAAAAGGGCTGGATGGACTTTGACAAGGCGATTGCCACACCCGACATGATGACGGCGGTGAGCAAACTGGGCCGGATCCTGGGCCCGAGGGGAATGATGCCCAATGCGAAACTCGGAACCGTGACCTTTGATGTGGCCAAGGCCGTCAAAGAGATCAAGGCGGGCAAGATTGATTTCAAAGCCGAGAAGGCGGGGATCGTGCACGCGCCCATGGGCAAGGTGTCCTTTGGCGAGCAAAAACTGCTGGCCAACATTTCGGCCTTCATGGAAACCATCATGCGGCTGAAGCCGCCTTCAAGCAAAGGAACCTATGTGAAAACCATTGCGATTTCCACCACCATGGGTCCGGGGATCAAGGTGGATCCCGGTCTTGTAAAGGACCTGTTTGGTTAACGTAACGGTATGTGGGACCGGTCCAGGGGCGTTTCCTCGAGATCTGAGAAGCACGGGTAAGAAGTAAGCAGTATGCAGTAAGCAGTGGTTCTTGCTTTCTGCTTACTGCCTACCTCATACTGCCTACTACGGACGGAGTTCTTGAGGCAGAGGGCCGTTAACTGGCCCAGGAGCAATAAGAGTGTTGCTCAGGACCCGTCGGGCCTTGAGCATAGAGTAACAAAAAAAGGTCTTGCGGTCGAAGACAGTGGGTGCAGGGCCGCCGCCAAGGCGGCAAAAGGCTTAATGGAACAGAGGTTCCGGCCTACCGAGACCGGGGAAAAGGGGTTGATCCTGAGCATTCCCTGTACTTGGTGTCCACCCTGCGTTTTCTGATCGTGAGCGGAAGAGGGGGTGAGGAGTCTTTGAACAAGCAGGAAAAAGAAAAAGCGATCAAGCAGATGGCCGACAAACTCAAAAGAGCCAAAGGGGCCTTTGTGGTGACCTATCAAGGCCTCGACGTGGAGACGATGACCGCGCTCCGAAAGGAGCTGAGAAAGCATCAGGTCGAATTCCAGGTCGTCAAGAACCGGCTTTTGAGGCGGGCCAGTCAGGACACAGGCACCTCGGTGATCCAAGAGCACTTTGTCGGGCCTTGCGCTCTGGCCATCACCTACGACGATGTGGTGACGCCTGCCAAAGTCCTGATCGAGAAGGAAAAGAAGTCCGAGCACCTGAAGATCAAGATCGGACAGATCGCGGGGAAGGTGGTTCAGCTGGAAGGCATCAAGAGACTGGCGGAATTGCCGAACCGGGAGGTGTTGCTGGCGCAAGCCCTTTCGGCCATGCAGGCGGTTCCGGCTTCTCTGGTCAGAACCCTCAACGGGATTCTGACGAAGCTGATGTTTGCTCTCAAGGCGATTGAGAGCAAGAAACAAGAACAGGGAGAGTGAGCGGAATTTCCTTTTCACCGTAAACAAGACTTAAGGAGGATAGAGAAGAAATGGCAGCGAATATCAGCAAAGACGATGTGATCGAGTTTATTTCCAACATGACGGTGCTGGATCTCTCCGAATTCGTGAAAACCTTGGAGGAGAAGTTCGGCGTCAGCGCAGCGGCCCCTGTGGCCATGATGGCGGCGCCGGCCGCGGCTGCAGCCAAGGAGGAAGCGGCTGAGAAGACGGAGTTTGATGTGATCCTGGCCTCTGCGGGCGACAAGAAGATCCAGGTGATCAAAGAGGTTCGGGCCATCACGGGTTTGGGGCTCAAAGAGGCCAAGGCCCTGGTGGACGGCACGCCCGGCAAAGTCAAAGAGGGGATTTCCCGCGACGAGGCGGAGAAAGTCAAGAAGCAGCTCGAAGAGGCCGGCGCCACTGTCGAAATCAAGTAGCACGGCCTGTCTTCGAAGTTTATCATCTGTCACCACATGAGGAGATCCGATGAAAGGGAACGGCGGCGTGAGCCAAAGGGTCAGAAGGAATTTCGGGAAAATCGAGAAGATCATCGATATTCCCAATCTGATCGAGATCCAGAAACAGTCCTATGAGCGCTTTCTTCAGAAGGATGTGCCGGCAGAGGCGCGAAAGGACACCGGCCTTCAGGGCGCCTTTCGGAGCGTGTTTCCGATCAGCGACTTCAGCGGCACGTCGTCTCTGGAGTTCGTGCGCTACGCCTTTGAACCGTCCAAATACGGGGAAGAGGAGTGCCTGAGCAAGGGGCTCACCTATGAAGCCCCTTTGAAGTTGACGGTTCGCCTGCTGGTTTTTGACACGGACATCACGGACGGCACCAAGAGCATTCGGGACATCAAGGAGCAGGAAATCTATTTCGGCACCATCCCTATGATGACCGACCGGGGGACGTTCATTGTCAACGGAACCGAGCGGGTGATCGTGAGCCAGCTCCACCGGTCGCCCGGAGTGTTCTTCGATCATGACAAGGGCAAGACCCATTCGAGCGGCAAGCTGCTCTATTCGGCCAGGATCATCCCCCTGCGGGGATCCTGGCTCGATTTTGAGTTCGACCCCAAGGACCTGCTCTATGTCCGCATCGACCGGAGGCGGAAGTTCCCCGTCACCACGTTTTTGAAGGCCCTGGGCTATTCCCCCAAGGATATCCTCTCCATTTTTTATGATACGGAGAAATTTACCCTCAAAGACGGGGAATGGTTGCGCGCCGCCAAACTCGAGAACCTGTTCCGGCAGAAGGTGACCAAGGACATTATCCATTCCAAGACCAAGAAGGTCCTGGCCAAGGAGGGGGAGAAGTACACCAAGAGACTGCATGCGGCTCTGGAGTCGGCCGGGATGACCCACATCCCCATCCGGATGGAGAACCTCCTCGGCCGGATCCTGGCCAATGATCTGGTGGACTCGTCCACGGGCGAGGTCCTCGGCAACGGGAACCAGCCTCTGACCGAAGAGCTCCTGGTGAAGATGAAGCAGAAGGGCATGACCGAGGTGGAGTGCCTGGTGCTGGATGCGCCCGGAGTGAGCTCGACCATTCGGGACACCATGCTTCTGGACAAGATTGATGAGAGCGCGGAAGCGGTCCTGGAGCTTTACAGAAAAATGAGGCCCAGCAGCCCTCCCACTCAGGAAGTGGCCAACAACTTTTTCAACGGCCTTTTTTTCAACATGTCCACCTATGACCTCTCTCCGGTGGGAAGGCTGAAGCTCAATTACCGCCTCAACCTGGACGTGCCGCTGGACGTGCGGACTCTTCGAAGGGAAGACATCACCCACGCGGTGAAGGAGTTGATCCGCCTCAAAAACACGGAAGCCATGGTGGATGACATCGACAACCTGGGCAACCGGAGAGTGCGGGCGGTGGGAGAGCTCCTGGAAAATCAGTACCGCATCGGCCTGGTGAGGATGGAGCGGGCCATCAAGGAACGCATGAGCCTCCAAGAGGTGGAAACCCTCATGCCCCATGACCTGATCAACTCCAAACCCGTTTCCGCAGTGGTGAAGGAGTTTTTCGGGACGAGCCAGCTGTCCCAGTTCATGGACCAGACCAACCCTCTGTCCGAAGTGACGCACAAACGTCGCTTGAGCGCTCTCGGACCCGGAGGCCTCACCCGGGAGAGAGCCGGGTTCGAAGTGCGCGACGTGCATCCCACGCACTACGGCCGGATTTGCCCCATCGAGACCCCGGAAGGTCCCAACATCGGGCTCATCGTGTCTTTGAGCACCTACGCCAGGGTCAACGAATACGGATTTATTGAAACGCCCTACCGCGACGTGGAGAGCGGCAAGGTGAGCAAGATGATTCACTTCCTCTCCGCCCTGGATGAGAAAGAGTATCCCATCGCGCAGGCCAACGCCCCTATCGACAAGAAGGGCAACTTCACCACCGAGGAGGTGGCGGTCCGGATTGCCGGGGAGGCCAGCCAGGTGGGCATCGCCAACGTGAAATACATGGACGTTTCGCCGGACCAGCTGGTGAGCGTTTCCGCTTCGCTGATCCCCTTTCTGGAGCACGACGACGCCAACCGCGCCCTCATGGGATCGAACATGCAGCGCCAGGCCGTTCCTCTGCTGGCCGCCAAGGCGCCCCTCATCGGCACCGGCGTGGAAAGCGTGGTGGCCCGGGACGCGGGGGTCTCGGTGGTGGCCCGGCGGGACGGCGTGGTCGAAGATGTGGATGCTTCGCGAATCGTCGTTCGATCCACGGGAACCGCGGAGGACGAGGGCGAGGTCCAGATCTACAAGCTCATCAAGTACCAGAAGTCCAACCAGAACACGTGCTACAACCAGAAACCGATCGTAGCCAAAGGCGACGGGGTTCGGAAAGGCCAGATCATTGCCGACGGGCCGGCCACGGAACTGGGCGAACTGGCTCTGGGGCAGAACGTGACCGTGGCCTTCATGTCCTGGGGAGGGTACAACTTCGAGGATTCCATCATCATCAGCGAACGGATCGTCAAAGAAGACATTTACACCTCGATCCACATCGAGGAGTTCGAGGTGGTCTCCAGGGATACGAAGCTGGGCAAGGAAGAGATCACCCGCGACATTCCCAACGTGGGCGAAGAGGCGTTGAAGAACCTGGATGAGAGCGGGATCATAAAGATCGGAGCCGGGGTCAGCCCGGGCGACATCCTGGTGGGGAAGATCACCCCCAAAGGCGAAACCCAGCTCTCCCCGGAAGAAAAACTTCTGAGGGCCATCTTCGGGGACAAGGCCGGAGACGTCAAAGACACGTCGCTCCGAGTTCCTCCGGGCGTGGAGGGGATCGTGATCGACACCAAGATCTTCTCCCGCCGCGGTGTGGAAAAAGACCCCCGAAGCCTCTCCATTGAAAAAGAGGAACGGGCCAAGCTCGACAAGGACCGGCAGGACCAGATCCACATCATGGAGCGAAGTGCCAGGGTCAAGCTGAGGGACGTTCTTCTGGACAAGAAACTCAAGACCAACCTCCGGGACAAGAAAAGCGGCAAGCTGCTCTGCAGCAACCGCAAGGAGATCGGGGACGAGGAGCTTCTCAAGGTCCCGGTGGAAGCCTGGTCCGGCGCAGATCTCAAGGCGACCATGGACGAGATCGAGAAGATGGAGTCCGTCGTCGAGAAATACCGCCACAGGGTCTCCCAGATCAACGCCCATTTCGATGAACGGATCGAGCGGCTCAGCCAGGGCGATGAGCTGGCGCCGGGCGTGATCAAGATGGTCAAGGTGTATGTGGCGGTCAAACGCAAGCTGGCGGTGGGCGACAAGATGGCGGGCCGGCACGGCAACAAAGGCGTGCTCTCCAGGGTGCTTCCTGTGGAGGACATGCCGTACTTCGAGGACGGCACGCCTGTGGACGTCATCCTGAACCCCCTGGGCGTTCCTTCGCGGATGAACGTGGGCCAGGTCCTGGAAGCCCACCTGGGTTGGGCCTCGCGCCAACTGGGCCGGCAGGTGGGAGAGCTCGTGGAGAAGATGAAGGACGTGTCCTCCCTGAGGAAGAAACTCATGGAGACCTTCTCGGCCGAGGAGTACAAGGAGATCTTCAAGGACATGGACGACGAAGAGCTGGTCTCCAGGGCCATGATGATGCGAAACGGGGTTCACATGGCCTCTCCGGTCTTTGACGGAGCCAACGAGGAGGAGATCAAGAAGTGCCTGGTGAAGGCGGGACTGCCCGTGAGCGGGCAGGCGACGCTTTACGACGGCCGGACCGGTGAGCCTTTTGACAAGCAGGTCACGGTGGGGACGCTCTACGTGATCAAGCTCCATCACCTGGTGGACGACAAGCTCCACGCCCGGTCCATCGGGCCCTACTCGCTGGTCACCCAGCAGCCCCTGGGAGGCAAGGCCCAGTTCGGAGGACAGAGGCTGGGCGAAATGGAAGTCTGGGCCATGGAGGCCTACGGCGCCGCTTACTCCCTCCAGGAGTTCTTGACCGTGAAATCGGATGATGTGGCGGGGAGAACCCGCATGTACGAGCGCATCGTTAAAGGGAACAATGTTCTTGAGCCGGGGCTTCCGGAGTCCTTCAAAGTGCTTCTGAAGGAATTGCTGGCCCTGGGTCTCGATGTTCAGCTTTTTGAGGACACCTC
>CAZOLJ010000131.1:0-8171 GCA_964580575.1 uncultured Desulfobacteraceae bacterium
ATACTAGAAAGCCTCCGGTTAGGTCATACCGGCCGAACCTTTTCATGAGCGCTTCAAGGATGGGTATGAAGAGAATATATTTCAGGAGGGTGATTGTGCTGCTGTTGGGGTTTTCATTTACCTCTGCCCTGCCCTGTTACTCGCAGGTTCAGAACGGCGACAGTGTCCTTGATGAAAAGGTGATGGCTTTTCTCGACAAAATGAGGAATCGATGGCGGGACTGGAACGTTCCGGAGGCAGACGGCAAGATTCTGCATGACATCATCGTGCAGAATCAATACAAACGGGCGCTGGAAGTGGGAACCTCGACCGGACATTCAGCCGTCTGGATTGCGTGGGCCTTGAGCAAAACCGGAGGGAAGCTGATCACGATTGAAATTGATGAGGACCGCTACAGACAGGCGCTGGCCAACTTCAAGGAGGCAGGGCTGAGCAATACCATCGAGGCGCGGAACGCCGATGCCCATCAACTGGTGAAGGATCTGCCGGGGCCTTTTGATTTTGTCTTCATCGATGCGGACAAGAACTGGTACGTTAACTATGCAAAAGCCTTGATCCCCAAGATTGAGCCGGGCGGATGCCTCGCCGCCCACAACGTGGAAGAGCGCGCTTCTGCCTATGGGGGAGGATATGGGAGCGATACGGATCGATACTTTCAGTACATGAGGGACCGGCCTGACTTCGAGACCCGAGTTCATCCCGGCAGTCGAGCGGGGATTGCCATGAGCTACAAAAAAAGGTAAGGTAGGGGGTGAGGGGGTAGAAGATGATGGGTTCTTGCACGAAAAAACTGATAACGCGACCTTCCACTGAAGCTTTCTTGCTCTTCTCCTTGATCTCCTTCTTTGCCTTTGGCGAGTGCTTTGCGCAGGGAGAAGCCCTTGCGGCAAAAAGCGCCTTCTCCTTTCAGAACGTGGTGCAGGAGGCAAAGAGGCTCTCTGAGAAACCTTACAAGAGCCCGAAGGGGGAAGTTCCCGATCCCCTTCTCGCCATCAACTATGATCAGTGGCGCGACATTCGATTCAAACCCGAAAAGTCCTTCTGGCGGAAAGAAGGTCTCCCTTTCACACTTCAGTTCTTTCACCCGGGACTCTACTACGATCGCACGGTAGGCTTTTACACCATCACCCCCAAGGGCGAGGTGAAGCCCATTCCTTTTTCAAAGGATCTCTTCATCTATCGCAGGGAAGAGGTGGAGCCCCTTGTCCCAAGCAATCTCGGCTTTGCGGGTTTCCGCATTCATCACCCGATCAACAAGCCGGATTATCACGATGAAGTCGCCGTGTTCGTTGGAGCG
Organism: uncultured Desulfobacteraceae bacterium; assembly: GCA_964580575.1. GTDB lineage: Bacteria > Desulfobacterota > DSM-4660 > Desulfatiglandales > HGW-15 > CAVPDE01. The sequence goes on from CAZOLJ010000131.1 coordinate 1,298, forward strand.
AGCTACTTCAGGGCTGTTGGCCAGCACATGAATTACGGCCTTTCGGCCAGGGGCCTCGCCATTGACACCGTGCTACCATCGGGGGAGGAGTTCCCCTATTTCAAAAAATTCTGGATTCACGAGCCGCAACCCGATGCCAAGGACATCAGCCTGTACGCTCTTCTGGACAGCCCCAGCGTTGCAGGAGCCTATCATTTTGTCATCCGTCCCGGGAAAGCAACCGTCATCGATGTCGAGCTTACGCTTTTTCTCCGCAAACCCGTCGCCAAGCTCGGTATCGCCCCTTTGACGAGCATGTTCCACCACGGTGAAAACTCCTATGCCAAGGTCATGGATGATTTTCGACCCGAGATCCATGACTCGGATGGCCTCATGATTGCCACGGCCACAGGGGAGTGGATCTGGCGTCCCTTGGTCAATTCAAAAACATTGCTCGTCAACTCCTTTCAGGTCAACAATCCCGCAGGCTTCGGCCTGTCTCAGAGAGACATGGACTTTGACCATTACCAGGACCTTGAGAGCAACTATGAAAACCGCCCCAGCCTCTGGATCAGTCCTGTGGGCAACTGGGGGGAAGGACGGGTGGAACTGATCCAGATCCCGACGGATGAGGAGATCTACGACAACATCGTTGCCTTTTTCGTGCCTTCCAAAATCCCTGAAATGGGAGAGCCTCTCTCCTTTGCCTACCAGATGGTCTGGCACTACGCAACCGAGAGCCCCCGACCTCCGGCCGGAAGAGTGGTCGCCACCAGGGCCAGCAGGACCAAGGTGGAGGGGGGCAAAAAATTCATCGTCGACTTTGCCGGCACCCAGCTCGACTCTCTTGCTGCGGACAAACCGGTCGAAGGCGTCGTGACGGTCGGCTCCGGCGCGAAGTTCATGGAGCAACAGGTTTACAAGAACAGGTTTACCGGCGGCTGGCGCCTCGTGTTTCAGATTCTACCGGATGAAGCTCTTTCTGCCGACAAAGACCGCCCAAAAACAAAAGATCCCGTGGAGCTCAGAGCCTTCCTCAAACTGGGAGATAACGTCCTCACGGAGACATGGAGTTACGCTTACGAGCCTTGACCCCCAGCAGGGGCTTTTTCAGGATCCTAGAAAAGGCTCCGCGGTGGATCCAACTTGCCCTGAGATGGAAAGGAGAGTGATCTCTTGACTCACTTCGTTCTGGAGGCTTTGGTGATTTTTCTCTTGATCGCCGCCAACGGTCTTCTGGCCATGTCTGAAATCGCCATTGTTGCAGCCCGGAAAGCCCGTTTGCAGCAGTCGGCGAATTCAGGAGATGCCGGTGCTCGCGCCGCGCTCGAATTGGCGACTCACCCGAACCGGTTCCTGGCAACCGTTCAAATTGGGATCACCCTGGTGGGTATCCTGGCCGGGGCTTTCGGAGGGGCAACCCTCGCGCAAAAAATCGAGCGTCTTGCCATCGAGGTGCCCTTGCTTACGCCTTATGCGGGCATCATCGGGATAGGCGTTGTCGTGGTGGGGATCACGTTCTTCTCCCTCGTGCTGGGTGAACTCGCACCTAAGCGAATCGCTTTGGCCCACGCAGAACGAATCGCCTCCACCATGGCAGCTCCCATGGGTTTTCTGTCTTCCCTTGCTTTTCCTTTTGTGCGGTTGCTCGGCGTGTCCACGGACCTGGTCCTCAGGATATTTAGTATCAAACCCTCTCTGGAACCCCACGTCACCCCTGAAGAGATCAAAATTCTCGTTGAACAGGGCACTGCGCTGGGTGTTTTCGAAGAATCGGAGCAGGACATGATCGAAGGGGTTCTGCGATTGGACGAGAGGCCCATCGGTGCCTTCATGACGCCTCGGACCCAGATGGTGTGGATCGACGCAGGAGATTCCCCGGAAGTCCTCCGCGCGAAAATTGTGAACAGCCGGCATTCGCGCTTTCCGGTCATCCAAGGGAGCTTCGACAACGTCCTGGGGATTGTCTCTGCAAAGGACATCCTCAAGCAATCCCTCGGCGGCCAACCCACCAACCTTCGACAGGCCCTGGGACCTCCCCTCTTTGTTCCCGAGACCGCCTCTGCGCTGAAAGTCCTCGACCTCTTCAAACGAGAAGGCGCCCACTTTGCGCTCGTCACCGACGAGTATGGCGGCATCCAGGGTCTCGTCACGGACAGGGACATTCTGGAAGCCATCGTGGGGGAACTCCCTTCCAAGGATGAGCCCCATGAACCGGAGGTCACGGTCCGCGAAGACGGTTCCTGGCTTGTGGACGGGCTACTGAATATCGACAAGCTCAAGGAAATCCTCGAGACGGAATCCCTGCCCGACGAGGAATCCGACCGATACCACACGGTGAGCGGCTTTATGATGACCCAACTCGGAGGCATACCGGCCACGGGGGAACACTTCGAGTGGGAGGGTTTTCGTTTTGAGGTGATGGACATGGACGGCCGCCGCGTAGACAAGGTTTTGATAGCAAAAGTCCAGCCTTCAAAGGACTGAGAGAACAGTCTTTATGGCCTCAACCCTTGTCGTTCGAAATGCGCGGAACCAGGACATCCCTGCGCTCGCCGATTTCAACATCGCCATGGCGCTGGAGACTGAAAACAAGATCCTGTCTCCTGCCAAAGTGACGGCCGGGATGAGAGTGGTCCTTAGGCATCCTGATCACGGCTTTTACCTGGTCGCTGAGTTGAACGGGCAGGTTGCAGGCTCCTTGCTGATCACCAGGGAGTGGAGTGACTGGCGAAACGGGGTCTTCTGGTGGATCCAGAGCGTCTATGTTCCACCCGAGTTCCGTAAACGAGGCATCTATCGAGCCCTTTATGATGCGGTCAAGGCTTACGCCAAGAGCAATCCAGAGGTGTGCGGTTTTCGACTCTATGTTGCAAAAAGCAACAGGGCGGCCATGTCTGTGTACTCAAAGCTCGGGATGACTGAAACAGAATACAGAATCTATGAGGAGAGCCTGTGGGAGTGACGTCTCGTCGTCACAATCCGGAAAGAAACCTGATTTCTTGCATAGCCGCGGCAAGAAATGTTTCAGGGGACGCTGATGACTCCCAGGCCACGGTCTTGCCGAACTGGATGTCCACTCTTCTCCGCATGCCCTCTCGTGAATAACAGATTCCCACCGGAATAAAAGGGACCTCGATCTGAGAATGGATCAGGCGAATAAGTCCGACATAGCCCGAACCCATGCAGTTCCTGTAGTAGGTTCCCTCGGGGAAGACTACCACCGCAGCTTCGCCTTTCAGAAGCCCCACGATCGCTTTGATGGAGTCCCTACTCGCCAGAGGTCGGCGCCGGTCCAGGGGGATGCCTCCGAGGGAGGTCATGAACCAAGCCGAAAGGCGATTCATGAAAAGCTCGTTCTTTGCGACATAATAGAGAGGCACGGGGGAGGCGAGACCCAGAAGAGGAATATCCTCCCATCGCTGGTGTTTCGGAAGAAGGACGAAGGAGCCTTTCTGAGAAACGTTTTCCAACCCCTTCACATGGAGATCAAAAAAAGGGGTCAGTACAATCCTGCCCGCCGCTTTGATGATCTCATACACCCGTGGGTTTATGGTCTTGACCGAACCTCGCTCCAACCCTTTCCTCGTGACCCTCACTCCACCGTGACGCTCTTTGCGAGATTTCTCGGTTTGTCAATGTCCCTGTTCAGAAACCTTGCGCAGTGGTAAGCCAGCAGCTGGCAAGGAACCACCGTCAGAATCGGGTAAAGGTATTCGAGCGTCGACGGGACTTCGATCACCTCGTCCGCCATCTCCTTGATCTTGTCATCGCCTTCCGTAGCAATGGCGATGACAGGGCCTCTGCGGCTCTTGATCTCCTGAATGTTGCTGACCATTTTTTCGTACATGGAATCCTTGGGGACAACCGCTACCGTGGGCATCTCCGGGTTGATGAGGGCGATGGGCCCATGTTTCATCTCTCCTGCAGCATAGCCCTCTGCGTGGATGTAAGAGATCTCTTTGAGCTTCAGTGCACCTTCCAGGGCAATGGGGTACTGGTACTTCCTCCCTAGGAACAGCCAGTTGCTGCACTTGAAGTATTTGTCCGCGATCGCCTGGATGTGGTTATCCTGGTAGAGGACCTTCCTGACTTGGTCGGAGAGAGCGCTCAGGGCGTGAATCGCCTCCACTCCCTCGGTGAGGGACAGTTTCTGATGCCGGCCCAGGAGAACCGCAAGAAGGGTGAGGATCGTGAGTTGGCTGATGAAGATCTTGGTGGAGGCTACCCCGATCTCCGGACCTGCGTGGTTGTAAACCCCTGCCTCGGTCTCCCTTGAAATCGAGCTTCCCACCACATTTACAATCCCCAGGAGGCGGGCCCCTTTGCGCCTAGCCTCCCGGATCGCTGCCAGGGTGTCCGCCGTCTCCCCCGACTGACTGATGGCAATGATAAACGTGTTGGGCGGAAAATTCAGTTTCCTGTACCGAAACTCCGAGGCGATTTCCACCTGCACATCGATCTCGGTCAGCCGCTCGAAAATGTATCGACCCACACACCCGGCGTGAAAGGACGTGCCGCAGGCGACAATGACGATGTGCCTTGATTCCTTGAGTTGATCCCACACCGGCATAATACCGCCCAGTTTCGGGACCCCCTCGCTCGGCTCAATCCTGCCCCTCATGGCGTTCATGATGGTTTCCGGTTGTTCGTAGATCTCTTTCAGCATGAAGTGGGGGAACCCGCTCAGCTCAGCATCTTCGGGCTGCCACTCCACAGTCTCCGTGGCCCTGGTGATGGTCTTAGCCTGGGCTGTGGACAGGGTGAACTCGCCCCGCGTCAGCGTGGCCAGTTCGTTGTCGTTGAGGTGGACCACCTTCTTCGTGTACCGCACCATGGCCGCCACGTCGGACGCGGCAAAATGGCCGTCCTCGCCAACGCCGATGATGAGCGGGCTCCCTCTTCTCGCCACCACGATCTGCCCGGGAGAGTGCCTGTGAATCACGGCAATCCCGAAGGTCCCCTCCACCTGCGACATGGTTTTTCTCACGGCCTCGCCCAGGTTTCCCTCGTAGTGGAGCGCAATCAGGTGGGCGAGAACCTCCGTGTCCGTGTCCGAGCGGAAGGAGACGCCGGATTTCGAGAGCTTCTTCTTGAGATTATAGAAGTTTTCAATAATGCCGTTGTGAATCACGAAGACATTTTCCGCTTGATCCCTGTGAGGATGGGCGTTCTTTTCATTCGGTTCGCCGTGGGTTGCCCATCGGGTGTGAGCGATGCCGGAGGACCCGGGAATTGTGAGTTCTCCGATCTTTCGTTCCAGCTCCACGATCTTTCCGACAGACCTGAAAAAGGCGACGTTCTTTCCGTCCTGAACCGCAATTCCTGCGGAGTCATACCCCCGATATTCCAGTCGCTTCAAGCCTTCCATGAGGATCGGCCTGGCTTCTCTTTCGCCAACGTAACAAACAATGCCGCACATAGTCCTATCTCCTCTCGAAAAGCACGGTGCACGGGACACGGAATGCGGTCTCATTTGTCACAGGTCCGGTTTTCCGTGCACCTTGCACCGTGCACCTTGTGCCTTCTTCAGTACACCCGGCTTCGCCTATGAACAATAATGCCGGTCGATAATCAGTCTCGCGATATCCTTGGCCCGCACGCCGATTCTCTCTCCGTGGGCCGTCATGACCGTGATGCACAGGTCTCCATCCCCATCCGAAGGAAGAACATAAACCGTCATCCATTCGTACTTGCAGTGGTCCGTCGCCCCATTGATCGTGCCTGTCTTGGCGCCCAGGTCCACATACCTGAGCTCCCTCTTCCTCTGTAAAGGCTGAAAGGCTCTCCTGGCCGTCCCCTCCACAACCGTCCCCTCCATGAGGACCATCATCTTACTCGCCGTTTTCTTGCTGATGGGGCTGGCAAGCACCGAAGGAGCCGCTTCGTAGAGCACGTCACCCGCATCGTTCGTGACGGTTTTGATCAGCCACGGCGCCATCATGGTTCCCCCGTTCGCAATCGATGCGGTGATCAGCCCTGCATGAAGAGGAGAAATGAGCGTCCTTTTGTTGAAGCCCGAGGCCACCTCGGCCACGGCATAGTCGTCCGTCGGTTTCACATAACGGCTCGGCGCCATGAAAAAATCAAAGGGGATGGCGTGATTGAATAGAAACCGATCCGCATACTCTGAAATCAGCTCGCTCCCGAGATAGTGGATGCCGATTTTGCCGAAGACGGGATTGATGGAGTCCGAGAAGGCCTCTTTGAGTGTCGTTTTGGTACCGGAGTTCTTTCCTTTCTTTGCCTTGTCCTCTTTGAGCTGGCTTTTGTAGAGTGTGTACTTCTGCCCCCTGAACGCCAGAGGGGTTTCGGGATTCATGCCGCGGGCTTCAACGGCTGCGGCAGCTGCAACGATCTTGAAAAGACTCGCTGCAGGAAAGTCCGCCCGGAGGCAAATGTTTTCCCCCCTGCCCCCGTTCCCGTTGTTTTCATAGCTCGCCATGGCCAGGATCTGACCGTTATCCGGACGGATCACCACCGCTGCAGAATGCTGGGTCATGGATCTGCCAAGGAGGTCCATGACGAATCGCTGAAGATCCCCGTCGATAGAAGTCTCCAGTGTGTATCGCCCTCCAGGGGCTTCCACGTGGTAGACTTGTGCAAAAGGGGCATTGGTCAGCTGGACCTGCGCAAGCAATCCCCGGAGGTCCTCTGTCGAGAAAGGCTTCGGTTTTGATGTCTCCGTGATCGTGTGGACCGGAAAAGGCCGTTGTCCGTCTTCAAAGATCGCAGAGATCAGGGAGCCGGAGGGGAAAGTCAGCCCAAGGACAAAAGCGCACAGGGACAGCAGAGCCCCGACCCATGCCCCCTTTGTCACCACCTCTTTTCTCCGGGCTCTGCGATAGGATCGCTTCTGATAATCCAGCCAAGTATGCAGTTGATTGTCGCTCGG
>CAZOLJ010000132.1:0-7984 GCA_964580575.1 uncultured Desulfobacteraceae bacterium
ATTAATCGAACACGGTATTATGAAGAAGAAGCAAGATTGAATGCCGAGGCGTTAGGTAATTAATAACTGCGAAGCTCTATGAAAGAGTACCAGATGAACGAGAAAAATGAAAAATCTGTGTTTGGTTTGAGGGCAGAAATTGGGGAGCTATACATGCTCGACAAAAAGGAAAGGATATTGATGAGAGAGCTCCTTAAATGGATACTTACCAATACGGGTAACAGACAACTTGTGGTAAGGCGTTTTGGCGAAGAGGGTTTTAAGGTAGCCGTAAGCCTCTTGGAGAAACTGGGAGTTAAACTGAAAAAACCATCAAAGAGTGCGTAGTGTTACGGTTCTGCTTTCTGCGCCGTTTTGACTACGCCATCAAATCGCTAGCCAGACCCAGCCTCTCTCCACTCCCCACTCACGATACAATTCAATGTTAATTGGGATGTCATGAGCGACCGGTTTCTTGTCTCTGCGATACTGCTGTGTGGCTAAATCCAGGCTAGCAGAATGGTGAGATGGTAAGAAGTTCCTTTTTCAGACTCCGACCACAGGAGATTGTGATATGAGGATCACCAAAAGCTGAATGCAGATGTTGTAGCTGAAAATCGCGGTTTTGAGAGGGGAGCTTCTGTTCAGCAAGGGCATGAATGGCGACGCATTGCCAAGCAGCCTGATTATGCCAAAAGGATGCTGAATCGGGGAGATTTGAGTAAAACGGTCCCTTACCCCACTAATACCCTCTTCAAGAATTAGGCAAGAAAGATTTCCAGATATTCCGCAACGACATAAATCCCCATATCGGACATGCAGAGATGGAATAATCGAATTTCTATTCTGAATACATCGTGAACTATCGCTGACCAAGTGTGCTCCCCTGCTGGTTTTATCCACGCACTACCGGTAAGCGATGGCTTCTCCTCACTCTGTTCACCGTCCTGCGAGTCTGATGCACCGCTGGAAGTCGAAGGCCAGAAAAGCGTCCTTGGCCTGAGTGGCGACTTGGTCCTGGGGCCCTCCGCGTTTCATAAGCCTTGCCACGGTCCGCGCAGCCTCCAGCGCCTCGGCGCGTTTCTCCGGCGTTGTGACGAGAACCCCCAGTTTGTTGCCGTCTCTCCAAAGTGGAATGACGGCGACCTTATCGTCCGCAAAGGAGTCCCCCGTTCTGTCATCGAGCCGAAACGCCGCCTGACGGAAATGTGCGGAGTTGGGGTTTGCATCCATTATCCGCACGGATCCGTAGCCTTCCGCAGCATCGGGATCGACCTTTAGCACAAGCAAACCCGCATCGGGCAGGGCGCGGTCAAAGCCCGTCGGCTGACGGCTCTCCACGAGGTAGTACTTCCCCCAGGCAAGCGGGATCTTGACTGCCAGCTTGTCGCCGCCCACGCTCAGCGGCGAGAGGAAGACCATGGCCGTTTCACCGGGCTTCACAAAGAGGACCTGCTCCTTCGTGATCCAGCCGAGGCGGATTTTTGTGAACGACGTGAGACCCGGGGGCGGGCCTCCCCTCTCCACGAAGTGCTGGGACATGATGTCCCAGGGACCGACGTAAATGGCGTTGTGTTCAAACGCAGGGAGACCTGCCGAAGCGTCAGACTGACGCTCGAAGTCGTACAGTCAGGGCACGCGCCGCTTTCCGTCCTCGATGCCCCCCAGAGCGTGAAAGAAATCGTGGGCAAACATGCCCAGGTTGGCATTCTCAGCCCCCACGAAGACGCCGCCGCTGAAAGTCTTGCCGCTTCGGGAGCGCACGGTCGTGAAAGCCAGCTTTCCCTTCACCCCCGTGAGCATTCCCGGGTTCGCACAGTAGCAGAGCATCCCGTATCCCTCGGCCGGCATGGTGCGCACCCCCGGGATAATGAGGATGTGGTCGTAATGGGCGAAATCGACCTCGTTCTCCAGCCCGGTCATGGTGTCCTCGATGAGCTTTCTGACCCGTGTGCGGTCAACCTTGAAGTTGTAGGGGCTGACTTTGTATTGCGAGAGGGAATCGGGCAGGTCCACCCATGCCCGGAAGTCGGACTTGATCCATGCCTGGCCGTAGGACTGCTCCCGCACATACTGGTCCAGATCATCGACGGCCCGTTTCCGGATGTTCTGCGGAGTAAACGAGGGTTTCGCGTCGGGGAACCGCACAGCCACCGCCAGAACCCGCAGCTCCCCCTTTGCCCGGTCCGATTGCGGCCCCAGGCCTTCATCCATCCCGAAAAAGGCTCCTGCATCCACCGCTGAAAAGACAAACAATGCCAGAACAATCCCCGCAGCCTTTGCTGCAACAGCACCCTTTATCATAGTTTCTCCTGCCTCCTCCTCCTGCTCCTGGTCCGAGAAACAGAGATTCGTCAGGGACCACGAAGAACGATCAGGGCAACGAGCGACGCATCCCATATAGCCCTGCTTCAGCGTTACTACTCCAGTGTTACGGTAGCTATCTGTTCGCACGAAAGGTATTATCACAGAATCCACAGATCGATTAGATCGTCGTTGTATGGATTGCCGATCTTCTCACTGACTCGGCATGTGAATGAGGTGATGAGAAACAGCTTTTTTTCTGAAGAGCATACTTGAAGTGGCCTTTCGGGTCAAATAGAATCCCGACCACAGTATATTAGTCTATAGCTGCAACTCGTTGGCCTAAGTTAAAGAAAATCTGGGTAGGGCTGCCCCGGGCACCCTTGCCAAGGACCAAAAGAGTTCCGCGCTTCAAGAGGCTCCAAGGGCGATTTCTCGCATCTTGAAATCGAGTCTGCCGGACTTGCGACCTTCTCAAATCCCGAATTTCCATCCTATACACTGCTTGTGTTTCGCCCTTTCATTCTCTATAATCCATCCAAAATGGCAGGAGCCAGCGGTTTTCCTAACGAAGAGTATTGATTGGTCCTATGAGGATGAGCGCCGACTGCTGAGGCTCGCGAAACAGCCGGAAAGCAAAGAGCGAAGCGCGGTGGGTTCAGAAGCCTGGAAGAGATCATGGGGATCTCCGGCATCGGCCCGAAGTTCTATGCGAGAATGAAACCGTATCTAACGTTGTAGTCCACTCGCGTTCGCCGAGATGCCCCGCGCGGGAGTGCAGGGCCTTCACTGAAAAACAGAGAGGGTTGAACATGAGAATAAAGAAGCTCTTCCCGGACTGGCTGATCGGAATCCTCCTGACCCTTTTCTTCCTGTTCATCACCTTTACGGGGGTCCTGGATTTTCCCGGCGCCATTGAGATGAAAGCCTTTGACTTGCGAGCCAGGCTTGCGGCGCTGGAAGACAGGAATCCGGACATTGAGCTCGTCGTGATCTCCGAAGAGGACCTGTTCGAACTCGGCCGTTTTCCCTGGCCCAGGGACATTCTCGCCCAGGGAATTCGCAACCTCTCTCTTGCAGGAGCGAAGGTGATCGCGCTCAATATTTACTTTCCTGAGCCCGAGGAGAGCTCAGGGCTCAAGACCATCCGAACCCTGAAAGAAGCGTATGAAGGGCTTGGTCTAACCCAGGACAGCGCAGCTCAGGCTTTCGGCAAGAAGCTTTCTCAGGCTGTGAGCGATCTCGACAATGATACCAAGCTCCACAAAGCCATCAAAGACACAGGCAACGTGGTTTTGCCTGTTTACTTCGACACGTTGAGCGCGGGGAGGGATACCAAGGCGCCTGAGTTCATTGTCAAACATTCCTACAAGGAAATCAAAGGCGCCCATGAGGAGTGGGCCGTGGGCTCTATCCGGTGGTTTTCAAAGCTGATGCCTCTTCTGCCTTCCTTTGCGGAGGGTGCTGCGGGCATAGGGCATAGCAACCTCTTCGCGGACGAAGACGGCGCGATTCGAAGCCAGATCCACGTGGTGGGGTATCTCAAGGACACCTATTTCCCTTCCTTTTCCATTTCAATCGCCAAAACCTTCAAAGCCCTTAAGGATGAGGATGTCCTGGTCAGACTGGGAGAAGAGATTCAGTTTGCCGTAAGCCCCTCGACGTCGATCCGGGTCCCAGTCATCGACCCTCAAATGAGAACGCTCGTTCGCTGGAACCAGGGGCCGAGCATCGCGTTCCGCCAAACCCCATTTGTGAAAGTATACAAGAATGAAATCCAGGCCAATATCTTCCGGGACAAGATCGTGATTATCGGACCCACGGCTCCCGGCATCGGTGACCGGTTTGTGACCCCTGTTTCCGGAGCATTGCCCGGTGTCGAGGTCGTGGCTAACGCGGTGGCCAATATACTGACCCAAAGCTTCTTCATGAGACCTTCGTGGATTGTCTTCATGGAACTGGGCATCCTGGTTCTTTTCGGATTGTTCATTTCCTTTGGGCTACCTAGGTTGAAAGCCGGAATGGGCGCGTGGACCGCGCTGATCCTTTTCCTTGCCTATGGCACGGTGGGAACCTTTCTATTTTTTAGCCAGCACATCTGGCTCAAGGTCAGCCCGCCCATGTCTCTGCTGGTCATCGGCTACATCCTGGTCATGTCCAAGAAATTTCTCATCACCGAGAAAACCAAGGAGAAAGTCGAGGCCGACTCCGTGGAGACCAACAAGATGCTCGGTGTGTCCTTTCAGCAGCAGGGCATGCTGGATCTGGCCATGGAGAAATTCCATAAGCTTCGGATTCAAGAAGAGGGGGTCAAAGACCTTCTGTACAATCTCGGTCTGGACTTTGAAAGGAAAAGACAGTTCTCCAAAGCCCTATCCACTTACAAGCGTATCATCGAGGACGGGAAAAATTTCAAGGACCTGGACGAACGAATTCCCAAATTGAAAGGCGCTGAAGCCACCATGATCTTCAAGGGAGGCGGCGCTCACCCGGGTGACATCGGTGCCACCCTTGCCAACGTGGACGTCAAGCCCACGTTGGGCCGGTACGAGATCAGCGGCGAACTGGGCCGTGGGGCCATGGGGGTTGTGTACAAGGGAGAAGACCCGAAGATTCACAGGACCGTGGCCATCAAGACATTGCGCCTCTCGGAGTTCGAAGAGGATGTGGTGGGAGAACTCAAAGAAAGGTTTTTCCGGGAAGCGGAGTCCGCAGGCCTCCTGACCCACCCCAACATCGTGAACATCTACGACTGCGGGGAAGAACACGACCTGGCCTACATCGCCATGGAGTATCTGGAAGGAGAGGATCTCGAAAAGTTCACCACGAAAGCCTCTCTCCTCCCGATGAGGGATACCCTGTTCATTGTGGCTCAAGTGGCCGAAGCCATGGACTTCGCCCATTCCAAGGGCATCGTTCACAGGGACATCAAACCGGCCAACATCATGCGTCTCAAGGAAACCAAAGACATCAAGGTCACCGATTTCGGGATCGCTCGGATCACCACCTCTTTGAAAACCAAAACCGGCATGGTTCTCGGCACACCCTTCTACATGTCCCCTGAGCAGGTAGCGGCCAAAAAAGTGGACGGCCGGTCGGACATTTTCTCCCTTGGCGTGGTTCTCTTCGAAATGCTGACCGGCCAAAAACCCTTTGAAGCGGACGACCTGACCTCCCTTATGTACAAAACTGTCAGAGAGCAGCACCCGGCGGCTCGATCCATAAACACGAGAATTCCCCAGATCGTAGAAAAGATCATCGACAAGGCCATGGAAAAAGACCCGGAAAAGCGCTACCAGAAAGCCGGGCACATGGCGGAGCACTTGAGAAAAGTGATCGCCAAAATCGACGAAGCGCGGGCGAAGAAGAGGGCACCGGCCAAGGCATAAGAGGCAACTTCTATGCGCCAAGCATAGGAGTTGTAAATCCAAAGCACGAAATCCGAAACAACCCTTATGACCTAAAGCTTATCCGTATAGCGGGTATGCAGTTCGCTCACCCATATGCTAAACTACCCCGCCGCAGGAATTGGAGAAAGATGCTTTTTCCTGTGGCCTGCGGACCTACCAACACTGTCAGATCACCGAATGTAACGTCGGCACAGGCCATTTGACCTACCCGCTCCAAGTTAAGAGAACTGATCTTGCTCATGGGACCTCCTCACAGGGAGAGAGGAAGAATATCCAAGAGAGGTATTTCTTCACCGGCTAAACCCAGGGATTTTCTCCCCGGCGGCGATAGTGGAGCTAGCCTGGGGGAATAAAAAGTCCTTTAATGCATCCTATACCATATCTAGGTATATGTGGCTATTCTTATACCTACATAATGTTATTATATGAAAATCATCTCTAAGATATTAATTAATTGACAAATATGCTAAAATATAATAATTTATATTACGATTTTGGAGGAAAACCATTGGTCGCTAATCGCTTAAGAGAACTGAGAGAGAATCGAATGGTTAGCAGATCCGAACTTGCCAGAAAAGCACGCATATCTGCGTTGACGGTAGCTAGAATCGAGAAAGGTGAACCCTGCCGAAAAGACACCAAAAGAAAAATCCTTGCAGCCTTGGGTCTCACTCCTTTGGACAAGGACAAGGTTTTTCCTGAGAACTGACCTCTTAGGGGGTTAAACTCCTAGGAGATCATTCTGGAGTGCCCGTGATTTCCCCTGTGCTTGCCTGCGATGAGCGCCTCGAACCTGTCGAATGTGTATTTGTATTCCACTTAGCGGAAAGAACGTCCTGATCCTGCATGCCCTCGAATCCAACGTTCCCATTTTCGAATTGACCGATCGTGGACTCAGGGTAGCCCTTGACTCAGGGGGGATGAGCATCAGAAACCAGTTCTTCCAATACTTAGACCTGGCGCGCAATCCCGGCCCTGAATACCGAGAGCGCTTGGTGGATTTGATGCGCCTGCGCTATGGCCACCGCAAAATCGACCTCCTCATCACCCTTTACCCGGAAGCCCTGCTATTCGCGATTAAAGAAGGCAGGACCATTTTTCCTGAGGCCCCCATAGTCGCCCTGTACTTGCCGCGCGGCTTCGAGCAGCCGCAGAGGGATCGGCGCATCATCCGGCAGGTCTTCACTCCAGAGATGATAGGAAGGCTTGAGATCGCTCTCAATCTTGTGCCTGGGGCCAAGCGTGTGTATGTGGTGAGCGGCGCCAACCCAGTGGATAGGTCCTTTGAGAATAGGGCTCGGCAGGATTTCAAGAAATGGGAGGGTCGCCTGGAATTTCGTTACTTGAGCAACCTGCCTTTGGATGAGATTCTGGCCGCGGTCTCCAGCGCTCCTCCTGAGACCATTGTCTTCTTTATGGGCTTTGCGGCTGACGTGACCGGAAAAAACTACACCACCCGGGAGGTGGGAAAAAGGCTGGGGGAGGTCTCCAGGGTGCCGGTTTTTGGGCTGTACGACGTCGTGCTGGGCTACGGCATCGCCGGGGGCTCTCTGATCAGTTTCGAGTATGTCGGAACTAGGGCGGGTGAACTGGCGCTGGATATCCTCAGAGGCAACCCGACCACAAAGAACATTCTTGAGTTTCTGGATGTGCCCCCTCTGCCGATGTTCGATTGGCGGCAGCTCAGGGATGAGCTCGCCCAGTTGACCCGGATCGCCATGATGAGAGAATTGACCACAGCCTTGGCCCATGAGATCAACCAGCCGCTCACGGCGATTCTAAGCAATGCGGAGGCAGCCCAGAGATTTCTCTCGCAAGCCTCCCCGGACATCAGCGAGGTCCGGCAGATCCTGGAGGACATCGTTCGGGACGACAGGCGGGCCAATGATGTGGTTCGGAAAGTCCGGGCTCTTGTGAAGAAGGAAAAGGTCCGTGCCGAGCCCTTGGACCTGAACGAGGTGATTGGGGTCGTTGTTGATCTCATTCGGGCCGACTCCCTGCTGCAGGGTTTGTCCATTGACACGGATCTGATCCCACAATTGGCGGTGATCCGTGGGGACGGCATCCAGCTGCAGCAGGTGATCTTGAACCTGATTTTGAACGGGGCGGCTGCCATGAGAAATTCTAGGTGATGTGCTGTCTGTTCCTCCCCCTCGACTGGGGAGGCTAGGTGGGGGTGAGGAGAGGGTCCATGACAAAGGAAAAGCCCGTAGTCTACGTGGTCGACGACGACCTGTCCTTTCCCATCATTTTCATCACGGGCCATGGGACGGTTCCCGCGAGCGTCAAGG
>CAZOLJ010000133.1:0-2319 GCA_964580575.1 uncultured Desulfobacteraceae bacterium
CTAGCAGGTTGCTGAAAAACGCTCATCTCCGGCGTTGCCCTCATCGCTCGTCACTGCGACGTACTAGACTGTACGTCTCATTCCTCGCGATTTCGGGCGCCTTGTATCTGAACGTTTTTGAGCAACCTGCGTGCAGGGTCTTTTTCGACATCCTGCTGGATTTTTGACTTCCCTCTTGGGGGCCTTTCATCCTAGAATAGGTACCCAACAGGACGTTCTCTTAAGGGCGCCTATGGAAAAGCAGATCAAAGACGGCATGGACTCACCCTCGATCACCGAGGAGCAGAAAAGGATTGCCAAGGAAATCGAGGCGGTCTTTGAGAAGTTCTATGGGGGAAAGACCGCCTATTCCAGAGGGCAATTCTACAAAGACGATTTTTTCCTTCGTACAGACTATGCCCTGGTCTTGCTCAACAAGAACAACGAGATTCTGGTGAGTTTCGCCGATCACACGCGACCGAGTTACGCCGCTCTTTTCGCTTTCATGTTGGAAGGCATTGAGGGATCGGACCTATTTATCTGTGAAGATTACAAAACGGACGAGGATGGAAGCATGGTCTGTGACGAAGAGGATGGAAGCACGACCGCAGCCATTATCTGGGATCAGAAAGAACGCTATTACATCATGCTCAAGCGAAAAGTTGAACACATCGTGATCCGAAGAACCAGAAAACCACCCGCAAAATAGGAGTGTTTCGATTTTCAACTCCCCAAGTTCCTGCTCACACCCTTCATGTTTTACCTCGCCTTAAGATTTCTTAGGAGTCGTAAGGGCTTTCCGAGAAATACCGAACCTCGGTCGGAATTGACAATTCTTGTCTTTTTGCTTCTTGGAGGTGTCCAATCTATAGGGCTCTCTTTTCTGCCTTCCACAATATCTTGTCATCTCATGAATGGAACAGGTTTTGCTTGCTTATTTCTTGAGTAATCGAGAGAAGGCAGGTATAAATAGGAGGTATTGCCCATCTGTATGGCCGAGTTCGAGGCGATGGCGGTTGGTTCTCTGCTGCCAGGAAGGAACCGTGACAGGGAGAAAGTGTTTTGTCCGTAAGCTATACCGAAAGGTCGAAAGTAGTCTGAGTCACTATGTTGTTAAAGACGGAAACGGTAATCGGAGCTGAAGGGATCGAAGAAAAGGCATGGCAAGAAACCTGAGCTCTTTCCTGCAGTGGCAGCCGAACGTCTTTTTGATTCAAAAAATGGGATGGCCCATGGCGTTCAGGTACGTCTCCTTTCTGGGGAGCCTTTATTACTTCTTCCGTGCCAAAGAAAAAAAAAAGATCATTGACTCCATTCAGCATGCTTTCGCAGAGACCAAGCACTCGCAAGAAATCAGAACGATCACAAGAGACGTGTTCAGGGGCATCCTGCATCACTATTGTGAAAAGCTTTTCAACGCCTATGAATCCGTTCCGAACCTTAAAGCTTTTTTTGACCAAAGCATCGAGGCTCCTTCTCTCCACAAAATCGACGATGCATTGAAGCAGAAGAAAGGGATCTTGTTTGTCACAGGCCACTTCGGAGGAATCGAATACATTCCCATCTTTCTTTCCCTCCACGGATATCCCATAACGGTGATCATCAAGTGCGCCACGGATCAGTTAAAAGAGAGGCTTCATGCAAGAGCGAGAGAACTGGCGATTAGGGTGATCGATGCGGATCAGGAGAATGTGCTGGGCGCCATCATCCGGGACCTCAGAGAGAACAGGGTGGTTTTCATCGAGTGTGATGAAATCGAAGAATGGAAGCCGTCCAAAACGGAAAAGATGTCCTTCCTCGGGAAAAGAATTGGTGTGGACAAAACGATCAATCTCCTCCAGCGCCGATCCGGCGCCCAGGTCGTTTTCGGCCTTCTCCACAGAGTGTCCCTTGAAAAGTACTCTTTCATTATGCAGAGCTATCAAGATGTCATGGAAAACGGACCGGTTTCCGTAGCTTCCATCGGCGCAGGCCTGCTGAAAGTGTTTGAGCGTTATGTTTGGCAGTACCCTGACCGATGGTATCAGTGGAAAAAATTCTCGGAATTCGGCGTGTCTTCTAGAACATCTCTTCAACCCGCTCAATCCCCGAACCTGTCCGCGTTCCGGACCGCTCCATCCTCCCGAAGGGTGTGAAGTTTTTTTCTCTTTAGCTTTCCATCACACCCCTCGAGAGGCCGCGCCTTGCCATACCTACTCACCCATGCTATAGGGGCAAGAGAAAATCGACGAAAGGAACAGGAATGACCGAAGCAATTCTCTGGAAGCGGACCCACTGCTCACGAATGGATCACGGCGGATGCAGCCTCCTCGTCGGTGTGCGAGGGAACCGGATTGTTGA
>CAZOLJ010000133.1:2419-7962 GCA_964580575.1 uncultured Desulfobacteraceae bacterium
CTGAACAAAGGCGATGTTTGCCCTAAAGGACGGGACCGAACTCATGGTCATCGATCCGAGAAAAACCGAATCGGCGGCAAGGGCGAAATTCCGGCTCCAGCCGCAGCCGGACAGGGGATCTCCGACAACGATGAAATCGTGATCGAGACAAAAGCCGGCTCTATCACACAAGTGGCTCGCGTGACGGACCGGATTCACCCGCGAGTCGTGAACGCCGCTTTCGGATTTGCCTTCAGGGGGTTTCTCTTGAAAATGAAAGGATGACGATTAGCTTTTGCAATAATGTACTTGGTCAAGCCTGGCGCATGGAGGTGACGGTGATGGATGAACAACTCAAGGATGCCCAAGCCGAGAGAGCGGCCATGGAGCAGCTTCAGGCTCAACTGAAGTCCATCTTCAAGAATCTGCCTCACGAGGTCCCGCTCCTTCTCTTCACTCAGCCCGGGAAAAACGATCTCTTCATCGCAGCCTGCCGATTCCTGGTGAGAGCCGTTCGGGAAGTGACTCCTAAAGTCACCTTACGCGAGTACGACCTCAAGCACGCCATGGCAAAAGAGATGAACGTCACTCGTGCTCCCACGCTGGTTTTTGATCCGGATCGATACAAGATTCGCTGGCTCGGCGCTCCCATCGGGGAGGAGGCGAGAACCTTTGTGGAAGCGGTTCTGATGATGGGGAACCGGTCGAGCGGTCTGAGCCAGGAGTCTCTTAAAGTGCTTAAGAAGATCAGTTCACCAAGAGGGGTAAAGGTTTTTGTGAGCCCCTCCTGCCCCTACTGCCCCCAGCAGGCGGTGAACGCGCTGAAGGCGGCTGTCGAAAGACCGGACCTGATATCCCTCGAAATCATCGATATCCAGGCCAACCCGGATCTGGCAGATCAGTACTCCGCTCAGAGCGTGCCCCAGACCTATGCGAATGAAGTCCTCATTGCCCAGGGCGCTCAAGCGGAGGAGCTGTTCATGCTCTCTCTCGACAGGATGGAACAGCAGACGCTCTTCATACCCGACAGCGATGCCCAGGAAGTCGAGGCGGACCTCGTGATCATCGGCGGGGGTCCGGCCGGCCTCACAGCCGGCATTTACGCTGCGCGCAGCGGACTGCGTTCCGTGATCATCGAAAAAGGAGCCCTGGGAGGTCAGGTCGCCACAACCCCTGTGGTGGAGAATTACCCCGGCCTCACGCAGGTCGGAGGCAAGACCCTGGTGGACCTCATGACGACCCACGCGCTCCAATACGCCAACATCTTCCAGGGCGAAGAAGTGATGGACATCCGGCCCGGAGACCCGATCACCGTCCTGACCAGCAGAAGGCGGTTTCTGGCCAAGGCCGTGCTGCTGGCCACCGGCGCCAGCTACAAGCACCTGGGAGCCCCTGGAGAATCAAGACTCTCAGGCCACGGGGTGAGCTACTGCAGCACTTGCGACGGCCCCCTGTTCAAGGGGAAAAAGGTGGTCATCGCGGGCGGAGGAAACAGCGCGGTCACTGAAGCGCTGCACCTTCACAACATCGGCGTTCAGGTGACTATCGTTCACCGCAGGGACGCGCTCCGAGCGCAGGAGCATTTGACCAAGAACATCTCTGCCAACAAGATCCCGGTCTTGTTCGACACGGAAATCAAAGAGATTCGGGGCAAAGATCGGGTCGAGGACGTGCTCCTTTACAACGTGAAGACAAAAGAGACAAAACCCATGAAGGTGGACGGGGTCTTCATCGCCATCGGCTACACCCCCGCGGTGGAACTCGCTAAGAAACTGGGCATCGAGCTGACGCCGGAAGGCTATATCAAGAGGGATTCACGTCACCGGACCAACATACCGGGCATTTACACGGCAGGAGATGTGGAAGGCGGGTACAAGCAGATCGTCACGGCCACCGGTCAGGGGGCGGAAGCGGCGCTCGCCATCTTCGAGGATCTCGTCAACCCTTACTGGAAATCCAAGTCGGCGGCTGCCTAGCGAAGATCCTCTTCCTCCGACGGCTGTGGGTTCTTTCTTCGCCTTGTGAAAATGATTTTGTACTGATCCTCAAAACCGTCGAAGCAAACCCGGCACTCTCCCTTGTCCTTGTGCTCTTCCGTGCCCGAGCACGTGTCGCACGCCTGTCCTTTCGGCAGGGGTTCGAGATGCACGTCAAAGCCCAGTTCGCCGTAAAGAGCCGCCGCTTCACTCAATCGCGGTCCGCTCGCAACGAACTGCCTGACCCACCCTTGTTTCTCGAGTTCTCCCAGATTCGACCGGCGATCATTCCCCATGAAGGTCCTCTTCTCTGATAAAGCCTATGGTTTTCCCGGAAAGACGCCTCGCGATCCCGCTGGCGGAGCTTCGCTCCAGGAGAGGAAACCGCCTCAGGACGACTGCATCCCTTAGGGACGCCTCTTCTGCCGGCCCCTCCCCCCATTCCTCCCATGTGTCGCACAGGTGCTGGAAGACCCCAGGGTTGAGAGTGAGCAGGACCTCATCGCCTCTCCAGTGCTCTTCAAAAAGAGAAAACCAGGCCTCCAGCACCTGGCCCATGCCGGTGTCAGAAAGGATGGGAGAGCCTTGGCTCTCAGGCAGGTCGGACAAAGGCCCTGGAGCGTCTTCTTCCTCGATCACTCCCTTGAGAGGCGAGTCCTTTCCCTTCAGAGTCTTGAGCAGATCCTCAGCCTCTTGTCCCTCCTCCCGGATCTCGCGGGCCAGATGGAGCAAGAGGTTCCATTTCAACGCGCTTCTTTTCCGCTCTTCATCAGGCCGGTCTTGCTTTCCGCGCAGCTCGCCCCTGATCTCCCAGGTAGCCTCTTCTCCGCGAGACCTCTGTTCCTTGAAAGCCAAGAACGCATCGAATCCTTTGTCACGGCTTGTCCTGATCCACCCCCGGTACTCTGCAAGGAGCCTATTGAAATCCCCGGAAGGTTTAAGATCATCGGGCGGATGAAGAATCTGGATCGCGCCGCTTTGCGAAAGAGGTACAGGCTCATCCATGAACCAGGGCCGGCAGATCTTGACCGACCCAAAATAAGAAAGAAGGACCTTGGAGGTTTTCTCAGGCACGCTTGAATCAGGGCAAATGATGACACTTGGTTGAGTCATTCCAACAGGGACCCCTTGGTTCGTTTCTTTACAGCCCTCGGTCCTGTTTTACTGAGGGCACAGAAACTCTGTACCACCCTCAAGGACGATAATCAAGACCTGCTGTCTTGTCTCCATGTGCCTCTTTTCTCTCATAGCTCGTATGCCCGCGGCTTTTCGGATGGCCTCCGAAGCCTTGATCTTCGGTTAGCACACAGTTGCCCGGTCATTTTTACTGGCAACGCCATTCGTAATACCTCGCTACGTCCGGTATGCACCAGGTGCGTATTTCAGGATACCACGGCTGAGAACAGTCTTGCGCGCCGATCTGACAATCAAAAGGACTCGGACAGCCTGGAGGGCAATACTCATCTTTCACCAGACCATTGGTCCCCGGCATCTCATAAATTGACCCGTCCGGCGCTCCACACCACCGCATGATTGTGCTCGAACCGCCACAGCCGGCTGCGCAGTTACAGTGCCAATGTGTAGTAATCCACCGCCTATGGCCGACAACATCTTCAGTCATATCATTCCAGTGCAAGTTGCAGCCAGGCGATGTACTCTGGCAATACGACCACGACCAGCACGATTGACATTCGCTTCCTGTGCATTGGCAACGGACATACCACTCATAAAGAGGCTGACCCCACGTTCCCACCTCATTTCTGACCGCGATTGTTTCTGTATTGTCGCATGAGTCCGATACCGTTATAGTGGCATAGGCGCTGTACTGCACTCCGCAGGTGCCACCTGCCACAGTCAATATCGTATGATCCAAGTCCCCGTTCGTCGTCGCCTTGCTCAGGCTGTAACCCGTTCCTTGGACCTGCCAGGTATATTCGAAGGGAAAACACCCCCATGCAGCGCGAAGCGAAACCGGCTGTGCGGGGCTGATCTCCTCAGCGCCCGCAATGATCGTCAAGGCGGAGGGCAACTGATTCAACGCCTGCCCTGAACCCGTAGGCACGACGCACATGTTCTCCTGCGCCCAGGCCCCTGCGCCCATGCTCATGAACACCACCAAGAACAACACACAAAAGGAAAGCCTAGTCGCCCCTTCTCTTCTCATGGCATTCCCCCCCTTTTCTTCCTGTTCACTCGAAGTGACTCCCAATCTCCGCCCCACTCAATCACTATGACGTCCCTGCAGACGCAACGGTTCTGAGTATTTGCACCGACATGCCTGGTCGTAGGTTTTGGCCTCTCCGCACTCTGAGCCTGCATCGCCTTTCGCACGCCGTCCCGCTCACGCTTACGATTTGTTCCTTAAGCTGTTCGGATCACAGCATCTATACTTAGATACTCCGATTCCCCTCCTAGAATCCTGCTTTCAAAGAATCAGGCTCTAAAGTACAGCGAGACGAAAGCGACCGCTTATGAAAAATCCTCAACCGCCTTCGCAGTCCTGAGTGTGGTGTGTAGGGGGTCACATCTTGAGTGTGGTGTGTAGGGGGTCACATCTTGAATTGTGAATTAAGTTTCTCCGTTCTCTTTTCGATCAGCGGGTTTTTCTTCATCCGCTCCTTCACACCCCTGACGATATGGCTGACCGCTGAATAAGAAACTCCAAAGACTTGCCCAAGCTCCTCATTCCCGAACACTCCCCTCTCCCACAGCGCATAGATCGCGAGATCCCTATCCTCCTTGCTCACCCCACGAACCCTGCGCCCAGGGACATATTCTCCACTCTCTCTCCCCAGAAACGCCAACGCTTCTTTCGCTGCCCCTGTCAAATCCACGCTCCCCAGCACCGATTTCTGCTGAGGAATCTCCTTGTGAGGGGCACTCCCCCCTTTCAACGACCGAATCCTCTCCACAAACCCCGAACTTCCCAGAATCACTCCGTGCCGAAAGTCCTCCCAGACTCGGCCCTCCTCCCCGGCATAGTTCTGGACCTTCTCCCTGTACACCTTGTGCCTGTCCCTCCCTCCCAAGTAAGACAGGATCAGATTTGTCTTGAGCCACTCGGGTCCCTTCTTCCCGTAGGCGTACACAGGGTAACTGCTCCAGCGGTAGTCGATCAAACGCTTCACTACCCTAGCCCTCAGGGGGTTCCTGTGGATGTAGCAGGATAGTTCCACCATGTAGGCATCGTTTTCCACCAGCATGGCCTTGAATCGCCCCTGGAAAAGATGCCCACAACGCCCCACCCGGTTATTGAGCCTGCGCGTATACGTTAGCCCCAGCCACTGCATCGCCTTGGAAAGATTCGGCAGGTTCGTACGCAACAGCAGATGGTAGTGGTTCCTCATCAGAACAAAGGCAAAGATATCAACCTTGAAGCGATCTGATACCTCCCCAAGCGTGTTCAGGAACAGTCTCCGGTCGCCATCCCCGAAAAAGATATCTTTTCTTTCATTGCCCCTTGACAGGACATGATAGTAGGCCCCTGCATGCTGTATCCTCCACGGCCTTGCCAACGTCCTTCCCTCCGAGTTTTCCCCGACAGGATTATCACAACTTAATTCACAATTCAAGATGTGACCCCTCATA
>CAZOLJ010000134.1:0-7876 GCA_964580575.1 uncultured Desulfobacteraceae bacterium
GAAAAAGGCCATGGGAGTCCCTCCAAAAACAGAACAACGAAGACGCCACACCTCAGTGGCAAGCCTCGGGTCATGGGTGAGGCGGGCGGAGGGCTACCGGGGAACTCGCCATGTAATACCCAGCTGGCAGGTGCCGGTGAAACCTCGCCGCCCGCCTTCGCTGCCCCTTATCGGCAGAGTCTTTCCCGCACACTCTTCGTTTTCTGTTTTTGGAGGGACTCCCATGGCCTGAGCCAACCATTTCAAAGAGCTAAACTATTACAAATTCACGCCTCTCTGATTTCTTCCTTGTCTTAACCAGAAATGTGTGGAATTGCCGGCATACTGAATTTAAGCGGAACCTTTCCCGTGCTGAAGTCGCTCAGAAACATGACGGATGCTCTTCGCCACAGGGGCCCGGATGATGAAGGATACCTCATCGCGGATATCAAGACGGGAAAGGTGGACATTTTCGGCGGAAAGGATACGCCCGATGACGTCTTTGCCGGTCCCTTGCCTTATGCGCCTCAATTGAGACTCGACTCAGCAAGAGAAAGCATGCATCCCCGACTCGCTCTTGGACACCGGAGACTGTCGATCATTGACCTTTCCCCAAGCGGCCATCAACCCATGTGCAACTCAAAGGGCACGCTCTGGATTGTGTACAACGGCGAGATCTACAACTACATCGAACTCAGGGATGAGCTGGAAAGCGCGGGATACGGATTTCATTCCCATGCAGACACGGAAGTATTGCTAACCGCCTATGAGCACTGGGGCGCGGGCGCGCTGAATCGCTTTATCGGGATGTTTGCGTTCGCCATTCTCGACTTGCCGAACAAAAAGCTCTTTCTGGCCCGTGATTTCTTCGGCATCAAGCCTCTCTACTACGCCCTGCTTCCGGAAGGGTTTGCATTTGCTTCCGAAATCAAGGCCCTCCTTGAGCTGCCCGGCGTCAGCCGAGGGGTCAATCCCCAACGGGTTTACGATTACGTGCGGTTGAGCCTTACGGACCATGGAGGGGAAACCCTCTTCTCTCAGGTCAGTCAGGTGCCTGCCGCTCACTCCCTTGAGGTATCCCTGGATAAACCGAATGCTCCCAACCCTGAGCGTTACTGGCAAATACCAGCGGGTCCGAATTCGCCTGTTTCCTTTAATGAAGCCTCCGACCTGGTGAGAGATCATTTTCTGGACAATGTCACCCTTCACCTGCGGAGTGATGTGCCTGTGGGTTCGGCCCTTTCAGGCGGTGTGGACTCCTCCTCCATCGTCATGGCCATGCGGAAGCTACAGGGACCTGGCGCCGACCTGCACACGTTCAGCTATATCGCAGACGATAGCTCCCTCAGCGAGGAAAGATGGGTGGATCTGATCGGTGCCTCCTCCGGGGCCACGGTCCACAAAGTCCGGCTCGATTCAATGGAACTGACGGACCGGCTGGAGCGACTTGTCTATGTTCAGGACGAGCCCTTTTCGTCTACCAGCATCCTGGCGCAGAACTCCGTGTTTATGCTTGCCCGTGAGAAAGGGATCAAGGTCATGTTGGACGGCCAGGGTGCGGACGAACTTTTTGGAGGGTATCCCTCTCACCTTGAAGCAAGGCTGGCTTCGCTCCTGCGGAACGCGAGATTCCCCAATGCCTTACGGCTCCTCAGAGGCACTTCGGAATTGCCCGGGGTACGGTGGTGGAATCTTGCCGGCCGGGCTTTTGTCCCCTTGCTCCCGGGCTCAGCCCAAAACATCACACGACGTATGGCCGGCAGACAACCGGTTCCAAGCTGGCTGAACCGCAACTGGTTCGTCGAGAGGGAAGTGCTTTTCCATCCCGTCCAAAGCAACACGGGTGGAAACATATTCAGGCAACAGCTCCATCAGACGATGAGCAAAAGCATGCTTCCCATGCTTCTCCGATATGAAGACCGCAACTCCATGGCATTCTCCATAGAGAGCCGCGTGCCCTTTCTGACTCCTGATCTGGTCCATGCGGCTTTTTCCCTGCCCGGGGACTATCTGATCTCAAAAGACGGGGTAAGCAAGGCTGTTTTTCGCTCTGCCATGAGAGGCATGGTCCCTGATTCGATCCTGGACCGGAAGGACAAGATTGCGTTCAGCACGCCAGAACCCCAATGGCTCATGGCGCTGCGACCCTGGGTTGAGAAAACGATTCAAGCCGGAGCGGCACAACAGGTCGAGTGTCTAAATTACCGGGCCATACAGAAGGATTGGCCCCTGCTCCTCCATGGAGACAAGGCTTTTTATGGCCGTCTCTGGCGATGGATCAATCTTATCCTGTGGGCTCAACGCTTTGAGGTCGTGTTTGATTGAGCATCACCCCATGCGCATTCTCATCGTTTCTTTTTACTTCCCCCCTTACAACAACATAGCCGCTGTCAGGATCGGGAAGACAGCAAAATATCTTGTCACCTTTGGGCATGAAGTCAGGGTCGTCACGGCAAAGAGGCAGCCTTTTCAGCAGACGCTCGCTCTGGAAATCCCTTCAGAGACCGTGCGGTACACAAGCTGGATCAATCTCAAGAAACCGATTCATATGCTCTCCGGAGGTCAAACGCGAATAGACCTGGGGGACATACCGCCCGGCGCCCATCAGGCGTGGAGAAGGAGTCGAATATGGTCTTTGCTGAAGACCTTTCTCTTCTTTCCTGATGAGCAGATCGGGTGGCTTCCCTTTGCGGTAAGAAAATGCGCTCAGACGGTGAAGCAGTGGAAACCCGATGTCATCCTGGCAAGCTCCGGGCCGATGACGGCTTTAGTCGCGGCCTGGCTGGTATCGAACAGGCACGGGGTTCCCTGGGTGGCGGATCTCAGGGATCTCTGGGTGGACAATCATTACTATTCCCATCCGGAATGGCGAAAAAGGCTGGAAAAGCGACTTGAAAAAAGAGTCTTATCCTCGGCTTCAGCCTTTATCACGGTCTCCGAGCCTCTGGCCTCTACCTTGAGAAGAGAGTATGGAAAAGCAACGCGAGTCGTTCTGAACGGAATCGACTTCGATGACTATCCTCCTCATCCGGTGGTGCCTTTCAGAAAAGGTTCCGTCCAAATCCTTTACACCGGCCGGATCTATGAGGGGAAGCGGGATCCGACGCCCCTTTTCCAGGCATTGAAGCTCCTCGGGCCGCTCAAGGAAAAGGTCCAGGTGGCTTTCTATGGGGACAATTTGAACTCCGTCGCGCGGTCGGCTCGGCGGAGCGGGGTACAGTCTCTGGTCAGCGTCCATGCCCCTGTGCCCTACAGGGAGTCGCTCAGGATGCAGAGCGAGTCCGACGTCCTTCTTCTCTTGCTGTGGAACCACCCGGGAGAGAAAGGGGTTTACACAGGGAAGCTATTTGAGTACCTGGGTGCAGGTCGGCCGATCCTGGCTGTCGGCCCTGATGATTGCATGGCCGCGGACCTTATCCGGGATCGGAATGCGGGATTCCTTGCCTCCGATCCAAGGCGTATAGCGGAAAAGCTGAGGGAGTGGATTGATGTTAAAGTGCGTTCGGGAAGCGTTCCCCCTGTTTCCCAACAGGGGCTTGCTGAACTTTCCAGGGCCTCTCAGACCAGAGTCCTTTCGGATTACCTCCGAGAACTCCTGTCTCCAAAGGTTCATGGAGTTGCGGTTGGGATGCGCTGAGGCACTCCACGGGGATTTTTTTGTAGGCCCTTTGAGGAGCATACGAAGATTTGGGCCGTGAGATTTACACCTCTGGGAAATATCAAATCGAAAATCCCACCTGGCATGTTGAGGATTCCCTGTGGAAAGCGGAAAAAATCCTCACCCTGTTGGCCAGGAATGGAATCAGGCCTCGAACCATTTGCGAAGCAGGTTGCGGCGCAGGGGAGATCTTATGCCGATTGCAGGGGAGGATGGATGGCGGCTGTGAGTTCTGGGGTTACGAAATCTCTCCCTACGCCTTTTCGCTCTGCCGGAAAAGGAGCAACCACAGGCTTCATTTCTTCCTTCAGGACATCCTGGAGGTTGGAAGCCTCTCTTTCGATCTCATGCTGCTCATCGACCTCATCGAGCATATCGAGAATTACATGGATTTCCTGAGGAAGATCAGAGAATCGGCAACCTACACGCTCTTTCACATCCCCTTGGAGCTTTCCATCGACTCTGTGCTCCGGAACAAACTCTTCGAACACCGGATGCGCGTCGGACACCTGCATTACTTCAACAGAGAAATCGCATTGCATGCTTTGCAGGATGCAGGGTTCTCAATTATGGATCACTTCTACACTTTCGGGAGCGTCGCTCTGCCGGCCAAATCCGCCAAAGCACACCTTGGCAAAGTATTGAGAAAAATGTTCACCGCAGTGAGTGAGGACTTCGCAGCCCGGACAACCGGGGGGGCCGGTCTCATGGTATTGGCTCGGTGACCGCGGCCCAACCTCACTCCTCGCTCAAGAGCGGTCATCACCTCTCAGAGAGACGCCAATGACCGAAACCCTCATCGTCTTGATCATCTTCTCCGCGCTGTTTCTGGTGCTCCTGTTCACCCAGTTCAGGCTTTCCGGAATGATTGTCCTCCTCGTGTGTCTTAGACCCTTTGTGGAGGCGGCGCACGGAATCACACTCGCCGCTTTTTACGGGTACGACATCAACCCCATGTCCCTGTGGGCCGTTGCCGTCATCGTGATGTCCCTCGCCTATTGGGTCATCAACAAAAAAAACCCGTTGGAATATAAGGTTTCAAAAATCCTATTGCTCTTTCTCGTGTCAGTGGTCCTGGGGTCCATCCTGACGCTCCATCATGGGGCCATCATTGAGCACCTCTTTAAATACCTTCCCTGGCTTTTGTTGATCCCGGTTGTCGCGGACATCACGAAGGATATGGAGGCTGACAGGTTTTTCCATTTCGTCTTTATAGCGCTTTCCCTGCTTCTTCTGATCAACCTCGTTCTTCTTGTGACCGGAAGATACGACGCAGCCTATTACGGCGTCGGCGAGTTTTACGGTTATTTCAAGAATCCTCATGTGTTTTCCTATACCATGCTGTTCTTATCCTTTTTTGCTCTGTGGAAGGTTTATACGGAGAAACGCAAGATCTTTCCCTTAATGGTTCTGACGGCCTGTTTGGGGTTTGTCACCTTTGCCTATGTCCGGGCGACCTGGCTTGCCTTTCTGGTAGGCCTGGCCACCTACTTGGTTGCCGAAAGGCAAAGCAGCAGGAAATACCTCGCCGCCGTGCTGCTGAGCCTCTTCCTTGTTGTTTTCATCTATCACTTCAGATCGATGCTGATTCCGGCGTTTCAGGAAAGAAACATGGATTTTCAGCAGGCCATCCTCCTTGGGGAAAGAGGGCATCTTGGCTCAGGTCGAATCGCCTTCTGGGGCATTCAGCTCAAGGGATATCTGAACAGCTCTCCTTTGGAGTTGGTCTTCGGCAAGGGGTTCCGTTACATATCCGTCCTCACGGCCAGGGAATACGGTATGGAAATCGGGGGGCACAACGATTACATCGAACTGTTGCTCGGGAGCGGCCTGGTAGGGTTGTTCTGCTTTATCCTCTTCCAGGGTTATTTGTTCAAGAAGGCCCTTTATGTGCACCGAGAGGTCGACCCTCTCATGGGCCTTCTGGGCCTCCTGCTCATGGCCGTCCTTGTGACCTTGGGGTTCACAAGCGGAGTGATCTACATGCAGAGCAATGTCTACAATGCGGTTCTTTTGGGAACGGTCGTGGGCTTGGCCGAGAGGCACGAGAGAAGGACGGCGGCGGAGAAGATGGTGCATCGTAGCATCGGAGGCTTTTCCAGCATTTCACCGCATCCAATTTCAGGGCAAAGGGCTTGAGGGGTCATCCCCACACGCGTTGGAAGAGCGGTTAATGCCATCCCAAATCGATCAGACACCCCACGCAGGAATTGCTTTCAGCAATATTCAGGAGCAACATATCACGTATTTGTTTGCCCTTGAAAACCTGTCCTTTCAAAAGGCCCTGGACATCGGCTGTGGGGAAGGGTACGGATCCTATTCCCTCTCCTCCCAAGGCCGGGTCCTGTCCTTAGACTTGTCTTTTGCAGCCTTGAAGACCATGAAAAACCGCTATTCCCTTGCGTCTATCACTCCTCTTTGCATGAACGCCACAGCGCTCGGGTTGAAGGCTCTGCGCTTTGACCTGGTCATGGCCAGTCACATCATCGAGCACCTCGATGAGAGCGATCGGGCGGCCTTTCTCAGGGAATTGGTCCGCGTGCTGCACCCCGAGGGCGCAGCGGTCCTTGCAACCCCCAACCACCCCGGCGGAATCTATTTTCAGCAAGGGGGTTTTCACAAGATTCTCTATGATGACAAGGCGTTTGGGATGACGCTGCGCGAGTATTTTGAATCCGTGAGCGTTTACGGGGTTCAGGAAAAACCGGTTTTGCACGCTCTCCGGCCGGTGCTTCGCGCCGGGAAGCGTGTTCTTCAGTGGACGGGATTGTTGCGCCGGCCGGGTATTCAGAATGCCGTCGCCAGGACCAGTACGTCCTCTACCTCTTTCCATTATCAAGTCACCGGCAAGACCGAAAGAGCCCAAAACCTGATCGCCGTCTGCAGGCATCCGAAAAGCGTATGACGCAAAGGAACGCGCCTTGCATCGGGATCATCGGTCCTGTGGACCTGATCAATCATCAGCCTGTGGGCGGACTGACCGGCTTTCTCTCAAATGTTCTCGGGGGGTTTCGCTTTCCCGTTAGGGTCTACGGCTTAGCGGTAAACCGGAAGGCCAGACGGTGGGTTCCGGTTTCCCTATCCGCGAACGTTCAGTTCGTGCCGGTCGCCGGCGTCCGATATCCTTCACCCATTCCCATGCGTCTCCAGGCGCTTCTGGCCTATTCTCGCTACAGGTCTCGCATTTTAAGCGACGGCCCGGATCTTCTCTACATCCACTCGGTAGAATCCGCCTTGCCTTTTCTCTTCGGAAAGAACAGAGTGCCCACCGTGTACCACCAGCACGGTTCCCATAATCCGGTGCAGCTGTCGCGGTACCGTTTGGCCCGTTCAAAAGCGTTTCAATTCCTCTTTGATAAGATGCTGAATCTGGTACACCGGCGCTCTGATTGGACCATAGCGATTGATGTTCACTGTCGCAAGCAGGTGATCCGAAGCGGTGCAGCCCACAAGGTCAGCCTTCTCATGAACGGCGTAAGCACCGAGATGTTCCGCCCTGACCTGCAAACAGGGCAACGGATGAGAGAAAGGTTTCAACTTGAAAAAAAGCGGGTGATTCTCTTCGTCGGCCGGCTGGAGGAGGGGAAGGGCACAGACAAGCTCTTAGAGGCCTTGAAAATCCTGAATGCGAGGGAGGAGGCCTATTGCGCCTTTTTTATCGGCGAAGGAAGCCGAAAGAAATCTCTCCAGGAGCGTGTCCACAAGAGGCATATGGAAAAGGCCGTCTTTTTCCCCGGAGCGATTCCCCACCATCAGCTCAGGGATTTCTACAATATGGCGGATGTTCTCCTTCTGCCGTCTGAAAGGGAAGGGATTCCCATGGTCGTGCTCGAAGCACTGGCCTGCGGGACACCTGTGGTTGCGACGGATGTGGGCGGTGTGGAGAACCTTGTGTCTGACGGGAAAAACGGAATCCTGCTGAAGACAAACGCCCCGGAGAGTCTCGCTCACGCTGTTCTCCGGATTTTCGATTTGCCCATGGATCGGCAAAGCATTGCCAAAGGCATTGAACCCTTCGGCGCCGAGCGCACGGTCCTGGAACTGGAAAAGATTTTCGATAAATGGGCGGCACCCTCCGAGTGACCCGGTCTCCTGATTGAAGAAATGCAACTCCTAATGCAGGCCTTTGGCCGCAACCAAAGTCTGCTTGAGCCCGGGACGGGGGGTGTGGTCTCTGGCGAGTCCGCAACCGGAAATGGACTCATCCCGCCAACCGCCCCCTTGCCTTCGAACCTTCCC
>CAZOLJ010000135.1:0-7614 GCA_964580575.1 uncultured Desulfobacteraceae bacterium
GGGATGTCCATCACAAGCTTCAAACCCGAAACGACTTGGTCCATCTTTTCGTACGAAAGGCTGCCGATTTTTTCCACAAGGCTGCTCTTGTCGACCGACTTTAGTTGGGTTGCGTTGATGACGCATCTTTTCGGCATATTCGCATCGCCCTTTGCCAGCAGCACGTTTCCAGGCAACTCGCTGAAATTCAGATTGGATGTGATGGCGAGCATGATGACCGTGTTCAGCTTGCTCTCGTTGAGAGCATCACATTGAATCACCAAGCCGGGCCGCCGGCCAAGCGGTTCGGACCCCTTGCCGGGTGAAAAATCAACCCAATAGATGTCGCCGCGACGGATTACCATTCCTGCCCCGCTTCGCTGCCGGCACCCTCAAACCATTCGGCAGTATCTCTCTGTTCTTTTTGGATTTCCTCATCTGAAAAGAACCTGTCATAAGCCTGTTTCAGGAGTTCTCTTTTTTCGTCGGACACTTTCGCAGAAAGGGCGGAGGCAATATATCGACTTCTAGATAAGCCCTTGTTCCTAACTATCAAATCTATGTCCTTAACCAGATCTTCAGGCATGGAAATGGCAATTTTTTGGGTAGTCATATCTTATCACCTTTTTCAGTATGAAGTTTTCTGACTACCCGGACTATAACATCTATTGGTTCCATTTCCAAGACCTCTTTGTGCAATGGGTTACTTGGGCTACTTGGGTTGGACAGGTTCTACCGAGTTCCGCGTTCTTTCCTGCTCCAAGTGTTCATGGCACGGGACAAAACAGCATTCGCTGAATTCTTGCAAAAGGCTCTTTAACTTGCCTTCTGTCCTGCCCAGGTTGGTGTAGTGCTTGAATCGAGAAAAGGCTGTGGTCCCTTCGGGTCTCGGCTGGTCGGGATCAATCTCCCAGAGGTGCATGCAAAAAAGGTAGGCCTGCTGCTGCAGGATTTCCCTTATGGTACCGGGGACGTTGTGGGTTTTGAAGGTTATTCGAATACGAATCCGCGCAAACGATCAAAGCCGTTGAATTCGTGGAATCATAAATGGGGTTGAAACCGTTCAAGTCGTGGCTACAGGGGGCAGCAGTGACCAGAAGCCAGGGAGGGCTATCCGCAAATTTCCGGGACTTGTCAACCCCCGTCGGATTTCATTCGCCTTCGCCAGGATACTCTGTCCCGCTTCGGCGGGACTGCGGGCAACTTCATTTATTCTGAATGCTATATTCATGGGTTTGGCAATCTGTGGTGAATTAAGCAAGACAGTCCGCGTACCCTACCAAAGTGGGAAAGTACTTCTTGTAAATGCCCCGGTCGCGGGTGAGGATGGCATCACATTTAGCCAGCGCAAAACCGCCAATGTAAAAATCCGACAAGAAATGTACCCGTTGCGGCAGCGGTTGGCCGCAATTCGGGCAGATGATTTTATCCTTCCGCCGCAAGTATTTCAGCCAGCTTTCGGATGCAGAAGAAACGCTGGCAATGTCCAGCGACTCGACGGCAATCTTATGATCCGACAAAAAATCGGCCACTTGTTTCTCGTCCCCTTTGAATTGGGGCATGAGCTCGCCGAAAACTACCGACGGCGATACCAGTTGTTCATTGCTCGCAATGGCCTCGTAAAGTTTGTCCTGAAAGGGACGGAATTCATCCTTGAGCACGTCAATCAGGATCGTGGTGTCCACACATATTCTCAATTGATCCGCCCCCGCACCTCTTCCAAGTAGGCCTCTGTGGTGGAACCGTTCCTGAACCGTCCGCGCCACTTCTTCTTGATGTCGTCGGCGGGATTAACCACCAGCACGAACCGCTCACCGTCTTTCACAATCTCTACCTCCGCGCCGGGGACAATTCCTAATTCCCTTCGAATCCCCTTCGGCAGAGTGATCTGATATTTGGCTGTAACTTTACCCACGAGTTTTTCCCTCCCCTGATTTCTTGGATAGGAGTGTTTCTCTGCCGGTCATACTCGAATCCCCTCCTCCTTTATGTTCAATAGAATGGGGGACGCCCGCAGAGCAGAATTTTCGGTTTCATCCACAGAAAAAACAAGCGGAGAGATAACTTCGGATTCACTGAGTCCTTGCCAGACAGATCGATTCTTCAGGACATAAATACCGCGATGCTGACAGATTTTCAAGGCTATTTGGGTCCATTGGGTTACTTGGGCGACATCCTTTAATTCACGAATACTGAATTTATGGAATCTTGGGATGATTATTGTCAAAGCTGGGAGACCCAATACAGGGCCGAATAATAAAATATCAAGATGATGGAATAGTGGCAAAGTCAAAGGGTATGCTGGATACTGAATTCTGGATGCTGGTCACTTGTCGCTACTAGGCAGAATCGATCTCACAGCAACTAGGATCTCACCAGCCTGGCGGATACATTCTTCTGCGTCTTCATCCATATAGGCCTCGCCCGGAGTTAGCCCCGGAAGCCCGTTGGGGTATCGCGTTGGGATGTAGAAACGGTCCAGAAGGGTCCCAGCCCTTAGGAGACTTTTGAGCCTCTCATAGAGATTCAAGTCCACACTTTCCAAGTCCTCGATGAGCTTTCGGATGGAGTGCCCCCAGGGGTCTGCGTCTGCATGGTACCAAACAGCTTTTAGTGCTTTTTCCCCCGCCTGCTGAGCATAGAAGCAGGCATGAGGGAACTTAGCGTTTTCTCTAAGCACAACGGCCGCATCGAGATCGTCTTCACCTGTCTCAAGCCATCTTGCGGCTTCGGTGGCGTTCTTTTCAGTGCTCATAGATGATTTGCCCTTCGGCCAGTATCTTTTTGATGAAAGGACGATGCTTGATTTTACCCAATTCCTCAGGCGTATAAATAAGCATATCCACAGATCTGCCCTTGAGCTTGGCATAAATCTCATCAAAGCGATCGTACCTCTTGAAAAACCGCTCTCCCGTCTCCACGACAATAAGAAGGTCGACGTCGCTTTTTCGTGACCCGGCTCCTTTGGAAAGGGAACCGAATACGACGGCTTTGTGTACTCCCAACCTTCTCAAGGTAGGTGTAAGCAGTGTTCTGACCTTGTCCAGTTCAACCGATTGCAATGAACGCTCCGATTCTCCGTAGACCAGCCCTCCGTGGACGAGTCTAGGGGATGTCCATCACAAGCTTCAAACCCGAAACGACTTGGTCCATCTTTTCGTACGAAAGGCTGCCGATTTTTTCAGTATGAAGTTTTCTGACTACCCGGACTATAACATCTATTGGTTCCATTTCCAAGACCGCTTTGTGCAATGGGTTACTTGGGTTCACATAACTGAGTCTTTTGAATGAAATCAGGGCCCTCCGCGGGCTCTGCGACTCTAGTCCCGCTAAGACGGGAAGGGCGTGAGACATATTTTCCATGTTGTCGACTTTCGTGCTTTCGTGATCGCTATTTTAGCTGCTTCTTGTCGATCTTGCCGCTCGGGGACTTTGGGAACGAATCCATGAATTCCACGTACTTGGGCACCATGAAAGGCTCCAGGTTTTTCGCGCAGTAAGCCAACACCTCTTTCTCCACCAGCCCGGCCCCCTTCCTCTGCACGACAAAAGCTTTGATCGCCTGCCCGAAAATCTCATCCGGCACACCGATCACCGCCGCCTCCGCCACTCCTTCCAGTTCACACAGGGCATTTTCTATCTCCTTGGGGCTCACCCTCTCTCCTTTTGTCTTGATCATGTCGTCCTTGCGGGCCACGAAGTAGAGAAACCCCTCTTCATCTCTCCGGAACAGGTCCCCGCTGTAGAGCAGCGTCTCTCCCCGGTAACGGCCGGGCCGGTATCTCTTGGCCGTCTCTTCGGGCGCATTCCAGTAACCCTGCATCACGTTTGAGCCGCGGATGACCAGCTCGCCCACCTGACCCGGAGGGACTTCGCTGCCCCTTTCATCCACCACAAAGACTTCCTCGTTCGGGATGGGAACGCCCACCGAGTCAGGCCTCTTATCCAATTGATCAGGAGGCAGGTAGGAGACCCGCTTGCACTCGGTGAGGCCGTACATGGAGAAGATCTTCACATGAGGGAAAAGGGACTGGAGCTTCCGGATATAAGCCACGGGAAGAGCTGCCGCCGTGTTGCTCATGTACCTGACATGACTGAAATCGAACTTGGACAGATCCTCCATCTGAAGCAGGAGAGCCGCCATGGTGGGCACCAGCGGAAAGCCCGTCACCTTTTCCTCGACAACCTTTTCCAGTATCTTGTAGGGATAGAGGAAGGACTTTTCGAGGACAACCGTACCGCCGAACAAAAAGGCCATGAGCACCTGGTAGAGACCATAGTCGAAGGATAGGGGAAGCACGTCCATGATGATGTCGTCTTCTGTATTCCCGATGTACTGGGTGATGCTCTTCGCGGCCGCCACCATGTTGTAGTGGGCGGACATGACGCCCTTGGGTTCGCCTGTGGAGCCCGAGGTGTAAATAATCGCCGCCAAGTCAATGTCAATGGGGATGGTGCACGGTGCAGAGAGCGTAGAGTCCATTGTTTGAGGAGCGCTTCGCTTGAGGAGCGCTTCGCTTGAGGAGCGCTTCGCTTGAGGAGCGCCCACGGCTGACATAGGACCAGACGACGGACCACGGACAACGGACAACGAGCTCGCAGACAAAAGATCGGCCCAAGAATGGAAATGACAATCCGTTGGATAGCGGCTCTCGAACTTTGGAACATTGCCGACCCAAAGGACATGCTCCAAAGCAGAAGCGTCGTCCAAGGCTACTTGGATGATGCGGGCTTTGTTGGAGTGGGTGATCAGTGCGCGGGCGCCGGAATCGCGCAGGATATAGTTGAGTTTCTTGGCCTTCATGGTGGCGTTGACCATGATGAAGATTGCGCCGGCTTTCAGGATACCGAAAAGGGAAACCACGGATTCGGCCGAGTTGTCCATGAAGATGACGACCCGGTCCTGGCGCTTGATGCCCAGGTTGGCCAGGGCTGAAGCGAGCCGATCGGCCTGCCGGTTGATCTCAGAGTA
Organism: uncultured Desulfobacteraceae bacterium; assembly: GCA_964580575.1. Classification (GTDB taxonomy): domain Bacteria; phylum Desulfobacterota; class DSM-4660; order Desulfatiglandales; family HGW-15; genus CAVPDE01. Next base: position 4,952 of record CAZOLJ010000135.1, read on the forward strand.
GGTCAGACGCCTGCCGTCGCAAATGAGGGCGACCTTGTCAGGCAACCGCGCAGCTGAATTCTCCAAGAAGCTATTTACCAGCATAAAACCTCAGACTTCCAGACAGGATTTCCGGGATTTCCAGGATCAATCCAATCCCATCGCAATTATCGCACTTGAAGAGATACCAGATCATCATTCGCTCAAGAACCACGCGAAGCGGGGGCTCCCATGAAAAAAGCCATGGGAGCTGAAGGAGAGGCTCAGAGAATCAACAGGCAAGTTCACTTGCATGTTCATTTTCGAGCCTCTGCCCATATCTTGAGCGAACTTGCTTCTCTCTGTGTGCTCTTTGGCTCTGTGGTGAGATCATGTCAATCCTGTTGATCCTGTCTAGGCTCTTATGACTTTGTCAGGTTTGACAGGGGGCACGTTGTGACCCGGGAAGTTTTCGACGAACCGGTCATGTAGAATTTGGGTCGACAGGATCCCCACGACTGCCATGTTTTGAAACTCATTCGAGAAAGAGGCATCGGCCTTTTTGTATTTGTTGACCAAGAAACCGACTTTCTTGGGATCGAAGTAGCCCCCTTTGTTGACGCTTTCCTCGGACAAGAAGTGCTCCACATAGTCCCGCTCTTGGCCGTGGAAGAACACCTCTCTAATCGGCGCTCTGTAGGGCTGCTTCGGTCTGGCCTTGACCCTATCCGTGACCAGCCCCTCCGAAGCCTCCTTCAGGATGTATTTTTCCTTGAGACCCTTGATCTTCCATCTTGCCGGGAGCCTGAATGCAAAATCGATGACTCTGTAGTCCAAAAAAGGAAGCCGAATCTCCAGGGAATGGGCCATGGCCACCCTGTCGCCCTGGGAAGAGAGAAGGTAGTTTGAAAGGAAAATGCTCATCTCCAGGTATTGAGCTTTAGAGAGGGTATCCCACTTCAGGAATTGAGAAGGCAGTCTGACTGCAAGCGAGGCCAGAGGATGATATCCGTTGAACCCAGCCAGCAGGTCCCCGGAGAAAAACGTCACGTTCTTCCGGCTGTTGTCCCACCGGATCTTGTGAGAGAAAAAGGGATCATGCATATCTTCAGGCGTGACTGAGAAAAATCTCTGGAGAAATGAACTTCCGCGAGACTGGCCTTTGAAGATGTAGGGATAGAGCCGGCGAATGAGCAGCGGCCGAATCCTGGACTCAGGCTTCTGACCCCAGAAATGCCTGACCTTGGCTTCCCTGTAAATGTTGTAGCCCCCGAAGATCTCGTCCGACCCTTCTCCGGTCAGAACGACCTTGAACTGATTTTCCCTCACCAGTCCCGAAAGCAGGTAGAGAGGCACGGGCGCGGTTCGAAGCAAAGGGATTTCACAGTGCCAGATCACGTCCGGGAAATTCTCGCGGATCAGGTCATTGCTCACCATGATCTGCCGATGCTCGGTCCCCAGCGCCTTCTGCATCTCCACCTGGTATTCGCTTTCGTCAAAAGCTTTTTCCTGGAAACTCATGGAAAAGGTTTTCAGGCGATTGTTGAAGTTCTTGGAGATGATTGCGGTTATCAAAGAGGAGTCCAGGCCTCCGCTCAGGTACGCGCCTACCGGGACATCCGCCCTTAGCCTAAGTCGAGTCGCGTCGATTAAAAGCGCCCTCAGTTCTTCCTTAGCCTCTTCAAAAGACCCTTGCCACCGATCCTCGGGGGCGTAAACCGGCAAGGTCCAGAAGGCTTTTTGGGTAATCATCCCTTCTTTGACAGTCATGAAGTGGCCGGGAGGCAGTTCATAGATATCTTTGAAAACCGTTCTCGGCGTCAAAGTGGTCCAGAAGGTGAAGACCTGGTAAAGGGACTCCGTATCGATCTCCCTCTTGATCGCAGGCTCCATGAAAATCGCCTTGATCTCCGACGCAAAGGTGAACTTGCCGTTTGCTGTCGAGTAAAACAGGGGTCTGATCCCTACCCTGTCTCTTGCGAGGAAAAGCTCTTTTTTGCGAGAGTCCCAGATGGCCAGGGCAAACTGGCCGTTCATCTTTTCAAGGCATTTGGGCCCGAGTTCCTCGTAGAGGTGCACAATGACCTCTGTATCCGTCTGGGTGGTAAACTTGTGCCCCCTCTTGACCAAATCCTCTTTGAGCTCCACATAATTGAAGACTTCCCCGTTGTAGACGATCCAGAGAGTACCCTCCTCGTTGCTGATGGGCTGGCCGCCTCCCTTGACACCGATGATGCTGAGGCGGGCATGGCCAAGACCCACGTGGGAGTCCACATAGATGCCGGTTTCGTCCGGACCCCGGTGGCGGATGATGCCGATCATCCTCCCGAGCAGGTCCTCGGAAATCGGACTGTGACTTTCAATATTTAAAATCCCTGCTATTCCGCACATAACAAAAGAAGAAGACAGAAGTCAGAATACAAGAGGACAGAATCCAACGGTTTACCCTGTTGATCCTGTCTAGACTTTCTTACTTGCCAGATAGGCCACCACGTTACCTATGGAATCCAGGTTCTCAGGAACCAGCTCCTCGTCCGCAACGGAGATCCCGAACTTCTCTTCCAGGAAGGAAACCAGTTCGAGAATTCCCGTGGAATCAATAATGCCGCCTTCAAGAAAGGAGGTTTCCTCCTTGAGATTGCCATCCTCCCCGAACAAGAAATTTTCTACAATGAACTGACGTATTACAGCATTCACTTCCATCG
>CAZOLJ010000136.1:0-7393 GCA_964580575.1 uncultured Desulfobacteraceae bacterium
TAAGTCGGAAGGCGGCCCGGTTTTTCAAGGTCATGTCGATCTCCCGGGGTGGGGTCGACCCCGCCCCTATTTCCACCCTATAAAATCTGGATGGAAGGGTCGTTATCCTCGATGGATTGAATTCCATTCATCGGCGCCCATTTGAACACTATGCGACCGACCGCGCTCCAGGCGTCTATTCCATGAGTAGGTCGTTATTTTGTCAGCTAAGAATTATAATTGTCAATCCAAATATTGTGTGAGTCTCTTGGTTTCTTGTATCAACAAATCCTTGATGAACTCGCAAAAAGTCGCGTTCGCCCTTCGATACCTTGGCCGCCTTTTCCCTCACTTTAACCCTTGACACACAACGCGAAATCCCCTATGCTCGGCCTTCAATAAAGCGAATTCTTATCAACTTATCAACTCAACTCACCATCAACTCAACTTATCAACCCTGAAGACGAACCTCAGCATCGACAGCGAAAAGAAGCTGCGCCAGGTGCTCGAGGGGTAGGCCGACCGCTTGGGGTCTATGCATGCAGGCAAGGGTTTAGTCCTGAGGCCCTAGCGGGAGAAGAAGGAGCCATGCGATGCTTGAAGAGCTGACTGAAACTCTGAGGTCGTCCAGAACCGAAACTCTCGCCAAGGCCTTTTCGCGATGGGGTCGGAGCGGGTTCTGGGCGCTGGTGGTGATGGGGGCGCTCCCCCTGATCATCACGATCTACACGCTGGTCTTCACCGGCCGGCCCGCCGGCAGCACCCGTTCGGGGCTGCCCTTTGTCCAGTTCTTTTCGGCCGCCGGCCTGGTGCTCATGGTCTTCCTGACCTTGTGGTTCCACCGTTACACCCGCATCGCGCAGCAGCTTCAGGATCCGGCCTCCCGGCCCTCCGAGTCTTCCCTGCGCCGGACCGTCTGGACCGGGGTGATGGCGGCAAGCATCGCCATTCTCTTCTCGATGCTGGTGCTGCTCTTCGAGGTGGGTACCCTGCTCTTCTATTTCCTGTCGGCCCCGCAGGCGGGCATACCCACCTTGCAGACCACGGCAGGAGCCGCGGTCGCCACCTGGGTGTCGGCAGTGGACATGATGAACCTGATGGCGGTGATCCTGACCTTGGGCGGGGAGATTTTCGCGCTGATCTTCGGGCTGCTGCTTCTCTTCCGAACCATTCAGGTGCCGGCGGAGCCGGCCAAGGGGTCCCACTGATCCGCGGGCCGGCGGCCGTTCGCTCAATCCCTCCTCCCCTCCCTTTTACAAAGGGAGGGATCGTCCCTCTTTAACAAAGAGGGGCGAGGGGAGATTTCACGAACCAGGTCGGTTCAATTGCGAAACGATTAATGCCTCCTGGCCGCAATGCGCCTCCCGTCCGGCGGTTATGATAAATATCATCTGTATCCGCCAAGACCCGTTCGATGGGATTCGTCCGGAAAATCTGCCCATACATCTGCTTCATGCTGCAGAATGACCACGTACGCGTACACGCCCTGGAAGTCTCCATAACCTCTACTTTGGAAAGCATGACATGATACCCGGATGTTAAGCGAGAGCAGGGGGTAACCCTCTACCTCGGGTTCGAATCCCGATCTCTCCGCCATATCGTTCCATCCCTCGTATCCGTCACCTCGATGCCCATGCTCTTGAGCTCCTGACGAATCCGGTCGGAAGTTTCCCAGTCCTTGGCTTTTCGGGCGGCTTCCCTTTTCTGAATCAGGCTTTCAACCGCTGCGTCCACCTGGGGCGACTCGAGGTCCATGATCTCCAGGACCGAGTTGACGGCGCCCAGGGCTTCTTTCACTCGCTGCTTGTCTTCCTGAGAGAGTCCCTTCTGATCGACGATGCGGTGAACGTCCCGCGCAAACTCGAACAGGGCAGCCAGGGCCTGCGAGGTGTTGAGATCGTCATCCATGGCCTCGGAGAACTCGTGGTTGAGGTTGTAGACCGCCTGGTCCATTTCAGGATTGGTTTCACCGGAACGGCAGAAGAAGACTTTCTTGATGAATTTGTCCAGGTTGGACAGAGTCTTCTTCGCATGGTCCAGCTTGGCCAGAGAAAAGGAGATAGGCTTGTTGTAATGATGGCTGATGAGCCAGTAGCGGATTTCTCTCCCCGTGTAACCCTTCTTCAGAAGGTTCTTGATCGTGGTGTCCTCGCGTTCCTTGCCGTCAGCCGGCTTTTTTCCGTCCACCATGACCAGTTCATGATGCAGAAAGTAATTGGCCAATGGTTTTCCGGTGATGGCTCTGCCAAGGGCGATGGCGTTTTCGTGGTGAGGGAATACGAGGTCTGATCCTCCGGTGTGAATGTCATGGGTGTCGCCCAGAAATTTTATGGCCATGACCGGGCACTCAAGGTGCCAGCTGGGTCTCACGTTTCCCCACTTGGTCTGGAAGAAAATGCCCTTCTTGAGCTCGCTGAGTGTAGAACGCTTGAGAAGGGTGAAATCCCTGGGATTGCCCTTTTCATAGCGTTCGAGGTCCACGGTTTTGCCCAAATGCATCTTGTCCAGGTCGATTCTGGAGAGTTTCCCGTAATCTCTGAATCGGGAAATGTCAAAATAGAGGGAGCGGAATTTCTCATAGGCGTACCCTTTGTCGAGGAGTTTGCCGGAAAACTGGATCATATCCTCGATGTGCTCGCTCGCTTTGGGATAGGCTGTCGCCTTCTTGACGAGGAGGCAATCCAGATCCTCCAGAAATCCCATATAGTATTTCCCCGTAAACTCCTTGAGACCCACTCCTTCCTTTTCCGCGCCTTCAATGGTTCGGTCGTCAATGTCCGTCACGTTCACCACGTGGGTGACCTCATACCCCTTGTACTCGAGGGTGCGGCGGATCAGATCCGAGAAAACAAGCTGCCGGGCTTGCCCGATGTGCAGGTCCTGGCAGAGCGTGGGGCCGCAGCTGTAAAGGGTGACTCGGTTTTCCTGAAGGGGAACGAAAGCGTCCTTTCTGCGCGTGAGGGTGTTGTACAGGCAAAGGCCCGAGGTCTTCCGGTCCACGAAGAGAGAAGTGCTCAGGTAGCGTTCCCCTCCGTCGGGTAAAATCACGACGATCCGCCCCTCTTTCATTTCCCGGGCGAGCTTCAGAGCCACAGCCATGGCCGCGCCGGCACTCATGCCAACGAAAAGGCCTTCTTTTTTTGCAAGGAGCCTGGCGGTTTCATACGCCTCTCCGTCGTCGATGTGGACAATCCTGTCTGCCCTCTTCCGGTCGTAGATCCCGGGCGGATAGGATTCCTTCATGTTCTTGAGACCCTGGATCTTGTGTCCCATGTAGGGTTCCACGCCGATGATCTGAACAGCAGGCTTGACCTCTTTGAAACGCCGGGAAAGCCCCATGAGCGTGCCTGTGGTGCCCATGCTGGCCACGATCATGTCCAGCTCGCCGCCCGTCTGCTCCCATATTTCCTCGGCGGTTCCGTGGTAGTGGGAAAGCCAGTTTGCATCGTTGTTGAACTGGTCGGCCAGCCAGAACTTCTGAGGTTCTTCCCTGGCAAAGCTGTAGACCAGTTCAATGGATCCATCCGTTCCCATGTGAGCGGGTGTGAACTGAAGATCCGCGCCCATGGCTTTCAGGATCTTTTTCCGCTCGTCGCTCACCGCTTCGGACATCACCAGGAGGACACGGTACCCCTTGACGGCGGCCACGAGAGACAACCCGATACCTGTGTTTCCGCTCGTGGCCTCCAGAATGATCTTGTCCTTGGTCAGCTCGCCGGTTCTTTCCGCCTCTTCGATCATGTAAAAGGCCGGCCTGTCTTTTACGGAGCCGCCGGGATTGAAGGACTCGAGTTTTGCCATGATCTGAACGTTCCGGTTGGAATTCAACTGACGGATAGGCACAAGGGGCGTCCAGCCGATGTGGTCAAGAACATTGTTGTGCTGCTTCTTGGGCAAGGGGATCTCTCCAGAAAGGATGGTGCTGGATAAAAACACAAAATAATAATTTATGACAATCAAGGCCCTGGTTGCAACAGATTACTGTGAAAGGAGAATGAGAATTCCTTGACTCGGGTCTGTCGGAAATGGTAGGCACAGGTTTGCTTTTTTTCGAAAGCGGAGGCTCTCATGAGGATTCTGGTTACCGGCGGGGCAGGGTTCATCGGTTCCAATGTGGTGGATGGGTACATCCGGGAAGGTCATGACGTCGTGGTCGTCGACAACCTTTTTACAGGCAAGAAGTCTAACCTGAACCCAAAGGCGACTTTTTACGAGATGGACATTCGCTCTCCGGAAATCCGGGAGATCTTTGAGCGGGAAAAGCCTGAAGTCCTGAATCATCATGCAGCCCAAATCAGTGTTCCTGCATCGGTTTCTGATCCCCTTTTTGATGCGGATGTCAACCTGAGGGGATTCCTGAACCTCCTTGAGAATGCGGTCAGCCACAAAACGAGAAAAGTGATCTTCATTTCCTCAGGAGGGGCCATTTACGGAGAGGCGGAAGAGTATCCCACGTCTGAGAAGTATTTGCCGAAGCCCCTTTCTCCTTATGCGATATCGAAATTCTGTTCGGAGCACTACCTTGCCTATTACAGGCATCAGCACGGGCTCGAATACACGATCTTGAGGTATGCGAACGTCTACGGGCCTCGCCAGATCCCGCACGGGGAGGCAGGGGTGGTGAGCATTTTTATGACCAACCTTTTGGAGGGGAAGCCTTCCATCTTGAATCACTTTCCGGACGAACCCAAGGGCATGATTCGGGACTATTGCTTTGTCGGGGATGTGGTGAAAGCGAATCTCAAGGCTCTCACGCAGGGTGAGGGTGATTTTTTCAACATCGGGACCGGGAAGGAAACTAAGACTCAGGACCTTCACAACGTCATTTATGATGCCGTGAGGGAAATCAAGCCCGGCCTCCCTCAGGCTCTCTCTCGCCTTTCTGCGCAGGCGGCCAGGCCGGGAGACATCAGGAGAAGTTGTCTGGTGGTGGGCAAAGCAAAGGACGGCCTGGGGTGGGTTCCTGAAACCCTTCTGGGGCAGGGTATTCGGCAGACCCTTGAATGGTGGCTCAGGGAAAAAAACTAGGACCGTCATGTAATTTTTCAGGGTCCTCTTGACATCCTAACCATCGCAATTAATTTAACTAATCAAACTGGAAAGGGTTGGTACTGACTGCGGTTCCTGGCGGGAGACAGCCGAGGGGTGAGTCGCTTTGATTAGAGAGTTCGGCTTTTGCCTTTTCAAATAGTGTCATTTCATCAATAGATTGAACCTAAACGGGAGGAGATGAGGAAAATGAAGATCAGACCATTGCACGATCGAGTCATTGTCAAAAGGATGGAAGGAGAAGAAAAAACAAAGGGAGGGATCATTATTCCGGATACGGCGAAGGAAAAGCCCGTCGAGGGCAAGGTGATCGCCGTGGGCAGCGGAAAGGTTCTTGAGAACGGCAAGAAAGTCCCTCTCCAGGTGAAAGAAGGAGACCGCATTCTTTTCGGCAAGTACTCGGGAACAGAAGTCAAAATCGACGGTGAAGAAAACCTGATTATGAGAGAAGACGACATCATTGCTATCGTGGAATAACGGGTCAACAATTCGAAACAAAAGAAATCTTTAAGGAGGATATTGGACATGGCAAAGGACATTAAGTACAGCCAAAAAGCCAGGGAAGCGATTCTGAGAGGGGTGGATACCCTGGCGGATGCAGTGAAGGTAACTCTCGGACCCAGGGGCCGCAATGTGATCCTGGAGAAGAGCTTTGGATCGCCGACCATTACCAAAGACGGTGTGACGGTGGCCAAGGAGATCGAGCTGGAAGACAAGTTTGAGAACATGGGAGCCCAGATGGTCAAGGAAGTGGCCTCTAAGACCTCGGACGTGGCAGGGGACGGCACCACTACAGCGACGGTTCTGGCTCAGGCCATTTATAAGGAAGGGTCAAAGCTGGTGGCCGCCGGCGTCAACCCCATGGCCATCAAGAGGGGAATCGAGAAGGCTGTTGAAGCGGTCGTGGAAGAGCTGAAGAAGATCTCCAAGCCGACCAAGGATCAGGAAGAGATCGCCCAGGTCGGGACGATTTCCGCAAACAACGACACCACCATAGGGAACATCATCGCAGAGGCGATGAACAAGGTGGGCAAAGAAGGCGTCATCACCGTTGAAGAGGCGAAGAGCATGGAAACAACCCTCGAAATCGTCGAGGGCATGCAGTTTGACCGCGGGTACACCTCTCCCTATTTTGTGACCGATCCGGAAAAGATGACGGTCAACCTGAGCAATCCTTATATCCTTCTCAATGAAAAGAAGGTCAGCGGCATGAAGGACTTGATTCCTATTCTGGAGCAGATTGCCAGGATGGGCAAGCCGCTCTTGATCATTGCCGAGGATGTCGAAGGAGAGGCTCTGGCAACGCTCGTGGTGAACAAACTGAGAGGGACTCTGCAGGTCTGTGCTGTGAAGGCGCCGGGGTTCGGGGACAGGAGAAAGGCTATGCTCGAAGACATCGCCATCCTGACTGGCGGCAAAGTGATTTCCGAAGATCTGGGGCTCAAGCTCGAAAACGTGACCCTCAATGATCTCGGCACTGCAAAGACCGTGACGATCGACAAAGACAACACCACGATCGTGGACGGGGGCGGCAGCCGGAAAGATCTGGAAGGCCGGGTCAAGCAGATCAGAGCGCAGGTTGATGAAACCACCTCTGACTACGATCGGGAAAAGCTCCAGGAACGGCTGGCAAAGCTCGTCGGCGGCGTTGCCGTGATTCACGTCGGCGCGGCCACGGAGACGGAAATGAAGGAGAAGAAGGCGCGGGTCGAAGACGCCCTGAACGCCACCAGAGCCGCTGTGGAAGAAGGGATCGTTCCCGGAGGCGGCGTCGCGCTGCTGAGGGCGGCCAAAGGACTTGAGAAGGTCAAGCTGGAAGGAGAAGAGCAGAGCGGCGTGACCCTCGTTCACAGAGCCCTGGAAGAGCCGATTCGGCAGATCTCGAACAATGCGGGCGCCGAGGGTTCCGTGGTGGTTGAGAAGGTGAAAGACCAAAAAGCCGGCTTCGGCTTCAACGCCGAGAATGGAAAGTATGAAGACTTGATGAAGGCGGGAATCATCGATCCCACCAAGGTCACGAGGTTTGCACTCCAGAACGCTGCTTCTGTGGCAGCTCTCCTCCTGACTACGGAGGCGATGATCGCCGAGAGACCGAAAGAGAAGGAAGAAATGCCGCATATGCCGCCAGGAGGCGGGATGGGCGGTATGATGTAATCAAGCCTGTTTCTTTGAAAGATTACTTGGCCTGGGGCTTTGCTCCAGGCCATTTTTTTGGTGGGCCCGGCTGGCCACAACCATAGTCGGGAGATGGCCTTAGTGCTCTTTGGCTGAGTTCAATCGGGAATTTTGTGTTTTTGTATTCACATGACCGGTCAAAAATAGTATTTGGTTGATTTAGAAATTCTAAAGAGCTATCATGAGGATC
>CAZOLJ010000137.1:0-7199 GCA_964580575.1 uncultured Desulfobacteraceae bacterium
GTGATCAGGATCCGGGCCCCGGTTGTGTCTTCCCTGTCCAGGTTACGCCCGTGAGTCGAGTGATCATGGCGGTGAGGGGAAGACATCCCCGCGGCGGTGCACTCCGGAACCTCGTTGATTTCTTTGGCTTGCTGCATGCCCCTATTTCTCCTATCCGGTCATTTCTGGAACCAAGCGCTGATCTATTCTTTTTCAGGTATCTTGCCTACGCATTTGACTTGCTCGTCTACGATGACGGCAGGAGTTCCAAAGACGCCATACCGGGCAATTTCCAGGGTTTCAGTCACTTTTTCAATGGTTGCTTAAATCGCTTTTTCAGTCAACACCTCTTGCACGTGCTTCTCTGTCTGCCTGCATCTTGGACATCCAGGCCCCAATATTTAGGATTATTTGCCTCGGAATAAACCTTCCCTCCATCCGCATATTCACGTGATAGGTCCAGAATCAGAAAGATCAGACCAAGCATAGCAAAATCCATGTAAAGAGCCTCCCAAGCGGAGAAGCCGCCCAGCAACCGAGTCAGCGCATCTCCAAGACAGTGACAGGATCTTAGGTCAACCCCCTCGTGGATGAGCCAGATGTCGTTGTATACAAACACAACGACCAGAAGTGCAGACGCCAGCGCCGTAAACCTCGCCGCTACTCCCGAGATGAGGAAGAAGCCAAGGATGATTTCTAGCCAAGGGACAATCACGTGAACATAATCGCTCAACCAGAGCAAGATTGCCTCTTTGCGCACGACCAGAAGGATGGTGTACGCGTCGGTCTGGACGGGGAGCTTGATGAAACCAGTGACCAGGAAAACCAAGCCCAGGATCACTCTGATCGATATACGTTTCATGGTCAGAGCGGCCCCTCCTTGTTTTCAGAATGGAGTCCGCTCTTTTTCTCATACTCTTCCGCCCTTCCCAAGAAAAATCTGATAGAAAAGGACAGCCGTGAGCATCTGGAAGGCAAAGGCCACGGCAATCGCTTGTTTTGCGTTTCAGAACCAAACGCGTGCTCTCAGCGTTTCATCATTGGAAAGATCGCCTGGACCATATTTTTGTCCTTGCCTGGCAACGGCGACTTGTGTTTACGGATCTCCTGCAAAATCGCTTCATCGGAAGGTATGCCACTGCACTTCCCCTGGTTGGTCACGAGCACTTTCCCATTGATCGAAACCTCATAGATCCCATTATGCCCGTCCACAAGCTTCGCCGTGATTCCGAAGATATCCTTGATCCTGGCTGCCAGACCGGAAGCCATGGGCAAGAACCCTCATTCCACGCAGTAGGTGATGGCGATTTCCACAGGTTCTTTGTTTTGTTCATTGGGCATAAGAGAGTCCTTTCAAATGTGGACGTCGAAGTAGAGCAAGATGTATTTCAACGACACATAAAGGAACAGAAAGCCGAAAAGGGCTTTCAGGACATAGGGTTTAAAGTAGGCCATGATCTTTGCGCCGATGATCGCCCCGATCAAGGCGCCAATCCCGAGGGTAATGGCCACCGGGATGTTGACCACATTCTGAAAGAGTTTGAAAATGGCGCCCACCAAAGCCATCCAGAAAAAGGCCGCCATGGACGTGCCGATGGCCAGCTTAACGGGCGCCTTCAGGAAGTAGATGTAAGACGGCACAAGCGCATAGCCGCCGCCCAGGCCGATGATGCCGGTGAGGAAACCGATGATCACGCCCAAGGTGCTCTTTGAAGTCGGGCTTCCGGGCACCTGGGGAGTCGGCTGCCCCGGAGGCGCGAGCCTCAGCAGCCCTTCATAGAGCATCCTTACGGAGACCACGATGAAGGCGAGGCCGATGATCAGGTCAATGGTCTTGCCGTAATCTTTAATATACCCAAACACGATGGATCCGATGACGACCCCCAGAATTCCGCCGAGCCCTGTCCAGAGGGCGGTGGTCTTATCCACATTCTTCATTTTGATGTGCTGGTACGCCCCTGAGCCTGCCGTGAAAACGACCGCGGTGAGGGTCGTCCCAACAGCAAAGGCCGGATCAAAATCAAAACCAAAGCGAATGACCGGCATCATCAAAGCGCACCCGCCGGTTCCCAGCAATCCTCCAACGATTCCCGCAAGAAGCCCCGTCACCAAGTAAATCACGCAGAACATAGTACACCTCCTTAATAGATTGTTTTGATCACTCGCACTTTTTGCACAAGTTGGCCCTCCGAATGTCAGGGAGCTTTTGCACGATTTGGGAAATCTCGGTGCTGTCCTCCAGCCAGTATCTCAGGTTCCCAAGCAGCGCGGCGGCATAAGGGCTTTTGCCGCCATCCGTGAGCGAATAATGAACCCAGAGCCCGTCTCTTCGAGAGTGGAGGATCCCTGCTTCCTCAAGGAGCTTGACATGCTTGGAAACCGTGGGCTGGGAAACACCCAAGGCTGCTTGTATTTCGCAGACACAGAGTTCACCGTGCTGAAGCATCTTGACGATTTTGACCCGATTCGGGTCCCTCAAGGCCTTCATGACGTTGATGAAGTCTTTCAATGGCCTTTGTCCTCCTTAGCGACCGGATGTTATAGGCTCTGAAGCAAGTCCCATGCAGGGCCTCGTTGATTATCTACGACCGTCACGCCCCGGCCGATGAGCCAGTTCTTGTAACGGTTTTGGATGCCCCCACAGATGAGCTTTTCCACCCCGAGATCAACAAGACGCCGGGCGATCTCCATGGCGCCTTCGCCTCCCACATCCCAAGTGGCTTCGTGGGCAATGGCATTCCCTTGCATTTCAATCAGCAAGATCCTGGAAGAGGCCCCGAAATAGGGGGCCACCCGTTCTTTGAACAGGGGAACGGCGATTTTTGTCCTGACCTTTTCCTTGGAAGTGCGTCTTGGCATGGCATCGATCTCCATCCGACTCAGCCCTGGGCTGTGATGGATTTCAGAAGGTTCAAATCCTTCTATAGAGGCTACATAGCAAGGCGGGTGCCAGAAACCGCTTTTGAGTGCAGAAAATTTACTATAATGATTTCATAGCGATACACTATGGTGGGAAGGATCTGGGCAAATGTCCCAGCCCGGACGTTTCAAAAGCTGAAACTGTTCCATGCGATGTTTCAATCGACTTAGACGGGACTCTCCCTCTTCCTAAAAAGCCAAATTCCAAAGCAGATTGAGCGCAGGCAGCTCATGTCGCATCGCAAGGATATGAGAAGATCTAGGATTAGAGGTTAGGGCAAGGGAGTAGTTTGAGAGATATAATTCCTAATCCACCTCTTGAAAAAGACATCAATGATCTGATAGTCCCCGCTTTCCTTATCCACAAGGTCTTTTTCCAGTAGGCTGTTTAGCGCCCGCATCATCACTGTCGGTTGCGACATGCCAAACCTCTGCAAGGCTTCGTGCCGAAAAGGGCTTTCACCGGATTTCGTCTCCGCGAGAGTCACCAGCGCCTGTCTTTGGCGGAGGGTCAGGAGATCCCAGGTGTTCATGTACGCCGTGGCTTCGCGGCTGATGAGCAAATCAAGCGCCCGTGGGATATCCTCTTCTCGAACTCGGTTCTCTTCGGCAATGTCGTAGAGAATATGGCAAAGGTACTGCGTGTAATACGGGTGCGTCTCGGTTGCTTCGAGGATAGCGTTAATGGCTTTGTTGGAGATCGCGAGTCTGGCGCTACTGAACCTTTCCCGCAGGAAAGATGTGAAATCGTCCGGCCTGATTTTTCCCAAAGGAAAAATTTTCCCGCTCCGGTAGAAAGGCCGATTGGGGTTGGAGAAAATGTCCTGCATGAGGTGCTTTCGGCTGCCCACGAAGATATAGGAGACATGCTCATGAGTCTGAATGGCACTCCTCAAGCGAGCCTCCATCTTGTTGCCGTTTGTCTCCGAGATTTGTTGAAATTCATCAAAAACAACAACCCCCGCTTTCTTTGTCCTCTTGAGGTAGGCTTCAAAGGTCATCAGCACTTCATCGAGTGATTCGCTTTCCCGGTTCCTGTCGACTCCCACATTCCACTGTGGATTCCCCATGGCGTCAAGACCCATGCTCAGGTAAAGCCGCGAAAAAAGGCCTTTCAACAATTTCATGGCTTTCTCGTACCCGCTGAGCGCGTCCGCAATCGCTTTCGCATACAACTCAATGAATTCAGCCAAACTTGACACGGGATAGAGGTCGACGTAGACGGGGATGACCCCTTTCTTACGCGCATCCGAAAGCACCCGCCATACAAGAGAGGTTTTCCCGAAACGCCTTTGGGAAAAAAGGATCACGTGCTGTCTTGCCAGGATGTCTGAGAGCAGCTCCTTGATTTCCTCCTGTCTGTTGCAGAAGGTCTCTCCCGTGACCCTTCCGCCATAGGTGAATGGGTTTCTTGCTTTTGCCATAGGTTTCCCCCATACTTAACATCTTGTTAATAACAATATGTTAAGAGATGGGGAATGTAAAGGAGTTTTGGAGAAGATGCGAAAGATCACAGATCGTTTCGGGACGTGGGATGCATGTCAGTGCTTTGAAGGCCTGGGAGGGGCTGAAGTTGCTTGTCTTTACCATGCGGCTTTCAGATTGTATCTCCTTATCTTTCTCCACAGGGTCGTGCGGCTCATTCCGAGAACTTTGGCCGCTTCAGGCCGGTTGTGGGGATGGCGATCGAGGATTGCTTGTATTTTCTGAGCTTCTTCAATCTCCGTCCCTGAGAGCAATCGGCTTTCTTTCTTAAAGGATTCAAGCAGATCCCTGGAGAGGTGCTCCAGGCCGATGGTGGAGCCCTTGCAGGAGATGAAACTGTATTCAATGATGTTTTCCAGCTCCCGGATATTTCCGGGGAAAGGGTAGTCCATGAGAAAGGAAAGAACTTCCGAAGAGACGCCCTCGATCTTTTTGCCCTTTATAAAATTCAATTTATGAACAAAGTGATCGAGCAGCAAGGGGATATCCTCTTTTCTTTCTTTGAGCGGAGGGAGGCTGATTTTGGCGACGTTGAGCCGGTAGTAAAGATCCTCCCTGAACTTCCCCTCACGTACCAGATCCCTTAGATCGTGGTTGGTGGCTGTGACCAGCCTGAAATCCGCTATGATGGTTTTGGTATCCCCGAGGGGTGTGAACTCTCCGTCCTCCAGGACCCGCAAGAGATCGGCCTGGAAGGCCAAGGAGGTGCTTGCGATTTCATCAAGGAACAAGGTCCCTTTATTCGCCATCAAAATTCGTCCGGCCTTGTTCCGCACGGCTCCTGTAAACGCTCCCTTTGCATAGCCGAAGAGTTCCGACTCAAGAAGCGTCTCAGGCAGGGCCGCACAGTTGACTGCGACAAAGGGTCCCGTCTTCCGGGGACTTAACTGGTGGATTGCTCGGGCGATGAGTTCCTTGCCCGAACCTGTCGGACCTTCAATGAGCACAGAGCTTTCACTTTCCGCAATATCGGGCAGAAAAGAGAGAATCTCCTTCATCCGGGGATGCCTTCCAATAATATCTTCATCTGTGTAATTCCGGGCCAATTGTCTTTTCAATCTTTCAAGCTCTGAAAGATCACGAAAAGTCTCCACGCCCCCGATGAGTTCGTTGTTCTCGTTTTTCAGAACAGAAGTGCTGATGCTGATAGGCTTCTGGATTCCTGACTTGCTGATCATCTGAGCTTCAACATTCACCAGAGGTTTGCCGGTGGAAAGAGTTTCTTCCAAAGCGCAGTTCTTCTCGCAAATGTCGGCACGAAAAACATCGAAACAGTAATGCCCTATGGCCTCCTCGCTCTTAAACCCCGTGATGCTTTCCGCCGCTCGGTTAAATGAAGTGATCCTCTTGTTGAGGTCGATGGTGAAAACGCCGTCGCTGATGCTCTCCAGGATGGTGCAGCAGGGTGACTTGAGAGTCGAGGTGATGCGGCAGAAGAGGGATTGTTTTTCTTTGGGTGGCCTTCTCTTGCCTGGTTTTGTGTGACGGCGATTTTCCTGCTGAAGCGGCTTCATGAGGTTTTCAATCCTTTCTCCCTGGACCATAACTGGCCTCGAAGACCGGCACTCAATGCGGTTGCAGTGATTCTTTCACTCGTTTGGCCAGGACCTCTTTCACAAACTCCAGGGCCTGCACTGAATCGTCGTCCATGTCGATGCTCAAAATCTTCTCAACGTCCGGAACGCCCAACTCGATAAGTACTTTTCTTAGATTCAAAGACATGGTGCGGCTCCTATTGGATGAATTCCCGGGCCCTGTCCCCTCGCAGATACTCTGCAAGTCCCAGAAGACCGTCCACCAGGTATTTGGCGTTAAACCCCTTTGTCTTCAAATAGACCATGGCAAGTGCGGCGCGGTCTTTGAGCGGGCAGGCCGTTACGATAATTTTGTCCTTCTTCAATTCTCCCAATCGCGCAGGCAGCTCATTCAAGGGGATGTTGACTCCAAATCCCATACGCCAGGCCTCATATTCTTCCTTGAAACGTATGTCGATGAGTTGCGCTTTTCCCTCCTTGATGAATTTGATCAGAGTCCTACTGTCGATTTTCATGGCGTTTCGTTCTTGATAGTCAAATTTTGAAAGGTATGCTTCCAGACTGACTTCCTGTGCGTAGCTGCTGGAGGAAAAAATCAAAAGAGCCAACAGGGGTACAAAAAAGATCCTTTTCATGCTTGAGTCCTTTCTTGGTTAAAAATTCATTCATCAAACGGCGCCCCCGGCGTCACCACCGGTAGAAGCCTGCGCACTTGAGGTGGCAAGAGGTACTATCAGCACCGGTTTCTGCGATCGTCTCAATACACGGTGGGAGGTGCTGCCCAGCAGAGCTTCTTTGAGTAGCCCATGACCGCGGGATCCCATGATCACCATCTCGCAGGGTCTCTTCTCAAGGTGATACAAAATCCTTTCGACGGCGTGGCCGGTTTCTACAAGGATCTCATCCGCGACAAAGGGGCACTCGGGAATGTTGCTCGACACTTCGGCACATACCGCCTGGATCCGATCCCGAATGCTTTGAAGGATCTCATCCCGGTTGCTTCTTTGCATTTCCTCCCAACGATCCCGACCATGGAAGGCTTGCATGATCATCAAGACATTGGGCGCCAGATCTTCGAGCACGTAGAGAATGGTTATTTTCGCCCCATAGCAACTCGCTATTCGGACGGCGTGCCCAAAGGCGTAATTGGCATTTTCCGAGAGATCCGTAGGATAAAGTATTCTATTCACCCTCTGGGAATCGGGATTCATTTAAACCTCCATTTTTCGCGAACTACTTTGCGGCAGATGCCGCTTTCGGTTGCTGCCGGCTCGATCCTTA
>CAZOLJ010000138.1:0-7133 GCA_964580575.1 uncultured Desulfobacteraceae bacterium
GCATCATCGGCCTCTTTGTGGGGCCTGTAGTGCTCGCCGTAGCGCATAAACTTCTAACGGCCTGGGTGGAAGAGGAAATCGCTGAGTCAAAGCCGCCCGAGCAGCAAGCGCCATTGCAAGAAAGGTAACGGCGCATTTGATGTTCGGTAACGCTATAGCTGTTTGAAATGGATGGCTCAGGTCATGGGGGTCTCTCTCAAAACACAACAACGAAGAAGCCACACCACTGTGTCCAGCTTCGGGCCATGGGTGAGGCGGGCGGAGGACTGCCGGGGAAGTCGCCAGATAAAACCCTCTCTGCAGGTGCCGGTGAAACCTCGCCGCCCGCCTTCGCTGCCTCTTGTCCGCGAGGTTTTTCCCGATCACTCTTCGTTTTCTGTTTTGAGAGAGACCCCCATGACCTTTTCCTGTGACAATTTCAAACAGCTAGAGTGTTACGATCTCCGCTTAACCGAGACGTCCGGAAATCTCTAAAAGCCCGTGGTCAGGGAGTGCGTGGGAGGCTCTAAACGGTGACCCTCATCGTCATTTTCATCGCTTTGATCTTGCTCTATACCCTGGTCTCCAAGCGTCTTGATCGGACGATCCTGACCGCTCCTATAGTGTTTGCCGGCGCGGGAATACTGGTGCTCCTTGTTCTGCCGAGTCTTCGGGAGCAGCAGGGTAATATCGAAGTGTTCATGACCGTCGCCGAAGTGGGCCTGGTCCTGCTCCTGTTCATGGAACTTTACGCGCGCAAGATCGCGGAATTGGACCCCAGTGCTCCGGAGCATCAAGGCGAAAACAAGGATGGTCGTGAAGAGTAACCCTGCACTGCGTTGGGGATTTGTTTTCAGCGTGTGGTTTGTCGGCGTGGTGGTTCTGGGAGTCTACGTGACGTTTGAGACCGGGCTTCTGATCCCACCGTTTTTCGCGAGAGCCTATTGTATCTGAAACGGAACCGGCGATCTGACATGAAGGTTTGAGGTATGCTCAACAAAAGTGAAATCACTGAAAAAGCGTATGAGTGCGGTTTTGGAGATATCGGTTTCACTACGGCCGATCCTTTTGAAACCCAAAAAGAGCTGCTGCAGGAGCGCTACAAGGATTATGAATGGGCATTTAGAGCAGGCCTGGATCTGGTGGCCGGCACGGACCCCAAACAAATCCTTCCCCAGGCCAAAACCATTATTGTTTTGATGGAGGTCTATTTTATCCAGGCCTTCCCTGCCTCTCTGGAGCGACATTTCGGCCGCTGCTATCTGGATGATGATCGGGTCACCAAAGACCGTCTGGCCAAACGGATCAAGGCCTTTCGCCGTTTTCTCAAGGACAACGGGATCGACTCCGAGGTGCCCTTTCATCTGCCTCATCGGGTGGCCGCGGCCCGGGCCGGTCTGGGGACCTTTGGGAAGAATTGTCTTCTCTATTCCAACAAAGTAGCCGGCCGCGGTTCCTGGGTCTTGCCCATAGCCCTTGTGGTGGATCAGGAATTTGTCCCTAATGAACCCACCCTGGAGGTCGGCTGCCCGGACTGGTGCCGGAATGCCTGCCTGACCGCTTGCCCAACCGGAGCCTTGAAAGGTCCCCGACACCTTAACCCTAGCAAATGCATTTCATTTCTAACCTATTTCGGACAGGGCCTTACCCCTCCGGAATTGCGCGAGCCCATGGGCTTGTGGGTGTACGGCTGTGACCGCTGCCAGAATGTCTGCCCTCGCAACGCCCCTTGGCTGGCCAAGGAACTGCCCATTAATCAAAAAGCAGCGGCCATGGTCGATGACTTCAAGCTCACCTCTTTGCTTCATATGGATCCCGATTATTTTAACAGCCGGATCTGGCCCCACATGTTCTATACATCCGAGAAAGACCTTTGGCGCTGGAAAATGAATGTTGCCCGGGCAATGGGCAATACCTTGGATGACCAATTTATTCCGGAGCTCACCCAGGCTTTTAATGAAAACGAGGACGAGCGAATCTTGGGCATGATCGCTTGGGCCTTGGGTCGTATCGGCGGCCCACACGCTAAAAAGACATTGTCGGATGCCCTTTCTAAGGGCGAGGGGTTAGTTAGAGACGAAATACTGGCGGCCTTAGAAAAGTGCTAACCTAAAATATGGAAAGACGAATTGCACGGGCGTGAAGACCCTTACCGAGAAGGAGCGCCCAGCATAGGACCAAAGTCCAATAGCCTTTCTTTATCAAATCCCATAAGTTCCAAACCGGTTCCTCTGTGCTGGGTAACTCCAGGAGAGGCCCTAAGCGGAGGAGCGGTTACTCGACGCGATTCAAAATGCGGCGCTGAACTATGAAATCGCTACAAACATCCCGCTCATGAAAGCAGCGCAGGAGCGAAGGAAAGCTTCTCGATTAATGAATACTGATTCCAGGCAAATAGAATTGGACAGACAAGAGGCTCAACTGGGTCTCATCCCCTGTATCGGGTGGCTGCGCCGGTACCGGAAGGACTGGTTGAGGCCGGACGTCATGGCCGGCCTGACGGCGGCCGCCGTGGTCATTCCCAAGGCCATGGCCTATGCAACGATTGCCGGGCTCCCGGTCCAGGTGGGACTCTACACGGCATTTCTGCCCATGGTGATCTATGCGTTCCTCGGGACCTCTCGCCCGCTCAGCGTAAGCACCACCACAACGATCGCCATTCTGACCGGGGTGCTTCTCGGCCAGGTTGCCCCGGGGGGCGATCCGGCGTCCCTCATGAGCGCTCTGGCCACACTGACGCTGTTGGTCGGGGGCATGCTGGTGCTGGCTTCGTGCCTCCGGCTGGGGTTCATCGCCAACTTCATCTCCGAACCCGTGCTGATCGGCTTCAAGGCCGGGATCGGGCTGGTGATCGTGGTGGACCAAATCCCTAAACTCCTGGGCATCCATTTTGAGAAGGGGCCTTTCCTCCACAATTTGCTCGCTATTTTTCAAAACCTTTCTGAGACATCCGTGGCGACGGTGTCGGTCGGGGCAGTCATGATCGCCATCCTGGTTGGGATTGAATGGTTTCGGCCGCGAGCGCCGGCACCGTTGATCGCGGTGGCTCTCGGAATCATCGCCATGGGTCTGCTCGGGTTGGACGCCCTTGGAGTGAAATCCGTGGGCCAGATTCCCCAGGGGTTGCCCTCTTTTTACTGGCCGGACTTCTCCCTCGCTGCAGATCTCTGGCCCGGCGCCCTGGGCATCGCGGTGATGAGCTTTACCGAGACGATCGCCGCGGGGCGTGCCTTTGCCAAGGCCGATGAGCCGACGATCCGGCCGAACCAAGAGCTGCTGGCAACAGGGCTGGCGAATGCCGGCGGTGCGCTGCTGGGCTCCATGCCTGCCGGCGGCGGCACTACTCAGACCGCCGTGAACCGTCTTGCGGGAGCCCGGAGCCAGGTGGCGGAAATGGTTACCGCCGCAGCCGCGCTGGTGACGATGCTCCTGCTCGCCCCGCTCATCGGCCTGATGCCGGAGGCCACTCTCGCGGCGGTAGTCATCGTCTATTCGATCGGCATGATCAAGCCGGCGGAGTTCCGAGCCATCCTCAGGATCCGGCGCATGGAGTTTATCTGGGCCATCGCCGCCTTTGCCGGGGTGGTGTTGCTGGGAACCCTGAAGGGGATCATCGTTGCGATTGTGGTGTCGCTGGTGGGCCTGGCGTACCTGGCGGCCAATCCGCCGGTCCACGTGCTGGGACGCAAACCGGGCACCAACGTATTCCGACCCCGATCGAGGGAACATCCCGAAGACGAAACCTTTTCCGGCTTGCTGATCGTGCGGCTGGAGGGGCGGATTTTCTTCGCCAATGCCGAGCGGATTAGAGAGAAGATGGGGCCCCTGATCGCTGAAGCGAAACCCCGGGTCCTGGCAATCGACCTGACCGGCGTACCCGACCTCGAGTACACCGCACTCAAGATGATGACCGAAGCGGAGAAAAGGCAGCGTGAGCATGGTGTCATGCTGTGGTTGGTGGGGCTCAACCCCGAGGTGTTGAGGGTCGTCCAGAATTCAGAGCTGGGAGAGACGCTGGGCCGGGAGCGGATGTTCTTCAACCTCGAACGGGCTGTGGAGGCCTTTCAGGGGCGATCGGGGTCGACGGGACAGAGTGAAGAAGATAAGGCGAAAGTTGGAGAATAAGTGCGTATCAACAAGCTAAAGCGGACACGTCGAAAGGAGAAAAGCATGGGCAAAGCCAAGAAGAAAGAAAAAGGAACGAACGAAAAATCGGGGAAGAAACTTAAGAACAAGGACTACCTCAAGAAACTCGCCAAGCTCCACGTGGAACTCGTCAAACTCCAGGAATGGGTCAAGGCTAAGGGGCTCAAGGTCTGCATCGTCTTCGAGGGACGCGACGGTGCGGGAAAAGGCGGGGTGATCAAGGCCATCACCGAGCGAGTCAGCCCGCGGGTGTTTCGCGTGGTGGCGCTGCCCGCTCCGACGGAGCGCGAGAAAACGCAGATGTATGGCCAGCGCTACATGGCTCATTTTCCGGCGGCCGGTGAGGTGGTCATCTTCGACCGCAGCTGGTACAACCGCACGGGGGTCGAGCGGGTGATGGGCTTCTGCACGGAGGAGCAAGCAAAACGGTTTCTGCAAGTCGTGCCGCTTTTCGAGAAAATGATGGTTGAATCCGGGATCATTCTCCTCAAGTACTGGCTCGAGGTCAGTCCGGACGAGCAGACCCGCCGGCTGGAAGGGCGCATCGACGACGGGCGCAAGATATGGAAGCTCTCGCCCATGGACCTCCAATCCTACGACCGCTGGGACGATTACACCCGTGCCCGTGATGAGATGTTTGCGGCAACCGACACGGCGTGGGCGCCATGGTACGTGGCCAAATCGGATGACAAGAGGGGCGCGCGTCTCAATATCATCACACACCTCCTTAGCAAGGTTCCGTACAAGAAAACGCCCCGTGAAAAGGTGCAGTTGCCGAAACGTCGGACGGGCAAAAAATACAAGTCTCCCGACTACCCGTTCAAGTTCATCCCCGAAGCGGATGTAAAAGGGGGACGAGCTTAAATCGCTTCGGGTTGTATTCCCCGCCGCTTGCGGCGGGGTCGTTCATATCCTTAAGGATGACCCATATTTTGTGTCGGCCGTTAACCGAGAGGAGGGGCGGGTGTCATGGCAAAACTTGTGAAACGGGCCAGGGAGTTCGCCAGGAACTTCCGGGTTGACGGCGGAAAAAAGTTCAGGTTGAAAGAATTCGCCCCTGATGAGACCCTCGGCTTCGACCACCGAGAGGGGACCAAGGATCTGGCTGCCGAGACCCTCCGGGAGGAAATCGAGCTCCTTTCGGAGATGCAGGACAAGCTCTATGCCCAGGACCGTTGGGGGCTCCTGCTCATTTTCCAGGCCATGGATGCAGCCGGCAAGGACGGCACCATCAAGCACGTCATGTCCGGCATCAATCCCCAGGGGTGCCAGGTATACTCGTTCAAGTCACCCTCCTCGGAGGAGCTTGACCATGACTTCCTCTGGCGCACCTCCCGGTGTCTGCCCGAGCGGGGGCGGATCGGCATCTTCAATCGCTCCTACTACGAGGAGGTGCTTGCTGTCCGGGTTCACCCGGAATTTCTGGAGAAGCAAAGACTCCCTCCCCGCCTGGTGACGAATCAGATCTGGAAGGAGCGGTTCGAGGATATCTCCGCCTTCGAGCGGTACGCAACGAGAAACGGCATCGCCATCCGCAAGTTCTTCCTCAATGTCTCCGGGGAAGAACAGAAAAGGCGTTTCCTGGAGCGTCTCGACAATCCTGACAAGAACTGGAAGTTCTCCATGGCCGACGCCCGGGAGCGGGAACGCTGGGACGACTACATGGCCGCCTACGAAGAAATGATCCGTCACACGGCGTCGATGCACGCGCCATGGTACGTGGTGCCGGCCGACACCAAGTGGTTCACCCGCCTGGTGGTGGCCGCAGCCATCATCGAGGCGCTGGACGACATGAACCTGGCGTATCCCAAGGTGGACGCCGAAAAACGGAAGGAACTGGAGGCGGCTCGGTCCATGCTGGAAGGAAAGGGGCCGGCTCGTGCCTGACGGATGGAAATTCCAACAGGTTGCTGAAAAACACCTGCTAAAGGGCAAGAAATCATCAAGCATGATTCTTGGGAAATTCATAGAATCGCAACTTTCCGCCGTGTTCACGAATCTCTTTCCATGAGCTAATTCTTAAATCCATGCAACAGACGCCGCCGGTCGGGATATTGTCGATCGGTTGGTCGCCGATGGTGTTGGCTAATCCGGTTAACCCCGGATTGTGGCCTATCAACATGGCCCGATTTACTGAATTGTTCATATTTTTAATAACCTGGATCAAGACAGTTTCATCAGACAAATACATAGTTTCACTGTATTGAATTTTATCCAGGGGATAACGGATCGCCTCGGCAATCATCCTCGCGGTCATGGCCGCCCTGTTGGCCGGACTGGATATCACGAGATCCGGCGCTGCTTTTAGTTTTTTGAGAATGGTTCCCATGAGCAGGGCGCTCTTGCGGCCGCGGTTGCTAAGGGGTCTTTCAAAGTCTTCCAGCTCAGGATAGTTCCAGCTGGATTTGGCATGTCTCACCAGATAAAGGGTCTTCATGATTTCTCATCCTTCAATAATGAGTTATTAACAGTCGCAAAATAGAAATGACATGTTTCCCAAAATCTCCCCTCCCCCCTCTTTAACAAAGAGGGGTAATCCCTCCCTTTTGTAAAGGGAGGTCAGGAGGGATTTAAGAAGTGCGCCGGGACGATCGTGAGACCATTAGTATAGGAATGAAGGAATACCCATTCGGTGAACGGCTACTTGATTGAAATTGGTTTGTGCAGCCACTTTTTGTCATCCGCTACCCGTCCGCATTTTTCGCAGAGGAATTTTGGCTTTCGGACGATATCCATGAATTCATCGAGTTTTTCAGCTAGACGATCTTCCTTCCATTTGCAAAGCTTTTTTTCCTTTTCTCCCATCTCTTATCTCCTTTCTGCTAGTCTACCACTTAGTATAAGGTTTCTTGATCAGGTTGGAATTGAAATAGCGTGGATCTCCGGTGACCTCTTCCCCCACCCAGTCCGGCTTGTTGAAGGGTTGACCTTCGCTCTCCAATTCCACTTCAGCAATGATCAATCCCAGGTTTTCCCCGAAGAATTCGTCGATTTCCCAAACCACTCCT
>CAZOLJ010000139.1:0-7033 GCA_964580575.1 uncultured Desulfobacteraceae bacterium
GCGGATCTTGCCGGGGTTGGCCCGTGCGAAAGCGATGAACTCCTGGATATTCTTCCACGGAGCATCGCTCTTGACCGAGAGACACAGCGGGATGTTGACCAGGTTAAGGATGGGGGAGTAGTCGCTGGGCGGCCCATAGGGAAGTTTGCTCTGGTGGGGCACAACGGCAAGGCTCGCCACTGCCGCAATCCCGATGGTGTAACCGTCGGGCTTGGCCGCCACAACCTCTGAAACGCCGATGCTTCCAGCGGCTCCTGGACGGTTTACCACCACGATAGGTTTGGGGAAGTGCTTTTTGGTCGCCTCTGTGATGGCACGGGCGGTCACATCCAGACCCCCCCCTGCAGGAAACCCACAGATCATAGTCACAGACTTGTCCGGGTATTGGGCGAGCGCCTTTGAGGAAAAAACAAGGGCCCCTGCGAGGGCCAAGACCAACATTGAGACCAGCACGAGATTTCCTTTCTTCATTTTCTTCTCCTTTTCATCTAGAAAATTGTGATCCACTGTTTTCATCGAATCAAGTAAGGCAGATGGTTCATGGCAACTGCTTTTCGTGGGCACACCGCAACACAGACGTCACAGTACCAGCAATCATCACGGTAACGCATATAAGGGATCTTGCCTGGTCCCAACCGGAGGACGTCCATAGGACACATTTCCACGCAGAGCCCGCAACGGTTGCATTTCTTTCGGTCGATGTCTAGCCAGGAATAGTCCGGCGTTTCCGGTTTGATCTTCTTGGCCTTCATGGCATCACCTCTTTCCTTTCTGTCGGCTTCTCAGATGCCCTGGCTTTTCCATGCGTGCCCTGGTCCAGGCGTCTCCGGGGGGATTGTGGTAGGATGCATCTTTTTGAAAGGGGACTCCTAGGTCAAAAGAAAGCCGCGGGTAAGCATACTCCATAGAAGTTGGGAAATCCCACCGATAGGGAGGCACCCTTTTTTTGTTGAGCTCCATTCCTTTCTCCCCTCGTCGGATGCAGACCCAAGTCCCGTCCCATTCAGGCTTTTTTTCAGGGACGTCCACGCGCCAGTGCTGGTATCCCCATCGGCTTTCGGTCCGGAAAAGACTGGATCGCGCCATCATCTCTCCCACAGCAAGGATGGATCGGATTTCATGAGCCTTGAGCAGGTCATGGGGGTCTTCAGCCTTGATTTCCGGCAAGTCCTCCTGTCGGATCCTTTCCATCCACCAAAGAGCGATCTCATGATAGTCGGGGTTTTTGGGCGGCTTGAGGTAATACTGCAAACGGGTCCTCGCTTTGAATTCAACCAGGTGGGGAGGCAAGCCCCTTTTCCGCCTCAGGGGCGCTTCAAATTCGCGGATCTGTTCACGGATCCACGGCTTTGGATTGATCTGTTCCCAATCCGACCCTGTGGCATATCGGGCAGCTTCTTCCCCGATCACCCCGCCCATGGCCAAGGCACCGCCTAAAAAGGAATACGGAAATCCCGCATCCACATCGCCGGCAACATACAGACCTCGGACATTTGTTTCGCCCCGGTGATTGCTGTTGACCCCCGAACTGCTGTGTCCGCCACAGGCTCCGACTTCTTCTGCGAAGGCCAGTTCCAAACAACGAGGTTGACGGTAGTTCTGTCCCCTGCCCTTGTGAAAAAGATATCGCCCTGTCCTCTCCACGCCGAACTGAATGTGCTCGATAATCCGGATGGTTTCTTCTTCAAGATGATGGGTGTGCATATAAATAGGGCCTTTGCCTTCTGCAAAGGTTCGCCATGTGGCCAGGCGGGTATCGCCTGAAGGGTAGGGATGGGTCCAAATGGACTCTCCGACCCGGTTGGTGGAAGTGGCTCCCCTTGTTCCCGCCACGAATCCGCACGCCGGACCTTGAAAATCTTTGAGCATCGTCAGAGTCTGGTAACACTCCATGTTCACGAGTTCCGCACCCACCTCGTAGGCCAAGGCATATCCGTCCCCACTGTTGCCAGGAAACTCGTAGGTGTTGGCAAGATAACCCGAGCTGGCTAGGCCCATCCGGCCGGCAGGGCCAGCGACTAGGCAAACCGCCTTGGCCCTTATGAACACGTAATCGCCGCTCCTAATGTTGTACCCCAGCACGCCCACGATTCGATTCCCATCTGCAAGAATCCTCAGGGCTGGGGTCCTGTCATGGATTTCCGCACCCGTTGCCCTAGTTGCTTTTGCCAAACATTTCTTCAAGTCCCCCCCATCCATGTAAAGCATCATGGGTTTGTTGACCGGCTGGACATAACGCAAATGATAGTTTCCCGATTCATCCACGGGAAAGAGGTCCCCTTTGTCCCGACCCATGATCTGTTCCAATTCGGTCACCAGCTGGGGGCCGAGCTTGGCATAGGTATAAGAGACTTCCTGGTCCAGGACTCCCTCAGTGATCTTTGACTGCATGGCAACGAAATCTTCAGGTTGGCAGGTGGGAGGAAGGACAATGGTGTTGATCGCGTCCATGCCCCTGCCGGCTCCTCCAGAGGTTTCCAGTTTGCTCTTATCCAAAAGGATGATCTTCAGCTCTGGGTTGACCCGGTGGGCATGAATCGCCGCCATAGTACCAGCAGCTCCGCCGCCAATGATGACGACATCAGCCTTTCTTATATGCAGCATCCTGTCCTCTGAGGCTTTCCGAATAACAAACTTAGTTCTCCCGTTCCTTCCTATTCATGGGTTGGGTTGATGCGAGGCAACTCGAACAGGTACAGATCATGGGCCTTGGTCCAGCGCGCAAAGCGGCTCTTGCGGGCATCGATGAGGTTATACGCACTTTCTTTGGCGGACTTGGACTGTATAGAAATAGGCCTTTTGTGTCAAGTGCGAAGCCTGCTCATGTCACGGTAAATCAGTTCTCTTCTTATGATCTATAACCGGTTGACTACCAGGGAGGCAACAAGGCTAGGAAATCCGCCTCTGAGTTGTGTTGAATCAGGGGGGGATGATATTCTTGGAAAGCGTGCTGGTAAAAACAAGTGAAACTGCCACTTGTTCTTACCAGCAGGCTTACGGATGAGCAACAGGAATGCCGTGACCCGGCTGAAGGCAAGGTCTCATCTCAGGGACAGGAGGTTGTAGAGGGTGTCAGAAGGGCTACCCATTCATCGTGCCAGGAGGCGATATACCATAGGGTTTCTCCGATCTTGGGCAGAGAACCCAGGTAATGATGCTCCTGCATCTGTGCTTGATAAAGCTGCTCTTCGAACGGACGAACGGGCCGGACAAGGACTTCCCATAGGTTCACGATACTCACCCCGGATCAAAGGAATGAACTCTAATGAGACCTTCCTATACATTATCCGCGGGCGAGTGTTCAGGATTAATTGAAGCTATTTGACTTCCTTTGGTTTATAAGACAGGGCATATTCACCCTGCGCGATGAGGTGTCAGGCCTTGACATTTGACATAACTCAAGAGATGGATCGAGCTAGGTGCATTTGCATCACGCTGTGTTTCCCGAGAGTGAAGGGTTAGTCAAGACGCGGGCCAAATCCAAGGCGGGAGTCCATGAAGGACAATGCGTGAAGAATGTCTCTGGATGTTCGGCAATCTTCGCACTGACAGAGGAAGGGACCGATACCTCCAGATGACCTGCAATCAGGCACAGGACAAGCCTTTCTGGCCCCTCTCCGTAATGGACCTGATTGGCCAGGGTGTGGATCACTGAAAGCCTCATCGAATCTTCCTATGAAGTGGTCCCTGGAGTATCAGGGATTGCTTTTTGACTCCAGAAATCATGAAAACGCCGGTGGCGGGTAGCCTTCCCCGGCGAGTGCCTCGCGCGTCCCGTGTCGTTGTTGAAAAACGGTTTGAAATGTGGCGGAGTGATTTAAAATGCCAGTCTGTACAGGCAGGAGGGCTCTCGCCCAAGGGCGTGATGAAACCCTAGAGGGTGAGGTCATTGCAGGAGAGATACTGAGTTATGATAACCGATCAAGATAAGAGAATCCTCGATAAGTTCAGCCGTGAGATTCGAAAGCGATTTCCAACTGCACAGGTTTGGGCATTTGGCTCACGATCGCGGGGTACCGCGGATTGGGATTCCGATTTCGATATCTGCGTTGTTCTCGATGCCGAATCCCTCGCTGCAGGTAAGCTTCTGCTTGAACAAGGGCTTTTCAGACCTTCTATAAACAGATCCTACTACGTGCGATGTTCTATTCGGTCCTCGCACTTCTTTCCACTCGCAGGGAAGAAACCTCAAAGCATGGTCGGGCGATTGCGCTTTTCGAAAAGGAGTTTGTGAAGAAAGGGATATTCTCGAAGGAATTTTCGCGGTGGCTTCATGAAGCGTTCGATTTGCGGCAACGCTCCATGCCCTTCGTCACTTCGGAGCCTCAATGCTTGGCCAGGCCAGAATGCCTATTAGTTCCATACAGCAAATCCTGGGCCACGAAAATAGGACTACAACCGAAATCTACCCGCACTCAATCGGAGAGGCTGAGCGTGAGGCGATGACGGTGTTTGACCGTGAGATCGAGAGAAATTCACACACGGATTCACACACGGGAAAAACAAAGGACTTAACCAAAAACGGCTAAGCCCTTGATTTGACTGGTGCGCCCAGGGTGATTCGAACACCCGACCTACGGATTCGTAAGATTGTAACATTTTAGCTCTTTGAAATGGATGGCTCAGGCCATGGGAGTCCCTCTAAAAACAGAAAACGAAGAGTGTGCGGGAAAGACTCCGCAGATAAAGGGCAGCGAAGGCGGGCGGCGAGGTTTCACCGGCACCTGTCAGCTGGATACTACGTGGCGAGTTCCCCAGTAGCCCTCCGCCCGCCTCACCCATGGCTAGGGCTTGCCATTGAGGTGTGGCGTCTTCGTTGTTCTGTTTTTAGAGGGACTCCCATGGCCTTTTTCTGTGTTCATTTCAAAGAGCTAAAATGTTACGTAAGATTCTATTTTATTTCAGGCTGTTAGATTGTCAAAGTTTCTCCCCAATGAGGCCAGTTCTCACCCGACAATCTCCTCCCTATGAAAGGCACGACTCAGGGGATTGGCATAAATCAAACGCACATCCACCTTATGCCTGGTATCCTATGTCGCCCTTCGGTCCTTCAGCTGATTGAATCGTCCCGAATCTCGCTTCGTATTTTGGAACGTTGTCCTGCAAAGCGCTTATCATTCTCTTCATGTGGCCGGGGCTGACGATCACACGAGACATCACAGTGCCGACAGGTGGCACGACCATCATGAAGTCCATGACGAATTCTTCTCTGGTGTGGGCTACCACCATGTTGTTTGAGTACACACCTCCTTGAAGGTGTGGTGGTCATATGCGCTCGGAATGTGATTGGATGCGCCCTTTATTCAAGGATTTCGAGAGCGTTGGCAACCTCTCGATGGTCTTTCCTTGTTCCTGCTCGGCGATGCGAAGTTCATATAGCTTTTGCAGGTTCATCCAGAACTCAGCGCTTGTTCCGAAGAAATGCCCGAGGCGCAGGGCGGTGTCTCCAGTAACAGCTCGTTGTCCGTTCAGAATGGCAGTAATTCGGTTGGTCGGCACCCTAAGCTGCCGTGCCAATTCTGCCGCGCTCATGCCAAGCTCTTCAAGCTGCTCGGCGAGATGCTCCCCTGGGTGTATTGCGGTGCGTCCCATAATTCACCTCAATGATAATCGACTATTTCAACATTGACCGGTCCCGGGCTTCCTTTGGGCCACTCAAAGCATATCCGCCATTGGTCATTGATGCGAATGCTGTACTGGCCTTGTCGATCCCCTTCGAGAGCTTCGAGACGGTTCCCGGGTAGGCTCACGTCAAGAAGGGAGGTCGCCGCTTCCAACTGGTCAAGCTTCAGCTCCGCCTTGCGCTCAAAACCTGAAAAAGCCTTGACCCGGTTACCTTCGGCGAGTTCTCTCGTTCGCTTGTCTCTGAAGCTCACGATCATAAGCTATATGAACCCAAGTTATGAGTTACGTCAAGCATAATAAAGCTCTGCAGCTCAACACACATCCGAGGCAACTCTTCCTATCATCTCGGGTCGGTCAGACATGTCTCAGGTTTTTGAATCCGTCTGATACCCTGCGGGTCTGAGAAGGTATCTGAAGCCGAAGCTTCCTCACGTTTCCATGAATGGATATGGCCCTCACCCGGCTAGCTCCAAGACACAGCCCAAATACCTCCCGTTTTCCGCCCACATTCTGGATTTGACAAAAACAGGCCATCCTCCTAATGACGAATTTCAAGGAGCGTGTCAGGGCCTACTATTTTGAGGCAGTGCTGTCACCCTATCCGTGCCCCGAGTGTGGTGGGGGGCTGGAAATGATCTGGCAAAGCCGGTGCTCATGCTCTTGCGGAAGGATATTTGACCCCACGATAGCCTTTCAAAGAAGCGCCTGCTGCGGCGCGAGGCTAGATCGCAGAACCTTTCACTATGCTTGCTCAAAATGCTACCGAGTGGTTCCTTCAAGATTCATATTCGATGAGAGGTTATTCGACAGTGCCTATTTCAGAGAGATGATGAGGGAGTCACGCGCAAGAGGGAAACAGAGGAGGGAGCAAATCAGACAGCTTCTCCTGGAGGCTAGGTCAGGCACTTTGCCGCTGCTGGTGGAACCAGACCTTGAGTCAATCCATGGGCTTTTGGAAGACTTGGATCTATTTGTCCAGCAAGGCCCTGAGGATGATCCATGCCGTTTTGAACCAAAAGAGGAGTTCAGTATGGCGCAGTACAGGGACCACATCTTGGCCAGTCTTGGCTGGAGCGCGGTAAGCTTTTCAGGAATCCCTCCTATGAGCGAGGAAAGCCTCCGGGATAGGGCATGGCGGTTCATAACCTTGGTGTTCATGCAGAACGACCGGGTGGTTGATCTCATCCAGGAGGGTGACGACATCTGGGTACAGAGGCTGTCAAATGAAGCTCACGCTTAAGGACAAGGACTTCCTGGAGCGGTTGAAGGCAGTTCGTGAACTCAAAGGAACTGTCCATAGAGCTGAAACAGGACGGGATGAAACGGCTGGTGTTGCGCCAGAACTATGGGGACAAGATTGAATACCGAGTTCGGGATGACCCGGATATGGGTCAGGTGGAGATTCCAG
>CAZOLJ010000140.1:0-6861 GCA_964580575.1 uncultured Desulfobacteraceae bacterium
AAGAGCGCAGTTCGTCCATCCTGCCCTCTCCCTTCTCGAGACCTTCTTTTGCCACTTGGATTGCCTTCTGTTTCTCTCCTCTTTCCCAGTAAAAGGTGGCTAGGTCGTGGAAGTCCCCGCCGTACTTCATGTTGAGGGATCGAAGCCTCAGATAATCTTCATGGTCGCCGATGCGCCGGTAGATCCTGAGGGCCTGGATTTGCGCCCAGTCTTTACCCATGGTTTCGAAACATTCGGCAAGATAGCGCCAATCGTCTTTATCACGACAGGTTCCATAGGCTATCTCATTAAGCATATCATCCATGCCGGCGTTGCCCCTCTCGACATAAGGCATCACCTCATCGAGGAGGTGCCTGCGGTAATCGCGGGGGACCTTTTCCTTCTTGAGTTTCTCTGCCAGCTCATAGAGAAGGGTATCCACGTAATCCTCGGTTCGGCGATCTCCTCCTCCGTACTCGTCGAGGTCAGACAAGTCCGGCTCAAGCTCCATCCACAAAGCCATCACCGCTTCGCCTTCCGCCTTCCCTTGTTCATCCTCTGGCAGAGCAACGTGCTTCTTAAGATATTCAAAGCAGCTTCGGCGAACCTCCGGCTCCTTTCCGGCAAGATCCAGGACAAGTCCTGCCAGCACATCCTTTTCAGTCGCCGAAACCAGCCGCGTCAACAAGTCTTGATTTTTCTTCTTTGTATTCCTTGGCATTTAAAGCTCCCTTGTCCTTATTTTGAACGGCATGAAACGGCCAGGTTTTCAACTGTTTGGGCAGTGGTTGTCAGAGGTCGCCGCGAGTTACAATTTCCCCGCCTCCAGGAAGCTGAAGTAGGCAGTTCGATTAAAGATAATGTGATCCAGAAGCGAAATACCCGCAACCACTCCGGCGGCTTTGATGTGTTTCGTGATCTCGATGTCGGCCGGGGATGGTTGGAGGCGGGCGGCCCTGAATGCGTATTGTGGTAGTCCGAATCGTGTGACGCCAACTGCTCTTGCCTCATACTGTGCGCGGAACTGCTTACTTGAGTGAACCCAGGCGAGGTATGGACCGCACAAGTTCTTGGAGCGTGGTCTCATTAAAGCCAAATGGTAGCCGCACAAAACACCTGGCAAATCATCCTCCACCAAGGCGGAAATCGCTATGTCATCAGGAGTCTCCGAGTCCTTGGTGGAGAGCACGTCACCCCGTTGAACTTGAAACTTCTTGATCTCCCGCTTTTCTGCGGACGCTTCCATGAATTCAAGCTCTTGGGTGATGCGGCCGTTCTTGTAAACGTCAAGATAATTACAGAGGCGTACTGGCTCTTCGTCGTCAATCGTATGCTTGTCTACATTGCTGAAGATGACGTCTGCAACATTGTCGATTCGTGTGCGATGCCAGTCTTCCGGCAAGGAGTCTATCGAGGGTGTCAATGAGTCTCTTTCAGCGGTGAAATTCACTTGCCCACTCCCTCCCCCTTCCTTTCCGGTAACACACTGCGGACAACGGCGCGGAGCTGTCGGGCGGAGGGCAGTTTCCCTCTCATTGCGGGGGGCAATTTGGATTGAAGCTCATAGGTTGCCACGCCGATGGGGTTGGCCTTGGTGCGCAAGGCGTATTCTACCTCGATATCGTCCTTCTCGGCGCAGAGGATGACGCCGATGGAGAGCTGATCATCGGGGGAGCGTTCTTTGTCGTTGAGCAGGTTTAGATAAAAATCCATCTTGCCGGCGTATTCGGGCTCAAAGGGCCCCACCTTCAGCTCAAAGGCGACCAGGGCCTTAAGGAAACGGTGATAGAAAAGCAGGTCGATGAAATATTCCTTATGGCCAAGGGTGAGCCGGTACTGGCGGCCGATGAAGCAAAAGCCGTAGCCGAGCTCCAATATGAAATTCTGAAGCTGCTCGATTAAACGGTCTTCCAGCTCCCGCTCCTTTACTTCCCTCTTAATGCCGAGAAATTCCAAGCAGTATGAACTCTTGACCATCTCGTCGGCCTGCTCGGCCAGGTGCTCGGGAAGAGCAAGCTCGAAGTTGTGGGTCTTCTTCTCCGTCACCGCACGTTCGTAGGCTCCGGCTTTGATCTGGTTGAGCAGGACATTGCGCGACCAACCGAAACGGGCCGTCGCCTGAAGATACCAGAGCCGGGCTCCGGGGTCCTTGATCTTTTTGAGCAACTCGACATGATGCCCCCACGGGATGGGGGCAAGCATTTCTCGCACAAACTGTGAGAGAAATTCCTCCCCAGCTTTTTCTGGAACAGGCCGTTCCAGATGTTTTCCCTCTCGTCTTTCCATTTCTGGAACAGCTTGTTCCAGAAAAGATGCATCAGCGTATTCAGAGTAAAACTGTCTCATTCTCCAGACGCTGTCAGGTGAAAAACCTCGCATTTCTGGAAACGCCCGGCGCAAATCCGCCGCCACCATTTCCACCACCGAATCGCCCCATCCGAGTATCTGCTGCTTCTCCACGATGCCTCGCCCGATGTCCCAGTAGAGCAGAATCAGGTCGCGGTTCACATGGCGCGCCGCCGAGATGCGGGCCGCAGTGACTCGCGCCTTGAGCTCCTGGATAAACTTGCGGTACTCCGGGTTGGCCATAACAGCCGGATCGTTTTTCATTGGGCCAGTCCTTTCAACAACGCTTCGGCCTCCTTTTCCAGCCGCCAGAACTCGGACAGCAACTCGTCGGCCGGACTAGGCGGCTGGTAGCGGTAGAAATACTTGTTGGGCAGGATCTCGTAGCCGAGCTGGGGGCTGTCTTCCCAGCGGATGATGGGTTTGGCGATCTCGCGTTTGAGAAAGGCCTCGATATCCTCGCCGTAGGGGATATACTCATCGTCCTTCACATAGTGGCGGTGGGTCCACTCCACGGCGAGCACCTCTGGGTTGTCTTCCATCAGGGACTTGAACTTCTTGGCGGCATTGTCCCTGGGGCCGAGGGTGAGGGTCGCCGACTTCTCGCTTCCGCTGACATTCATGCGCACGCGGAAAGTCAGATCGCTCTCGTAGAATTCCTGCTCCTTTTTCAGATTCGCCGCAGTGAATGCTTTCTCGTGGGGCTCGGTGATGGTCGCCGGCTGGTCATGCTCATCCAGCTGCCAGAAGACCACGCTCACCTTGTGGTAGGCAAAATCCGAGCGTCGGAAGATCTTCACGCATTCATCAGCGTAGCCTTTGCTCCACCCTTTCCGGTATCGCTCTTCGATCCAGGCCCGGTGCGCATCGGTGATGTGGTTACGTTTGTTACCGAAGGCCTTGGGCTCCTTTTCGTACTGCCGGCGGGCGTCGATCAGCATCACCCGCTCCTTATGGGATGCGGGCTTGTCGTTGCGCAGCAGCCAGATGTAGGTGAAAATACCGGTGTTGTAGAAAAGCTGGTCCGGCAGCATGACAATAGCGTCGAGCCAGTCGTTCTCCAAGATCCAACGGCGGATCTCGCTTTCACCGGAGCCGCAATCGCCGTTTGATAGTGGCGAGCCGTTGAAGATGATGGCGATACGGCTGGCGCCCTTACCAGGTTCTTTCATCTTGGCCAGCATGGTTTGCAAGAAGAGCAATGCGCCGTCGTTGACCCGCGGCATCCCGGCCCGGTAGCGGGTTGTTTTCAGCTTGCGCGCCTCGGCCTCATACCCGTCCTTGCCGCCCCAGGTGACGCCGAAGGGCGGATTTGAAAGCATGAAATCAAAACGGAACTTGGTTTCCGGCAGCTGGTCACCCGGTTCCCGGCTGTGGGGATCGTGGGGGATCAGCGAGTTGCCCAGGTGCACCCTGGCCTGCCGGTCATCCTTGATCAGCAGATCGGCCTGGCAGATGGCGTAGTTGGTGGGCGACATCTCCTGCCCATGAACCGTGACGAACTTCTCCACATTGGCCTGTTCGTTAGGTGTTCCGGCCCGATCAAGGAGATGCTCCTTGGCCACCGACAGCATTCCGCCGGTTCCGCAGGCTGGGTCGTAGATTGAAACGTGACGGTCGGGGATTGGGATGTCCAGCAGTTCGACCATCAAGCGGATGACCTCCCGCGGTGTGAAGTGCTCTCCGGCTTCTTCGCCGCTCTGTTCTGAAAAACGCCTCAGAAGTTCTTCGTAAATATAGCCCATCTCCAGGGGTGAGAGCACATCCGGGCCGAGTTCAAGTTCCTTGTACTGGTTGAGGATCGGCGCCAGGCGGTTATTCTTGACCATCTGGCCGATGGTAGCCCGATAGTTGAAATGCTCGATGATGTCGTCCACATTTTTCGAGAAGCCGTTGATGTAAGCGCGGAAGTTTTCCTCTAACAGGGTGTGATCTTCTTCGTAGACCTTGCGCAGGGTCCAGTCCGACTTGTTGGAGAAAGGTGCGGTGCTTGTCTCCAGGCCTTTCACAGGCTTGGCAAGTTCCTTTTCAGTAAGCTTCGGTCGCTTGGCCAGAACCTCGGCGGCCTTCTCCTCCCGCCACTTGATGATCACGCACTCGAGACGGCGGATCACGATGACGGGCAAAACGACATTTTGGTACTCATAGGCCTTGAACTTGCCGCGCAAGCGCTCGGCGGATTTCCAGATCTCATTGGCTAGGTTGTCGAGCTTGGGTTTGTCGATGGATAGGACCATTCGGATTCCTGTCTGATGGTACATCTGAAAAGGAATAACGAAATGTGGATCAATTATAGCCAAACTCAATCTTTTGTAAATCAGTTTGAGTGGCTAGACATGCGACGAGCACCCTGATCCCTTGATTGTCGGGAGAGTTGAGCCAAAGCATCCGGTCGAATATGCGTCCGGCCTCCTCAAAACGACCCGGACGCCACAGGCTTAATCCGTTTTCGACGTGAAGGGGTTGAGCCGATTGAAGGATAAGGGTTAAGGCCGAGCCATTTGCGGTAAGCGGCCAGATAGCGTGCGACGGTCGGGCCTTTTGGGAACACGACCTCCGACGCTGCGATGATGTGTTTAGAGCCGTCCTCTCGTCGGCATTTTGCCGTCAGGCCTCGGCGCTCATTTCCGTCGTAATCGATCTTTATCACCGACACGGGCTCACCGATGACGAACCCGTCGGCCGGCAGCGGAACTTCATCCTCGATGACTTGGCAAGAAGCTGAAAGTTGCTCGTCCTCACCGTATGCATCGACGATGATCTCTTCGATCAAGTCATCCAAATCGGTTGTGTCTTTGTCATTCTGTCTTTTTCGCCTCATTTGCTTATATCCTGGGTATGCTGTTTTGCCACTTCCCTCATTTTTCATTCCATATTCCTGCTTTCACCAAGCGTTTAATGAGAGCCTTACGGCGCAAATGGCCTGCCATGAATCCTCCTAGCTCCTGCTCGAAGATCCCCCGACTTTCATGAACAGAATAGGCTTCCGCAAGGTCAACAAGCAGACGACAGGCATCTCTGTAGGCCGTGCTAGACCCCCTTTCCACCAACTGCTGGACAGACTTCCACATTTTGGGAAGATCCGTGGAAAGGTTCCTGAGATAGGCCTCACGCTCCTTGCGCCGCTTGGTCTCACGCCTCTCCTGTTCACGTTTTTCCTGCTCAAGGCGTATCCTTTCGGCCGCCTCCGCATGCTTCCGGAGCTCTCCTACAGTACGTCGGGGCACATCGATCTTGGCAGCCTGAAGGCCCCGCCGCCATGCCGCAAAACAATTCTTGAGCGCTCTCTCAGCCTGCTGTCCCTTGCCGGCCAGAAGGAGTTTCATGAGTGCCGTCACTTCATCCTGCGGCAAGCCATCAAGCCAGGCATCCGTCTGCTCTTGCAAGGGCTCTTGATCCTGTGGGGCTGGGCTTCCAACGCCAGTGCCTGCCAGCAAGTCTTCGTCCACCTCCAGAAATTCGGCAAGCGCCTTTTGGGCCGCCGTTAGGCGCCCCAACCCTTCCATGGACATGGGTTCTATCTCGTCGTCATCGATCATTTCCCCGGTTACGGCCGAAAGCCATCCGATATAAAGACTGCGCATATCCCCGCTCAATATCTCGTCCCGCACAGGGGCAAGGCGCGCCATCCAGCCGTGTCCGTTCTCCATGCCGAAACGGTCATAGTTCTCGGACTCGTTCAGGCTCCAGGTGATGATCCAATCGGTTTTCGTTGCTTTGAAATCAAGCACGTAGGGCGCTGCCATCGCCTTTGCTGTGTTTTCTGGTATGGTCTCGATGGGCACACGAACCTTGAAAACGGCGGTCATCCAGTTGGCCACGTACACATGGGCGTCGAAAAAAAGCTCCATCAGCTTATCGGGCTTGCCTTTGAAATCGCCCCACTCGTAATGGTTTGTAAAGCTGACAGGCGTGATATGGGCTCGGGTTGAAAGCGCACGCAGGACCGATATCTCCTCCGCCGTCAGCGGCCTGTCAATGGCAAGAAACTCGTAATACTGGTATTCACTCATGGCACTAATTCTCCAGCAGTTGTCGCAAGAGATGCAACAGTTATCATTGAATCAGCTCATACCAAGAACCGTCGTTCTTGTTTTCTGCAAGATGAAAACGCGTCCTACCTGCTGCCAGGCCGAAGCTAATTTCTTTAGCCACCCGGAAAGCCCCGAAGCCGACGAAGAGATCTGTTTTCGTACCCAATCATCCAGATCGATCCAGAAACGATGGAGGAGTTCGGTGTTCAAATGCTCTCCGCCCAACATGGGGGGTGCAGCTTCTCTCAAGGTGCTGAGCTCGGCAGGAGAGGGAAGGGGATAGGGGGACGCCGGGATTTGCGGCGGCCAGGGCAAAGAGGCCGGCCGCCTGGCAGGACGAGAAGGCATCCGCGACTTTGCGCATCCACGCCGCAGGTGGCGGGGTTTCATCGGGATCCTCTTCTCTGAGCCGAAGGCGGCCAACCGGTGTCAGAACAAGATGGTATTGCAGCGCGGTCATATGAGGGGGCATGGTTTGGTTTCAAGCAGCGGAAATCTTTTT
>CAZOLJ010000141.1:0-6748 GCA_964580575.1 uncultured Desulfobacteraceae bacterium
CTTAGCGACCCTCTTGATCTTGCTCTTCTTGGATAATTCCCAAACAATGCTGCGCACCTTCTGGCCGCTAAAACCTGTCCTAGCTCTGAGCGAAGCCGTATCTATTCCGTTCTTCCTTGCCTTGATGAGCGCCATGATGAGTTCAGGGCCGCTCCTTCCCTGGTTGGCCTTTATTGTGGGTTTCTTTGCTGCTTTGGGTATGTCCCCGGAACTTTCTAGTCCTTGCGAGTCAGTGATTCGACCTCAATCTCGAGGAACATGTCGCCCCGCAGGTCGCTCTTCCTGGTGACGTGGCCGCTGACGACTATCTGGTCTCCCAGCTCCGGCATGAAATCGCCCCATCGGCAGCTTTCAGCAAGCCAGTGCCCGGCCCTCGATAGAACGTAGCACGCGTCGGCGGTGGACACGGCGTAGACCATGCCGGGAAGGCAAGGTACGGTCGTGCAGGGATTTGGCACAACTGAGTATTCGCCCTCAACTCTTGTGGAGCTGTCTTGATTTTGGTCCATTGGTCAGAGGTCCTTTCAATCGGCTCGACGTGTCAATGCGAAGGGCAGTTCGAAGCCTGTATGTCAAGCGCCCCCGCTTCCAACGTGCGTTCGGCGCGGGGGCGCTGCGGCTGCGACCAGACCCTGCTGACGACAACTCCGGTCAAGGTCAGGTCAGACGGTGTACCTGAAGTAGCGCCAGTCGGTCCAGGGGCAGAGCAAGGCGCCGACGCGCGCACGCACGCGCCAGCGACCCCGCTGGGCACCCACGAAGACGTGCTGGTAATTTGTCGCGGTGAGCGGCCCAGCAACCAGCCAGCGCTGTCCAACCTCCGCCGCCCACTTGCCAGCGGCGCGCGCCCCGAATGCGTCAATCTCGATATCGTATGACACCGTGGCGTTGCTCAGCACAGTCGGATTCCAGCGGAAGTTGGTCACACGCGGGAAGTTGCTGAACGTTGCGCCCTCCGCGGGCAGGACGAGCCCTGGCACGACGCCGCTCCACCAGTTGATGGTCGGGTCGCCGAGCAGCACCATACCGTAGTGCCACTGACGCTCGTTCAGTTCGTGCGAGCTGCCGAGAGCCCTCCACCAGGCTACATATGCGTCACCAAGCAGCCTGCCGCTTCCCATCGGGCCATAGAAGTTCTCGAACGCCAGCATCGAGCCTGACTTGGTGCTGCCCACGGCCGACATGCCGTAGCACGTAAGCCCACCCGGCATGTCGAAGATGTACCAACCCGCCATGTAGTCCGGAGTAGTGAACAGAGCGCTGCTGCAGGCGAAGAGGTTGTAGAAATAGGCGTTCGGCGGGTTGGTGCTCTTGAGGTACGTGAACGGCACGGTTTCTGTTGGCGCGCCCGGGACCTTGAACGAGTGCAGTGAAGGATTCGAGTGTGAGCAGATCTGAGCCCAGGCACGCTGCTCGTTGACCTCGACCTTGTAGCGGTCGCCATCGGTCGTAGCGGGGTCAGTGATGGTCTCGACATTCGGTGCCGGGAACATCATGTCCAACGCGCAGTCGCCGAAACCGGTCCAGTCATCGTCGACATAGGCGAGGGCACGATTGCAGTAGCCCAACCGGCCCTTGCGGAACGAGTGGTTGCGGGCGAAGTAGTTGTTGATGAGGTCCTTGTCATTGCCCTGACTGGTCGGAGTCCAGAGGCGTCCGACCCAGATCTCGGGCGTCACGCCGGTCGGGTGCTCAGAGAACTTTCCATCATGGTCTGGGTCTTTCCATGTGCCGTCCAGGTCCATGAAGTACAGGTCGCACGGGAATTCAGCCGCGCCATGGAAATCGTCGCTCATCTCGAACCAAGCGACTGGCAGATTCCCGACCATGAGCGCGCCCACGATGGGTCGTTTGCTCTTGATGAACTCCCGGAGCTCAGATGGGGTGCCGCCGCGCACTCGATACACGACTGCGAAGAAGCCCTCATAGGCAACGTCCATGACGTATTGGTCGAGCGCCGACTTGACCTGCGGATAGAGGTCATAGTTGACCAGTATCAGCATCTTCCCTCTGGGAAATTGCAGCGCCGAGTAAGCCTGCAGGTAGCGGAGGTCAGTCGGGAAGGTCGGCCGGGCCTGTTCTTCGGTCGTCAAAGCGAGCGGTACGACGCTCTTGCGGTAAACCGCGAAACTCTGCGGAGGAGTTTCTTCTCTGTTGACGTATTCCAGCACGTGAACTCGTTCATAGTCGATCTTGAACTGAGCCAAGTGCTTCAGCTTCTTGACGTCTATCCCTGAGTATTTTTCGGGCATAGTCCTATCTCCTTGATGCGGGGTTCTTGTGACTAAATGTATTACGGCAGTTGCTCCATTCTGCGTCACACACTCGCAGTTCGAAGTAGAACTGCGAGCAGTCATTCGTTAACTTTTGAGTTGGCCTCACCCCCTTTCAATCGGCTAATCCATAAGGCATGAGCTCCACCTCGTAAATCCCATTATGCAATCCTTATGATGTGATAGAGACTCCCCTCTTTGAAGTCGGCCTATACAGAATTCAGTATTGGAGTGGTGTCAACGATGTAACTGAATCTCGTGCCTTCCCGTGCCCATCTCTCATGGGTTTGGCTTTATCCAAAAATGTTAGGAATCTTATGCGCCTCCCCTCAGGCTGCAGCCCTAGGGAGGCAACGGTGGGGCATTTTCAGATAGGTCCACGTCATAGCGTCCTCGGTAAGAGAGTTTCAGTGAACCTGATTGGATTGGATATAGTTAAGAAAATGGTGGGCGAACACTTATAAAATGTCAAGAAGTTTTTTGTCTTATTTGGATAGAACCCCAGGGGATGTGGGGTTGTGGCATAGAACGGTATCAAGGGTTCTGTGCAGTCCCAGATGCTTTTGAATTTCACATGAAGTTTCAAGGCATTGCGATATCCCCAGCGCCTTCAGTACATTCCTACTCTGCCATGCCGGCAGGGCAACTCAATCAGTTTGGTAGGGCTCCGATAGGCCCCTCGCCTCGGCTCTGCCCTTGAAACCGAGTGGACATAATACGCCTCCCTGAACGGGTCTTTCGAGTAACTGAGTGTAAGGTCGATGCTGTCACCTTCGCTGACCAGCTTGTCGAGATATTCGGTTTTGCCAGCAAAGGGCTCCTTCAGCAGGCCGAAGAGGTTATCGCTCGACGGCCCCTTATACCCATCCCTGAACTCGACATGGTATCGCCTTCGGGTGGCGGCATCTTCCACGATCAGGCCGAGGTTGCCATTGCTGAGCTTGTATTTATCGACAACCTTGCCGTGCACATACTCGTGCCGTAATACGTCCAGGACTGACATTTTGCCAGGGACGAAAGGAGCGCATCTATATTAAACTTCCGGTGCAAGGCCCTTCCCATGCGTCTTCCTAAAGCCCTCAATCTAGGCCAAAAGCCCTCACTGGTTTCGTGCCCGCTCATCTACCGCTCATCAGGCAAAGCCTGAAGTCCTGAGACCAACCCCTGCACGTGGTTGGTCTCAGAAACGGACACGACCCGGAGGGGGGAACATGGAGCCTGAAGAAGAAGCGGTTATAGATGAGAAAATGCTTACGAAGGGGGGAATCGAGCCCTTCGACTGCGAAGACCATCTGTACGAGGCATGGCTGGAAGAGAAGCGGGAAAAGAGAGAACAAGGCTTGCTGAAGCTGGGGCTTAATTCCCGGAGGTGGTCAACATCGGAACAAGAGCTGTCATCTCATTCAACGGCAAGCTGATGCTTGCCACGCACTGGGACGGATACCCCACCTCGCTCGGCCGTGACCTTCTAAACTGCGATAAATCGGTGAAAGCGGTGATTGAGGTCGCCAAAGCGCATACAATAGACGCAGCTGATCCCCAGATCCTCCTGGCACTGAATCGGGAGCGAGTCAGCGATTTAGCCGAAAAGCACCAGCTTACCGTGCAGGAAATCAAAGCCAGGAAGCGGCGGGGGGCCCTCATCTGTGCCGGTGACTTCGTGATTGCGGACATCGGAAGACACAGAGATCTGGCCGAATTCCAGTATGACATCCGCGGGAGCGAGGTCTATTTCAGGCCCCTCGACGGCTGGTGGCCTGAGGCACTGAAGCAGGCGACTGAATTCAGGCTTCTCACGGCAAAGGAAGTCACCGGCTGCCGGGCGGAATTCCCGGTACCTGGATAGATTGGGGGAAGATATCTCTGAAGGTCAAACTTTTGGCGTATTTGAACTCGCCCCCACACCTCCATAGCATAGCAATGTCTTGCCAACTGGTAGCCAATATTCTATAATTATTATAGAGACCTAGAATGTCGTAGGCTCTAAGGGGGCTTTTTGTTTTGAGCGGGCTTATGGGGAAACTCATCATTGGTGTCAGTGCGTTGGCAGCAACTTGTTCATTTGCTGGTTTTGTCGTTAAAGGCCTTGTCCCGCTCTATCACGTTAAGAAGGAGTATGATGCTAAGGTCCAAGAAGTAGGCGTTTTGATGGAAGAAAATGCTAAGTTGATTGAGGAGATTAGTTGGTTGAACGACGATAGCGCCCATATTGAGCAACTGATCAGAGAGAACTATGGTTATGTGAGGCAAGACGAAGCCTTTTATCAATTAGGGGGTCAGGAGCTGAAAGGCAACCGATAGAAAGGAACCAAGTTCCGTTGAGGAGAACCTCTTTTACCTTCTTCCCTGGGCCCAAAAAACTCCTGCCGTGTGCAGCTTGCCAATAATCTTCCCTCTGCTAAACTCCTTTCGATTCATGCCTACCTCCTTCATTTATGGCCCAGATTATGGCATGAAACCGTTACAAAATCTGGACCAGTTTTTTAGGGGGCAGGTCAAGAAGACACGAGTTTCATACAAAGTTACGGTTGACTGTTTTTGCCACCCCGGATGGGTTCCAGCGGAACAGGTTGAGTGGTCGGAGCTGCAGCAGGCCTTTGGATGCTTTAAAAGCTCGTCTATTCTACTGCTCGAACCGCAAGCAAACAGAAAGCCCCTGCCAGGCCAGAACTCTTCCTGTCAAGGGCTTAAAGTGAGCGACTCTCAGGCGGATTTAGTCCACCGCGTCCTTCAAGGCCTTTCCCGCAGTGAATTTCGGAACGCTCTTTGCCGCTATCTTGATCTCCGCACCCGTTTGCGGATTTCTGCCCGTCCTAGCTTTTCTTTTGGCCACCCTGAACGTGCCAAACCCAGCTATAGCTACCTGCCCCTTCTTCTTTAGTGTTTTTGTGATGGAATCTAGAACACAATCCACAGCCGCCTGCGCCTCTTTTTTCGTTCAGACCACCTTTGCCACCTCATTCACCAGATCCCCTTTGTTCATACCCTCTCCTCCTTTCTACTCATGAAAAAAGCTACCCCTCGGTTGTCCTCAAATAGCCCCCAGCCATGTTTCGACAGAGAAATGAATAAGTATGGAAGCATGTCCATGTCACGAGACAATCTTCAA
Organism: uncultured Desulfobacteraceae bacterium; assembly: GCA_964580575.1. GTDB lineage: Bacteria > Desulfobacterota > DSM-4660 > Desulfatiglandales > HGW-15 > CAVPDE01. The sequence continues at coordinate 5,383 of CAZOLJ010000141.1, forward strand.
TACTTGCGGGCCCATCCTGTCGGGTACATCAGGAACTTCCTTTGGGTACCCGATGATGATCGGCGCCACAATCTGGTCGCCCTCAGGCATCCCAATGAGATTCAATAGCTCCTTGTCCTTGATAAACCTGCCCAAGCCGATCCAGCAAGTAGCAAGCCCTCTGTCGCATGCCGAGAACATAAAATAGCTCGCGGCGAGCGCACAGTCTACTTGGATAGACAGCAGATCCTTCGGACCCACAATAAACACCAGGCACGGCGCATTGTAGAAAACATTGAAGTGCTCACCTCGCAGAACAGCCTCGTAATTGCTGCTCGGAGAACCGGGATTTCGCTCGAGATCCTGCAGAAGGTTGCGCTTGCTTTCATCCGAAAGCCGTTTAATGATCTCCTTATTCGTGATGATAATGAAGTGCCACGGCTGTCTGTTTGATGAGCTTGGCGCAAGGCAGCTCTCGTTAATGATCTGCATCAGGGTATCCAAAGGCACGTCTTTGTCCTCATAGTCCCTGACCGCCCTTCTTTTCTTCAGAAGTTCAGAATAATCCACCTTCTTATGCTCCTTACATTAACTGGGGTTTGTATCCTCGCGCTCGTGATGGGCCTGCCCTGATCCCCGGCACAGCTGCTCACATAGGGGGGAGGATATATCAAGTCCCTGGGTTTGGGAAGCGCAGATGTCCCGCTCCGTGTGTTTCTGAGAAAACACGGAGCGTGATAGGATCCTATTTATGCGACCGATGCTAGTGAGGGTGACGAGCCGCTGGAAAAGGCCAATCCACAGTTCAAAGACATGATGGAGGCTATAGCGACTATTGAATAGGCTCGCATGACCAGCAATGGAGTGCACGGCAGTCTGGCGGATCTATTTATGCGCGACGGGATACCACAACACAATAGTTGCGACAACGAGTATCGCCGGGACTCACGTCTGCCTGGGGAACAGTGACCGCTTTCCACGCTCTCCTGGACTGCTCGGCAACTTCCTCTGGTGTGAGGGATCGTTTCGACCTCTTCGCCATTTCACGCCTCCTGTTCTTTATCGCCACCCTTGGTGAATTCAAGGTCACGCTCTTACCCCCTCTCAGCGAGCCCTCAATGCCTGAGCCCAACCCCTGCACGTGGTTGGTCTCAGAAGAAGATCCAACCGGGAGGTGACAGTATGAAGACTGAAGAAGTGGTCGTTGATGAACACATACCCTTTCAAGAGGAAATCGAGCCCTTCGACTGGGAAGACCATCTGTATGAATCATGGCTGGAAGAGCAGCATAGGCAGAAAAGGAAGAGGCCGGCTGATGGTGTCTCAGTCTAAGCGGCGGTCAAAATCGGAACAAGAGCCATCATCTCATTCAACGGCAAGCCAATGC
>CAZOLJ010000142.1:0-6541 GCA_964580575.1 uncultured Desulfobacteraceae bacterium
CCACTCCATCGTGATTCACGATAAAGGTCATGACGCCCGATGCCCCATACTTGGCCGGATAAGCCACGAGAGCGAATCCTCCGATCATATTTCCCTTCACCAAATAGTCATAGGCACCGCCCGGCGCGTTCTTTCCTTGTCCCGTTAGAATGCGATAGTAATAGCCGTGAAAGGGCTCCGGTTTCTGTCCCTTTTTGCTGTAGCCCTGTTTCTGCGCCGCCGCGGCAAAAGGACCCAGAGGGCTCTGCTCCTCGCCCTCCGCCACTTTCCAGTACAAACCGTTCTTCTTCCCCTTGTCGCTTGCGAATTTCTGGGCATATTCCATGAGACCGTCGCCATCGCGGTCCTTGGACACATATTCCCGCTGGGCATCCACGTAGGCCAGGGACACCTGGATGGCACTCAGCTCATTCTGGCCGATCCTTCTCGCCTGAATTTCCTCCCTGCCCGCTTTGATGTCAAAGCGCCAAAGGCTATCCTTCTTGACGATTGGAATGGCAAACGGCCAATCGTCCTTTCCAACATTGAGATTCGCCCTGGTCCCGGTCACCTCCAACCTGTTCCTCTCTTCATAACGGTTGAGAAACTTCTCCACCACCGCTTTGTCCGCAACCGGATCTCCGGACAATAGAATGTCTCTGCTCCCGGGCCCGAAAATCGCCTCCACGGCCTTCGCGTCATTTGATTTCAAAGCCTCCACCAAGGCCTTGACCGCCTCTTCAGGGGAAGCAAAGGTTCGCTGTTTCACGGTCTCCGCGTAGGCCGAGCCGAAGATCAACAGGGCAATGAACGAGGCGGCCATGACGAGCGCCCCGAAACGTTTGAACCATGAATCTCTTTTCTCTGTACCGGTATATAGCCCCATGGCTTTTTCCTCCCTTCGAAAGTGGGTGAGTGGTTCCGGGTCGGTTACCTGCGGCCGCCGCCGCCACCTCGACCGCCTCCGCCTCCACCGCCACCGCGGGTCACGATGCTTCCGCTGGTACCGCGGCGACCGCTACTCACACTGCTTCCGCCGCCCCCGCGGCCACGCGAAGAGGACATGCTTTGATTTCCTCGGTTACTCGCTTCCCTGGTCGCGCCCCCACCCCGGTCCATGCCGCTGAGAGCGCTTCCTCCTCGGTCCATCTGACCCGCCGAAGCACCACCCCGATCCATTTGCTGGCCACCCCGGGACCGGTCTGACGTGCCCATGGAGGCATCCTGTCTTCCCCCGCCGTCCCGGCCCCGGTAGGAATCCCGTGACTGGGCCGCATCCCGCGATCCTTCCCTGCCGTGCTGCTGAGCCGTTTTCTGGTCCCTGTAAGCGACGCCCTTGCGGTTCTCCGGATTGTGTTTGAACGAGCCCTTTCCTCTATCCCCGGTCGATACCTTGTTCTGGTGCTTGCTTCGGTCAATATTGTTGTTGATGTTCGTGTTCCGGTTCACGTCCACATCGACTTCACCGCGCCCCCATCCGCAGCCTCCCCACGCATAGCCCCAGGCAGCCCCCAAAGCCACCCCTGCGCCAAGGGCGAACAATCCTGCACCGGGAACGTATCCGGGAGGGTAGTAGTAGTAGGGCGGATACGCCGGGTACGGCCAGGCACCATAGACCACTGTGGGATTGTAGGTCGGGACATAGATGACCTCAGGCTTTGCCGGCTCGATGATGATGGTCTTCGTCTCCTGCTCCACGCCAACCTTCTGCTGCTCCGTGCTCTTCAGGTTCCCTTCCCCGTACGCTTTTGTGCGCAGCTTCTGAACCGTATCCATCACATCCTTCTGCTGGGCCAGAAAGGCATCCCCCAGCTTCTGGGTCCACTCCAGCTTCTCACTCATCATGTCCAGCACCTGGGGAAAATTCACCAGCGATCGGACGCTCGGGTCCCAGTCCTGCTTCTCCAGAGCCGCTGTCAGAACATCTCCCTTGAGGTTCTGGTTGGCCTTGGCCCAGCGCTGCGCCTGCACCACCTCAAGAGGATAGGTGGAGGCCATCAGGATCTGCGCCAGAAGGGAGTCGGGATACAGAGCAATGGGCGCCAGCAACTGGTCCAGTTCTTCCTGCTTAAAGGGCTTGTCCTCCCCCTCGCTCTGGGCGATGAGACCTTGAGGGGCCCCCAGCAGGAGTGCCAGAAAAACAGCCAATGTTTTGAGCAACGGTCTTTTCATCTTCATGCCTCTCTTCTCCTTCCTGCGCCGGGTTTTCTTTAGCCCGCAAACCGATCACCCGGCCTACATCCTTTGAGAATCGTAACAGTCTAGCTCTTTGAAATAAACACAGAAAAAGGCCAGCCATAGAACGACTCTTCCCCTTTTGGGAGGGCTGTCTTAAGCAATTTCTTCAGGGCTCTTTGATTCCTCAACATACCCTAGTCCCCGGTCACCACGAGCATCGTTTTCTCATCCACCACTTCGAGGAGCAGCTCCGTCAGCACGGTATAGACATACCCGTACGTGGCACCGTCCGGCCCAAGAATCGTCCAGAGCCTAGGACCATAGACCCCGCGGAAGGGTTCCTGCTTGATATAGCCGATCATCTTGTTCAGCGTACTCTGATCAGGCATTCGATCCCATCGGGGTCCCATCTTAAGAGTCTTTCCGTCTGTCTTTGGATCGAAAATCACGGCAACGGCCCTGTTCCCATCCCCGTAATAATAGACCTCGTAATTCTGCCAGTTGTTCGTCAAGGTCTCTAAGGTCATTCCACCCTTATCGACCACCCTCATTTTTCCATAGGTCCCCGCGCATCCCACAGCCACGGCAACGATTAGAATACCGGCGAGGATCAATCCGGATCTCCTGTTCATAGCTCTTCCCCCTCCGTCCTCATCGTATTTTTAGATTCGCGCCTCCGGGGTCCCAGACCGCCAGAGGGACTCTTGCGCACCGTGAATACAAGCCCAATCAATTCAAGTCGTCATCCTTGTAATACTTCGTTCCCTTTGCCGTGAACTCCACCGCCAGCCCGTCGTCGGTGAGCTGATACAGCCATATATCCTTCGAGATGGCAACAGCGCCTGCCACGCCGCCTCCCCTGTCATCGTACTGTGCTGCTGCGGTCGCCTGCGAGCCCAGCTCCCAGCCCGAGTTGATAAAGCTGTTGAGCGCTTCTTCCGTCTGAAAAACCCAAACAAGCCTGAATTTCTTTATCCCCATGCCCAGGCCGGCCTGGATTTCCAGCATCTTCATAAAGGTTTCTTTCTTGGTCGCATTGTTGACGGCAATTCCCTTGCCCGAGCCTCCGCCGGCAAAAAAGATCTTCATTCCGAAATTGCTGAACACCGCATATCCCGCCGCCTTCTCGATCGCTTCCTTTGAAGAAGGCTGCATCTTGTACAGGCGGTTAAGTGTCTCGTTCACCGTCTTGCGAATCTCGGCCTGCTTCTGCGCCTTCGTAGCCTGCTTCTTCGCCGCCCAAACAGGCGCAACAGAAAACAGGAAACCCATCATGATGGCGCTGGCGACTGTAACCACTAATACCGTTTTCACTTTCATCTCTTATCCTCCTACATGCATACCTGTTTTTCATCCCTTTATTCTTGATGCCCTCGTAAACGCTCATGACATTGAGATCTTGTCGCCCCCGCGCGTGAAAATATTCCCCCCTCCACCCACTCGTGGGGGGAGAGGGCGAGGGTGAGGGGGGGCGCATTTTCATGGTAAAAAGCCGGAAAAAGCATTTTCCCGTCATTCCGGCGAACCCCGGATCACGTCCGGGGCAGGCGCCGGAATCCAGCGTTTCCAAGTCGCTACGAATTTTCCGGACCCCGGTGACCCTGTCCCGGCGAAAGCCGGGAACCGGGGTGACGACTTTTCCGAACTCATCAGGAGTCGTTCGCCGTAAAACTATATCAATAAGCGCATCAGAGCAACGAGAAATCATAATTCAGGATGATGCGGAAGTCGTGAATATAATCCTTCGCCCCCTCTTACTGGTGCACCACAGCGTAGCGGAATCGGGGCCAGAAATCCTTCTGGGACACAGCCTCTTGCGCCAGGACAGGAGTGCTTGCCCAGAACAGCATGACCATGCAACTTATCCCCGCGGTCAGGGACATGACCATCATCGATGTCGACAGTCTCCGCGCCCTGAACAGATATGTCCATCTCAGTGTATGGTTACGAATGATGATCGTATCCCCCTTTAAGGCACATGCGGCGGCGTTCACGCTCCCCTTGCCCGCAGGTAATCCAAACCGCATTCCACCGCGACAGTGCATCAAAAGGCTTCTCCTAGATGAACCCACCACTGAAGCTGTGATATGTGTTAAGCAAACGAAAGAGAAAAGATATTGGACCAAAGTCCAATACCCAGAGGATAAGAATTTGCTTATGCTGCCCAGGAGCATAGGGGAATTCTCCCTTATGAGTCTAGAGGGAATCTGAGTTGACATTAATCGCTGCAGGGCTTTAGTATGCTGAATTCTATTTCAGCCCGGCGCCCTATCAGGCAATGGGGGACCCCAGCGCGTGAACAGAACCACGTGCACTGTGCAGAGGACAAAAAGCAGTCATAAGGTGCAGGAAGCATGACGCGAGGGATGGAACCCGGGCCGGCAACTTTTTCAACTGCATGGGTGCCGTCCAGGATGGGTCTATGAAAAAGGGGACGAAAATCGCTCCAAAAGCAAAAAGAATCAAGCTTGATTCAACGGATGCCCTGATCAATCGAGAGTTGAGCTGGCTCAGTTTCGCCCGGCGCGTTCTCGCGCTGGTTGAGGATCCTGGCTTGCCCCTGCTTGAGCGTATCAAGTTTGCAGGCATCATGGGGATGCTTCATGATGAATTTGCCATGAAGCGCATGGGTGGGCTCAAGCGCAGGATAAAAAAAGCCAAACCCTCCCGCGGTGGGCTGAGTATGGAAGAGGAACTGCGGGCCTGCCGAATGGAGCTGCATCAGCAGAGCCGCCTTGTTTCGCGGCTCGTTCATCATGAACTGCTGCCGGCTTTGGCCAAAGTCGGGATAAGAATCCTGAATTACAAGGATCTCAACAAAAAGCAGTCTTCCCAAATGAAGCGGTATTTCCGCAAATCCGTGGCTCCTGTCCTGACACCGCTTGCCGTAGACGTTTCCCATCCCTTTCCATTCATAGCCAACCTCGGACTGAACCTTGCGGTGATCGTCAAGGAGGCCAAGAAGAAACAGAACTGTTTTGTTCGGGTCAAAGTGCCGACGAACCTCCCGCGCTGGATACCGCTGCCTAAGGATCCCGGTTTTGTTCCTTTAGAGCAGGTGATCGCATCCAACCTCAAACTCTTATTTCACAAGGCCCATGGCATCGAGTGTTATTTTTTCCGCGTCACCCGCATTGGCAAGGATGACCCATGGGAGCGGGGCATCCTGCAAGGACCGGAAACCGATCTCACACCCGGCTCCATCATCGCCATGATGACCAACGAGCTGACGGCCCGAAAGTTTGCCGGCGTCGTGAGGCTCCAGGTAAGCAAAGAAATGCCGGAAAAACTTCAGCGTTGGATTGCCAAGCAGCTTAAGGCGGACATCAAGGATCTCGAACCGACACAGGGGCTGCTGGGTCTGGCTGATTTGATGAAATTCCAAGTTACCGGTTACCAGGAACTGCGCGATCCGCCCCATGAGCCCTTAAGCCACCCTAGAGTGCGCCGCCTGGATACTGACCATCCAGCGGAGATATTCAATGAAATCCGTCGCGGCGATATTCTGCTCCACCATCCCTACCACAGCTTCGACAGCTCTACTCTTCATTTCCTGAAGTGTGCGGCCATTGACCCGCAGGTGTTGGCGATCAAGCTGACGGTCTATCGTACCAACAGCGATTCGCCGGTTCTCCAGACCCTCATGGAAGCAGCGCAGCGGGGAAAGCAGGTCTCGGCGCTGGTGGAGATCACCGCGCGCTTCGATGAGGCGTCCAATATGTCATGGGGCAAGCGACTGGAGCGGGCGGGGGTGCATGTCGTTTATGGAATGGAACGATTAAAGACCCATGTCAAAGCGGCCCTGGTCGTGCGCGCGGAGAAGGACGGCATTCGCCACTATTTCCATGTGGGAACGGGCAACTACCACCCCGGCACTGCCCGGATCTACGAAGACCTGGGCATTCTGAGCTGTGATCCGGAACTGGGGATCGAAGTCGCGACCTTGTTCAACGAGCTGACAGGCGCCATAAAGTCACCCGGCTACAAAAAACTGCTTATTGCTCCCGACAATATGTTCAGGCGCTTCACCAAGTTGTTTCGACGCGAGATTCTGCATAAGCAGAAGGGTCGCCCTTGCGGCATTCGTGCCAAGATGAATCAGCTGCAGGATCCGCGCATTATCCGCGAACTCTATCGTACCGGCCAGGCGGGCGTGCCGATCAGTCTCAATGTTCGCGGTCTTTGCTGCCTGCGTGCGGGGGTTTCCGGCCTGTCCAAGAACATCCGCGTCTTCAGTACCATCGGCCGCTTCCTGGAACACGGACGCATCTATCGTTTTGAAAATGGGGGCAATCCCGAGTTCTTCATCGGCTCGGCCGACTGGATGCGGCGCAACCTTTTCAGCCGCAAGGAGTGCATCATGCCGGTGAAGGATCCCCATATC
>CAZOLJ010000143.1:0-6536 GCA_964580575.1 uncultured Desulfobacteraceae bacterium
GACTCCAATTCCTCTTTTGCCTCAGAAAGGAGGGAACCGTGGATCCAAATGACCTTTCTGAATGCCTTTTCCGCATCCGCATAACGATGAGCCTGCTTGTAGGCCATGCCTAACTCGAAATAGGCCTCCGGCAGATCCTCTTCGAGCGAACAGGCGGCCCAGAAACTCTGCTCCACGCGCTGAACCCAGTCAGGTCCCTTCTGCATGGTGTAAAGGCCCATGAACCCCACTTCCACAAGAGCTTTTTCCTTGTTTGTCTTCGCAATCTCCTTGGCATGCGTCATGGATGCCAACGCTGCAGGGAGATCGCCTCTCCGTCCTTCGATCCACCCCATGCCCCTATAGGCGCCCGAACACTGTGGATCGAGCCTGATCGCCTGCTCAAACTCCCGCTGAGCATCCTCGGATCGCTCCATTCTGAGCAAGGCAAAGCCGTTGAACACGTAGTGCTCAGGCGTGCCCAAGATGCTCTCCGGGTACGAACCGGAGCGGGGTCCACATCCGCCAAGAAAGAACCCCATGCAACAGATCAGACTCAGAATTTTCAACACCGCTTTTTTCATTCTAACAGATCGCCAGGTTTTCAGAAGATTCGCCACGTGCTCTACTCCATCACAAACAACACTTTGCCACGGTGAAGAAAACTGATGTTGCTCCCCGCCCCTTTGATCTTGCCTGCATCCGCGTTGCTGATGACGATGTCCGAGGACCGGGCCTTCACGGTTCTCAAGCCTTTCACAATCAGCGCTTTGGCTCCGACCCTTGGATTGTCCCGGGCCTTGGCCAGCCCTCTGGCATAAGCAGCCATTCCCTCTTCCAGGGCATAGTCCCGGCTGACATAGGCCGTTCCATAGACCACCTGTCCGTCTTCGTCCACGATCATAGGGACCAGCGCAGGACTCAGAGGGATTCCGCGGCAATCAATGATGAGCCCGGTAAAGGACTCTTCTTTTTTTTGGGACTGCTCAACCGTCTTGATTGTCATGATGCTTTTCGGAAGAACCAGATCCGCAAAGGAGCCGTTCAATTTGATCGCCACGGTCACTCTGATTTTTCCATCGGACGAAACAGACTTCTCGACCACGTAGGAGTCCTTCACGATGGCAGCGACGAGTTCGTCCCTTGCGCCCTGATGGTCAATCGCCTCTTTGACCACGCTCTTGGAATCGATTCGAATGGATTGCAGGAGACTGATCAGATCATTTCGCGCCAGGATCGCCGCCTCGCTCTCCGCCAGCGCCCGGCCTTGGGCCGGAGTCTGAACATGCGCCGGAGGCCTTCCTGTGGCCCAGACTTCCACCACCCCGTTGGTCCAGTCCACCCTTCCCTGCTCAAAAATCTGACTGTAGGTCCCCGCACAAACCCAATTCTGCGCACCGAGGAGAACGGTGCCGAGCATCAAGAAGAAGAAAACCCTTCTTCCGAAGCGAACCCCCGGACGCCGTTCACGGGTCGTGAAGAAAAGATGTAATCGTGTCAACAAGATGTTCTTTCCTCTGAGGGTCTATCCACGTGAAGGAAGGATCGGCTCGGAACCAGGTCAACTGCCGCTTGGCGTAACGCCTGGTGTCCAACTGGAGCTGCCGCACCATCTCCTCTCGATCATAACGGCCTTCGAGGCGCCACACGGCATGCCTATAACCCAAAGACTTCATGGGTTTCAGATCAGGAGAGTATCCCCTGGCCAAGAGGTTCTCCGTCTCCTCGACTAGGCCCTTTTCAACCATGAGGAGACTCCTCTCGTCGATGCGATGATAAAGCTCCTTCCGGTCCATTTGCAAACAAATTTTGAGGGCTTGGAAAGCGGAATCCTGGAAGCCATGGCCCTGGACCAGGGCGGAGAGCGGCCTTTTCGTGAGTTCAATGATTTCGAGGGCTCGAAGAATCCTCACCCGGTCGTGGGCATGGATCTTTTTCGCGGAGTCGGGATCCAGTTCTTCCAGTCTCTTATACAAAGTCTCGAGGCCCTGCGCCTCCGCTTGATCCCGAAGCTGTTGCCGCAGCACGTGGTCCGCAGGCGGGCAGTGGAGAAGCCCGCCCAGCAAGGCTTTGATGTACAACCCCGTCCCGCCGACCACGAAACACACTCTCCCTCGAACAAGGACATCACGGATCCTTGGGATCGCGAGCGATCGGTAGAGAGCGGCATTGAATTCTTGGTCAGGATCAACAACATCCACAAGGTGATGAGCGACCGTTCTTCGTTCCGATAGAGAAGGCTTTGCCGTGCCCACGTCCATAGACCGGTAAACCTGCATGGAGTCCGCATTGACGATTTCGCCATGAAGAAGGAGCGAGAGTTCCACCGCCAGCCGGCTCTTCCCCGAAGCCGTGGGCCCCGCAAGGACCACCACTTTTCCCTTTTCTACGGCCATCTCGGTAAACTCTTCGCTCTCTGCGGTGAAAACTTCTCAGAGAACCCTCCGAAACATCCTTTCTATCTCATAAAAACTCAGCCTCTTGAACACAGGCCGGCCGTGAGGACAGTTCGTGGGCACTTCCACTTCATCCAGTTGCTCCACGAGAGAGATCATCTCCTCCTTGGACAGCCGCTGGCCCGCGCGAATGGCTCCGTGACAGGCCATGAGGGCGAGAAGCCTCTCGACCATCGGATCCCCTTTCACGGGTCCTTGCTCTTCCAAGAGTGGAAGGAGTTCCCGCAAAAAGGATTCCCAGTGAACATCGACCAGGATGTTCGGAACAGACCGAACCATGAAAGTCCCGCCCCCGAAATGCTCGAGGGCAATGCCCAGTTGAGAAAGCTCCCCCATCTTTTTCAGGATCGCTCTGCTCTCCGAGGGGGAAAACTCCACCGTCGGAGGGATCAGAAAAGGCTGGCACTCCAGGGTTGCGCTGTCATAGGATTTTTTCAGCTTCTCAAAGACCCTTCTTTCGTGAGCCGCATGCTGATCTACAAGGAGGAGGCCCTCTTTGGTCTCGCAGAGGATGTAGGTCTCTTTGAGTTGACCGAGAACGACCGGGCTTTCTTTGATCATCAGCGAAACCTGAGGCTCCGGTTCGCGAGAAATCGTCGCCTCGGTAGAATAGGCGGCATATCCGCCGGCGGGCTCTCCGATCCTTCCGGCCTTTTCCCCCATGCTCTGGCTCGCAAGGGCCGGCACTCGAAAAAGAGCAGCGGCCTTCTGCCTGAGGGTCTCCTCCACCACCGTTTTCACCGCATCGTGAACCAGGCGGTTCTGGTGAAACCGGACTTCCTGCTTGGCAGGATGGACATTCACATCCACCCGAGTGGGATCGATCTCAATGAAGATGACGGCATAGGGGTAACGTCCTTTCATAAGGCGCGACCCGTAGCCTTCGATCACCGCATGGGTCAGAAGCCGTTCCCGCACGCTTCTTCTGTTCACGTACACGAACAAATGATCTCCCCTCGCCCTGTCCCATTCAGGTGGAGAGAGGTATCCGTTCAGACCGATGCCTTCGACCTCTCGCTCCACCGGGATCATGGAACCAGCCACCTCGTGCCCGAAAAGCGCTGAAAGCCGGCTCACGTCGCTGTCAACGGAAGGGAGACTCAACAGGGTTTTGTCCCTGTCATCCAGCCTGAAGGATAGCGATGTGAACGGGAGAGCAATTCGCGACAGGGTGTCCACAATGTGATCGGTCTCCGTAGGAGCACTCTTTAGGAACTTCTTGCGGGCCGGCGTGTTGAAAAAAAGGTCCTTCACCTCCACCGTGGTTCCGACCGGTGCGCCTGTCTCTTCGATTTCCTTTATTCTTCCGCCCTGAAGTTTCAGCCGGAACCCGACCAGTTGATCCATCGTGCGGGAGGTGATCGCCATTCGTGAGACTGCCGCTATGCTGGGAACAGCCTCTCCTCTGAACCCGAGCGTGCGAACGCTGAACAGATCCGAGAGTTCACTGATTTTGCTTGTCGCATGCCGCTCTGCGCACAAGAGCAGGTCGTCCCGATCCATGCCTGCGCCGTTGTCGGCCACACGGATCAAGTTTCTCCCCCCGTTCTCGATCATGATCAGGATTCGAGCGGCCCCCGCATCGATGCTGTTGTCGATCAATTCCCTCACCACCGAAGCCGGACGCTCCACCACCTCCCCTGCCGCAATCTGAGAGGCTACCTTTTCAGAAAGAATCCTGATCAAACCCATTTTCTCTCCAACCTTTCGCGCTTTTGTGACAACTCTTATCTCCTTTCGCTCATTGCAGGAAGGTTGCATTATAGCAGATCCCTCCCCTTGTTCAATCGCCAAAGCTCTTCACTGGAATCTCTCCTGCCGCCCTGTGCAACTTAACAAATCGAAGGACTTGTGCTACCTTGTGCCGATCCAGAAATCGAGTATTTCCGGATGAACACAAGCCTTGAATGGCAGGTGATCCATGGAAAAAGAAGAGTGGCAAAACCGCGGCGAAGGTCATCGGTGGAGGCTTCGGGACAAGTTTGCAGAGGGAGGTCTCGACCGATTCTCCGATGAGGAGGTGGTGGAGTTTCTTCTCACCCTCGGGACCCCCCGGAAGGACGTGAAGCTTCAGGCACGCGAAGCGTTGAAGAAGTTTGGGAGCCTTTCAGGTGTTCTCTCGGCCCCCCTTTCCAAGTTGACGGAAATCAACGGCATCGGCCCCAAGAACGCTCTTTACCTGAACCTTGTTCATCACGTTGCGGGCAGATACCTGCGGGACGGGGCGAAAAACAAGAGCTTCTTTGGATCCTCGAAGGCGGTGTTTGATTATCTTTTCCACTCCATGCGCGATCTCAAGAGGGAAGTCTTCAAGGTGCTTTACCTCAATCGCAAAAACGAATTGATTGCGGATCAGGATGTGTTCCTCGGAAGCCTCACAGGAAGCGCGGTTTACCCGAGAGAAATCATGAGTCAGGCATTAGAGTACAAAGCCGCGGCGCTTGTCTTTGTCCACAACCACCCTTCAGGGGATCCTTCCGCATCCCCAGAGGATAGAAGACTGACCAGGGATCTCGTGTGGGCCAGCCGGCTTCTGATGATCCAGGTTCTTGACCACGTGATCATCGGCCACAACACCTACTACAGCTTCGCCGATGACGGGCTGATCCAAACCTTCATCAAGCAGTACCAGCAGACTTTTCAGGGTGACCTTAGCCCTTGACACTCTTCCGGAAAAAAATGAGAATATTTGCCAATCGGTTCCGTTTCTGCATTACGACATAGGCACAAAGCTGCAAAGGCACATAGGCACAAAGCGGAGAATGATGCAGAGAACGACTTAACTTTGTGCCTTTGCCACTCTGTCCCTTTGTCCCTCAAGCTGTCCGCATTAGCCGACAGCAGTTGACTTTCGCGAGAGTGGCGGAATTGGCAGACGCGCTGGACTTAGGATCCAGTGGGGAAACCCTTGAGAGTTCGAGCCTCTCCTCTCGCACCACTAATAATACCAGGTAGTTATCTAGCATTTCTTTCCACTGCCCTCTTGACAAAATCCTATAAATATGTCTAAAATATGTAAAAGGCGAAAAAATGGATATCCATCTTTACCGGCAGAAAAATTCAAAGTTCTGGTGGATGAGATACACTGAAAACGGCCTATTGGTGAGGAAGTCCACTAAGTGCGCCAAGAAGCCCGAAGCCAAGGATGTCGCAGATCTGGAAAGGGAGCAATGGAAACAGAGGATCGGCATTGGTGTTCGGGAGACCATCACCCTGAAGGGCCTGATCGAAGAGGTTGAGAGGGACTACAAACTCAGTGGCAAAAAGAGCGCAGACAGGATCAAGTTCGGCAAGAAGCATCTGATAAAGAACCTTGGCGAGAACACTCCCATTGAAGAGATCACTGAGCAGTCCATCGAGAACTACAAACATACCCGCAAAGGAGAGAAGGCCGCAAACGGAACCCTCAATAGGGAACTGGCCCTACTCCGAAGAGGATTCAATCTTCTCCGCATGCAAAAGCGCATTTCCCAAGGCCCGAGGATTTCCCTCCTCGCAGAGAACAATGTCCGCCAAGGTTTTATCGAGGTCTGGGAGTACAGGGAGATTCTTAAGCACCTCCCTGAATACCTCCGGCCACTGATCACCTTCCTCTATAAAACCGGCTGGAGGAAGTCCGAGGCACTGAACATGACCTGGAATATGGTCGACTTCAATCGCCGCCAAGTAAGACTGCCTGCGGGATACACCAAGAACAACAAGCCGAGGATCTTCCCCTTCGATGATGAACTCGAAGGCACATTCAAGAGACTCTGGAATGAAAAGAAACAGGGAAAAGCCGGTATCGCCCATGTCTTTTTAAATCAGAACAAAACCGGACCGATTGTTGACTTCCGTGGCAGCTGGGATAGCGCCTGCGACAACGCAAAGATCGGCAAGAGGCTAATACATGACATGAGGCGAAGTGCCGTGAGAAACATGGTCGAGAGCAGCGTGAGCGAGAAGGTGGCGATGGAATTATCAGGACACCTCACAAGAACGGTCTTCAAGAATTACCACATCGTCTCGACCGACGACCTTGTAAAGGCGGTCGAGAAGGTTTCCGCCACTCTCAGGGACATGGAAAAGCCAAAGGACAAGCCACCGGACAGCATAATGTTT
>CAZOLJ010000144.1:0-6455 GCA_964580575.1 uncultured Desulfobacteraceae bacterium
TAGTGGATGCGGGGCGCAGGGCCGGCGTTCTGGGGGTTGACGCGCAGGCGCACCTTGCCAGTGTCGTCAGGCCCGGACTCGGGGATGACCTGAACCGATGTAGTCTTTTTCTTGGGCTTCTTTGTTACATAGCCGGTTCCCAGGTCCTCCCACAGCCCACGGTTGCAGGCGATGGACTTGAGTGTGTCGAGTCCCTTGGGCGGCAGCCACGGCATGCCTGCCTGCTCGGCGTAACAGTCTGCAACATCGGACCAGCGGGCCTCGTCCAGGCTTTCAGGCCAAAGCAGGTCCTGGGCCTTGTCACGGATGGCATCGAAGTCCTTTTCCACATCGAGGTAGAGTTTCAGCGGGTGGGATGTGAGCGTTTTCTCTATCTGTTCTTCCCCGTTGAACGGCGTGGTAGCGTCGCGGGTCATGTCCAGCGGCTTATTCGCCAGTTGGGCCTGCTTGCCCGCACGGTGGATCGGGAAAAGCACCTTATCGAAGAGACTCAGTATGGTGGAGGTGAAATCGTGCTCATAGGTCTGCTGCTTCTTCTCCAGGTCTTCGCGCTGGGGGTGCCCCTTGGGGATCCGGCCGTCGGCCTTTTGGGCTGCAAAAAGCTGGCGGGCGGCCTTCTCCACGCTGCCCATGGCTGTCTTGTCGCCGGTGAGGACGCAAAGGTTGTTCTTTTGGCTCAAACCCTCGAAAAACTTCCTGACCTCTTCGGGGGGGATCTTGGAGTCTGGGCTGACCACGAGAAGCACTCGGCCTTTTCGCACTCGATCCACCACCTCCTCCAATTTGGGCAGGGGAAGGACGTCTTCGTAGCAGGTCTTGCGGGATGGCTTGAACATCTCCCGCAGGCGATGACGAATCAGATCGTCGACTTGGTTCTCGGGCGCGTCCTTGGCAAGGGTCTGCAAGAGCTTGGTAAGGTTTTCGATCCGGTCAAAGTAGTACCGGCCTTCGGGAGTGTGATGCACGTACCAGGCAATGTTCTCAAGCTCTTCGAAAGCCGCCAGAAAGTCTGATGGCTCGCGCAGGGGTGAGACAAGGCACTCGACCATCTCCTCGCGGGTAAGACCCTTCACGGCGTTGACGGCGGTTGAAAGGCTTGCCGTGAAAAGGAGGGTCCCAACCTGGGTAGCTGATTCCTTTCCTGTTTGAAGGTCAATGACCTGGGCATGGGCTGACTGGAGTGCATCCCAGAGGTCCTTGGCGATTACATCGCGCATGCCTGAGATTTCGGTCAGCTTGTCGCGAACCTCGGAAATCGAAAGGTCGAAGTGCTGGGGACCGATGAGAAAGACATCGTTAGCCTGGCGATCCCAGACAGAACGGAGCAGGCGTGAAACGAGCTCGATCAGGCCGCGCGTCTGCTTGAACTGCTCGTTTTCCTTGAAGAGGGCAACGACGTTCTTGAGCAGCGGATGGAATGGATAGGTGTTCGCGATCTCGTCGGCATGGGCCTCGGCGCCACGGCTGGCAGTCTTGGACCTGGCGGCTTCCTCCAGCTTACGGCCGAACGCCGAGGCAATGTCCCCGATTTCGGCCTTTTCGGGAAGAGACTTGAAGAGGCGTTTGCGCAGTATATCGAAAATTTCATTGGTGGCAAGATCAACGGGTGTGATGTTGCGCTCGGCTCGCCCGAGTTCCTGGCGTGCGTTTTCGAGTGCCCGATTGATCAGTGAACCCCCAGCCTGATATGCTGCCCATAGATCGGAGATCACCACACAGACGTTCGACTTCTTCCCTGCCGCCGTAAGGAGATTGGCGAACGCACGCGTTGCGATATCCGCAACCGTACCTGCGCCGATCGGACGTGTGGCAAGGTCCTCGAAGTAAGGGGGCATCTCATCGAGAAGAATCAGGATGGGTTTTTTGCCTTCGAAAAGCTTGAGCCATGCCTTCTCGTCCGGGGGCTTCGGTCCAGCAGACCAGTACTCCTGAAAGAGATCCGCCTTGCCTAGCTGAGCGGCAATTTCACCCCAGAAGAATTGAGGAGGGCTGTTCCGGCCATTGAAGGCTGCGATTTTGGCAATGTCAAAGGCGGACGCATGGGGCATGCCGGCGCAGTAAGTCTTGCGCAGTTCTGGATGGTGGGCGAGCAGACCGAAGCCGATGAGCAGGTGAGTTTTCCCGCCTCCCATTGCCTGTTTAAGATGGAAGGCCGCTTGGGAAGACTTGCCGGCGAGGCGCGCTATGCCCTCGGTGATGAGATCCAGCATGCCTTGGGTGATGTGGGTCCTCTCGAAGAAGGCCATCCCTTTCCCTTCCGCTGTGATCAACTCATCGAGTTGCTCGATCTGGTCGCTGAGCTTGATCGACAGTGCATTTGGCTGGAGCTGGCAGGCATCGCGCACGGTTTTCATGATGCTACTCCTTTGTCCCGTTTTACAGCAAAAGCAAACCCCACCTCTCACTCATCGCGAGAAATGGGGTCCTCTATCCGCCTCTCTTTGGTGCAGCCTGCTTTTCAATGAAATAGGCCATGTCCACCAGTGAGTTTTAGGTTGTCTGTAACTGTCTGTAACAAGAGATGAAATTTAGGGCAATCTACTCCTGTTGTGAATGATTGTCAACCCATGGAGGTCCGCCCTCGGTCGGATTTTTTCAGGCTGCCCCAACGAACCTCGCCACAATCTCCCCTTTGCTTTCTACCGATCCAGTGATATGTTCCCGGCCAACCCAAAGAACCAACCAGGAGCCATCATGACCCTCACAAAAGACAATCTGATCCAAACGCTCTACGATCAATCCGGGTTTTCAAAGCACCAATCGAAAGCCCTCGTCGAAGAGGTTTTCGACGAGGAAGAAATCCGGCGACCAGTGGGGATTTAATTTTTGACGCCAGAAGGGTGGTCAACTTCAAGTGCTCGCCCATTTTGAGAGATAAGATTAATGGGGAGGGGTAGGGGAAGGATTGAAATCTCTAGCTGATCCGGCCTGGTGGTGTAAATTTGAAAAAGATCTCGTGCCAAATGAAAACATTGAAGCTATTTTGATTTTTATAGGAGCTCGAAACTCGTCTCACCTGCTGAAATTAAAGGAAAAGCCTAAAGTATCAGTTAGTTGGTGATTTGGTGCCGGTCGGATTCGAACCCCGATTTCTCCGCCATTTCTTTCCTTGGGCAGGCCGCCTCAGCAAGGCGCCAAGCACGGTAAGATGGGTTGAGTTTACGCGAAACCCCATGCTGCCGGCTTAGTGGATCTATGTATCTGGTCGAAATCCATTACCGAAACGCTCGGAGGAACGGTTCCGGAAGCCTCAGCGTTCAAAAAAGGGGAGCAAGAAGCATCTCCAAATGGACGTTTTTGCCGGGAACGCCCGCGAGCCGCGAAATCCTTCAGCTTATGGTTTTATCTTGTGCCGGCCTTCGATTCATCCCAAAGATTTCCTTCAGGTTTGGCGAAGTCTGCAGAAGTCCCGAGAACCCACTGGAGATCGCTTGTGTGCTTGCGCCCCATGCCGGGCGGGAAAGCCGATTCTTCCTGCCGCCCCTATTCGGATACGGAATACGAATCATTCCTTCATCCGGCCAATTCGAAGCAGTGGGCAAGAAGCACCTTTTTCTGCCCGCCGGTTTTCCTATCCGGAAACCGGCCATTGGAAGTGGGAATTCGCGTTATTTTGTGCTCGGATACGGTAGCGGGTTCCCCATCCACGGCGGCTGTGATGATTTTGATTTCAATGACCCCTTTTTCCGGATTCAGCGTTTCAACTCACTTTTCTGCAATGATGGGCCGTTAACGGACCCCGTTGCTTTCCTATACAAGTTCCATTACAAGGCGAGAAAAGTTTCCCGGTATCCGGCGATCCGCACCTTTGACAACCTTTCTGATGTTTGCAGGGCTTATCTTAACCTGGATACAATGCCATGGTTTGAAAAGGGATGGGACGTTAGGGGCACATGGGAAAAACTCCGTACCTGGCAGAAACGGATTCTTTTGCCCGTGCTTGATGCTGTGCGTCATGTCATGGACGCATCTCCTTCCAAGGGAACCCCTCTGGACATGCAGGGCTTGCTCTTATTCGATCGGCCGGATCACGTGGTCCCTTCAAAGCTTTTTCCCCGATTCATCCACCTTCTCGACGCTCTTTTTCCTCGAATGCAATTTGTTTGTGCGGTTTCGCAGAAAGCCGCTTCAACCCTTGCCGGGGACCTGCTTTTGAAACGGCTTCCCCTGCCCAATCAGGAAGCTTACCGACCTGAAAGGCGGGCAGCGGCGAGGATGCCAAAGGGCGCCGTCTTGTTGGTTGATGTGGACGGCCGACTCCCGAATCTTGCCCTGATGAAGCTGAGCCGTCACTATAAGGAACAAGGGCGAAAGGTTGTGCTGGCCAGGAAAAGCGCTTTTGAGAAGAATGCCGAGCGCGTTTATGCAAGCTGCATTTTTTCATCTCCCTCATCTCAACGGATGGTCCAGAAGCTGAGGCAATACTATGCTTCATCTCTCTGGGTCGGAGGTTCGGGGATTGATCTTCATACCCGTCTTGCCGAAGACATTGAAGCCCTGCCGCCTGATTATTCCCTCTATCCGGAGCTGGGGGATAGGGCCATTGGTTTTCTCACCCGCGGATGCCCTTTCCACTGTGCTTTTTGCGTTGTTCCTGAAAAAGAAGGCCCCGTACGAAAGGTGAGCGATCTTAAGGCCCTGCTCGAAAACGGGAAACGTCGCAAGCTCGTATTGTTGGACGACAATCTTCTCTCTCATCCCGACGCGGCAGATCTCCTCGAAGAGATGGCGACAAGAGAAATCCAGGTCAACTTCAACCAGACCTTGGACATTCGCCTTCTTACCTCCCGAACCGCACGACTTCTGCGGCGGATACGGGGATCCAACGTGCGATTTACCCGGAATGTGCTTCATTTCAGCATGAATGATACCCGTGAAGCAGAACTTGTGCGGGAGAAATACGCCATGCTCGGATTCACATCCCGAGACAATGCGGAGTTCATCTGCATGTACGGTTTTAACACAACCCTGGCAGAGGATGTCCGGCGGTTTCGTTTTTTGCGGTCCCTTCCCGGAGCTTATGTGTTTGTACAGCATTACAGGCCGGTTCCGGGCGGCCCCCCTCCTCATTTATCTAATTTCTGGGATAAGGATGCCGATCGGCTCATCGATGAACTCATAGGCATCCAGTTTACCCAGAACATGAAAAGCATGGAGAAATACTACAGGTGGGTCAGCAGGCGGTATGCGAACGAATTCGGAAAGCTACACCTCGACTTGGTCAACACGATTTTCAGGTACAACAATCGCGACACAAGAGGGCGATATGCTGCCACTTTGGCTGGGACACGGAAGCCCGCAAAGGAGGAAGAAGGCTCCGAGCAGAGGGAGAAACCCGGCGACCAGCGAGGATTTGCCGCTTGATGCCGAGAAAAGGGACGCTGGTAAGTTTTTAAGTTGACAGACCATTGGGCATGGTGATAGGGGTGTGTCATGCCGAGGAAATCCAGAATTGACGCTGCCGGAGCCATTCACCATGTCATGGTCAGGGGCATTGAAAGGGGCGCGGTATTCAGGGATGATACCGACAGGAATCATTTTCTGGAGCGCTTGGGAAGCATTCTCCAAGATGCAAAGACCATCTGTTATGCATGGGCATTGATCCCCAACCACTTTCATTTTCTTCTCAGAACAGGGCCAGTACCGATCTCTACGATCATGAGGCGACTGCTGACTGGATATGCCTTGGGGTACAATCGGAGGCACCAAAGAAATGGCCACCTTTTCCAGAACCGGTTTAAATCAATCTTGTGCCAGGAGGACATGTACCTTCTAGAGTTGGTGCGCTACATCCACCTTAACCCAATCCGAGCGAGACTTGTGAAGGATCTTGATGAACTGGGCCGGTACCCCTTCTGCGGCCACAGTGTCATCATGGGGAAGATTAAGATGCCGTGGCAGGACACGGAAGCAGTATTGGGGATGTTCGGGGGGAATCTGAGGGCAGCGAGGCGAGCGTACAGGCTTTTTGTGGAAAAGGGGATCGCCGAGGGGCGGCGTAGGGATCTCACGGGAGGGGGCCTTTTGCGCAGCGCGGGGGGATGGGAAGGGGTGAAGGCACTGAGAGGGAAGAGGGTGTATCAGAGGAATGATGAAAGGATTTTGGGTGATGGCGATTTTGTGGGGCGGGTGCTGGCGTCTGCGGAAGAGGCCATGGAAAAGCGCTATGCGCTCCGAGCCCGTGGTGTTAACTTGGCTTTCATTGCTTCCAGGGTATCACAGGTGCTGAGCGTGAAGCCGGAAGAGGTGTGGGCCGAAGGGAAACATCGGCGGACTGTTGAGGCTCGGAGTCTCTTGTGCCACTGGGCGGTGAGGGAATTGGGCCTACCCATGTCTTCCCTCGCAAGAAAGCTAGGAATATCGAGCCCGGCGGTGAGTGGGGCCGTAGCCCGTGGCCGGAGGATCGCAGAGACAAAAGAGTTTGTCCTGATAGAAACTTAAAAACTTAACAGCGT
>CAZOLJ010000145.1:0-6326 GCA_964580575.1 uncultured Desulfobacteraceae bacterium
CCAGCTGGTATAGGTAGTTCCGCTGATCTTCTCTTCGATCATGTAAGTCTCGGTCGGAAATGATGATTGATCAAGTTGAAGGACCTGTTTCTCCAGGGTGTAGGAACCTAACGGATCGACCCCCGCATAGGTCCATTGATTGTCCACATCGATCCCGAAGATATCGAGTGGAACGGAAATATATCCAGGCTTTGTTTCCGTATCCGTCAAAACCCCTCCCGTCACTGTGAGGGACACGCTGTAGCGGCCCGGCTTCGCGTAAACATGCACAGGGTCCTTATCGTTACTCGTTTGGCCATCCCCAAAGTCCCATACATGCGCGGTTATTGTCCCTGTTGAAAGGTCCGTGAAGTGGACTTCTAGGGGAGCTTTCCCTTCATAGCTGTCTGAGCTAAAGTCGGCCTGCAAGTCTCTGGCCAAGAAGTTTCTCGTCACTGCATTGTTTTCTGCATTTTCATCCCCTGAAAGAAGGGTATAGAACTTGATTTCATAATCTCCCTCTGCTGTTGGGGTCCAGCTTCTGAAAATAATATCCACCCCAGCCATGCTGGCCAGGTTTTCAACATGGCGCGTATCGGCATGGATTTGATTGTCTCCCAGTGTGATCTCGCAAACCACCGTGACCATGGTTTCGAAGGAAGTCCCTATGTTCAGCACTCTTACGGTGGGTGTAAACGGGCTTCCAATTTTAACCTCTCCCCCAGTGGGGAAGGTCACATACGGGGTTGCATCGGAGCTGAGCGGTGGCTGCGCCTCGTCTGCTCCCATGTCGGGATGGGCAACACCATCTCCATTGCCGTCCGCCCCCCGCATATCTCCCTCAAAATCAGTCATCGGTGCTCCCTCGCTCGTGCCCTTGTCGATACATGGGGAGACTGGCAGCAAGTGATAATCTCCCGTGAAAACATCCACAAACATAGGGTCTGTTGAAACATCATGGTTGCCTGCTACTGCAAGCCCACAGTAATCCTTGTTCAGGTTGTTCCACAAATTGCTATAATCGCAGAAGGGTGTACCCCAGTCATAATCAGCGCTGAATTCAAGACCACAGTTTCCATTCTGAACCAGGATGTTGTTCGTCAATATCAAATACTGGTCTCGGTTTCCTTTTATGCCGCTTCCAAGGTTACCCACAATGGTGTTGTTGATGATTTCTGCACCATTTGCTGATCCTGAGGGGATTAGGTACCCGATCCCATCGCTCCCGTTCCTGGCCACCACGTTGTTAAGGATAAGGAAGGCTCCTGTATTGGCTATTTCGATTCCGTCCCCGCTGTTTTCATTTATAAGATTGCCGGTTATGATGGGCTGCGACGCCCAAATGTTTATTCCACCCATATTGCGAGTAATTGTGTTTTCCTGCACAACCGGCGATCCGGCATAGATTTCGATTCCATAGCCGTTAAAATCCTGGATGATGTTCTTCTGGACAATAGCTGCAGAATAATGAAGCCGGATGCCTTTGGGCGAGCCGTACTTCCGGTGGTCTTCCAGGACATTATTTTCGACTGTTGGAGAGGAAAAAGCAATGTCGATGCCGGTGTCTGTATTCCGAATCGTGAACCCCGAAACTAAAGAAGGTGCTGTTTCTCCGCTGCCAAAGTGGAATCCTTCGCCATTATTCTCGCAATCGATGACACAGCTTTCCGGGCCGTTCTCGGAGCGTACAGTAATTGCCTTGCCTTTCATATCGAGGTTCTTGTTGCCTTCCCCGATGTAAGTACCATCGGCAACGAGAACGGTATCCCCTTCTGATGCCGAGTCAATGGCAGCCTGTATCGTTGGATAATCTGAAGGCACCCGGATGACAGCCCGAGCTCTGGTGTCCACCAGAATAAATAGAGAATCCACCCTAGCACCGGTATTGTCCGCCGCCGTGCAAGAGGCAAAGTTTTTGCCACTGGAGGTGTAGGTGTGGGTAAAGATCCCGATAGCGTTAGTTTCTGTTGGAGAGCCATCACCATAGTCCATTGTAAAACTTGCAACTTCCCCATCGCAGTCACTGGCAAGGCAGGTGAAGATCACTTCGAGAGGAGGATCGCCTTGGGTGATGTCGGATGCAAAAGAAGTTATGATTGGGATCGAATTCTCAACTCCTGTATATTCGTACGCACCGACATCGAGGCCGCCGCTGCCTTGCGGCCGCGTGTTTCTATCCATATCCTCGCTCGGTGCACCCGAAATCGTGCCCACATCCTTACAGGGAGAGTTCAGCGATAAATGGTAATCCCCGTTTTCGGAATCTTCAAACAAGGGATCAGCATTGAGATTTCCTGCCCCTGCATATCCGCCTTGAACATTGCAGAAGCTGACCGCCGGCGTGCTATAGGCGTCATTGGATATCTCATCAGGAGTATTGCCCCAAAAGACTGAATTGATAATCACAGGCTGGGATCTGGAGTAATCGGCTCCGGAGGAGTAAAGCCCTCCCCCGGTGGCTGCCGAGTTCCCTGCCACCGTGCAATTAGTGATGGTCGGGGAATCATAGTAGCTGGCATGAATCCCCCCTCCAGTCACAGTGGCGGCGTTTTGGGCTATCACGCAATTGGTCATTGCCGCAGTGGAGGAGTCAAAGCGAATTCCGCCACCATACTCGGCGGTATTTCCTGTGAGAGTACAACGGGTTATGCTGGGCGAAGAGAAATGGCAAAAAATCCCTCCACCGCTAGCACTGCTGTGATTGTTCCGGATGGTGCAATCGGTTATCTTGGGTGAGGAGGACGAGCCAAAGCAAGAAATGCCCCCTCCGAGAAGAGAGGAATTTTCGACTATAATGCAGTCCCTTATGCTGGGCGATGAATCCTCACACAAGATGCCACCACCCCCTGGGTAGGGTGCGTTACCATTTGTGATCGTAAAACCTGAGACTACAGAGGATGTGCTCTCTCCGTGATGAAAATAAAACCCTCTGCCGTTTCCTTCACAGTCAATGATGCAATTCTGAGGGCCATTTTGGGAGGCGACAATAATGCTTTTGCCTCTGAAATCCAGATCTTTGTTGCCAATACCGTTGTACGTGCCGTCGGCGACGAGCACCGTGTCTCCTTCCTGGGCCGCATTGATTCCTGCTTGGATTGTCAGTTGATCCGTTGGAACATGGATGGTGGCGGCAAATACGGAGTCGGAATACAAGAGGAGGATAATTGCTAGAAATCCAATGGTAATTCGTGCTTTCATTTCGAACCTGCTTTCTTGACCCTCACAGGAAAGTGGGATTAGAAGCCTCGGATTTTGCCCTTTAATTCCTTGGCTTTTCAGTCCTCTGTTTTAGGCTATCGTTCAACTGGCAAGAGAACCCAGGCGTTCCTCTCTATAAGATGATCTGTATCCATACCTATCACCCGCCACAAATCAGGGATGATTCAGGAAAGCTAAATCATTCATACCTGAAAGGAGCACTTATTTCAAATCGGCCGGTTCTTCTCATTAATTTACCACTTTGGCAAAGGAGGAGCACTTGAAAGGGATTCTGTAGAAGATTAGCAAATAGGGTTGTTTTTCCTTATCGGGCTCTCACCAAATGAATGTGTCGCCAGGTATCTCGCCATTGGGAATACCCCCGGCTGCCACACTGAGAACCCCCTCGGCAAAGGAATAGCAGACCAAATCCTGAAATCCGCCTCCGCTAACATCCTCTGCACGGCACCTGCAGAAAGCCAGGCCGTCCTCATCAGAAGTTAGGCTCGAAGGTCGGGGACTCCATACCGGCCATTTCCGGACCAGAAAAAATAGCTGGCAAGCCACTCGACGGAGACCTGCCAGCTATCCACGGCGCACTCAGGACTAAAACGGGACCTTGAGAAGCCGTACATTTCAGAATATCAAACCAGTTCCGAGAAAAGAAGCGAAATCTTCATGTCCCCGCAACCCTTCAGAGAGAGTGGCGATCTTCTTGTAGAAATCGTTACTTGCCGTTTTCCAGGAAGTTCAATAGGCTACGTATCGTTAAGCGCTCGCCTGGAAAGTCCTCGAACAACGACGCCTTAGCGGGAGTAGAACTTCAGGACATTCGTGAAGTCTTCCTTTCACGGGACTTATGGGAACATGGTCACCAAGCAGTCTACGGCGTCAACGGCATTTCAATTATGTCTGGCCTCCTTTCCCACCAGAAAGGGCCGGTGGTTTGCGGTTTGATGAAATCCCTATCTGCAAGAAGTAATGGCCACAGTCTGCAAAGACAACCCTGATCCGAGCGGGTTTACAGAACAAGCCTATTGCGTATCCACCGGCTTGGCACCCTGCTCTTGGATAGATGGTTTCGCTGCTTCAGCTTCAGAGTCCGAAGCCGATACCTTGGCGAGTATCTTAGAAAGAATTGTGGAGCCGGCATAGTTCGCCACAAACCCAATGGTTATGGCTCCCCAAAGATCTGAAACGGTAACCCGGATGAAAAACTGAGTCTCCGATATCCGAGAAAGCAAGATAGTAACAATCGTGCTTAGAAGGAGCGCTGCGAAAGCTCCCCCGATCTCTTGAAGAATGCGTCTAGTCGCCTCGTGCAGAAAGGTTCTTCCTCGAGATGGTGCAGAATCAATCAATCTGCGCCTTGCCTGTGGGTGAATGAAGTAGGCGAATAATCCACCTACCGCTGCACCAAAAAGGATGACGGTCTGGGGAGCTGGGGTCAATGTAAGATCCTTTTCGGTCAGATAGATAGCATTTTTCTTGGATAAATTGGTGATCTCCGCCGAAATCCCAAGGCCTGTTCCAACAGTGAGTTCAGGGCGGGTGCCCTCAATGTTGATTTGAATCAGATTTATCTCATCGGTTGTCTCAGGTTCTGCAGCTCTGGCGTGATCCAACATAAAAAAGGTGACGGCGATAATCAAAAACACTCTTCCTTGCATCACCCCGTCGCAATGTATCCAATGCCTTGCGTTCATTTTGATGGGACCTCCGTTCCCACAAGGAACAACTTCGTTTAAGGATGGCAGTAAGGTGGAATAATGGATGATGGATGATCGTAAGAATTCGCTGCAAGAAGAAAAAGACAGGCGATTTGCACTTGGTTGTCAATTAGAAAGACGGATCCCAAGAAGGGCCGACTACCGATCCGAGTCTATCCTATATCAGGTTCATCATCTGACGATGATCAACAAATGACTGCGGAAGGCGAGACGCTGACTTCGGAAGTGTTTTCAAATCTGCCTCTGGGCCGATAGACCGAGTATCGGATCCTAAATTTGCAGGGTCCCTTGGGATGCCAGTTTGAGGGAGAAATCGTTAACGCTTGACATGGGTGGCTCGTGGAGGCGTTAGGCAGGAGCGAGTTCGCTCGATGGAGGGTTAAGCCTCCTGCCCCCATGCTGCGCACGACTAGAGCAGGGATTGCCTAGACCAGCACCTGCTGCGCGATGGCGTAGTACTTCTTTCGCTCTTCAATTCCATTGAAGCCGCCGTTAATGCTGATGCTGATGAACTCTACTGGCGACACGTCGATGATGTTCCCCTTGTACTTCTTCTTCAACACGTCAGTGTCTGCGTGATTGGCGATGTCATTCAGGTTACGCGTTTGCCAGAACTCGCATGCGCTCCACACGGCGTGCTCGGGCTGCGCAAGCAGTTCTGGATTGTTGATGAAGAAGTCGCGGCGGCTCTTCTTTATCCCCAATTGCAGGTAGTTAGCTCTTCCGGTGGTCTGGAATATTCCACGACCTTTGAAGCGAATTCCATCGCCAGGTTGTGTATTTCCAATGTCGAGGCGTCCCTCATAGGCTTGGCCAGATGCGTACTCCCTCAAGGTCCTAAAATGATCCGTCTCGTGGCAGGCTTGTGCCAGGAAGTGGCTGTACTCTTGCGGAGTGACGATCTCGTAGGACGGGCAGGTTGCATTCATCCACTCGGCGAGACCCGGCATGAGGGCCGTAGAGTGACCGGCGATGGCAGCGAGATGCTCTTCAGTAATGAGGTAGGGCATACGCGCTCCCTTACGAGAGGCTTGAACAGATGAACTCACCGGCCGGAGTATGCGAACCGTAGCGCCGGGCTAGCAGTCCGGTGAAGTGAATTCTGAGTAGTCTGGAAGAAGTGTCAGCGAGGATTGAAAGAATGTCAAGAGGATTTCCCTAAACCCTTTAGGGGAGGCTGGGGACGGCTTTGACGAAATCGTCACTAATAAGTGTTTTTTCCATCGTCCCAGAGCGATAGGTCAGTGAGGTGGTATGCGATGAGTTGCGGGCCCTGGTTGAAGGGTAGGCGGTCTGGGGTGGGTGGGATGATGGATAAGACGATGAAGAGCTCAGCCGCTTCGCGCGCCATGGAGTGTGAACGAAGTATAGGGGTTTTGTAAGGCGGGTTTTGTCTGCTTCAAGGTAGAGTGTTGGCCT
>CAZOLJ010000146.1:0-6326 GCA_964580575.1 uncultured Desulfobacteraceae bacterium
TTTCTGGAAGCGTCTTTGGCAGGCAGGGCCGTCACGGCAGGCCCGCCTGCCATTTCCAATCAATTTCGAGAATTGAGATAAGGAGTGATTTCATGCACCAATTGCTAAAAGACAGTCCGGGAGAGAAGATGCTCATGCTGGGAAACGAAGCGATTGCACGGGGAGCCTGTCCGCATGTCCGAGTTTCACGGCATGGCCCAGCGGGGCGGTGTGGTTGAGTCGATGATTCTCCTGGGCGATGGCGAGAGTGTATGCATTTCAGATGGGGAGCCCATCGTCAATACTATTTCGAGACGATTAATAAACAGATGACTCGCAAGTGCCGTGAAACTAGACACTCCTTCTCCTGTCAAAGATCATCGAGCGATCAGCATCCTTGCAGGCCCCACCGACCTACCAAGGCCGATCTCACCAGGAGAGGGAGTACAAGAAGAAAAAGCACAAGTCCCTTTTGGGGGAACTATTCGATTTCTGACAGGAGGAGAAGTGAGTGAGCACAAAGCAAACTGTTGAACTGAAACCCGTGGCAAATGAGTCGGGTAAAACGTGGCATACCCTATCCGTTGAAGAAACCGGGGACTGCCTGGGTTGTACTCCCCATGGCCTGACCGATGTTGAAGCCAAGCGCCGATTGGCTGAGTGCGGGCTTAACGAATTGCAGGCTGCCCCGCCTGTCTCTCCCTGGGCCATTCTTGCCGAGCAGTTCAAGAATGTGCTCGTCATTATCCTTCTGATCGGGACTGCCATTTCAGGCGTTCTCGGACACGGGACCGAAGCCATTGCGATTGCCGTCATCGTGTTGCTGGCCGTTCTGCTGGGCTTTGTGCAGGAGTATCGGGCTGAAAGGGCCATAGAAGCCCTTCGCCGTATGGCGGCACCCTCTGCAACTGCGCTTCGCGACGGACAAGAGGGAGAGATTCCGGCGTGCGATCTGGTCCCCGGCGACGTGGTCCTATTGAACGCGGGAAATCGAGTCCCGGCGGACTTGCGCCTGATCGAGGCCGTGAACCTGAAATGCGACGAAGCGGCGCTCACCGGTGAGTCGATTCCTGTTGAAAAGCACACCGCTCCCCTTGCAGATGTGAACCTGGCCCTGGGCGATCGGTCCGGAATGGCCTACGCCGGCACAATCGTCACCTACGGCCGGGGACGTGGCTTTGTGGTGGCCACGGGCATGCAGACCGAGTTCGGCAAGGTGGCCAAGATGCTACAGACGGTGGAAGTAGGCAGGACGCCTTTGCAGCAGAACCTTGACAAGGTGGGAAAGACGCTCGCCAAGGTCGCATTGGCCGTGGTGGCGGTAATCGTTCTTTTGGGCATTGTCCGTGGTCAGCCCTTACTTGAAATGCTTATTTTCGGCATTGCCCTGGCCGTTGCGGCTGTGCCCGAAGCGCTCCCGGCCGTGGTGACCATCTCACTGGCCATCGGCGTGCAGCACATGGTGCGCCGCAACGCGCTTGTGCGCCGACTGCCCGCGGTTGAAACCCTGGGGAGTACATCGGTTATATGCACCGACAAAACCGGCACCTTGACCAAGGGGGAGATGACAGTGCGCAAGATCTGGCAGGGTGACCGGGTAGTGGAAGTATCTGGGGCGGGGTATGAACCCTCCGGTCGGTTCACCGTTGATGGAACTGCCACGGACCCCTCGAGGGGACTGGGCCTCATATTGCAGGCTGCGACCCTCGCTTCCGATGCAAAGCTGACCCACGATGCATCGGAGAATCGATGGAAAATCACCGGCGATCCTACCGAAGGGGCTTTGGTGGTCGCAGCAGCCAAAGCCGGCCTGGACAAAGCGGCGTTGGAGAAGCAATATCCGAGAATCCATGAAGTCCCTTTCACCTCCGAAAGGAAACGGATGACCACGCTCCATGCAGATTCCGACGGCATGGTAGCCTATTCCAAGGGAGCGCCGGAGATCGTTCTAGAGGCCTGCACCCAGGCGTGGGAAGACTCAGGGCCCAAGCGCCTGGACACACGGCGCAGGGAGGCCGTTTTGACAGCGGCCCAACATCTGGCCGACCAGGCCTTGCGGGTGCTTGCAGTGGCTTACAAACCCGGTGCTTCCAAGGATGAGGCCGAGCAACATATGATTTTCCTGGGATTGCTCGGCATGATCGACCCGCCCCGGCCCGAGGCCAAGGAAGCGGTCCAAACCTGCACCGATGCAGGAATCAAAACCGTGATGATTACCGGCGACCATCCCCTTACCGCTAAGGCCATTGCGCGAGAGCTGGGAATTCTCAAGTCAGGCCGCGCACTGACCGGCGCGGAATTGGAGGCTATGAAGGAGGCGGATTTCGAGCGCGATGTCGAGAACATAGAGGTCTACGCCCGCGTATCGCCGGAGGACAAGCTTCGCGTCGTTACTGCTCTGCAAAACAAAGGGCACATTGCAGCAATGACGGGTGACGGGGTCAATGACGCCCCGGCCCTCAGAAAGGCGGATATCGGCGTGGCCATGGGGATTACCGGTACGGACGTGACCAAAGAAGCCGGAGTGATGACACTGCTCGATGACAACTTCGCCTCCATCGTAGGGGCGGTGGAGGAAGGCAGGAAAATATTCAGCAACATTAAGAAATACCTGATGTATCTGCTTTCCTCCAACGTCGGGGAGATCGTCCTGATGGCCGGAGCGTCGTTCGCAGGCCTTCCCATGCCTTTAACGGCTTTGCAGATTCTGTTCGTTAACTTCGTAACAGACGGGTTGCCCGCCCTGGCGCTGGCAGTGGATCCACCGGAAAAGGATCTCATGCGCCGCCCCCCAAGAGATCCTCGCAGCGGCATCTTCACGAGGCCGGTTGTCACACTCGTCTTGGCAGGAGGCCTGTGGTCCGCTGTGGTCAACATTGGCATTTTCACCATTGGTTTGCACTACGGCTTGCCCCTGCAGGAGGCCATCAGCATGACCTTCGTGTCCCTAATTTTGATTCAGTTCATCAAGGCCTACAACTTCCGTTCCGACCGCAACTCCGTCTTGAACAGCCCTTTTGCCAACAAGTGGCTAAACCTGGCTATCGTTCTTGAGATTTTGCTGCTCGTGGCCATCATTGAAGTGCCCTGGCTGTCAAACGTGTTTGGCGTTCTGGCCTTGTCTCTCACGGAGTGGCTGATCATCATAGGGGCGGCCTTCACAGTCGCGCCGGTTCTTGAGATCACGAAATGGCTCCAACGGCGCAGCTGATCTGCATGGCGAAGGTTATGGTGAAGACGATTCTCTGGGACAATGACGGGCTCTTGGTCGACACTGAACAGCTCTATTTCAGTGCGACACGTGATGCACTCTCCGAACTCGGGGTTGAGTTGACCTTGGACATGTTTATTCAGATTTCCCTGACTCATGGGCAAAGCGCGTTTGATTTAGCAGCTGAGCAGGGCGTCAGCCAGGAGGCCATCGTCAAACTTCGTGAAAAAAGAAACCGACGATATGCCGACCTTTTGAAGGAAGGCGTGCCCATCCTGGATGGCGTCAAGGTAACTCTCTCCCAACTGCTCGGCAAGCTGGCCATGGGGGTAGTGACGGGTTCTCGCAGAGAACACTTTGAGATCATCCATCAGCACTCAGGGCGTTCCAAACCATCAGGGAGGTGGGAGAGGAGGTTTTGAACCTTCTGGGGCGGCCTCTGAATGCCAATTTCCAATCACATTAAGCAGAAGGATAGAAAGTGCAGATGGAGGCCGAAATCAGCAATGCCCTCATCACGTTCGAAAAGGAGTACATGGGACGAGGTCCGCTGGAAGCCAAGACCTACATATCCAGGACATCGTGGTGATCCGCCTGAGGGATGTCTTAACCCCTGCTGAAGTTCAATTAGCAAAAGACATTGAGGGAATCCAGCTTATAAAGCAGGTGAGGAGTAAACTCCTAGAGAATGCCCAAGACATGATTCGCCGGATTATAGGTGAACTAATAGGAGTTTCTGCTGTAAGCATGCATCCAGATATAAGCACTAAGACTGGTGAGCGCTTTATCATCGTTACCTTAGAAGATAATGTTCAGAATAGGTTGCGGGGATAAAAGGATAGACAAAGAGATCCTGTGCTCATAGGACAGTGAGGGACTAATTTGGTTAATAGCGGCAGTGGATCCTGAGCCTATGGGTTGCACCCAATTCGATCCTTCACTCCTTAACGATTTCTGTATACTCCGCGACCATCTAAACAGAACCACAAACAGGGTGCTGGCCGTAAAAAAAGCAGGCTAAACCCCACAATGCCGGCACCCACGCTGTTTTCGTTGAGTGCGACAATGGTCCCCACCACCATGTCTTGAACGGCCGGCACCACGGCCACGACGGACAGCAACACTGTCGCCACTGCACCAACCACATCTTCGCGTTGTATGCCAATTGCCTGAGGTTCAGCCCGGCTCAGATAGGCACGAATGTCGCGATAAAGAGCATGTCGCTGCTCGTCGCTGGTTATCGGCTCAAGGATGAAATCCAGCTCATAAGCAATGGCGGTAGCGGCCTCTTCTTCACTGTCGCTCGTCTGAACATACTGGAGCAACCGATAGCGCTCACGCCGGCCGAGACCCTCCCCCAGAACATACAAAACGCCGTCGATGATCCCCCAGGCTGTGACAGCCCCCAGGATGGTAACAAACAACTGTTGTCCATATCCGCTAGCAAAAGAGGAGGAGAGGACACCGCGATAGATCAAAATGCCATAGGAAAGCGTGAAGAGCAGCGCAAAGAGAATGCTTTAGAAGATGGTGAAGAGTGCATCGATGGGGTCAATGAACTCGCCCAGGACGTTGCTCAAGATGGTTTCTTTGGGTGGGGTACGTGGTCTCCGACGTTGCTGATGTCTTTCCCTGAACACTTCTCCGATCTCCTCCGCAAATTAGGTCATCACCTCGGTTCCCTGCTTTCGCCGGAATGGGGGAAAAAGGCCTTTTTCGACTACTTACGAGACCTGCAAGTCCGACCCTTCTTTATGTTCTCCCTTTCATGTAAAGTTCTCGCTTGGCAGCCGGGAATCGCTCCACTGCGTAGCGCAGCATGGTCCGAGGCATTTGCTTGCAGTGTTCTTTCAAGAAAGTTTCCTCAGCAACCAGGTCTCGTTTCCCCACCTCCCGGAGCATCCAGCCGACCGCTTTCTGAATGAGATCCTCCTTGTCACGGAGGAGAATTTCACTGATTCGCAGTGTGTCATCGAACTGTTGCTCTTTGATAAATCGAAAAGTCGCCAGGATCGCAATTCGCCGTTTCCACAACACGGGCGAATGGGCGAGCCCGTAAAGAGGTTTCCGGCTCCTACGCATCAAGAAGTCGCCCACAATGTTGGGCGCGGAGAGATCAACAAGATCCCAGTTGTTGATCCATCGAGTGCTTTTCAGGTAGAGGGCATAAATGCTCTTTTTCCCTGTTTCGTCTTCCCTGTTGTATTCTTGAATGAGGATCAGAAGGGCCAGAAGCCTCTCTTCGTGAACAGGGGACTTGAGCAGCGCTTCTAATTCGCCCATCGCCATGGCATCGCACTCTTTGCAAATCTCTCTGAGCCGGGGAACGGGTATCCCCAAGAAGAGGTCTCCCTCCCCATATTCTCCTGGTCCTGTCTTGAAAAACCTCTGAAGGATTTTCGCCTTGTCCGGATCCTCCAGTTCCCGCAATCGTTTCCGGATATCTTGTGCTGTCATTTGTGGTTTCATCCTCCGGGCAAGGGATTAAAAAACCGCGCCTGGCCGCAGGTGAAAAACATGGTGCGGTCTTTAAAGCGCGGTTCAGGATAAATTCAATGCGGATAGAAGAGATCTTGGAGACTCATCCCTCCCGCAGGGAACTTCATTGGATGAGTCTTTCGAAATCCACATCGCCCTTAAGCTTCTTGAAGTAGCTCTGCGTCCGGGCCTTTTCTTTGTAACCCGGCTGGAGTTCAATGGCTCTCCTTAACCTTGAAAGAGCCCCCTCTTTCTCGCTTTTCATCGATTCGATACAGGCGATGACATACCAAGCATCGGCGAGCTCCGGTTTAATCTCCACCGCCTTGAGCAAAGCTTCTTTGGCTTCCGGGTATCGGTGAGTTCTGAAAAGCTCCTTACCCTTGTGGTTCCAGAGGTCCCCGAGATGCAGTCTCATTTGAGCCGCCTTCTCCTCTGATTCTTCCGCGTCCATTTCGTCATCGCTGAAGGGGAAGGATGCACCTTCGCCTATCTTCCTTCTATCAGCTCCAGATCGTCTGTCCTGACCACTTCGGCGTTCATAGGGGTAAGGAAACATACCGACTCGCCTCTCTCCTGTTGATTTCTCAAGATGCATCGCATGATCCTCATGATAGCTCTTTAGAATTTCTAAATCAACCAAATACTATTTTTGACC
>CAZOLJ010000147.1:0-6230 GCA_964580575.1 uncultured Desulfobacteraceae bacterium
CCGTCCTTACATTATTCACGGGTACATGTATTCCAACAGCATTCTCAAGGCGGAACTGCCTGAGGTCCAGAAACAAGGGGTCTTGAAATTCGCCCGGTGGGCCAAGAACAAGACGGTTACGTCTTCCAACGAAATGGCTGCCGGCGAAGAAGTGTTCAAGCTGCTCTGCATTTCGTGTCATTCTGTGGGAGGGTTCCGGAATGACATGCTGGAACGAACGAACGGGATGAAGGTGGCTGAGTTCGACTCCGTTCTTGACGAGATGGGAGATGAGGAGGCTCAAATGCCCCCCTTTGCCGGGAACCGGCAGGAAAGGCACGCCCTCGCTAAGTACGTGTTGGAGAAGTTGCGGAAATAGTCCTTCAGGGCCAACAACTCGTCACGATATTTTCCCCTCCCTGGCGGGAGGGGCGGGGGAGGGGGAGCGTTGTAGCACCCCGGAGGCGATGTGGAGCAGATCACGGCAAAAGATCACCTGGACCTGAAAGGCTTTCTCATTCTCGTCTTCCTCACCATGCTCTGGGGGTGCAACTACTCCGCGATCAAAATATCGAACCTTGGATTCTCCCCTATCTTTAATGCACTGCTCCGTTCCTCCATTGCCTCTGTGCTGGGCATCGTCTATTGTGTATACGTCAAACAGCCCCTTTTGCACACAGACAGGCGATTATTCCATGGTTTCGTCGTGGGCATGCTCTTCGGTCTTGAATTCGTGTGCATCTATGTCGGCATGCTTTACACGGATGCGGCCAGAGCGGGTATTCTCATCAACACATCGCCTTTTATCGTGGTGCTGGGAGCCTATTTATTTCTCAAGGAGCGTTTGGGCTATCTCAGAATCATCGGCCTCGTGTTGGCTTTTATAGGCGTCTACCTCGTCTTCTTGGGGAAACCGAGCACGTGGAACTCCTCCATGCTCCTGGGCGATATACTGGAACTGGGTGCAGCCGTGTTATGGGGCGCTACGACCGTTTATATCAAGAAGTACCTTGCCGGGAGAGTGCACCCCATTCACACCTTCCTCTACCAGCTCGTTTTTTCCATACCCATTATTTTTCTCTGTATGCTTTTGCTTGAAGATAAATGGATCATCAATGTGAACACTGCATCTGTGATAGCCCTTCTTTATGCCTCGGTTATTGTGGCTTTTGCGTCTTACTTGACCTGGTTCAAGCTCATCCACACCTATCCTGTTTCCCAGCTTGCGGTGTTCACTTTCCTCTCCCCGTTTTTCGGGGTGATCTCGGGGTTCATTATCCTGGGCGAACAGCTCACCGCCGGCCTCATCTTCGGCTTGTTCTTCGTAAGCGCCGGCATCTACCTGGCCAACTACCAGAAGCGTTAGGGGGATTCGATATTCGTTCTAGGATTTCTAGGACAAGGAGATTCCAACAATGAGTGATGAGGCCTATTACAAGCTTGCCAAAGTGCTCGACTCGCTTCCCAATGGTTTTCCTGCTACGGAAAGCGGGGTGGAGATCAGGCTCCTCAAGAAAATCTTTCAGCCCGATGAGGCGGAGTTGTTCTGCGACCTGAAGCTCAAATTCGAGACCGCCAAGAAGACCGCCAAACGCACCGGCAGGCCTCTGGAAGGCCTCGAGGAGAAACTGACGAGCATGTGGGAAAAGGGTCAGATCTTTGGGGTGAAACTGGGCGACACGAAGCTCTTCAGGATGGTGCCCTGGGCCTTTGGGATCTATGAACTGCAACTCCCCTTCATGGACCGAGAGATGGCGGAAATGTGCGAGGAGTTCATGAAGACTTACGGCCGCCAGTTCTTTGACAAGACGCCGCAGCTGATGCGGGTGATTCCCATTGAGAAAGAGATCCCGGCCAGGCATGAAGCCCTGAACTACGAGAAAGTCTCTTCCATTATCGAGAACGGCCTCTCTTTTCAGCTCATGGACTGCATCTGCAAAAAAGAAAAGAGTCTCCTGGACAAACGGTGTGGAAAGCCCATGGACATCTGCATGGGGATCGCACCTCTTCGCAGTTTTTTCGACGACTCCAAAGTGGGACGGGTTATCTCCAAGGATGAGGCTTACGGGATTCTTAAAAAGGCTGAGGAGGCTGCCCTGGTTCACCTCACATGGAACGTGGAAAACGGCCATTACTTCATCTGCAATTGCTGCGGATGCTGCTGCGGGGTGTTAAGGGGGATCAATGAGCTTGGCATACCGGCATCCAAAGTGGTGGACTCCGATTACTATGCGGTAATTGACCCTGACCAGTGCACGGCGTGCGGACTCTGCGCGGACGAGCGCTGTCAGGTTCACGCTATAGAGTCGGGCGAAGAGGCTTACCGGGTCATCCAGGACAGGTGCATCGGGTGCGGGCTCTGCGTCGGCACGTGCCCTACAGAAGCGATCCGACTGGTTAGGAAGAAAGAACGCGTGCCGCCTCCTGCGGATGAGATGGAGTGGTATGACCAGCGGGCCCGTGTGCGCGGAATGGATATCAGCGCTTTCAAATAGGGCCCGTAACCGTGTAGCTTATGAAAATGGATGGCCTTTTACTGTAACGATTTTTCATAAGCTACACGGTTACAGGACTCCGGCACGCAAGCGCGTCATGGATGTCTTCTTCGGTGATCCCCAGAAGATGAAGAATGTCCGTCATGCTTGATTTGGCCAGGGCTACGTTGGCAAACCGGTCCAGGCCTTTCTTGGCATTGTAGGCAATGGCCAATCCGGCCTGGGCCAGCATCAGCGCGTCGTTGGCCCCGTCCCCTACGCACACGGTCTGGTCGAGAAGGATGCCATGATCGCAGGCCGTCTGATTCACGAATCGCGCTTTCCTTGCCGCATCCACCACCTCGCCCACCACCTTTCCGGTGAGCTTCCCATCCTTGAGTTCAAGTCGGTTGGCATAGGCGAAGTCAAACCCCAGTTTCTCCTTCATGTGGTCGGCAAAGAAATCAAAGCCGCCTGTTACAATACCCAGCTTGTAGCCCAGGTATTTGAGCGTGGTCACCAGGTCCCGGACCCCCGGTGACAGGGGAATGTTTTCCCTGATTCGCATCAAATCCGCTTCGCCGAGCCCTTTGAGCAATGCGACACGCTGGATCAGGGAAGCCTCGAAGTCAAACTCACCCCGCATGGCTTTTTCAGTGATGCGGGAAACCTCTCGGAAGACGCTCGCTGAGCGGGCCATCTCGTCGATCACCTCCATGTCCACCAGCGTGCTGTCCATGTCAAAGAAGATGAGGCGCTTGTTCTTCCGATAAGCTTCAAACTTTTGGAGACCCAAGCCGATGCCCAGTTCGCGGCTCTTGGCCATGAGCCGCTGCTTCAATCGGTCAATACTCGAGACGCCGTGGACGTTGATGGTCATCTCCACGGAGTGGGATCCATGATGGGCGGAGGAGGAGATGGTCTCAATGTTGACGTCTTCTTCAGCCAGAATAGCGGAGAACTCTGCAAGGGCGGGGGTGCCCCCGAAGTGGGTGAGCACATAGAGGTTGCGCTGGTTCATAGCCGGCATGTCTTCGGGGGAGTAGAGGCGGAAATTGAGGGTCAGGTTGAGCTGATTGGCTTCGAAGAGCAGGTCCTTGATGACGCTATCCTGAGATTCACTCGCTCGGTTCAGGTCGAGAACCAAGTATAGGCCCAGAAGATTGTGGAGCGAGGCTTGCTCTATGTCAACGACCTCAACGTTGTGGTTCATAAGGATACGGGTGAACCTTGCCGTGATGCCCGGTCGATCTTTGCCGGAGACGATCACCATGAGAGAATTCTGGTTTTTGGCCATGTCGCGGGTTGCTCCTATCAGTCCATTTACGTCGATTCTAGAGATGCACCGCAGTGCCACATATTAGAGAAGCCAATGCTCTGTGTCAAATCCTCAGCTGCGGTGGTGCGGGCGCTTTTCCCTTTTGACTCTTTTGAGCAGGAGGTGTAGATAAATTTTGCTTTTGGAGACTTTCACGACGGCTGAGAAAAAGAGGCAGAAAATGAAGAGTTCGGGGCAGAAGAAGCCGGGCGGGGGCAAGAGGAGTCAGGAGGAGCGGGACAGGATTGTTGCCCGCGCCCGTCAGGCGCTCGATGAGCGCATGAAGGGGTACCGGGAGCAGTCCTTGAGAATTCATCCCTGGGTCTGCGCCCGCTGCGGCAGGGAATTCACCGTCAAGAACCTCCATCTCCTCACGGTGCATCACAAAGACCACAACCATGAAAACAACCCTTCCGACGGCAGCAACTGGGAAAACCTATGCCTCTACTGCCATGACAACGAACACAGGCGCTTCCTGGACTATGAGGAGGGGGCCGGTGCCGTGGAGAGCAAGGACAAAGGGAAGCCTTCCACCCACAAACCCTTTGCAAACCTGGCGGACCTGATAAAGTCGGATAAACGATAACCTCTAATCGTCTTTTCTCTCATCCTGCTGCCCGAGGCTGAGAAGAGGGTCGAAGTCGCTCAAGGAATAAGGGCGGTGCGAGGACATCAGGCAAGGAGGTTCCTCATAGTGGAAAACAACAAGGAAGAAGAAAAAGAAAAGCCTGAGCTGCCGGCGCATGTGAAGACTTTCGATCCTGAAAACCCGCCTTTCGAGACCCAGCGCCTGTGCATTTATCTGCGTGAGCTGGAAGAGGAAAAAGAGCATAAATGATCATAGGACGACTGTCCCCAGTGTATTGGTTCTGCTATTTGCGGTATCCGTAGCGTTCTTCGAAGATCGGGGCGATGAGGTTGTCCACCGGCACATAGTCGTCGGTGAGGATGATCGGGTTCTGGTCTTTGAGGTACGTTTGAAGAAGGGACTGGGGGAAGAACAGGCCGATCACATCCGTGTCGCCCGAACGCCTCATGCTATCGATAAAATCCTCCTGCTCCAGTTTCTTTGAACTCGCCACGACAACGTAGGTGCTGATTCCCATGTCGTTCAGATCCGTGTTGGCCGTCACCAGACTTACCTGCTTTTTCCCGAACACTTCTTCCAGGGTCCGAATGTAGGCTGGGATAAAGAGACCTTTCTTGAAACTGTCGATCACATTGGCAAGATAGAGTCCATCGGGCTTGAGCAGCCGCTTCAACTCCACGGCGAATTCTTTGGTCGTCAAATGGTACGGAATGGACAGGTCATTGAAGGCATCGCCGAAGATGAAATCGTAGGTGCCGTTTTCTTTGCAGTTCATCACGAACCACCGCGCGTCCATATTGAAGGTGCGAATCCGGGTGGTCGCCGGAATCCCCAAATACGTCCTGGCCACACGACTCACCTCCGGGTCGATCTCGACGACGTCGATTTGAGCTTCCGGGTATTTTGCCTCTAGAAACCGTGGAAATGTGAAACCTCCTCCGCCAATGAAAAGGACCTTGAAGGATTGCTTCTCCATGGCCTGCCACCTGACCAGTTCCTCGTAAAGCCGTATGTACTCGTACTCGAGGTGGAAGGGGTCCTCCAGAGCCGTGTAGGAGTGGATGAGGTGATCCAGAATCATGGCTTCCAGGGTCAATCCTTTGGTGGTTTCATCTTTCTTTTTCAGCTTGATGGTGTAGTAGTCGCTCTCTTTGAAGAAATAAGTGGTGTCGTCCAGAGGCGGTTTATAGGCATGACCGGAGAATACCCACAGGAGGGGAATGAAGAGCGCCACGGCCACAGCCACGAAGGCCTTCTTTCTTATGAAGAATCCGCCGAAAATGACGCCTGATACCATGAGGATCGCACCCATGCTGAAGCTAAGGTGCCGTGTCCCCATCCAGGAGATGAGAAAAAACCCTGTGGCAAAGGTCCCGAGGATGGAGCCCAGAGTGGAAAAGGCATAAATCTTCCCCACAATATTGCCTGTTTTGTTCAGGTTGCTGAGGGTCAGCTTGACGACCACAGGGGAGATCATTCCGAGCACGCAGGAAGGCGCGAAAAAGATGATGGTCGTAAGCAAAAGGATGCGGACCATCAAAGACGTGTTCCACTGCGACCCGCCCACGTAGTCTGTCAAAGGGGAGATGGCGAAGGCTCCAAGTCCTGAAAGAATAAGGAGCACTCCAAGGGTGGTCTGATTCGGATATCGGTCCGCCAGCAGTCCCCCGAGGTAAGCGCCCACGCTGATGCCGGCAAGGACGACTCCGATGATGCTTGTCCAGGTGTAAAGGGAGACCCCGATGTAAGGGGCCATAATTCTGCCGGCAATGAGTTCGATGACCAGGGTGCAGAAGCTCGCGATAAAGACGACGATGTTGGCCTTGATAATTTCGCGGTGCATGCTTCCCCGCCTTTCGTGAAAGAGGTT
>CAZOLJ010000148.1:0-6196 GCA_964580575.1 uncultured Desulfobacteraceae bacterium
TAGATATCTGCTTATTGGTAAAATAGGTGATGATCATTGGTCTGCAGTTGTCACTTATCGCGATGAAAAGATCCGAATGATCTCCGTGCGGCGATCCACGAAAGAGGAGATTGAGATTCATGAAGGCTAAGGAATTCGATAAGAGATTTGACGAGGGAGAGGATGTTACAAAATTCCTTGATTTGTCGCGGGCTAGAAGACCTGGACAGGAACAGAGGCGGGTGAATGTCGATTTTCCTGCTTGGATGATCGAGCGGTTGGACAAAGAGGCAAGACGCCTTGGCGTAACCCGTCAATCGATCATCAAAGTTTGGATTGCGGATAGGCTACAGAAGGGCGCGACGTGATCGTGGTC
Source organism: uncultured Desulfobacteraceae bacterium (assembly GCA_964580575.1). Lineage (GTDB taxonomy): Bacteria > Desulfobacterota > DSM-4660 > Desulfatiglandales > HGW-15 > CAVPDE01. The sequence continues at coordinate 356 of CAZOLJ010000148.1, forward strand.
CACTCTTGGTGAGAAGAAGAAAAACCACTTGCTATTGCGTGACATTTGTGTATACCGTTGGGTACACAAATGGAGGGAGGCCTTATGAAGTTTGTAAGCGTACGTGATTTGAGGGGAAAATCCGCACAGGTCTGGAAAGACCTCCCTGACGAGAAGGAAATGATCATCACCAGCAACGGGCGACCCATAGCCATCCTTGCGTCCATCAGTGACTCGAATCTCGAAGAATCTCTTGCGGCTTTTAGACAGGCTCGCGCGGTAGAGGCGGCCGCAAGCCTGCAGCGTCGTTCTGTGGCGAGGGGGGCAGACAGGATCTCGATGGAGGAGATCGAAGCGGAGATCAGAGCGGTTCGCAAGAAGCGCGCTCGATGAACATCGTCCTTGATACCAACGTGCTCGTTGCCGGTCTTTTGGTCCCTTTCGGCCCTTGTGGAGAAATCGTGCGCATGGTCTCGTCCGGAGAGCTTAGCCTCTTCTATGACGCACGAATTATCCTTGAGTACACAGAAGTTCTGCATCGTCAGAAGTTCAGGTTTGATGAAAATAGGGTCTCCGCCCTCCTTGATTTTGTCGCGCATCACGGAAAGAAGATAGCCGCCTCTCCCCTCCTCCGAGCCCTGCCCGACCGCGATGATGAGCCCTTTCTGGAGGTCGCTGTGGCGGGCGACGTCGCAAGCCTCGTAACCGGCAATCGCGCCCATTTCCCTGCTCAATCCCGACAGGGAATAAAAGTTGTTTCTCCGCGCGAATTCTTAGAGTTCTACAAAAAACACAAGACACGGAAAAGGGTAAGAGCTTAAAGGCGTAAGGCTTTATCGTGAACGAGAGGAATCACTTGTTTCGAGAACTGCTGGTGGAAAATGATCATTATCGGAATTGATCTTTCCGGACCGAGCAATTACCAACAGACAGCGGTTGCTTGCTTCGAGAAGAGAGGCAAAAGGCTTCTGTATTCGAATTCGATGGTGGGTGCGGATGACCGAGTGATATATGATCTGATATCAGAGAGATCGCATTCCCATGAAGCGGTCATCGGCTTGGATGCTCCTTTGAGTTACAACATTGGTGGTGGCGATCGGAACAGGGATGCTCAACTTCGACGACTGGTTGTTGAGGCTGGCTTGCCGTCAGGATCTGTCATGACTCCGACGATGACAAGAACGTGCTATCTCACGCTCCGGGGGATATCCGTTGCACGCTCTTTAGAGCTCATCAAGCCGAGGCCACCCCGCCTTGTGGAGGTGCATCCAGGAGCGTCTCTTGCTCTTCGAGGCGCCTCAGTTAGGGACATACGAACGCTAAAAGAGGACGTGCTGGCCCGTCTCAATCTTCTCAAATTTCTTGGAGATCAGGGACTTGAGGGCGTCGGTAGTGTAGGAGTAACGAGTCATCACTTGATATCGGCCTGCGCAGCGGCCCTTTCAGCCTGGGCATGGTCTTCCGGCAAGAGCGTTTGGCTGGCTCAAGCTGACCCACCTTATCATCCATATGATTTTGCATGCTGAAACCGAAAGAGTGGCTGAGCCCAAACGGGGACAAGTGAGCTTTTGCCTTGCCCTATCTTCCGGATAAAGCTTATGTTATAGTCCCTCACCGATGGGATGAGACCACGCGAGCGAGTACATAGCCATGGAAAGGAAAGATCCCCAATCGGAGGTCGAAGAAAAGGCGCCTGAGTCAGAAGATGAACCGACGTACACTGAACACGGTGTGGATGACACCCTGATCCGATGGATGCTGTCCCTCACACCCACCGAAGGGCTGCAGACATTACAGCAGAGTGTCCAATCTCTTATGAGGCTACGCGATGAGAGTTCCGTCTCCTGATTACCTGGCACTCCTGAGAATTCAAGCGTGGCAGCGTTTTCTCGGAACGTTCGGCGGCAGCACTCGGGGATGTTTTTTGTGGGATCGCAAAATCAACTCCATGGATAACTCGCTTGAATTTCGATATAATTGGTGAAATTTGTGAAGTCGAAACCCTGGCGAAAGGTCAGGGGATCCGGGACTTGACGCGGTTGCAAAAGACCTATGGCCATGGGAGCTGGCGAAAAATGAAAGGAATTGCCAGCATCCGTCTGATCACGGGAAGAATTCTCCTCGCTGAGCTTCACTGGTACGAAGCTCATGGAATTGGAAGGAAAGAAATAAAGCGCAAGAGATATCTGGAGTGACCTATGAAAAAATCAAAGGAGTCATCGCCACTATTTATGGTTTGCATCAATAATCAAGACTATCCGGCATCATTGGAGCTGCACAAGATTTATCGTGTGGTTCCGGATGAGGATGCGGCTGCTGACGGTGACGTACGAATCATCGATGAGAGTGGAGAGGATTATCTGTATCCCGCTTCCTATTTTGCACCTATCGAAGTACCTCAACGGGTTGAAGAATCCTTGCTTCGCGCCTCATGATCTAGGTCCTTACTATCCAGAACCTCTGGTTCAGTCGGACTCGCTTTTCCTCTGGATCTACAGAGCCAAGCAGGCCAGTGGGCCGGCAGTTGTGGGATGGGGGACGTATGAGGGTATTCAAATTCTGGCGCATTGCGGAAACGAGGACGCTATTACGAGGAACCGCTACGGAGCGGAAGTTCTGAATTCGACATCCTGCCTCTTCGTCGATATCGACGAGCCCGTCTTTCGCCTGTGGCAAGTTTTCCGGCGCGTCCGTTCCAGGGAACAGAAAAAGCAGGCCATTCTCGAGTTTGTCGGGAGACGGCTCAAGAAACCAGATCTCAACGGTTTTGGCATCAGAGTCTATGAGACGCACAGCGGCATCAGGCTCATTCTCGAAGGGAAAGCCATGGACCCGAGATCAAAGGAGTCCAAAAGTCTGCTCCGCAGTTTCCATGCGGATCGCCTCTATGCGACCCTTTGCAGAAAACGAAGCTGTTATCGTGCGCGGCTCACACCCAAACCCCACAGGATCAAGATGAAGTCGATTCGCCTGTCGCGCCCTTACGAAGAGACGGACAAGACTCGGATTGGCGAATAGATAAGAGAATACGATTCCAAGAGCCAAGGGTTCTCGACGTGCCGACTCGTGGAAACGATGGGGAGCCATTTCCTCTCGCCCGTGGTCCGATATCACGATGAAAGGACGAGGGCACAATCGAGCTTATTTCTCGCGTAAAGCCTAACAAGGCCGAGCCCCTCAAAGGGTTAGGACCAAAGGTTGAGAAGTGTCAGGAGGGTTTGTGATGAAAATTATCAGGAATTCGTCCGGCATCATTCCGATCATTCTCTTGATATTGGCTGCAATTATCGCGCTTTTCATTTTGTTGAGGATCATCTCCTGTTAACCAAGGTGGATGCGTGATGAAAACCCTAAAGACGACTCTGATCGTTGTCATCGCCCTTTGCATCGGGGCTGCGGCCGCTTACATAGGCCTCCCCTTTCTCAAGTCACTCCGGGCAGTGTTTGAATGGGAACGGGTTGAAAAACAAACCCTGACCATCCTGCAAAGCGATGCCATGGCTTTTCTGGTCACCGACAGAATCGCCTCCCAGATCGTGGTATCCGTTTCTGAAAACAACGTTCTCCTCGGGCAGCGCGAGGGCTATCTCATCGGGACGGCAAGACTGTACTACGGGATCGACATGAAAGAACTGACCAAGGACTCGATCACGCTAAGGAATAATCAGATCTTCGTCACCCTGCCACCAACCAAAGAACTCGATTTCGCGGTCGATCTGGAATCGCTGCATTTCATCTCGAAGATGTCGGGGACTGTGGCTTTAGTCGATTGGCTCAAGGGAAAAGACATGTATGCGGAGTTGCGCGCTCAGTTCAAACCCAAGGCCCTAGAGTTCATGAAGCAAAACGGCATGATCCCTGACCGGCAGAGAATCCTCGGCCGTCTTAACAGCGTGTTGGCCCTTCTCACCGAGCACATCGGTTTGAAGGTCATATTCCAGTGAGTTTTTGTCTCCGGCTTATGAGTTCTCAGCCTCTAAGAAGGTCTTTGGCCTTGGAATGGGAGTTGTTGATGGATTTGTGATTCATGATGTGGGAGTAGATTTGACGGGCCTTGTCATGGTTAGCGGTTTTCGCGTACACATAGAGCAATGCCAGATTCACCTCTGTGCTGAATTCGTCCACATCGTGGTTGCACGCTGAAACAGGTTCGAGGAGATTCCGGGCCTCGGCATAGTCATCCCGAGCGAGATACAACCTTGCCTCAACGTAATCCACCATTTCGAGGTTGAATGGAACGAACAGGATGACTTCATCTTTCCAGTTCGGAGTCCTCACATAGGTGTCGATCCACCTGATGCCCTCTGTTGCCCTCTCAGGAGGCAGCTTCCTGGCTGCCCGCAAGAAGTATTCGATGAAGGTGAAATTTCTCGGGTACCGTTCGCGAAGGGTTTTCGCAAGCTCCACACCCTCATCGGGCTTGTCTTCAAACTGGATATAGGCATAGGCAAGAAAAACCTTGGCCGCGCCTTCCGAATACTTGCCATGGGTCATGGCCTTAGTCACATACTCGATCCCTTTTTCGCTGTTGCCCTTAAACCCGATCAGCCAGGCGAGAATCTTGACGGCGCCTGTAAGCTTGGAACAATAGTACTCGAAAAGGCCCAGACCTAGATAGGCGTCATAGCTTGTGGGATCGATCTCCAGGGATTTCTCCAAGGCCGCAACTGCGCTTTTTCCTTTGGAGTAAGAATCGAGCCACTCCTTGTCCTGGAGATGAACCATACCCTCTTCTCCGAGGACCATTCCTCGCAGAAAATAGATCATGGCATTTTGAGCGGGGTATTCATCACAGGCCTTCTTGGCATCTGCTGCTGCATTTGAGAATTTCCTTTTGTAGATCTCGTACTGATTGTCGGCCGGAAAATCCCAGTACGAACGCAGCATATACATGTAGATAGTGGTGAGAAGAAAACGCGGGAAAGGCTCTTTGGGGTAACGATTGATCAGATCGTGAGTTCTGTTGATTGCCTTGTCATATTCGCTGTTGAGCGTTTCTTGAGAAATCCGTACAATCAAATCCTGGACATGCCTATCCTCCTCAAAACTTTCGGCAAACGCACTTTGAGTCAGGGCAAAAACAAATACTATGGCCAGGAATGCCTTTTTCACTGGTTAAGATCCTTCTCCCAAAAACTGTACTGACTTTCATGGTATCTCTCTCTTCCCCATGTTCGTAAGTACTTTGAACAAGTTAAGAAGCGGATAGGAATAAACAAGTATGCCATGAATCTTAGCCCTTCAACGCAGATGCGAGATGAAAATGCAACTCCCGGACCAAAATGCAAGGAATATGCGTGTGTGTTCAACGTTATGAAGACCCTTGACCCCATCCTGGAAGCCCATGGAGGATCACCCCCTTTGAGTTCCCAGGCGGACATTGGACCTTTGTCAAAAATAACATTTGATTTCAAAGGATTGCATCTTTTGCTCCTTTGCCTTCTCTGTTCCATCTGTCACTGCCCGGGATTCTTTCCTCCATCTGGAGCTATTCCTCGCAGGCTGCGGATGCTTCGGCTGCCCTCGCCTTTGCAGGTCACGGGTGTTTATTCCAGCCTGTTTTTGCGGAAAGAAGGCAGAATCTGACAAATTTCGGCACCCCATTTGAACGGAATGAATTCAGTAGACTTATCCGGATACCGGCCCCCGGTTTTCACCGGGACAAGTTTCATTCAGCCGGTATGACGAATACAAAGAACGCCGGCACCAATGCGGCCAAAGCGGTTCAACAAGACATGGAGAGCGGCGCGGCCCTGAAAAGAATTCAGAAGTGTTGACAAAGCAGAGACGCTTTGCCATTAGAAACAATACTAGAAAGCCTCCGGTTAGGTCATACCGGCCGAACCTTTTCATGAGCGCTTC
>CAZOLJ010000149.1:0-6160 GCA_964580575.1 uncultured Desulfobacteraceae bacterium
GTCCAAACAATAAAGATCACGATTGCAAATAATACCGGGGCGCCTAGGAGTCCTGCTATTTGCACATGTCGTCGGATTTGCTCCCAAATTGGTGATTCCGCTATTCTTCGCCATAGCCACATGCCTCCCGCAAGTCCCACTAGCGCGAGAGCAGCAGCGATGAATATGACCAGTAGACCCATATTGGAAGAAAAGGGAGCAACGCTAAGCATCTGCAGATTCCACGCATTCGATAAAGTCCTGGAGCGCATCCCGGAATTTGTGTGGCTCCTCCCACATACCGCAGTGCGAGCTTTGATCAAGGATAATCTGTTGAGAGCCAGTGATCCCGGTTTTTAGATACTCCATTTGAAGGGGGGTCGCCTCATCATAGCGGCCAGAAAGGATCAAGGTGGGACAGCGAATTAGGGAAAGGCGCGGCCTGATGTCCCAGTCCTTGAGAGGTCCCGTAGCGGAAAAGTCGCTCGGACCCCACAATGTTTCATAGAGTTCCTCGTTCACCCCCGCCAGCATTTTGAAGATGCCAAGAGGCATAGGCCGGAGCCGACAACCATGCCTCATGTTGAATTGGATAATCAGGATTTCATAGGCGCAAGGCCTAAGCATCGGCCAATATGACATCAAGGAGGCAGCACCTGCGGCCAGTGGGTGAGAAAGGAAGGGGAAGACAACGCTTAGGATCGTCGCGCGGCAGTCGATTTTCTCTTGAGTCAAAGAACAGGCGGGTTTTGCCCCAGGCTCGGGCGGCTTGGATGGACGAAGGGATTGCTCGCACCGGTCCAGGGCCTTGGAGATGTGGCTTGGCATCAAGGAACGAAGCCGACGCGCTTCCTTGACCCAGAGTTGGACGCTGACCACCGAACTGCACAAGCAAGCGCTTTGGACCACCAAAGGGTGAGTAAGAAGGTATTCGAGGGCTACCATGCCTCCCCAGGAATGGCCCAGAAGATGGATGCGATCCAACCCCAATGCCTTTCTAATGGATTCAGTCTGTTCCACGCAGCTTGAAATTGTCCACAGCGAAAGATCGCGCGGCCGATCCGACCTTCCACAGCCAAGCTGGTCGAACCGGATGACAGTCCTTCCATGGCCTGCCATGGTCTCCAGCGGTTCGAGGTAGTCGCTGCCCAAGCCGGGACCGCCATGCAGGAGCAGCACTGGCGTAGTCGAACCTGAGTTGGCCGATTTAGCGACCCGATACCAGATCTTGTAACCTTGGAAATCGGTAAAACCTTCCGTGATCATTTGTCGGATTTCACCTCTAAGGCGCCTTGCCATCAATTAGACAGATCCGCCGAATCCGTGAAAGAGAGGCTCTTGTCAGAATTCATATGATGCTTGACCGATATTCATATACGCTCCTTCTTCATCAGGGTCTCTGCCGCAAAAATGCCCGACATCGCTGCGGGAGCTACGCCGAACCCCGGGTAGGTGGTCTGTCCTGCTTGATACAATCCGGGGATTTGAGAAGCATGGGGAAACTGCGCTTTGAGGTCAGCCGCAGCAGACAGTCCGTAGACGGCACCTTTGTAAAGGTGCATACGATCCTCAAAATCCTTGGGACTAAGCACTCTTTTCACGACAATGTCCATAGGGTGTCGTCGGGACAAGGCCTTGAGCGCAGATTCAACCACTTTCCCTGTTTTACGCTCATCCCAATCCTTGGCAGGGATGTCCTGTTTTATAGCAGGAAACATTTCAATGATGCTTCCCCCCCGTGAGGCTAGCTCTGGCATTGTCACCGTTGGGACGAAGTAAACAAACCACTTGACTTCGTCCCTCCTGGGAATGAAATACCTGGACTGCTCGTTCATCATCGGAAGGATGCTATTGGAATGGCTGCATCCATCGATCACGTTAGATAATCCGAGTTGGATCGACAGCACGCTGTGCGACAAGGGAGCCTTTTGCACCTTTCGGCTCATCCCCTTCGGCAAGTCCTCGGCATTGAGGAGCAAACTGAACGTTTCCAAGCCGCTGGCGGTTGATATGACCGCATCGACCTTGGCCAGGCCCTGCCCTTCGATTTCCAACCCATAAACACGTCCATTTTTCACGAGTATTTTATCAACTTTCGAGTTGAGGAATATTTCGCCACCATTCTCCCTTAAACACTGACTCAGTGTTTCAGGTATTCTACCCATTCCGCCCTCAGGCAGGTAAAATCCCTCGCTCAGGAGGGCGATAAGCCCCAATATCAATGGAACCGGTGTTTTCTGTGGCGGCATGCCAGTAAAGAGTAATGCACCTGCCATCGCGGCGCGTACCGTTCCGTCACTGAACAGTGAAAGGAGCTCTGATGCGACTGTCCCGTGAAACTTAAGGAGATGAGGTAATAGTTCTGGAATCAGCCGGGAAAGCGAAGGGGGATGAGTGAAGAGGTCATGCTCAAAGAGCCGAAGAACGGGTTCCCATTTCTTCCGCATATTCCCAAGTTCTCTTCGCAGCCGGACGGTCTCCGTCTTTCCAACTTTTTTATCGAAACCTACCTTGAACTTGTCGCCCATCGACACGACTGTGCCATCAGGCAATGTCGTCTGGTGAGATGCGATCTTCCTTAATGGCAGGATTGAACGGCGGTCAAGGTTCAATCTTTTAAAGACGCGATCGAGTATTCCTGGAAAACCTAAGTAGACGGCTCCATCGTTGAAAGTGTATCCTTCTATATTTGTGGCAGCACAACAGCCACCAAGCTTATCATTGGCTTCAAAGAGTTTGACCCTCATGCCGTGTCTAGCGAGCAGCCCGCCTGCTGACAGCCCCGACACACCCCCGCCGATAACTCCCACTGTGCCAACTTTACCCACAGAGCCTACCTAATTTTGTGTGTCCTGTTGCCACCTGTATTTCCCGAGCCATAATTTGTGGTTTTGAAGAGTCCCTTCGGTTCAAGGGCTAGGCAGAATAGTCCACGGTGTGTACATCGCTCTCATACTCAAGCCTGCCCGTGGAAGCCTTCAAGGTCGAAGCCGAGGGGAAGGGTAGGTCACTTCTTCAGCAACGGTCCAGCCCTTGAGGTTAGAACGAAGCCATTTTGCTCCTTCCTCTGAGGCTTCCACCAGGACAGCTCGTACGATCGAATGGTCGAGGATCCTTACACCCGGGGCGTTGAAGATCTTGTCGAGGTCCTCGGGGTCCGGAGTCTGCTCTCGGCACAAGAGAACGTATCGCAATGTGAATTACACCTTTGAGGGGTCGGGTAACCCTGCACCTTCGAACTCCGGGCCGAACCCCCTCGGAATGCAGTTATCAAGCAGCAGCCTTTCAATGGCATCTGATCTGGCCCGATCACGACGCAATTTGTAGATATTCGGATCGCGGGACAGCAGGCACGCCGCAGCGCCTGTGACAACCGGTGCGGCCATGGAGGTGCCGCTGAGCAATCCGTACTTGTTGCCCGGCATTGTCGACATAACACCCACCCCCAGGCCTGTCACTCCGATCTCAGGACCGACATTCGAGAACTCGGCGATGAACTCCTGCGGGTCCACCTGACTGTTTGGCGGTCTGCAGACCTGGGCTTCCTCCAGCGCCCCTTCGGGAAAGGTTCCCTCGCGTCCCATTGCGGAAACAGCTAAAGCCCCTTGATAGGCTGCAGGATAGTTGACGGACCGGCGTCCGTCGTTGCCCGCGGATACAATGACGAGCATCCCGCTATTCCTCGCGTCTTCGATGGCTTCCTGCAGCACCGGGTCGTTCGGACCGTCCTCGACGCTGAGGTTAACGAGGTCGCAACCGTCAGCGCTTGCACGGATCAACGCTTCCAGAAGGGCATAGTTTGTTGCACCCGCGCCCGAAAACACCCGGTACGAATAGATCATGACACCGGGAGCAAGGCCGCGCAACCCGGGTGGGCTGCCTTTGAGATTCCCCTTGGCGCCGATCAGCCCAGCAACATGGGTTCCATGGAAATCCAAGTCTGCGTAATCGTCATCAGGTTCGCCTGTGACGCAGTTGCGGCCTCCGACGACGTTCAGATCTCTGTGCGGGCCGACACCACTGTCTATGACCCCCACCTTAACTCCCCTGGTGGAGTCAAAGTGCGAGTTTGCGTAATAGTGGCGCACGGCATCGGTAAAACGGAGATCAAGTGGCGCAAGCCCCAGCTTTATTGGATCAACTGTAGGAATATCTTCAAGAAATGCCCCCCAGTACCCATCCGGTGGGTAACAATAAAGGCGTTCGATTGTTTTTGCTGAGAGCGTTAAATCAACCTTCCCGCTTCGATCAGTGACTTTTTCATCCCCTTTCAGCATGGAGAAGTCCGAAAAAGCTGTCACAAGAGCGTCGCCAATCCCCTTCCGTCTTCCTCTTCTGTCGTTAATTGTTATGTTGACTTTCGCACGCCTTTTTGTGGAACCCTGCTTCGCCTCTGTTCGAGGGTGAGGCCAAGTGGCATATTTGGAATAGCTGTAGGGGAGCGCGGTTGCCGAAACGCCCAAGGGCGCGAGCTTGTGACTGGGCCTGGGGTAATTCAAAACAGGCATTGCACGCATTTGAGTTCGTGAGAGCATCTCGCGGGCGGTGACCTCATCCATTTCAGCGAGCTTGGGTCCGTCATCCTTTATGGAATGGATGATCTTGGGCGCCCTCGTTTCAGCGAAAGTGGATCGCGGAGCGGAGGAAATATCGCGCGTCACCGGGCGTGGGCTTTCTGTAAGAAAGCCCCTTTCCGAAAAACCCTGACGCGGCAGCAGAATATATCGCATTAATTTGGCCATAGCGTCCTCCTGTTGATATCGCAGTGAAAGAAGGCTCCTCCTTCAAGACACTGCCAGCTGGTCTGTGCAAATTTTATTGAATAGAAAATATTCAATGCACTGCTCACCCACGATCACATTCAGCCCCAAGTCTTCACACGTCCGGATGAAGCGAAACAGTCTAAGAATCGTGTTTTTGTTCGGCTGCCCTTTTTGAGAAGTAGATTCGGAAGCCGGCGTTGCCATGAAAGGGTACACATTCACCACGTCGAAGTAACGCCTGTGATCCACCAGGAACTGGATCGTTTTCTCAAAATCTGTTCTACCCTCTCCAGGGGCACCGATGATTAGAGAAGGAGCAGGCAAAATACCGTTTGAATGCAGCCTTTTTATGAAATCGGACATCTGCTTTGAGGTGATCCCCTTGTTCATTGCACGGAGGGTCCTGTCACTCCCAGACTCCAACCCAAAGAAGATCCCTCTGCACCCTGCCTTCCGCAATGCCTGAATTTCCTTCCCGGATAAATCCGCCCTGGACTGCCCACACCACGGCTTGTTAAAGCTCTCCAGATAGCCGCAGAACTCGATCAAATTGTGACCGTTGAGTGAATGGTCCCTGCAAACGAGCACTTTTGGGTCATATCGATCCACGAGTACTTCCAATTCCTTGATAACGGCCTTGGCTGACCTCTCAAGATACCCTGAATTCCAGCCCCTGGAAAGTGAGCAGAAGCTGCATCGTCCCCAGGAGCACCCGTGCTTCAACGTGAACGGGAGAAGGTCAAAGAGGTATTTGTCGCGATTCTCATAGATCGGGGCCGGCAACAAGTCGTAGCAAACAGGTCCGGCGCCAGGGTCCACATGAAAAAGATCATTTAGGTGAACCGGTTGCACCCCGTGACTCTTCAAATCTGCTTCGCTTGTCCATGAACCCAGAGAGTTGCCGAAGAAGAAGACGCTGGTCCGTGGGGATGCTCGCTGGACAGCACCGGTGAGTCTCAAAACCGCCTCAGTCGAAACCGTTGGGAACCAGGAGGGGGCCGTCACATAAACCGCAGAATACTCTCGCCACGCCACTGCTGAATATGCCCTGTCGGTTCGGCTCTCCTGCTGATCATAGAACGGGTAAAGAAACAGATCATCCGTGACGATTCGGGCCTCATTGATGCGATGCAGCACTTGTTCGAGCTGACCTCTTTGCTTGAAATGCATCTCCGCGTTGAGGTCGATGACGTCGACGTCATACCTGCTCTTCAGGACGGCCGCCCCATACCCCAAGGTACAGCTGGGGTGAAAGGGCAAATGGGAAAGGATTGGGGTCACAAGCGCGGCCTTCATCGCATAAACCCCGATGGGAAGACGCACCTCTAGCGGCTCGGAAGCCTCAGGCTTACCCGATGCGTGATGAATCAACCGGAGTGACGGTGCACCCCCGCGCAACCCTCCCGGTTGGAGATGCA
>CAZOLJ010000150.1:0-6091 GCA_964580575.1 uncultured Desulfobacteraceae bacterium
TGAGGTGTGGCGTCTTCGTTGTTCTGTTTTTGGAGGGACTCCCATGGCCTTTTTCTGTGTTTATTTCAAAGAACTAAACTGTTACCGTGAATTCAACACGGAGGTATAGACGTCCACAAGTTTCCGAGCCACCTGAATATGATCATGGTATTTCTCTACGTATTGCCTTGATCTTTTTCCAAGATCATGCCTGAGGCGGGGGTTTTGAATCAACTCTGCGAGTTTGTCTTCCAGGTTGTCCACGGTGGCATTCACTATAGGGATATCGTCAGGGTAAAGGTTCTCGCAGAGAACCGGTTTGAGATAGCACACCACAGGTTTGCCCAGGGCCATGGCCTGCTGCGCGGTGACAGCGTATCCTCCCCAAATCAACTGGTCCACATAGATGTCGCAATCTTCAATGGTCTTCAGGGCAAGGGACAGAGGCATGTTCCGGATAAGAACAAGCTCGATCGCGTATTTCTTTTTGAGGTTTTCCACCGCCCTGACGATATACTTCGTTCCTTTCGCCACCGGAGCGGATGCGGCGTGTGCGATAAGGACGGGCCCGGTCTTTTCCGCGGACGGGAAGAGGGGAACAACATCCCTCACAAGACCGGGGTGAAAGACAACAGAAAACCCGGGAAAGAGGCTCCTGTCCAATAAAGGGAGTGCTCCTGAAACCACCGGCCGGAAACCCAAAGAAGCGAATTTGCGTTGCCTTTTCAGGGAAACAGCAGGGCCTTCAAAGGGGTATTCGTATCGGGGGTCAACATAGGCCCGGCGGAAATAGGGATTCGATGCCGATTCGACCTCAGGGATCCTGATGTCGCTGCCCTGGAACTCAATCACGCCCGGTTTTCTCAATGTCTTGAGCAGGAGTTGATCCAGGCGGAAGGGCAGGGCCTTGAAATCCGAGTAGCAGTGGACAAGGTCCGCCCAGAGAAGATGCCTGATAAAAATGAAAGAGCTGACCAATTTCCTCTTCCACCAGCAAAGCCCCAGGCTCCTGTTTGGGCCGGCATCCGCATTTGGAAGAGCAATGCAGCTGTAATCGTTATACACGGACAGGCGCGAATCAAAACACAAACCCTTGGCCGGTATACCCAGGGCGCGAAGGCCCTTGATGGTATTGTTCTGAGTAGAGGCATTGTTAGCCCCGAGGGTCAGCACTTTCACGAGAGGATCCTTGAAACTCTGCGAAAGGAGTAGCCTCCCAGGGTCAGCGTGAGGGCAAGTCCCACAGGGAAAAAAACAACAGGATGGAAGGACCTGAGAAAGAAAACGAGGAAACCGCAACAGGCCACGGCCGCCAGGAGCCGGAACGTTCTTTTGCCCCAAACAAAATGGTTCAGCTTTCTTGCCAGCATCCAGACGAGGAAAAAATAGAAAACATAACAGATCAAAAAGCCGATGCCCGTAGCCTCAAGCCCCCAGACGGCCAACCCATACCGGACACAAGCGAGATAAACAAGGTTCCCGGCCAGTTCCGTAAAGAAAAACACGGCCCTTCGGGCCTGGGCCAGGAAAAGAAAGGCCAGGGACCAGCTCGCCACCTTGAAAATATCGCCCAGGACCTGCCACCTGAGGACTGCGTTCGTGTCCAGAAAAGCCTGGGAGTAAAGGAGGGCCACGATCCAGGGGGTCAGGGTCAACATGGCCAGGATGATGGGGCCGGAAAGGAGGAGTGCGACTTCCGCCTGTTCATTCATGGTCCTGTTCGAGGCCGGAACATCTCCGGCAACACCGGTGAGCCTGGGAAAATAGTCCGCCCCCATGGCGCCCAGGACAATACCCAGATACAGGACCGAAATATTCCATGCCGCCTGAAAATGGCCGGTGGCTTCGATGCCCAGCTCTCTGGTCACCATGACACGGATGGCCAACTGGGTAGCCACGGTCATGAGGGCCGTCAGCATGAAGACGAACCCCAGGTTGAAAAGCCCGGCCAGAGGCTCCGCCAGGGAACGGGCGGTGAATTTCACTCGCTCCGTCCTCACCCTTTGAGCGAAAAGCCAGGCTGCCGCGAGTGAGGCAAGAGGAGCGGCGACGACCGCCACCAGGACCCCATGTTCGTGCCAAAGCCACACAGCGGGTACGGCCACGATCAAACCGGCCACGGCCGCGATGACATTGACCCAGGTCAGATCCGCGATGCGCCGCAGTCCGTTCAAAAGAGCGGTTTGAGAACCGGCAGCCGCAGTGGCCCATAACCCGATCCCGAGCCATGCGACGGATCTTGAAAAGCCTTCATCGGCCATGGCCAGACCGGCGATCTGTTCGCGGAACAAAAGGAGGATCAGGGTCCCGAGCACACCTAATGCGGACGATGACAGGGTGAGGGCCCGCCGGGTGGCGGCCATCTTGAATGCATCCCCATGGGCCTGAGCCTCGGCGATCTGCCGCACTCCGCTGCCGGAAAGGCCCATGCCTGAAACCGTGGCCGCAGTGGACAGGATGGCATTGAGCAGCCCGAAAAGACCAATGCCCGAAGGACCGAGGATCAGGGCAATCGCTTTATACTTAAGGATGCCGGCAAATATGTTTGTCAGGGAGCCTGCGCCCACGATGGCTGATGAGCGCAGGATCTCTCGTTTTGGATTGGGTTCCTTTATGACGGAGGGCATGATAGGGACTCAAGGCTTGGCGGTCCTCTGCTTGACCCATTCCTCGTAACCGCAGCCGGCCCACGGCATGCCCTTTTCATATCGGAGCATCCACGGGTAATGCGCGCCATTGCCTTCCCGTGAGCGAACCGATTCAATAGGGCAGAGGAACCTCGCCGGGTTTCCGGCCACAACCGAGAAAGCCGCCACGTCCTTGTTGACCACCGAGCCTGCCGCCACCAGGCAATTCTCCCCTACGACGACTCTTGGGAACACAAGAGAGCTCGCGCCGATCTGGGAGTAATCTCCTATGGTGGGGCCGGTCACGGTTGTTGAGGGGGGGGTCGGGTCATTGAGAAACACGGCATAGGGGTAGATGAAAACGAAATTGCCGACCTTGGACTGCTGGCCGATGTGGACGCTGCTGTGGAGCCTGCAATAATGGCCGAAGATCGAGTATCCCTGGATATCGCAAAGGGTGCCCACGGAACAGTGGTTCCCCATGGTGGTCCGTTCCCTGATGGTGATCCTGTGCCCGCTCGTGAAGTGATCCCCAAGGCTTGACCCCGAATAAATGATCGCGTGGCTTCGGATGAGGGAATCGGGGCCCACGATGGTGGGAGGGTTTTCGTAGGCTTCGTCATGGTAGTAGCTGTTGGCGGGCTCACCGATGACGCAGTCATTGCAAACGATGGTGTTCTCTCCGATAACCACATGGTCATAAAGGATCGTATTGTCGCCGATCCTGGCGCTTCTGCCGATGGTGACATTTTTTCCGATGGTGATGTTCTTCCCGTTGAATTTCATGATGCCTTCCCATTCCCGGATTTAGGAGGCGATAAGATATATTTCTGCGGCGATCTCCGGATACCTCTCGCCGAGGAGCATGAAAGCATGGACCATTTCCCGGGTCCAGGTCTGCTCGATCTGCCGGTTGGACAGGGGTTTGATCCAGTAGCCGCCAAAATGCTCGATCTTGAGCCCTGCCGCGATGAAGTCGGCGCGTAGGGATTCCGGGTCATAGAGCCTCCTGTGGCCGTGATAAAGGTCGTTGTCGTTGAGCTCCTTTTCCTGTTTGAGCAGGCCCATGATCACGGCCGCCTGCCGGTGAAGGCTGCGGGCATTGGGGACGGCCGCCATGATCCTGCCGCCGGGGGTGAGCCATTCTTTTGCCTGCGAGAGGATCTGCACCGGGTCTTTCACGTGCTCCAGCACATGCCCCAGGAGGATGTTGTCGTAGCGCTTTTCAGGCCGGAACTCCTCGAAAAGGGCATGGATGACGTTGAGCCGCGGGAACCTTTCGCGCAGGCTTTCACAGAAAAGGGCCGACCCTTCCACGGCAGAGTAATCGTGGAATTTGCCGTATAGGCATTCGGTCATGACGCCCTCCGCAGGCCCCAATTCCAGCAAGGATCCGGGCTGCAAATACCTCTCGAAGATCCTGAACGAGTATTGGGTGGTTTGGGTGTTGAGGCCTTCGGCGTACCGGCTTCTTGCCGCAATCACGTCAACCCTTTCTTTCTCCTCATCCATGGATAGACTCTTTTCCCCGATGCCCCGGAAGGCCTCCCCATCCCCCTCTCAACTGATAGCTCCGCCCCTAAGGTTACATTCCTCGAAACCCTATAAAACATTAAAATTTATCATGAAAATATCGGATTTTGCAAGGGGCAAAATCAAGTACAAGAAACCTTTGGAGGATACGCCGAGTGAGCCTCACCTCGCAACCATAAAGGTTTTTTCAGGAGTTCGAAAAGCGTTGAGGTGGAGGGCATCCAAATTACTATTGAGGCTTTTGTAGGCATGGGGCGGGCGCCCCATGCCGGAAGTAACGATGATGCTTTTCAGGAGCACGCAGAGGCAAAGTCCGGTTCAATGAAGGAGAAGCAGGCCAAGGCGCTGAGAGCAAAGAAGACTATCAGTCAAGATTTGCTGAGTCAAGCCAGTCTTCAAGCTTCACATTCAGGGAAGTGTTCGTTGCCTTCAAGATCGGGAGGATCTCCCACGGATCAACATCAAGCTTATGGCAGACTTCCATCAGTCCCAGTTTGCCGCTGGAATAGTCATTCAGTAAACGATCCTGCTTGTCCAACCGAAAACCCTTCCTCAGCACTTCTCTAAGATACGCTGAACGGTCCAGCTGTTTTTCTTTCACCAGTCTGTCAATCTCATTTACGATGCAGGGGTATAGGGATGCGGGTCTGAGCGGCAGTGGGTTTCTCAACCCTCAAGAGACCTCGATCGGCAAGATCTCTGATGAACGCTGCATCAGGATGCTTCCCAGCCAGATCCTTTGAAGCGGTCTCCTGGACTACGGATGCTGGGGCAACAAGATCAAAACAGGCGCATGCCATCGCGAGAAGGCCACACTTTGAAAGGAGTATTATGGCACTGCTATCCAGGACGATTTGCTTCATGATCAAAGGGGCCCGTAAACGATTTAGACAAATCGTACACGTCCGGAAATTGGATGTCAATAGGGGATTCAGGAGTACCTGGAATTTCGAGAAAAAATCTGAAATGACATGGAAAAATGGGGCAAGGAGTGGGCATGAGGGGAATCCCCCATGCCCACGCACGTAAGGTTGTTCTTATGGATTGAATCTGATGGGTTTCATTTCATCAGGAAGAACGTCGTTGAGGTGCTGCCAGTCGTTGGTCTCATCGAACCAATAAAGCCCATAAACGCCAAAGGAGACCACCAGCTCTTCTACTCCATCATGGTCAATATCCAGCACGGTCATCTGCCCGGGATCTGCCGGATCTCTCCGTTGCCAGCCCCCTTCCCGGCTCCACACCCACAGCCCATAGGCGGCCCCAAAATCAACGGCTATCCCGTTGCCCTGCCGGATCATCTCATCAGGAATCACCGTGTTGATCGGCTGCCAGATTTGGCCTTCCGGCTCATAGGTGTAAAGACCGTAGCCGGCAAACGAGATCACCAGCTCCTCCTTGCGGTCGCCGTCAAGGTCCACCGCAAGCATCTTGTCAGGAATCACTGTGTTGATCTGCTGCCAGATTTTGCCCTCCGGCTTATAGGTATAAAGACCGTAGCCCACAAAAGAAACCACGAGTTCATCCTTACCGTCCCCGTCGATGTCCGCCGCCACCATCTTGTCGGGGTCCACCGTATTTACTTGCAACCAGCCTCCGGACGTATTGTAAGACCACAGCCCATGGGCCGCTCCAAAGTCGCAAACGACCCCATCGCTGTGGCGAATCATGGCATCCGGCAGGATCGTGTTGATGGGCGCGGCCGACCAGATGCCGGGGTCATCGTAGTAGTACAAGCCATAACCGATGAAGCCGGCGACCAGCTCGTCCTTGCCGTCCCCGTCAATGTCGGCGGCGATCATCTTCTCCGGATCAACGGTATTGATCAATTGCCATTCGTTGACGGAATCATAAGTGTAGAGGCTGCTGTCCGGGAAGGCGGCGACCAGCGCATCCGTGCCGCTGCCGTTCAGGTCCAGCGTCACCATTTGGGAGGGATTGACCGGTTTCAA
>CAZOLJ010000151.1:0-6005 GCA_964580575.1 uncultured Desulfobacteraceae bacterium
ATCGCCGGGCAAGCTGGGTTTGGCTGATGCCCAATTGCGTGGTGGCCCAGTAACATATAAGACTCCGAGCCTCCACCCTTTGCCTGGACTTGCCTGTTTCCAAGATCGCCTGGGATGACATCCCCAGCCATTGAGCTACCCACTCGATGAGATGGTCGAGATCATACCCCTGAGCAGCAAGGCGATACTTCTTGTCGAAGGTTTCCTGTGCCTCTGCAAGGACCTGGGCTACAAAGTCTCCGTTTCCCAAGATGCGTTCATCGCCTTTCTGGTAACTGCCCGCAGCCCGCAATGCCTTGACTCCAGTCCAGCCTCCTTGGCTGCGTAAAAGACCACCGCCGATCAGGTCAGGCCTTTTCCCCTGCTCTATCCCTTCCTCCACAAATTGCAGATACTTTCGCTTGGCCGTGGCGCGCCTCGGTGAAAATAGGCGAAGGACATAGTCCGCGTTCTGCCAACCTCTTCTCTCTCGCCCTAGGATGACACTGTGCCCCCCGTAGGGATATGCCGAAAGCTCTTCATAATTCCTCACCAATCTTGCCCGCAAAGGATTCAGATGGATGTACCGGACCAGTTCCAGCAGGTAAGGGTCCTCCTCACACAGGATGGACTTGTAGCGGTTCTGGAAAAGATGGCCGCAGCGATGGTGGCGGAGGTTATAGCTGACGGCGTATCCCGTCAGGAGCCGCTGCATCACGGAGGCCAGAGGGGCTGCGCCGGTTCTTAGCAAGAGATGAAAGTGATTGGGAACCAAGGCCCAAGCATAGCAGGAGGTCTTGGTTTTGACGAGAATTTCCCCGAGGCGATGGATAAAATCTTCCCGGTCGGCATCGCTCAGAAAGATCTGCTTCCTGGCGATTCCGCGTCCGATGACATGATGCAGTGCGTCGGTGGCGTCTATCCTTGCTTTTCTGGGCATGCCCGCCTTTTAGCAGACTCCTCCAAGGAAGTAAAGTAATAATATAATGTACGTCCCCTTTTTCACCAAGAATCTGCAGGCAATTTGAGGGCCTGCGCGATAGGGGGCCACTCCTGGTAAGCGCCGAATATCTTCCCACATTCGCTTTTCTCTTCAGCATATGCTTGATGGTTTCGTAAGAAGTCGGGAAGGGCGTCCCCGTTCATGGTTCTATACATCACCATGAACAGAAAATCAGGCACTTAGCGTTCACAGCCGCCATGCGAGCTGGCAACGCCTTCGTCCACCGCAATCCTCTTGCCCTCAACGTGATGTGCCCATGTTTTTCAAGACTTGATCCGGCCATGTCGCTGCTGGCGATGCGGATTTCATTACCGCAAATTGCTGATTCAATATGGCCAATTTCCCCCGTGCCTGCGGATTGAAACTTCAACTTTCAATTTGACAAAGGAGCGTTTTAAGTCTATACTTCCGCCATGATTCAACGTACTTTATCACAGAAGCTATCGTCTCTCGCCGGGCAGTTTCCCGTGGTGACAATTACTGGGCCCCGCCAATCGGGTAAGACCACCCTAACCAGGATGGTGTTTACGGATCATGAATACGTCAGCCTGGAAGAACCTCACGAAAGGGAATTCGCGCTTTCTGACCCCCGTGGTTTTCTGAGGCGATACAAAGGCGGTGTGATTCTCGATGAAATTCAGAGGGCACCTGGCCTGCTTTCTTACCTGCAGGGAATCGTTGATGACGGTGTTGAGAGTGGTAAATTTATCCTAACCGGATCGCAGCAATTCCACCTGTCCGCAAAGGTCAGCCCAACCCTGGCGGGTCGCACCGCCATTGTTCATCTTTTGCCATTCAGTCTCGACGAATTGCTGGGCTTGCCGTCGCGGGACCCCTGGGAATGGAACGGTCTTCCGGAACGAAGGGAAACGCCGGCTTTCGATTTCGAAACCATGCTGTACCGGGGGTTCTATCCCCGTATTCATGATCAGGGGTTGGCGCCCCAGGACTGGCTTGCCGGTTATTATCAGACGTATGTGGAACGAGATGTACGGGCGGTGTCCAACATTGGCAATTTGGAAATATTTCAACGTTTTGTCAGGCTATGCGCCGGTCGTACAGGACAATTGTTGAATCTTTCGTCCCTTGCCGCCGATTGCGGCATCTCTCATACCACGGCAAGACAGTGGATTTCAATTCTTCAGGCCGGATTTATCATTTATCTGTTGCCGCCGCACTTTAACAATTTCTCCAAAAGAATCATCAAGAGTCCTAAACTCTACTTTCTCGATACCGGGCTTTTGTGCTATCTCCTCCGTATCCGCGAACCTGCCGATTTGACCGATCACGCCCTGCGAGGGGCTGTCTTTGAAACATATGTTGTTTCCGAACTCTTCAAGGCCTTTGCCCATAGGGGTGAAACACCGCCGCTCTATTTCTGGCGGGATCGGACTGGTCATGAAGTTGATGTACTTATTGATACAGGGAAACAACTTATTCCCGTTGAAATCAAGTCGGGAAAAACATTAAGCGGTTCCTTATTTGAAGGTCTTCGTTATTTTATGGCGCTGGGGTCAAAGGTTGCCCGGACTGGTGTGATGATCCACGGTGGAGATGATCTGTATGAGCGGGACAGTTTCATAGTTCTCCCCTGGTTTCAGGTCACATCGAAATGTTGTTATCCGGCAATCGAGCTTCAGTAATTGTGGGATTGGATAAAAAGTATTCCGAAGGACATGAGATACCACGTTGAAATCAGGACAAAGCCCCTGCTCTCAAAACCCTTTTTCCAGGTGGGGATAAGTCCACCTCCGGCGGATAGACCTCGCCCCGACAAGGGCAAATCCCCCCTTGCCTCCATAAGCCTTGCTTGATTGAGAAATTCGAGTCGTGAAGACCCCAAAATTTGCTTTTACCACGAAATTCCACTTTGACGTGGCTGATTTTCTTGGTAAGGTGGGGTCATGATTTCAAGACCTGCGATTACAACTGCTATTCAGACCGCTTTGGAGCGTAGCCGCACCGTTGCGCTCACTGGTCCACGCCAATGCGGCAAAACCACGCTCGCACGCCAATTCGTCCCACCCGATTCGCTCAATTATTTTGACCTTGAAGACCCCGTGAGTCTGGCGCGGCTCGCCGAACCAATGACCGCGCTTCGCGATCTGCGCGGGTTGGTCGTGATCGATGAAATCCAACGCGCGCCCGCGCTCTTCCCCGTCCTGCGCGTTCTCTCGGATCGCCAACCTCTGCCAGCAAAGTTTCTGATCCTCGGCAGCGCATCGCCCGAACTCTTGCAACGTTCTTCCGAGACACTCGCGGGGCGCATCGAGACCATCCCCCTCGGCGGATTCAGTTTAGCCGAAGTCGGCACACCCTCGCTGGCGCAACATTGGTTACGCGGCGGCTTCCCATTGTCCTTTCTCGCGCTATCCGAGGCGGACAGTCTGGCGTGGCGCAAGAATTTCGTTCAAACATTTCTGGAACGTGATCTGCCGCAACTCGGCGTGCGGATTCCCGCGACGACCTTGCTGCGCTTTTGGACGATGCTGGCGCACTATCACGGACAAATTTGGAACGCCGCCGAATTTGCGCGCGCGCTCGGCATCGGCGAGACGACCACCCGTCGCTACCTCGATCTGATGGAGGGCGTGTTTATGGCGCGTCAATTGCAGCCGTGGCACGCGAACATCAAAAAGCGCCAAGTCAAATCGCCCAAAATCTATTTGCGCGATTCGGGATTGCTCCATCATTTGCTCGGCATTCGTTCGCCGGTGGAATTGCAAACACATCCCAAGGTCGGCGCGTCCTGGGAGGGCTATGCTATCGAAGAAATTTTCAAAGCTGTCGCGCCGGACGAAGCTTTTTTTTGGGCGACGCACAACGGCGCAGAATTGGATTTGGTCTTGCTCAAGCACGGTCACAAGTTCGGCGTCGAGTGCAAGCGCGTGGATGCGCCGCGCCTCACCCCTTCGATGCGAACCGCGCTGGACGATCTGCAACTCGATCAGATCGCCGTGATCTATCCTGGTGATCGTCGCTATCCCCTTGCTGAGCGCATTACCGCCGTGCCACTCGAAGCGGTGAGCGCCACCCAACCCTTGTTCCCAACCTAAACCGACCCAGTCGCACGTGTGCGATTCAAAGCTTCTGGAACATCGTGTCGGTGCAGGTTCCGCGCTACGAATTTTAAACATCTGGACCTCAGCGAGGCAACCCTGGCCAGGCTGAAGACTGAAGGGCAATAATGATCATCCATGACACACTCACCTGCCAACCTGCCCGCCGCGGCGGCGCAGGCAGGCGTATCCAAACGATCTTGGCTTTGTGTGATCACGCACCTGCCTGCCGAAGCCTCGGCGCAGGCAGGTGTCTTTTCCTTCAGTCTATCTACCTGATGTGCCCATTTCTTTCTTGACCCACAAGGCCGGAATTCCCTACACTCCGGCCCAGTGAAACCGAGTTCTTATCACCTTATCACCTCAGATAAAGAGACGAAGGGTTGAGGGGATTGCCATCTCGTGTGAGATTTCTATTGCATAATTTGCATTGTTATTGCATATTATCTGCATGTGGATACCCAGGCATTGTGAAAAGCTCATCCTGCGCATGTCAAGACAGTTCCCCGCTGTGCTGGTGAGTGGCACCCGGCAGGCAGGGAAAACGTCAATCTTACGCCACCTCTTTCCGCATGCCTCGTTCCTCAGCCTTGATCTTCCCGTCAACGCGGAAGCCGCCTGCTCAGCGCCGGAGCAACTTCTCGATCAGCATCCGGAACCAGTGATCATCGACGAAATTCAGTATGCTCCCACTTTGCTTCGCCATATCAAGTATCGGATCGACAAAGATCGTTCTCCGGGGCGATACCTGCTGACGGGATCGCAGGTCTTTCCCCTCATGCAGGGCGTCTCGGAAAGCCTGGCGGGCAGATGCGCGATCTTAAACCTGTATACCCTGTCGAGAGCCGAACTGCTCGATGCTGGCAAGGCGATTGGTGAGGGATCGTATGTTTTCCTTGGCGGATATCCTGAACTGCATGTGGGGATGGATGCAGAATTGTGGTTTCCTGCATATGTTGCAACCTACCTGGAGAGGGATGTGCGCAATATCCTGCGGGTGGTCGATTTGCAGGATTTTAACCGGTTTATTCGAGCTTGTGCGCTCCGGTCGTCCCAGGTTCTCAACTACTCCGACCTCGCCAGGGATACGGGGATTGCCCCTAACACGGCTCGCAAATGGCTGGGTCTTCTGCAAACCTCAGCCGTCGTCACCTTGATTGAAACGTATTATGGAAATCGAACCAAACGGTTGATCAAATCTCCTAAACTTGTTTTCCTGGACACGGGCCTGGCGGTATTTCTAGCCGGGTTTCGTGCCGAGGAGGACCTCTTTAATTCGTCTCTCGCAGGCCCTATTTGGGAGTCCTACGTATTCGGACAGATATTGAGGCATGCCGGTTCCCGGGGAGAGTCCACAACCATCAACTATTGGCGAACCGCTAACGGGCCGGAGGTGGATCTGGTCTTGGACCAGGGCGGTGGAAGGTTTGTCGCTATCGAGTGTAAACTGAAAGAGCGCCCTGATATTGCGGATTCTGCCGGCCTGAGGGCTCTGGATGAGGCGGAAAAGGGGCGCATCAAGAAGAAGTTCATCGTATGCCGCACGAAAGCGACCTACAAACTCTCCGATGGGACTTGGGTCGTGAATGTATCGGAACTGCTGAAAAACCTGAAGAGCGACTAGCGCCTCAGAGCGGTGCCTCGAAATGCCGGGGGGGGAAAGGGACGTACATTATATTGTTATTTGGCTTTCTCTGAGGAATCTGCTAGCAAGCGGGCATGCCGAGAAAAGCCAGTATAGACGCCACCGACGCACTGCATCACGTCATGGGAGGCGGAATCGCCAGGAAGCAGATCTTTCTGAGCGATGCCGACCGGGAGGGTGTTCTCCATCGCCTCGGGGAGATTCTCATCAAAACCAAGACCTCCTGCTATGCCCGGGCCTTTTTGTCCAATCATGCCTTATGTTGAGCTCAACCTAAAAAGTGATTGGGAACCAAAGCCCAGGCATAACAAGAGCTTTT
>CAZOLJ010000152.1:0-5872 GCA_964580575.1 uncultured Desulfobacteraceae bacterium
TGCAATGCCATAGCTGTTCTGACCTTTCAATAGGAGAAAAATGGCTCCAGGGGTCTTCTCAGCCCCTGCCGAAGAAGGTTAAGGATCCCACCACAAGACACCCCGGGGCGATTGAGGCGTTCCGTGGGGAGACTATCGAGAAGCGAGAAAAAGAGGCGTTCTATGACACCGAAACAAGATACAGGAACATT
Organism: uncultured Desulfobacteraceae bacterium; assembly: GCA_964580575.1. GTDB lineage: Bacteria > Desulfobacterota > DSM-4660 > Desulfatiglandales > HGW-15 > CAVPDE01. The sequence goes on from CAZOLJ010000152.1 coordinate 192, forward strand.
CTTGAGAACATTGAGGACGGGTACTTCGAGGTCGACCTTTCAGGCAACATGACCTTCTTCAATGGGTCCATGTGCAAGATCTTGGGGTATTCGGAAGAAGAGTTGAAGGGGATGAACAACAGATGTTTCATGAGTGAAGAGACGTCCAAGAAGGTCTATCAAACATTCAATCAGGTCTACCGGAGCGGAGAACCCACCAAGGCTTTCGGCTGGGAGTTGATAAGAAAGAACGGCGAAAGGCGATACGTTGAAACTTCTGTTTCCCTGGTCCGCAATCCCGAAGGCGAACCTGTCGGATTCAGGGGTATTGCGAGGGATATCACGGAGCTCAGGGCCTTAGACATGGCGCGGAAAAAGGCCATGAATCATCTGTCCCATGAACTGGGCACTCCCCTGGCGATCATCAAATCCGTTTTAATGAGAATCCCCGGCGAGGTGGAGAGCGGGAATGTGTCAAAGGTGCAAGAGCTGGTTCGAAGGGGGATGCGGCATGTTGAACGATTGAACGATCTTCAGTACAAGATCGGCGACATCGTCGGTGGGAAAAAGGTCGCGAAAGAAAAATGGGTCATTCTCGGCCTTATTGATACCGCCCTCAGGCTTCTTGAGGAGGTGGAGGATCCGGTCTTTGCGAAGGGCCGTGAGGCTCTGCTGCAAGAGGTCAGAAAGACCCTGGAGTCCGTGGCAGGGGTAGAAGAGATTCGCTGCGGGACCGTGCAGCTAGACGATTTCCTAGAGGACCTCTGTAGGCAGGCGGAACTGAAACTGAATGGAAGGCAGGTGAGCATCATCCGAGAATTCGAACCGGGAATGAGCATGACGATGGACAGAAAGGTTCTGGGCAAGGTCTGCGGAGGTCTCTTGAAGAACGCGATCGAGAATACCCCGGATGAGGGAGAGGTGGAGGTGGAGAGCAAGCTTGTGAATGGCCACCCGAGCCTTCACTTCCGGGATTTTGGCATTGGGATCACCCGTGAAAACCAGAACCAGATTTTCCAGGGGTTTTTTCACACTCAGGACTCTCATCTCTACTGCTCTAAACACCCCTATGCGTTCAACGCCGGTGGAACCGGCCTCGACCTCCTGCGGGCGAGTGTTTTTGCTGAGAGACTTGGGTTCAAAATCGGCTTCTCCAGCGAGAGATGCCGATATCTCCCTTCAGACCGCGATGTATGCCCCGGCAGGATTTCTTCATGCCCCTTCATCAAGAGCCGCGAAGAATGCTTCGGCTCAGGAGGAACTCTCTTCAAAGTTCTTTTTCCTTCGGGGCTGTTTCCGAGCGAAGTAATGACGGACGCCTGATCCGATTCAGGCCTGAGTCAGACGAAGCACTTTCTCAGCATTCCCAAGAATAGAATCCGAAAACCCATGAGCCCTTTTGATCACGACGTCCTTGTCCAAGAGGTTCTCCGTATTCTTTATCTGCTCGTACTCCGCCCACGTCACATCATGGGTAAACCCCGGGAGATGTACCCAACCTTCTATGGGAATGGGAAAGTCCGAACCGTGGACAAGCCATTCAGGGGGAAAGGTCTCGAGGATCTCTTCGAGAATAGGTATTCGGGTCAATAAGGAAAAAGCAGAGGTGTCCCCCCAGAGCTGAATCGTGCCGCCCGAGTTTGCACTTCTCATGAAAGCGCCGAATTCCGCGGTTTCGTTCTTATCGATGGGAAACACGGGAGTGGCACAGTGGGCGGCTATGACCGTTACGTCGTGTTCAAGAGGTTTATCCAGGAATCTGAAATTGTCTCGCTCTTTTTCCCTGATGCCCTCCGGAAAGGAATACTCAGGACCCACATGGCAGAGCAAAGGCATTTTGGTTCTGGCCAGGGATTCGTAGTAGTCTTTGTGTTTGGGGGCCCGAAGATTGATGTGCTGCACTGAGGGAATCAGTTTCATGAGCACTGCACTCGGATCGCTGACGACAAACTCCAACTCCTCTTCCCAGTCTTTTCGGTTGGGACTCACCGAAGCACCCCAATAAAATTTCTTCCTTGAAAACCCCTCCCTCATCAGCTGATCATTCAATTCTTTCACTTTCTTGGCCAAGAACCGGTTTGAAACCCAGAGATCGGTTCTTCTCCTGTCAAGTTCGCCCGTCTCCGGGTCATAGAGGGCATCCAGGCCCAGCAACACCACTCCGTCGATTTCTTTGGAAGTGCTCAAATACTTGTAAATCAGGGTCAAGTACTCATCGGTGTCGATGGTGCCGCTCTGGTCAAAGTCAGCGCCGGCCTTTCCAAGATACTTTTCCACGAGCCTGTAGAGAACTCTCGTGAGAAGCTTGTTGTTGTCTTCCGGGTAGAAGAACACTTGATCGTCGACCTGATCGATGTCCTTCCCTCTCCCGACCACATGAAAGTGCATGTCGATCTTCATTGGATCCCTCGCTTTCTTATATCTCTTTATGTGTCTTCCCGTTTTGTGTTCTCAGAGGGCCAAGATATTCCGCAGAACGATCGTCTGATAATGACAAGGATTGATCCCGGCTCCGTTATATCGGCGAGCTGCGTAAGGCCAGTCACAGGGCACATTCTTTCTGATGGGCACGGAGTCATACGAAGCGCTTCCGTAGCACTCGGTTGGAACAAATTTGAAACTCGATCCCTGATAGATAGGGGTCACCCCCTCCTTGATTTTCTGCTGGCCCGCATCGGCCATGCACTGTTTACAGTCTTTTGGGAAAGTTGCCCTCACTTTAGGTTTTTGTGGGTATCTTGTCATCCACAGTTTTTGTTGCATCATCAATGGACAGGGTGCTGCAGTTGCAGCGAAAAAATGTTATTTGGGCAGGTTACGAGGGACCGCCACCAAGTCCAATTTGATGGTGCTTAACGAGCTTGTCTCAGTGGTCGATCCGAATATGCTCTTAATTTTTCCTTCTTTTTGGCTAAGCTGAACACGCAGTTCCAAAGTCATTTGGGGTATCGTGTAGATATAGGGTATATCCTCCGGCCAATGAAGGGACTGCATCTGTTCGCTTAACTGCTTGGCGGACTGGGTGCAGGCCCTTGTCATTTCCTGGAGGAGGTCTGTGAGCGACAACTCCGTCTCGACCTTGGCCCCGCTCTCGCTAGGCATCGGGACTCTGGTATCTAAAGGATCACCATTGGACATTGCGCCTCATCTCCTTTTCACTTTCTTAGAGGGTTTCACCTCTCTGCTCCGGTCAATATTGAAGAGCAGAACCGTGGAGGCAAGGGGAGGATCGTCACTGGTCACAAAGACGAAGAAATTGGCGTTTTCATGAATCAGATCCACATTCTTGAGATTTCCCCTGTAACCGCTGCTCTCAACCTTGTTTTGTGTTGCATCGACCGTGAGTTTGGCCTGCCCAAGCTCGTTAGTGCGCAGAGTAACCACGTCCATCGTTCCGCTGTCCCCACCGACAATTTTAAAATGCACGTCCTGGTCCTTAAGTGGTTGCAGTGAGGGAGAGGGAGTGTCGGGTTTTGATTTCGGCCAAGAATCAGCCGGCGGAACCCCGATCAAAGTGGCGATGAGTTGGAATCGCGGACGATCGTTCCCAAGAGGATCTCCGTCTGCGAGCAGGAGCTCGGTTGCCTTGGTCGCTTCGAGCGGCTTCGACTGGACCCGAAACTGGACCTCGGAGCGCTCCTTATCCGGTGCATCAAAGTCGACAATAACTCTTTTGTCCTTTGAGCCTTCAAAGGATGCTGCTCTGACGCCCACCCTGAGCGTGACGTTCAAACCGTCAATGACATAGAGAGCACGAATGCCGAGAAGGAACTCTGCTTCGCTGCGGCTTGCCTCATAGCTGCTCCGGTTAGCGCGGCCCAAGCTTTTCTGGAAAGCGGTCAGCATCTCCTCGAGGGTGACCGGCTGTTCCGTCTCCCTGAGCACCCTCGGTGTGACAAGCCCCTTGGCTCCACGGAACCGACTGAGGCGAACCGTTGCCTCAGTCTCTCTGGTCGTCTTTTTCTCAACCATGGCCGAATCCTCTTCTATTGCGCCTTAAGGCGATTTAGGTTTGACGCTCAGCTCCAGACGGATTTTGCTTGAGGCTTCCTCTTTGAAGTTGAATGATCGGGCGTAGGATGCGTTGAGGCTGAAAACATTAATCCCCAGGGACCCTCCTATCCTAAACTCTTCTGCAGTGTTGATAGAGATCGCAACGTTGATCTCGATGACCGCGGAGTGGACCGTAAGAACATGACCACTCCCTGCGTCTTGGGCTAAGAGTTCCTTGTTTGCGGCGGCGACAGCCAGACCGAGCCCCTTGATCATTTCAGGTAAAGGCATGGCCACCAGAGCTTCGCTTGCTTTCAAAGTGTCTGCCATAATCAACCTCCCGATTTGATGGAATAGAGAAACCCGAAAATCACCAAAACGTTGGGCCGCCCGAACAAAAATCTGATGTATTCGATGGAAGAGCATAAACGGTCAGGCCCCATGAAATCAAACGTCACTGGGAACACTGGAAACTCCAACCTTCATGCTATCTTCACTTCTACCACAGAGAATCAGATGCTGCATAGGACAAAGACGATTGAAGCCTCTATCCCGCGGAAGAGGGGACATCTCTGCAGCAGGCAAAGACGCGCTTTCTGATCTCGATCATGGCTCCAATCATTTAGGGATGACACGGCCCAAAACCGTGATGACTTCCGCAAGGACGCTCAGCGACGTACTAACGAGGTCGAGCATTGCGAGTACATCTGTCGTGGCCTGCACGTCTTTCACGAGCTTTGCATTGCTCGCGGCAAGCGCGGGTAGCATGCTCTTCTGTTCGTCGATCAGGTTAGCGAACGCGGCGTTCTCCGCATGTTCCCAAGCCGTTCGAGCGAAGTAGCGGTTGCGCCAGTACTCCTGCCTCCGCTCCGGCGGGAAGTCGTCTTCATCCTTCTCGCGATGAGTCTCATAGATCTTCTTTGTCGATTCCCGCACCTGATCGAGATCTTTTTCAGTGCCGATCTCCTTCCGTTTTTCTGTGCCCTGCTTCCTATTTGTCATTTCTCACCTCTACGTCAGTTTGGTTTGGATACATTTGCATCCGCCCAGGCCTTGTTGAAGGTCGAAATCTCTTTTAGCAGCCGCTCCATGTCCTTGAGATCGGCAATTACGTCACCAATGGATATCTCACCGGCAAGGTAGCCTGCCCAGAACCGCTCCATTCTTTCTCCTGCAGCTTTGGCCTTTGCGAGCCGCTCAGACAGGCTCGTCCCCTGCAGGTAACGGCGCACATCCTGGTCCCATTTCCCAGGCAATTCACCGGTGGCCACGAAAGGCTTCACGACCTGGTCACGATAGAATTCCTTGAGTTCCATGTCGCTGCGCGCGCGAATCCATTCAGAGTAGGTTGCGAGGATCTTGCTCATCAGCTTGAGTTGGGTACCAATCATGGACGCATCCCGCTCGAGGATCTGTGCAAGCGCCTGCCCATGCACTTGGCGAGCAATCAGACCGGAAAGCTTTGACAGCGAGGTACGTTCAGCATTGCTGATCTTGGCCTTTGCCTGGGTGTTGTTCTCCACCGTGCTGCCAACCTTGTTAATGCTGTCGACCAGTCCGCCTGTCGCCGTTTCGAAAGAGGTGGAAATGTCCTGTTTTGCAAACTGCTCGAGATCGGCGAAATACTCCGCGAGCAGGGCCAGGAGCTGGTTCGACGTATCGACCAACTGCTGGCGCTGTGCGAGAATCTCAATCTGATCCTTGATCGC
>CAZOLJ010000153.1:0-5336 GCA_964580575.1 uncultured Desulfobacteraceae bacterium
GATGGCCAGGAGTATAGGGGATCTGTCCTTGTGTGTCAAGAATCGTGGCTGGAAGAGCAGTGGTGGTCTAAATCGGAACGAGAGCCATCATCTCAATCGAGGGCAGGCCGATGCTCGCGACGCACTGGGACGGGCACCCCACGTCGCTTGGGCTGGATCTGCTGCGGTGCGATAAATCCATCAAAGCCGTGATTGAAGTCGCCAGGGCTCATTCCATCGACGCAGCCGACCCCCAGATCCTCGATGCGCTGAATCGGGAACGCATCAGCCAGCTGGCCCTAAAACACCAGCTCTCGGTTCAGGAAATCAAGGCCGGGAAGCGCCGCGGGAACGTCATCTGTGCGGATGACTATGAGATTGCGGACATCGGCCTCCACAGAGATCTGGCTGAATACGAGTATGACATCCGCGGCAAAACAGTGTTTTTCAGAAGACTCGACGGCTGGTGGCCGGAGGCACTGAAGCAGGCTGGTGAGTTCAAGATCCTTAGAGAAAAGGAAGTGGCCAGCAGACGGGCGGAATAATCAGACCGCCATCATGGCGATAGGCATCAGTGAGCCGAATCAATGTTCATATCGCCCTCCCGTGATCCATATTATCGAAAATGTCTCCGATTCATATGGCTTTCTCGCTACGAACCGATTAGCAGTTCATACTTCAACCGCACCGCGCCGGCGTACGCCAGGACCTCGGGCCGCTCGGCAATGTCGTTGAGCCGTTTGAGATATCCTTCCAGATCGAGAAACGCAAGGGCGTTCTTCCAGAAAAAATCGTCGCGGTACTGGTTGAACGCCGGCTTGGAGAAAAGCGTAAGATAATAATCGAGATACGCATCTGTTTCGGCTATGATCTGGGGCATGTTCCAATCGCTTCCGAAAATGATCTTCTTCGCAAACCCGTTCTTAAACAGTTCTCTCTCAAGATTGCGCTCGAATCGTTCACGGACCGAATCCGCGGCCCCTCCCTTTTCATAGAGCTCCAGCAGATAGGACACGTCGCAATACACGTTTTTGTATTTACCGCAGAGTTCGGCGACGGTGCGGGCATAATTGCCGTCTCCCTCCCATTCGCCGTCACCCGCGTACCAGCCCTTCGACGTCACCTGCGCCTCCATGTTGGTCTGTTCGCCGCCGCCGGCATGACAAAGATTGAGTCGGAGCTTTTCAAAACCCGGCGTTTCCAGGCGCTTCTTCCAATGCCGGGGGTCCGCCCTGACGCCGCTGCCCTTGACCGCCTGGAACCCGCACGGCGTGCAATGGGCCACCACCGGCACGTTCCGCTCGATGCAGTAGAGCAGAAAGTCCTCGACGTTTTTCTCCACGACCGGATCATCATTGCCGATCGGAAGAAATCCCATCGACGGGTAGAATTTGAAACCGACGAACCCCATACGCAGGGATTTATCGGCGATTTCCCGCCAGTCGGAGCGCCTCGGATGAAATGCGGAAAACCCGAGCAGCGCGCCTCCGGACGCGGCGGCGAGCTGAAGCATGTTCTCGCACTGCTGCGGGAAGAAGGAGTAATAGGGATCATCGACGGGCTCGCAACCGTACTTCATGTCCATCATGTAATGGACGAACAATCGCATGGGTCGATCGGAACGGTACTCCGTCCTGATCTTCGTGAGCATCGATTTCTCGTCGCGCGTCATCGTATAAAAAAATTCGAGATAGTCATGTACCGAGTCGCCGAAGGCCTGGGCCTTTTGCAATGTGTCTGAGATCGCGTTCAGGGTGCTAAGAAAGAGCTTTTTCGCGGCCAGAAGGGCCAGCGCGCCCGGCTTGACGCTGAAAATATCATCGACAATTTTCCCGCGCAAACGCCCGTCCACGGCTCCGGCCAGGGCAGGATATTTTTCGCCGACGGCCGTGAACAGCGCTTCCAGCGCGTTCAGCAGGGGATCCCGCTCCAATTCCCTGGACGCAAACCGCTCCCGTTTCGCGCGACTCATGCTGCTGAACATGTTCTTCTGTCGCCTCGCCCGCTTCCGGATCTGGTTTTCTACGAGTATCCACAGCGCTTCCGCATAGTCGGCGGGCTGCCGCTCCGCTTCGCGCGCCTGAAGGTACTCGCACACCGCCCAGTCGTCTTCCTCCGTCTCGTGAAAGAAAGATCTCGTTATGCTGTTCATGATCGTCGCCAGGGCTCCGGCCAGCGCGTCGCCGATATATTGTCTCGTGGCCCCTTTCACCGGCAGATATCGGGCGTTGAAGACGTGGATGTGCATATCGATGATGTTTTTCGGCATGTTGGACATGGATGCTCCTTTTGCCGGACCACCCGGCGCGTTTTTGGACCGATTCTCACTGTCCGGGGCCAATTTTATTCAGCGTGAAGCGGTTTGTCTTTCCGTCGTATGAAAGCCCCCCGCACATCGACATGGCGGCCCTGAACCTGGGAAGAATGGACGATTTATAATCGCCGGGGCATCATCGGGACCCTGCTCCACGTAGTGCCACTTGATGCCCTTGACCGTTGTATCCTTGTGGCGGTACTGGGAATCGATCTTGGCAGCAGTGGCGCTGAACTCTTTCCTGAAGGCACTATTCTTCTCTTCAGCTTCCGCACCTGGCTAGGTAACAGCCACGTAGATTGCTGCTGCCACCAGCAAGACTGTGATTATGAGCATTTTCTTCACTGCATTCAAAAACGCCACTCTTGAGCGTTTACACTGCACAAACTTAAAAGGTCAACCCACTGGGATACTTGGCGGATTCTCGTGGCTTTACTTGTTCTTGTACTTGTCTTCCAGAAGTTCTCCGCCCACTCCAATAGCGTCGTGTGACGTCTCTCTGAGATAGACAACAAAAGAGGATTTCGGTATTCCAGTCAGCCTGCTGCCGGTCTCAGTGAAGGACTTGATCATCTCCCTGGTCTTTTCCTTATCCAGTTTTGGTCCGTAAAAGAAGATTGTCGGCACAGTCGTCTCCGCCTTTCGTGATTAGAAAGCTATTTCGCCGTCTTGTATAGCCCGCGATCTACCCTCTTAATCTTGCCCTTCTTCGATAACTCCCAGACAATGCTGCGCACTCTATGACCGCTGAAGCCTGTCCTGGCTCTGAGCGTAGCTGTGCCCATTCAATTCACCAGATTATGCCTCGGAAGATTCGCCAGCGGCGCTGCCGAACATCAAGATCACGAGGATTTCGGCAGAGATTGATATCCGCGTGCACACCACCGAATACAAAGAACTGACAAAGCCTAAGGAGCTGGAAAAACGACATATCGGGTCGAGCGGATATCACCTTATTTCCACTGACACGTTCTATTAACACAGCCGCAGCTAACTCCATACGCCTCCGCACTATAGCATTCCGTCCACTCACAGGTCGTGATAACAGGCTCCTCACCTATCGACTGGCATACCTGACCCGAGCAGCCGCCGGTCATACAGTCAGCATCGGAAGCACAGGAGGCATTGCTGGACCACCCGCAGAAGCCGCCCAGTTTGTCTACGCACTTGCCGCAGCAGGCCAAAATACATGCCCCGGTAGAACCCGGGCAACAGGATAGACATTCGGATCGATCGCAGACTTGGCCGTCCCCACAGGCTTCGTCGCTGAGGCATGGAACGTAGTCTCGTTTGCAAATGCAGGGTTGGCAGCCACTGCGACGGTCAATCATGCCGTTTTTGCAGTACAGGTCACAAAACACACCTGAGTTATCACAGGCGACACAGGCGCCGTCTTCACACCATTCAGCACCATACCTGCAATCCGCATCTGTTGTGCAACCGGTAGGCTTCACTACTTGAACACACTGGTTATCTTTACAAACTATATCAAGGTTCCCGGCGATCCCGGTGCAAAAGTCGGGGCACTGTTGTAACTCATTGATACATTCGGCAATACCGTAATCGCACTCCTTGGTAATCACGTTTTTCCCACACGTGCAATCGGCATCTTCCCTGCAAGCACGCGAAAAGGTTGGGTCTTTGCAGCCTGGTTTTGCCTTGCATTTACCGCAGCAGAGATCGATGCAGGGACCCGCGCTATTCGGGCAGCAGGAGAGGCACTCAGTCTTGTCGCAGGTTTGATCCTTTCCGCATTGATCATCAGAGGTGCACGGGACATAACTTGCGTATCGATAGAAGTTGATGGGTTTCACATCTTCAGGAACAACAGGATTGAGCAACTGCCAACCCTCAGTCTCGTCGAGGTAATAGAGTCCATAACCACTGAAGGAGACCACCAACTCCTCCACTCCGTCCTTGTCAATGTCCACAGCCACCATCTGTCCAGGATCCACCGCGTTCCGTTGCTGCCAGTTGTCATCCTGGCTCCACACCCAGAGCCCATAGGTCGCGCCATAATCACAAGCGATACTGTTATTCAATCGGATCATGTTTTTGGGAATGACGGTGTTGAATTGTCGCCATTCGCCTGCTCCGTTGCGCCAGTAAAGCCCATATCCCCCAAAGGATGCTACAAGCTCATCTGTCCCATCATTGTCAACATCCACTGCGAGCAGCGTATCAGGGTCTGCGGTATTCCACTGCACCCATCCACCGGCCTGAGTCCAATACCAGAGCCCATGGGCAGCCCCGAAGTCACAAGCGATGCCGCTATTCAATCGGATCATGTTTTCCGGAGTGGCAGTGTTGAGCTGCGTCCAGACACCAGAGACATCATAGTAGTATAAGCCATATCCGACAAAGCTAGCGATAAGCTCATCCTCAGCGTCTCCGTCAATATCCGCGGCAATCATTTTGGCCGGGTCAACGGCGTTGATCTGTCGCCAGCCCCGGGTGCGATCCCAGAGCCACTGACCGTATGCACTTGGGTAATTGCAGGCGATGCCGTTACGGTACGTGAGCATGCCCTCAGGAATCATGCGGTTGATCAGTTGCCAGCCGTTGGCTGAGTCATAGGTGTACAGGCCATAGCCTGGGAAGGCGGCGATAATCTCTTCGGTGCCGTCTCCGTTGAGGTCAACCGTCACCATCTGAGAGGGATTGACTGTGTTCCACTGCTTCCAGCCTCCTGCCTGGTCGTAATGATACAGACCATAGGCGGGGCCAAAGTTCAGAACCAGCTTATTCCTGAAGGAGACTTTCTGGCCATACATGCCATTGTAAATGCCATCCTGACCGGATCCCTCCAAGGTGACCGGATACCCACTCCCCGTAAGACCTGCCATTGTCGCGCTATATCGAGAATCCTGGACATACGTATTGACTTGGTATTCCGATCCCGCAAGATTGCATTGAGCCAACACAGGTCCTCTCGATGCAAACGGCAGAAGGCAGCTAAATAGCAAAAGTCCCTTCAACCACAGATTGAGGTTTTTCAACGCATTCATCTCGCTTTCCTGTTTGTTCCTTTCTCTCTTGTACG
>CAZOLJ010000154.1:0-5206 GCA_964580575.1 uncultured Desulfobacteraceae bacterium
TTTGTCTGAGGCTTGCTCAAAGGTTTTTGTAGCGTTTCCCAGAGATTGTATGGCCATAGAAAAAAACATAAAGAAATCAGATAAGAAACTACAGGCAGCTTGAAAGGAGAAGGAACGATCATTTTTTGCCCCACTATCCGTTATTACATAGAGATGTCGACTTCTCTCGATCCTTAAGAACAAAAACTTTGGGATAGAAGCTCCTACTGTCATTGGCAACTTGAAGTTCTGCGATGGCTACACATCACAGCGGAGGGTGAGGTGGTTATGAAACAACTGATTGAAGTCATGGCAAAGGCCCTTGTGGACGCCCCTGAAGAGGTCGCTGTCACGGAAAATAAGGGAGAGCATACTTCCGTCTTTGAACTGAGGGTGGCCAAGGGAGATGTGGGAAAAGTGATCGGCAAAGAAGGACGCACGGCACAGTCAATGAGAATAATACTTGCGGCAGCCTCCGCCAAGCTGAGGAGGAGGTGCGTTCTTGAAATCGTGGATTAGATGCACAGTGTTAGAATAGTTCAGCATTGCCTGCTGTGTGGACCGAGAAGGGTTCTCTCAGATCCATCATTGCGTTTTGAGGAGTGTCATAGAGGTTTTACGCCGATCCGCATAAAACATTCTGATAATACGACCGCTTCGACGTAACAAAATAGTAACTCAAACGTTAGGGTTGGAAGGCACTTTTCGCTGGGCGTTTTATGTGGCTCTGAGAGGACGTTTGGGGCATTATGCGGATCAATATATTCCCCGTCCCAAATCCACCGCACAAACCGTAAAGGGGTCCCGGAATCAAATTAGAATATTTCATTGTGAACAAGCGCTCCAATAGGAACTGAGGCCGGAAGCATTTGGTTATCCCTGGACCCAGAGCTAAAGCATGATCTGAGCGCCAAGTTCCGGGAGCTTCCCCTGTTCATTGGGAAGTTCACCCGGAAAAATGAGCAATCTCCCTATGGACAGACTGCACCAAAGAAACAAGAATAGCATTAGAAAGGAGCTGAACATGGTTTGGACTATATTTGTGATTCTCTTGGTTCTGTGGAGGCTGGGATTGATTACTAGCTACACGATGGGTGGATTCATTCATATCCTGCTGGCCATCGCCATCGTCGTGGTGCTTGTCCAGGTAACTCAACGACGAAGACGGACGTAACCGTTTAAATCATTGCCGGACAAGGTGAGGAATCTACAGAGAGGAGTAAGTGCTATGAAAAAGAGGAATATTGTTATCCGCTATTTTGTCCTTCTTATGGTGATGGTTGCCTTTGTGGCTTGCGCATCGACATCCAAACAGGAAAGCACAGGGGAATACGTTGATGATTCGGTTATTACGACCAAGGTCAAAACTCTCCTGGCAGCGGATGGTTTTCTCAAGTCCTTCCAGATCAGTGTGGAAACCTACAAGGGCACCGTTCAACTGAGTGGTTTCGCTAATTCTCAAAAGGCCGTCGATAAGGCGATTGAAATCACCCGCAGCGTCCAAGGGGTCAAATCCGTAAAGAATGATCTGATCGTGAAATAAACGGCGGCATTTGAGGGAAGAGCCCGAGGATCTGAAACATGGCTCGCCGCAAGAAAAAGGTCCTATTCATAGCAATTGGTGTCATCACGCTTGCTGTCGTCGCAGTCATCCTCGCTCTCCTGCTCAATACCAAAGCCTAGACCGCAGATAGAGAAGGAAAGTATCTTTAAGTCCATTGCCGGATCCGTATTGAATCCGCTGGGGGATGCGTGGAAATCCATGCAGGGTAAAGAGTGCACGGTACTTTACTCGGGTTCCGTAGCCCAGCCGGAGGGGTAACGCAGATTCTGAAAGTGTGGGTCGATCTGAGTTGGGAAGGTTGGGCGAGATGAGGGCAGCCATGCATAAGTGGACTCGCGCCCTGCGACTATAACTAATCAATCCATCCAAATCTAAAGGGATGAAAGGATCGGGAGCGTTTTCAGGTAATCAACTCTACCCCATTGCTTTTCCCTAATTCCTGCTTATCGTAGAGTCAGATTGAGTGCCATACAACTTCTACCCGCAAAATGACCTTGCTATGCCTTGTAGTGTCCAAAAGTCATAATCAAGAAAAAGGGGGTTCGAGGCCTGGCGCTTAACAGGTTTCTAAAGGTGCGCGTGTATCTTTTCTGCCGGTCATCTTCAAATAGAACTGAAAAAAGAGTTGCACCGGAGAGAATAACGGCATCCTCGGAAGCCGGCGGCAAAAAAGTCCTGTTACCTTGTCAACCATCAACCGCACCCTATAACTGCCAGTACTTAATCTCACAATCACCATGAGCTAAACATCGAAGGGATGGGTTCTCAATTCACCACATACTTGAATCCCATGAAAGGCCCTTCGCAGGAGGAAACTACTCAACATCCCTTAACCAAGCTCCCGACAGGACAGGATATGGACCTTCTGTTGGGAGCTTGAGATCTCACGGCGAAAAAGGGTTCTTGCATAATTGGTTAAGGCTGCAAGAGGCGATTGCCCCTTCTATTGTCATTTTCTTAAATCGCTTACCCTTTCCTTATGTTCCTATCTTTTTTCGCCTCCTTACTCTTCATGCAAACCATGCCTTAACCGATGGAACAGTACTACTGCGGGTAACTCCTTTGAAAGAAATGGCTTCCGTTTTCGATATTTGTCTCCGTTCTTTGCAGTTAGGAGGCTTAGAGGGTTAACCCTATCAAATTTTGCGGAGATAGTCCGATGGAGAGAATGTAGATCTACAGGCCTGATGTTTCTATCAACCAAGAAAGGGGGACACGGTATGTATTTCAAAAAAATCTTGATATTTATCGCTTTAAGCATGGTCATTGGATTTGTTGGTTGTGCTAAGGAGAAGGTAGAGGCGCCCAAACAGGAGCGAATCACAAAGAACCTGATTCCACCGAAAGCTGAGATTAAGGGCGCGAATTTTCTTATAGAGATTAGCGACCTTCAAGTCATCACGATTGAGGACAAAGCTTCCAAAGAGATCGTCGAGACCCCGAACCTCAGGGGGAGCATCAAAATAACCAACAAATCGAAAGATAATTTGGATATCCAAGCGCTAGCCCTTGAATACCTGGATGCAGCTGGGAAACCAATCGCCTTTCAAACTGGGGAGAGAATAACGAAAGCCAATTTGTATTTTAAGGTTATTAAGCCTGAAGAAAGTTTCGATGGCCAACTGGATGTCACAATCCCAATGAAGGCCATCAAGGAAAAGACCTTAGGAAAGATAGAAGTCAACTTGGTCTACATCGCTTCCCCTCTTAGCCGAGAGACCGCCACTTTCCCTGAAAAGATTGAATAGTCCGTTACCAATCGGGGAGACAGATCGTTTTGGAGTTTAGGTCCGTCCTGTCCGGTCAATAACGGGAAGTAAAGCTTATCTGATCAGAAAAGAAAGGCGGGTTTACCATGGAGATTTTGAATTTTATCATCGCTATTGTGGCTTTGGTCATTGCAGTTTTGGCCTTTCAAAGGACTGGTGGGACTAAAGATCTGAGAAAAAGCACGGCCGAGCTTCTGGCTAAAATGGAGAAAAAGATGAGAGAAGAAGAGGCCATCAAAGGGGAAACGGGAAAAACACAGCAGTAAGCGAAACCATGTGGAGATAATAGAATCGGCTGAGAACAAGGGCTACCAGCCCTCTCTGTCTTTTCGCCTTGCGGAGGCAGGCTCGTAGTGGGCATTCCAATGGGTTCGGTTCAGGCGTGAAGGAGACAAATCATGTATTTTTCGTTAACTGTAGCGTTCTTGTTTCTGCTGGGACTCGTTATCACCAGCTTACAAAATAGCATACCTTTGGGGTTGAAATTCATCACTTGGGAACTTCAGATGTCGCTTACGGCCTTGATCCTTTATTCTTCCCTGATAGGTGGGGCTATTGTGGCGGTTCCGGCGTTACCTAAGCTGGTGAGGAAATCGCTCGATGCAAGGAGCTTGAACAGGGAGATTTCCGATTTCAAGAGAAAGATAGCGGAATTGGAAAAGGGGAATGGCCCCCGATCATAAATAGAAAGAAGAACCAGCTCCTGTATTGGAGCGGTTACAAAAAAAGATAACAAAACCTCGTCCCCTTTATACGCAGGTCTCCGGGGAGAGTTCATTCAGTGCGAGGAAGTGGAATATGCCATCCGATAGGGGAAAGGAATCGCTGGACGAGTTAAAAGACAAGTTTCGCTCCTTCTTCGGCGTTCAGGACCCCCGGAAAAAGAAGGACGGTTTGCCCCCTAAAGCTCGCTTCAGCATCTGGTATTTCGTGGTGGCCTTCGTTTTGTTTTCTTACCTTCAACAATCCCTTTTTTCTGAAAAAGTGGAGACCATATTCTACAGCCAATTCAAGCAATACATAATCGAAGGCTCCGTGGGTGAATTGACTATCGGCCCGGAAAACATCATCTGAGCATGTCGACCCCGTGCACAAGATTTCCATCATCCCCCGGGGGATTGCCGCTCTCGGATATACCCAGCAGCAACCCACCGAGGACCGCTACTTAATGACTAGATCGGAGCTCCTGGACCGGCTGGCCGTGCTCTTAGGAGGCAGGGTGGCGGAGGAGTTGGCTTTCGGAGAAGTCTCTACAGGAGCCCAAAACGACCTGCAGCGGGCTACGGACATTGCCCGGTCCATGGTCACGGAATACGGCATGAGCGATCGCCTGGGGCTGGTGACCCATGAGCGCCCGCGGCAGCCCGTGTTCCTGCCGGAAAGTTTTTCTCACAACAAAACCTATAGTGAAGAGAAAGCCGGCCAGATTGATGAAGAGATCTTTCGGGTTGTTGATGAAGCCCATCAAAGGGTGCGAGGAATTCTCTCCGCTCAACGGGATGTTTTGAATAATTTGGCCCACCTCGTGTCGCAGAATGAAATTGTCCAGGGGGAGGAGCTTAGAAAGATGCTGGGTAAAACCTCAGCGGATTAACACCCCGCGCAGGCGAAGGACCATGTGGCGCAGGTGATACCGCACTGCTCCGTGGTTGAGGTTCCCCTCAATGCACTCCAATCCTGTGGCGGCGAGGATTGGGTTTCGAATGAGAATTAGGGAGGAGCGAGCAAGGTCGTGGAAAAACGAGTTGCGAATCCATCAATCTTGATGCCTTGCAAATTAAAGTGATGGTAACCCTTCAGTTTTTTTGAAATGGCTCACGACAATGTCCGCGGCACTCTTGTTGATCGTGCCACGACGACTCTCGTGGCGAAAGGAGACGCTTTATGGTTGGAG
>CAZOLJ010000155.1:0-5201 GCA_964580575.1 uncultured Desulfobacteraceae bacterium
GACTTAGAGGTTACTCCTGCCAGATGGCCGATCAAGACAAGAAGCTTTTCTTGCGCCGACAGGATATCTTCTTCACTGAAGAGGAACTCTTTCATCTCAGGCTGAAAGGTGATCAATGCAAGCATATGACCGAAATCGCCGCGCTCGGCCCGCTTTCTTTTCCTTCTGTTCTGAGTGAGGATGAGATGGTAAAGGCAAGCCTGGGAAAGATCGGCTTCAGGGGAGGTGCGGCCGAGCTTGTGCTCTTGGACACACCATTTGCCTGAGCGAGGCAGTCGCAGGAGGGAATCGGAAATGCCGGTGAGTCGCACCGGTTCAGACCAGCCGGGGGAGAGGAATTCAGCTTCAAGGGGCACTTCGGCCTGAAGGGCTGCCCGGAGTTGCTCCCACGACAGGGCTCTTTTGCGGCCTTCAGGGTTTCTCGCTACCCAGGCCAGGCCGACCAACCATTCGCAGAAAGCCTGAACAGCTTCCCACAGATGAAGAACTCCTGAAGAAGATTCCTGAAGCGCGGCATTATCTCTTGTCAGTCTCGGCCCAAGAAAAATGTCGTAGGTCCGGGGAGCGAGATGGGCGCGCCAGAGCTCTTTATCGAAATCCAGGGTTTCAAGGAAGGAGAAGGCATTCTTGATAGGATCCGGGCTTACAAGATCGGCCGCCACTTCATGAAAGATTCGTCCCAGGAGGGGAGAGGAAGCCTGAATGAGGGCGGTCTTGGAGGGTCCTGAAGCCCGCCGGAGATGCTCCCGTACATCGTGCACGGACAAGGTAACGGTCATTCCTCGTTCCCTTCGCTGGAGGGTACGATTTCGCCCGGTCGGTAATCAAAAAGGACCGCTGGAGGTCCCTGGAGCCAGCCTATTCTTCCCGGATGCCTTTTGGCGACCTCTTCAATGAGAGGGACGGGTTGTCGAATCTCTTCAGCCATCTTTTCAAGGGCAAGGACCTTATGCTTCTTTAGGACATCCATGATGCTGTTTATCATCTCTGAATCTGCCTCCTCCGGACCTTCCGAGGCTTCGACGATTTGACCGAAAAACGCAGTCAAACGACTGTCGAGGTTCTGGAACAACCACTCCTCGACCGTCCTGGGGCCGATCGGCTCGCCACTATCATGGAGGTCACCGGACCTTGCATCAGAGATCAGGCTTCGCAAGGCCTGCAGCGCTGCCAGGGTTTCCGCGTCGGGCCGGCACAAGGAAATCCCTTTCGCCACCAAAGATTCCAAGCGGCTTTTCGTCACCACCGCGGTTTTGCTGATGGGCAGGCGGCCGTCCCGAATCAGGACCAGCTCAGCTCCCTTGTTCCTCGTATGCCAATCCATCAGGCGTTTGAGCCTTGCGGATAAGCTTCTCATGTTCTGATGGTTGCAGAGGCTTACCGCGATGCGCTTATGGCCATGGCTGAGCAGCAGGTCGATATCTTTATCAGGCTGTCGCTCCTTGCGCCATTGACTACCCAGAATTTCAGCCAGCACAGGTAGGCCATGGGCAAGAGTCGCGTCTGTTTCTGTTTCGTCCTGGGCCAGGGCAGTGTCGCGCCTCCGCCCAAATTCCTTCCTGAGAAACTCCGCGGGATCTTGCGGTGAAGGGGCTTGGCCGGTCTGAAGTTTTTCGAAGAGGCTGCTCGCAAAGGCGATAATCTTTCGTGCAGGATACGCGGCGGTCGAACCGAAATAACCATCGAGGTCAGCCGCATCGATGGGCCAGAGAGGCTTGTGAGGGTGTTTGGCCCTTGAGGGGGCAAGAGCTTCGCTCCACTCCAAACGCCTCTGGATGAGCAAGCGAGCGAGCTTCTTGTCTAAAGGATCCAGAGCCTCTGATCTTTGCGCTATCCGATCGAAGTCTGCCTCCCTGATTGAGGCCTTGAACTTTTCGACCACAGCGGACTGGATGCAGGAAATCAGAAGCGCGTTGTTGCTGGAGTTGAACAGAGAGGCG
The DNA here is from genome assembly GCA_964580575.1 of uncultured Desulfobacteraceae bacterium. Classification (GTDB taxonomy): domain Bacteria; phylum Desulfobacterota; class DSM-4660; order Desulfatiglandales; family HGW-15; genus CAVPDE01. The sequence continues at coordinate 1,941 of CAZOLJ010000155.1, forward strand.
CCCATTTGGCCGAAAAGGAAAAGGCTTTCTTCATCATCTTTCGAGGTTTGAAGGGCCTCTATCTGATCAAAACAAAAGGCCACAGGCATGAGCGAACTTGCGAGGCGGCAAAGGGCAAGAACCATTTCCCTGGCGCTATCCTCAGTTTGTCCTTCTTCGTTTTCACTGATACCCATTAGCGCGACGGCTTCATCAGGCAGACGATCTTCTCCTTTGAGCCACGCCCCGGCCTCAAGAACATGACGACCCGTGATGAGATGATATAGGACGCTCCGCAAGGAAAAACCGACGCGAGCCTCCCGTTCCAGCCAGGGCAGGAGAATTCGTTTCCATCCGCCGTGATCCCGGTTTGCAGGATTGATCATCCACTTGAGCCATTTTGCTGCAGGGCGGCGCTTGTTCCTGTCTCCTTCGGCAAAACGGCAAGCCACAAGGCGCTGGAGTTGCGTGGTTCCGTCTGGGAACCGGTGCAACAGGTCTTCTACGAATGTCTTGCGCAGGTGCTGCCAGAGCCTGTGAGGGCTGGTCTGCAAGCGGCAGTAAAGAAAAACACATCGACCTATCTCGTTGGAAGCGCCTTGCGCTTGAGAGGTCGTCCAGTGCCTTTGCAGGCGACTCAGGAGGTGTGTTTTGCCGCTCCCGGCTCCGCCATGAAGGAGCACGGAGTCGCAGTGCTTTGAAGTCCTGACGTTTTCAAATGCGCGGCAGCAGGTCTCAAAAGCCTGAGCATGGATTTCCGGCACGTCCTGCAAGGTTTCCCATGCATCTTTGACGATGGTTTGCCTGAATGGATTAGGAAAAACGGCGAGAGGGTTTGGCTTCATGGCGATTCCTTCGGGACGATACCGACATAATAGGTCCCTTGCTCATCCCGCACCAGTTCATCACGCTCCTCCGGCGACAAACTGGACGGGAAGTCGTGGTGATGCAACGCGACCTTTCCTTGAAGCGCGAGAGACAAAACGACCCTGTCAAAAACACCTTTTGCCAGCCCCACGGAACGACGCAACTCGCGAATGGATACGAGGGCACGCTTCTGGCCAAAAGGTTGAAGGCGGGTCATCGCTTTTAGAAGGAGCGGTTCGGCGTCAGGTGAAGCTATTTCGCCCTTGGGTGGCGCCTTTGAAGGTTCTCCTGTTTCACGTGCAAGACCGAGTTCGCTCCCCAAGGCGTCGTGGATCGCTTCCAGGGAGATTTGAAAGGGAGCAAGGAGTCTTTGCACAGCGGTCATTTCTTGCACGGCTTTGCCTAGATAAGGTCCAGGCTCCGGAGGCTCCAATCCGTATTTAAGTTTTACCTTGCCGTACTTGGGATACTCGTAAACCTGCTTCGAAAAGGTAAGATGCTCTTTAAGGTCTCTCGCTTGATATCCAGGCAGTCTTCCTTTGACGCACAGGACGAGTTCCTTCTCTGACAGGGGACCGGCGGCCAGTGCCTCCAGGATTGTCTCCAGCGCTGTCTTGCGCGGTTTAGAAAGACAGAAGTAGGGTGCCTTTCCGGGCTGCCAAAGACGGAGTCTTCCCCCATCGACCAGTTCATTCAACGCGGTCTGCACCATCTCCAGGGGCAGTTTAAGGTTTGTTTTGATTTTGGAAGCGGTTGCAACCTGGGACTTGGCCATGAAGGTCATGATAAGGTCAGGCAGGACTGTTCGAGAGTCGCGGTCCCAGAACTTCTTCTGCGGCCAGGAGAAAATCTCTCCGATCGTGGTCATTTCATCAAGAAGAGCTCCCAAATCTTTGGAGGATATGTGAAAAGACCCGGCCAGTTCTTTCCTGATTTGAGGAAGGGATTTGGGCGTCTGGGACTGTTGGAGTACACTTTTCACAGCCCTTCGAAGTTCATCAAACATGACGAGCCTCCCAAGGCAGTACGGGAAAATAAAAAGGGCTTAAGTCGGCAAACGAAGCCCTTGTGATTATCCAATTCTAAAACGCGACCGGGTTGCAGCCCCTGAGCTTCCATCTCTAGAGATCTCCCAGGAGAGGCTTACTATCCCAAGTCCTGATGAAGTTTTTTGAGTAGCGCCTCTATTTTGCCCTTAGTGATTTCCGCCTTTTCGCCTTTGAAATAGACTGCCAGGAGATAGATCTTTGTATCGCCCGCCTTCCATAAGTAGATCACCCGATAGCCGCCCCGCTTTCCCTTTTTGACATCTGAGCTGGCGACCCTCACTTTCCACACCTCTTTGTTCTAACCCGGGATAGGATCTCCAGCAGACGGGTCTTCCTCTAATGCCTTGATTTGACGAAGAAGATCAACCTTGATGTGAGGATACTTCTTTTTAAGAATTCTTACCGATTTCCGGAAGGTCTCGGTTAACCGAACATCATAGGTCATCCCAGACTTCCTTCCATGGTGTGATTCTACCTGCCCTGATATCCTCCAGTCCCCTTTTGACCAGTTTCTTAAATTCCGCGGATTGAGAGAGAATTTTGGTTTCTCTGGGATCCTCCACTTCATCGAGGACGGCAAGCATCTTTTTGTAGTCCTTTATGGGAAGGATAACGGCGGTCGGGTTTCCTTCCTCATCAACAATGTACTTTTGATTGGCCGAAGGAGCCATTATTAAGATCTCCTCTCAAATGTTAAGGTGGCAGCAGATTGCCCTAATCGTCATGATTAAAATACCCCTAACTAGATCGAAAAGCAAGGAGCTTGCCGAAATGCGTTGTAATGACCTAAGTCATCCCTGAGGGAAGTGCTTGGTTTAAGGACAGGAGAGAGGGGGGTACACCGCAAAAGGCACCGTCTCCGTGGTCAACTTCGGAATCGAGCAAGAAACAGACGAGTGCCTCGAAAGCTTAGGCTGAGAAGATCTCAAGCTTCGGCGGCTGCCGATCGCAATGCCAATAGCGCAGTTACGCTTCGGTGCTCTGTGGTGTTCTCTCTCCAGCCCCTTTAATAGGGATAATTCGCCGTTCAATATCCGCCCAAACTTTGCGCTTCATCATTCGTAGATCGTATTCGGTTTGCAGATTGAGCCAAAACTGAGCTTCAACACCGAAATAGCGCTGAAGCCTCAAAGCCGTATCAGCAGTAATGGACCTCTTTCCATTTACGATTTCACTGACTCTGTTGGGAGGAACTGCGAGATCCCTGGAGAGTTGGTTAATGCTAATGCCCAGGGGTTCTAGAAAATCCTCTCGAAGGATTTCCCCTGGTTTTATGGGATCAAGAGCATTCTTTGAACGCATGGGAACACCTTAGTTAGTGGCCACTCCAATCCTGCGCCGCAGCCCCGAGCAAAAAAGCTATGAT
>CAZOLJ010000156.1:0-5161 GCA_964580575.1 uncultured Desulfobacteraceae bacterium
CCCTTGGAAGAACTTTATAATTTTTTTGCAAAGCCGAAGGATCCGTCCAGCTACAACGCGGTGAAAATCTCGCTGGCCTCGCCCGAGAAGATTCGGGAGCGGTCTCATGGAGAGGTCAAGAAGCCTGAGACCATCAACTACCGAACCTTCAAGCCGGAGCGGGACGGGCTTTTTTGTTCCAAGATTTTCGGTCCCATCAAGGACTACGAGTGCAACTGCGGCAAGTACAAGAGGATGAAGCACCGCGGCATCGTTTGCGAGAAGTGCGGCGTGGAAGTCATCCAGTCCAAAGTGCGGCGGGAACGAATGGGTCACATTGAGCTGGCCTCTCCTGTGGCCCACATCTGGTTTCTGAAATGCCTGCCTTCCAAGATCGGGAACCTTCTGGATCTGACGCTCAAGGATTTGGAGCGAGTCCTCTATTTTGAAAACTACATTGTCATCGATCCCAAGGACACGCCCTTGGGCAAAGGGACCCTCCTGACCGATGAACAGCTCCGCCGCGCCCGGGAAGAATACGGGCACAAGTTTGCCGCAGGGATCGGGGCCGAAGCGATCCAGGCCATGCTCAAGGAACTGGACCTGGAGGTGCTCTCCGCCTCCCTGAGAGCGGAGATGCTGGACACCAAGTCGGATGCGAAACGGAAAAAGCTCGCCAAGCGGCTCAAGGTCATCGATGCGTTCCGGGACTCCAAGAACCGTCCGGAGTGGACGATCCTGGATGTGATTCCGGTGCTGCCCCCAGACCTGAGACCTCTCGTTCCCCTGGACGGCGGCCGGTTTGCCACCTCGGATTTGAACGATCTGTACCGCCGGGTCATCAACCGCAACAACCGGCTGAAGCGGCTTCTCGAACTCAACGCGCCGGAGATCATCGTGCGCAATGAGAAGCGCATGCTCCAGGAAGCGGTGGACGTGCTCTTCGACAACGGAAGACGGGGCAAGGTGGTGACCGGCGCCAACAAGCGGCCCTTCAAGTCCCTGAGCGACATGCTCAAGGGCAAGCAGGGCCGGTTCCGGCAGAACCTCCTGGGCAAGCGCGTGGACTACTCGGGCCGTTCCGTGATCGTAGTGGGGCCGGACCTTCGACTCCACCAGTGCGGTCTTCCCAAGAAGATGGCTCTCGAACTCTTCAAGCCCTTCATTTACAACAAGCTCGATGAAAAAGGCATTGCCACCACCATCAAGTCGGCCAAGAAAATGGTGGAGCGCGAGACTCCCGAGGTGTGGGATGCCCTGGACGAAGTGGTGCGGGAATACTGCATCCTGCTCAACCGCGCGCCCACGCTTCATCGGCTGGGCATCCAGGCCTTTGAGCCGATCCTGATCGAGGGAAAAGCGATTCAGCTTCATCCTTTGGTGTGCACGGCCTTCAACGCGGACTTCGACGGGGACCAGATGGCGGTTCACGTGCCTCTGTCCATCGAGGCCCAGATTGAAGCGCGCGTTCTGATGATGTCCACCAACAACATTCTCTCCCCGGCCAACGGAGATCCGATCATCGTGCCCAGCCAGGACATCGTGCTGGGCATCTACTACCTGACCCGGGAGCGGCCCCTGTGCAAAGGGGAAGGCAAAGCGTTCTCCAGCCCGGAGGAGGTGCGGATCGCCTATGATGCCAAAGAACTGGACCTTCACGCGGCGATCAAGGTGAGGATCAACGGCGTTCTGGAAAACACGACCACAGGCCGTGTGCTTCTCTACGAGATCTTCCCGGAGGAAATGCCCTTCTCCACGGTCAACAAGGTCATGAACAAGAAAGAGCTGCGCTCCCTGATCAACGAGTCCTACCGGAGGGAAGGAATCAAAGCGACCGTGATCCTCTCGGACCGGCTGAAGGATATCGGCTACCGCTACGCGACGCTCTCCGGCATCTCCATTTCCATGAAAGACATGACCATCCCTTCCCGCAAGGCGGAGATCATCGACAAAGCGGAAAGGGAAGTGAAGAAGATCGACGACCAGTACAAGAGCGGTCTGATCACGGACGGCGAGAAGTACAACAAGGTCGTGGACATCTGGGCCCAATCCACCGAGACCATCGCCTCCGAAATGATGGCGGAAATGGCGGTGGAAGAGATTTCCGGGCGCAAGGGCCAGAAGGTGAAGGCGAACAGCTTCAATCCCATTTTCATGATGGCCGACTCAGGCGCCAGGGGCAGCAAGGACCAGATGCGCCAGTTGGCCGGAATGCGCGGACTGATGGCCAAGCCCTCGGGCGAGATTATTGAAACGCCCATCACCTCCAACTTCCGAGAGGGGCTGACCGTGCTGGAGTACTTCATCTCCACCCACGGGGCCCGCAAGGGACTGGCCGACACGGCGCTCAAGACCGCCAACTCCGGGTACCTGACCCGGCGGCTTGTGGACGTGGCTCAGGATGCGGTGATCACCGAAGAGGACTGCGGGACCGTGGACGGGGTCTCCGCCTCCTCCCTCATCGAAGGGGGCGAGATCATCCAGAGGGTCGGGGATCGCGTGCTGGGCAGGGTCGCCCTGGAAGACATCTACGACCCGGTCACCGGAGAGCTCCTGGTGGAGGCCAATCAGGAAATCAACGAGGAACGGGTGGAAAAAATCCAAACCGCCGGTCTCGAAAAAGTGAGGATCCGGTCGGTCCTGACCTGCCAGACCCGGCGGGGGGTTTGCAAAAAATGCTACGGCCGGGATTTGGCCCATGGCCACGAGGTCAACATCGGAGAGGCCATCGGGATTATCGCCGCTCAGTCCATCGGTGAACCCGGCACTCAGCTCACCATGAGGACCTTCCACATCGGCGGGACCGCGAGCAAGCGGGTGGAGCAAACCACGATGGGATCGCGAAACGCGGGAACCGTCTCCTTCGAGGAACTCAAGACCGTTCAGAACGCAGAAGGCCACTCGGTGGTGATGAACCGCAACGGAGAGATCGCGATCCTGGGCAAGGGCGGACGAGAGGTGGAGCGATACCCCATCATCTACGGCGCCGTGCTCAAGGTCCGGGACGGGCAGGAAATCCCGGCCAACCAGGTGCTGGCCGAATGGGACCCCTTCAACATCCCCATCCTGACCGAAGTGCCGGGGGAAGTGAAGTTCGGGGACATCCTGGACGGGGTGACCATGCAGGAAAGACGGGACAAGGTGACCGGCAAGATCAGCCGCGTCATCGTGGAGTCCAGAGAGGTGGACGCCCGGCCCAGGATCTCCATCAAGGATGCGGAGGGCGGTACCGCCACGGTCCCGGGAACGACCAAGGGCCTGGCCCGCTACCACCTTCCTATCGGCGCCATCATCATGGTGAACGAGGGAGAAGTGGTGAGCCCGGGAACGGTCCTGGCGAAGATTCCCAGAGAGACCACCAAGACCAAGGACATCACCGGCGGGTTGCCCAGAGTGGCCGAGCTCTTTGAAGTGCGCAAGCCTAAAGAAAACGCTATTCTCACGGAAATCGACGGAACCGTCTCCTTCGGCCAGTACCTCAAAGGCAGGCGGAGGGTGACCATCACTCCGGAGATCGGAGAGTCCATCGATTATCTTATCCCCAAGGGCAAGCACGTGAGTGTTCTCGAAGGCGACTATGTCCGAGCCGGAGAACCCCTGATGGACGGATCGGCCAATCCTCACGACATCCTCAGAATCCGGGGGATCAAGGAACTGGCCAAGTACCTGGTGGACGAGGTCCAGGAAGTGTACCGGCTCCAGGGGGTCAGCATCAACGACAAGCACATTGAAGTCATTGTGCGGCAGATGCTGAGGCAGGTGAGCGTGACCCAGGTGGGGGATTCCAATTTCCTGCTGGGAGAACATGTGGAGAAGTGGCGCTTTGAAGAGGAGAACCGCAAGATCATCGAAGAGGGCGGCAAGGCGGCGGTGGGTGAGCCTCTGCTGCTCGGGATCACCAAGGCCTCGCTGAGCACGGAGAGCTTCATCTCTGCCGCTTCTTTCCAGGAGACGACCAAGGTGCTCTCCGATGCAGCCGTGGCCGGCAAAATCGATTTTCTCAAGGGGCTGAAGGAAAACGTGATCATGGGTCGCTTGATCCCTGCGGGCACGGGTCTTCCGACGTATCGGAGCCTGAGCATCGAAAGGGTGGAATAGGGATCCTCATTTTGTTGAGAAAATTGCTTGACAATAAAACGGCTCAATCTTATAAAAATCTTTTGCGTATTTTTTATCCTTGGTGGAAAGAACAAAGGCTCCAAAACACGGTTTAGAGGGAGACGGCATGCCGACAATTAATCAGCTCATCCGCAAGGAAAGAGAGAAAGCTAAAAAGAAAAACAAAACCCCGGCGCTTCAGAGTTCTCCGCAGAAACGCGGGGTGTGCGTGAGGGTTTACACCACCACGCCCAAGAAGCCCAACTCCGCCTTGAGAAAGGTGGCGCGCGTCAGGTTGACCAACGGGATCGAGGTGACCTCTTACATCCCCGGCGTGGGCCACAACCTTCAGGAGCACTCGGTCGTGCTCATTCGCGGGGGCCGCGTGAAGGATCTGCCCGGGGTGCGCTACCACATCATCCGGGGAACCATGGATACCGCAGGCGTGGACGACCGTCGGCGCGGCCGGTCCAAGTACGGGGCCAAAAGGCCCAAGGGGATTTAGAGGAGTCGAGTATGCCCAGGAAAAGAGTCATTGTCCGAAGAGAGATTGCCACGGATCCGAGATACAACAACCTCCTGGTTGCCAAGTTCGTCAGTTCTCTTCTGAAGAAGGGCAAAAGGAGCCTGGCGCAGTCGATTCTCTACGGAGCGTTTGACATCATGCAGCAGAAGACCAAGGAAGAACCCCTGCCCCTTTTCCAGAAGGCCTTGGGCAACGTGAAACCGGTGGTGGAAGTGCGGTCAAGGCGGGTGGGCGGCTCCACGTATCAGGTGCCTACGGAAGTGCGGGCGAGCCGGGGACAAGCTCTGGCGATTCGCTGGATCATCTCCTTTGCCAAGGCGAGAGGAGAGAAGAGCATGCCTGCCAAGCTGGCCGGAGAATTGATGGATGCGGCAGCCGGAAGAGGCGCCGCCGTGAAGAAACGGGAAGATACCCACCGGATGGCCGAGGCCAACAAGGCTTTTGCCCACTACCGTTGGTAGAGCGTTTTCTTTAGGGATTCACCTCATCGATTTCGGGACCCAAAGGAGGTAAGAGCGATGGCGAAGAAGAAGTTTGAGAGGACGAAGCCGCATGTGA
>CAZOLJ010000157.1:0-5138 GCA_964580575.1 uncultured Desulfobacteraceae bacterium
AAATGGTGAAATTGATGAAGTCAATGTACAAGGAACCGGGATGAAAAGAATCCATCTGCTAATAGCAGTCATGATCATAGTTCCCTGCTCTTCTTTCTCCTCACCTGCTTTCTGCCAGACCAGCGAATACGAAACTGTGGCTAGAAATTTTCTGCTCTTTCTCAAGAGCGACAAGCAGATTGTCTCGACCAGCATGATTCAGGCGAACGATCTGGACCCAACAAAACCCAAGTTGGACATCGCCTTTCTGGCAAACCTGAGCCTGGGAGGTTACATCATTGTTTCAACTTCAAGACACGTCTCCCCAGTCAAAGCCTACTCCCTTAGCGCCGACTTTAAGACTCTGCCGGATGCTTACAAACGGTACCTTTTTCTGGAAAACGAATCCCGTATTCGCAATCTCACACTTAAGAGCAAACGGGCTTTAACTGTAAGCGAAACCGAAAAAAGCTGGGATTTTCTTCTTCAGTTTGCTCCCTCTCCTGTAACGCTTCGGGACTACAGTCCTGACACTTATTTGCTCTCAACCAGATGGGACCAGGGCGAACCCTACAATAAGTTTCTTCCTGAACTGGACGGGCAGAAGGTAGTGGCAGGATGCTCGAACATCACCCTGGCCCAACTCATGAAGTACCATGCCCATCCATCGTCAGGGCAGGGGGTTTCATCCTACACCTGGAACGGCCAGGGGCTCGAAGCTGTTTTCTACAGGCCGTATCACTGGGAAAACATGCCTGACGCCGTGAGTCTTGCAGAGGATGAGTACAAAGCGGACGAGGTGGCTCTGCTGATCAGAGATCTTGCCATCATGAACTGGACCTCCTTTGGCCTGTACGGGTCATCTGCCATCATCAATTTTCAGCCTTGGGCAGAGCACTTCGGGTATTCCAGGCATGTCTCGAGTATGGACAACACCGACGCCACCCTGTTCTTCAACACCCTGCGTAGTGAAATAGACGCTATGCGTCCGGTGGTCGTCAGCCTCCCGGGGCATAACTGTGTGGCGGACGGGTACAGCTCGGATCCCACAGGAAAGAAAATCCATTTGAACATGGGTTGGGGCGGGCACGATGACGATTACTACTACCTCGACCAGACCATCGTGGCCGGCTCTTTCACCTATCCTCCGGACATAACGATTTTCTACAACATCAAGCCCTGCAGCGGTGCGGATTGCGTCACCAACCTGGAGCCCGAGGACCGCATTCAGGGACTGGGCATCACCGGCAGTTTTGATTTTGAAATGGATGCAGACCGCTATGAGGTTTACCTCAAGGGCGCGACAACCATTGGCGGCTCCAGAGGCTACACCAATCAGGCCTTTTTCATCTCCGTATATGACTATACTCACAACTTCGTGGCATCCGATTCACAACCCCTGCAGATGAATCTCGCCGCAGGGAGGTACACGGTCAGGATTTCGCTCGGGAGCGAATCAGGATTTGGCTACTATGAATACGACGAGTACACGGATTACAGCGTCCAGATCACAACCGATCCGTTGAGTGATGCCGAGAAGGCGTCGATAGAAGCAGGCCTAGACATCCCGCCCTTCATCGCCAACACATTCAAAGATCGAATGCTCGTGTCATCCGACCCCTCTCCTGTCAGGCTTCTTATCGACGCGAGGGATGAAAACGGGGATGCCCTCACTTTCAACGTGTTGAATAGTAATCCTGCTGCGGTACACCCCACTCTGGAAGGGAATATTCTCGTTCTTCATCCTGTTCCGGGAGCATCAAATGTGGCAAGCAGGATTTTCGTGAGAGCCTTGGCGAATGGGAAAACAGCTGAGGAATCCTTTATCGTAATGGTATCCAACCAGGCAGTGGGCTACGGCAAATCCTCTGAGGTGACAGGCCTTTTTGAGAACCAGAGCGACTACAACACCCATAAGGTTATCCTGGAGGGCTCCTGCACGATTACGGGCTTCAACGGCTACTCCAACCAGGCATTTTTCAGTTCGGTGCTGGATGAAAACGGCCATGTGGTTTGCAGCCCTAGGGATCAACCGATAAGCCGCACTTTTACGAGAGGAGTCTATTTTCTGGGGGTTTCTATGCAAGAAAACCCGGGAGGATACGGTGCCTATTACCCCTATGAGCCCGGCGTCAATGACCAATACGTGCTCAGCGTCTTCTGCCCACAGGCGGATGAACAGACCGCCACCATAGCAGCGTTGCTTGGCATTGACTTAAGAGGAACTGAATATCCTCCAGAGGTCCCCGGCGACCTGGACAACGATGAGCTAGTGCTGAACTTCGGCCCAGCCTACGGTCTGTTTCACTATGACCAGGCCGGAGGATGGAAGCAGTGGAACACGGTCAGTCCATCACAAATGGTGACTGTCGACCTCAACGGCGACGGCAGAGATGATATTGTCGCCGCCTTCCCCGGCTACGGCCTTTACAAAAAGGACTTAGCCAATGACTGGCAGCGGATCAACGACGTTGAGCCGGACAAGATGATCGCCGCTGACATCGACGGGGACGGAAAGGATGAGCTTGTCGCCGCCTTCATCGGGTATGGATTGTACTACTATGATGACCCTGGAGGCTGGACGCCAGAGCCGATAAACACCGTTATACCGGATGCCATGGTCCGCTACAGTGAGGGCATGGTTTGCGACTTTGGGGCGACCCATGGGCTCTGGTCTTACAGCACCTCCGAAGGCTGGATGCCATTGAATGCGGAGGATTCTGACAAGATTGTGGCTGCAGACATTGACGGGGATGGCAAAGATGAACTGGTGGTGTCCTTTGTGGGCTGGGGTCTTTACATCTATGAGCCGATGGATAAGAAATGGCAGCGGATCAACACGGTGATCCCTGACCAAATTGTGGCAGTTGACCTCGATGAAGATGGTAACGATGAGCTATTAATCTCTTTCACCGGCTACGGTCTTTACGTCTTTGAACCAGAGGGCTTAATCTGGGAGCAGCCTCCGATCAACACGGTCATCCCTGAAAACATGATTCGATTGAACAACGGCGTCGCCTGCGATTTCGGTTCCGCGTACGGTCTCTGGAATTGGACCCTGGAGGGTGGATGGGGGGGCCGGTGGAATAGTGCGGACCCTGGACAGATGGTGGCGGCAGATATAGACAAAGACGGAGTCGAAGAACTGGTGGTGTCCTTTAGCGGTTATGGGCTCTATTTCCTCGATGAGACCACCGGCTGGCAGTTTCTTAATGCTGTTATTCCAATGGATATGAGACCCATCAACTTCTATCCATAAAAGACACGTTCCAGTGGGCATGGAGGACAAGCCCCATGCCCGCTCTCCTCTCTCTGGATAACCAGGACGCATTATGACTTCTACAATTGCTAATCGCTCACGGAGGAACGCTTGGAAAAGCGGGCTCCCGCTTATGGCTTCAATACGCATTGCGGCGCGAAGACGTGTAAAGAGTACATCTCGAAACGAGCTCAGGATTCAGGTGTTTGGGATGAATCCCGCCACCTTGCCGTGAAATAGCAATATCTTGCACATTTGTCCTTGCTCTGATAAAAGGTGTACAATGGCTTGAAACAAGTTGGTAAGAGAATGCAAAATCTGGCGGGTGATTCTTGAGCAATAAGCGGTGGCTGATCTGGAAGCTGGACGGAAGAACGCTTCTGCCTGGAAGCCATAGATAAATAGGTTTTGGGGAATAGAAAAAGGAGATGAAATGAAAGCAGAATTCACAGCGATCATCGAACCTGCGCCAGAAGGGGGCTATTGGGCGATTTGTCCCGAGGTGCCTGGCGCAAACGGACAAGGTGAGACGATAGAGGAAACAAAAAATAGTCTGCGGGAGGCTATTCAACTGATCCTCGAAGAACGCATGGCAGATATACTTCGAGGATTGCCCGCGGATGCCATTCAAGAAAAGGTGTTCATTGGATGAAGCGTCGGGACCTGGAGCGTAGATTGAGAATAGCTGGCTGCTATTTGAAGAAAGAAGGGGCTTCACATTCCCTTTGGATCAATCCGAAAAATGGTGTAATGGAAGCGGTTCCCCGACACCTCGAAATCAAGGAGCCGTTGGCAAGAAAGATTTTGAAGAATCTAAATGCTGAATGAAAGGCCGAATATTCAGATTCATCGGACAGAGGATACCATCACGGGCCTCCGCCGCTGACCGCCACCCAATCCCCTCTCTCCCCATCACAAAAACCGAAAAATACTTATTCCAGGAGATCGAACTCACCCAGGATGGGATAGAGATTTCGGTCAAGAGGCTATCAAATGAAACTCACGCTTAAAGACAAGGACTTCCTGGAACGGCTGAGGCGGCTCATGAAGTCAAAGGACCTGTTCATAGAACTGAAGCAGGACGGGGTCAAACGGCTGATGCTGCGCCAGAAGGCCCTGGAGATAGCCAAGGAGCGGGTTGAGCTCCGCAGAAAGGCACAGAAAATGGGTCAGATTGAGGTTCATCGTCGGAAAACGGGCAAAGAGTGGCCTGCGACAGTGGCCTGTCAAAAGTAAAGTTGTTTACCCTCCCAACAAATCCACCTTTCAAGCCCCATAATCCATATATGAAGGCCCCCTTCCAGGTGGCCGATGCCGTTGAAGGTGCTGTGCAGCGCAGGCACGGCACGGAATTGCAGGGTTTTCGGTAAGGGGCGATTTCCCCGCAACGCCCTTCCGCTGACCGAAAAGAGTTTAACATCATCAAGCCTGCACGACCCCCTCAGGGATGCCCTGTTTTGAGGAAAAAGGCAGGGGTGAGAAATATGCCAAGCACCAAGATAGAGTTCAACTGCAACAAAATAGCGCGAATCCAGGGTCTGGACGAGCTTGCCCAGATGCTGTTTCCAGGCAATCGCAGCCATCAGCGGGGCTTTCTGGCCGTCTTTATCGAGCTAAAGTATGCCCCGGGGCAATTCCTGCCTCACCTGTCTTTCCTTTGTGACCGATACGGCTTCAGCCCCAGGATGCTAGAGACCGTCCGCAGCAAGCTGCGCCGGCTGGGCATCATTGACCATGTTTCCCGGTTCAATAAGGCGCACGGCTATCGGGAGGGGTGGGTCTTCTCAACTCGTTTCTCCCATGCGCTGCTTCGCCTGGTTGAGCTGAGCCAAGACCTGAAAGACAAGACAGATGGCCATCAGGAGCAGAAGGATAGAGACCTGTTCATGTATGTTTGACG
>CAZOLJ010000158.1:0-4966 GCA_964580575.1 uncultured Desulfobacteraceae bacterium
ACATGATCGGCAGGATGAGCTTTCTCTATGTGCTCACCCCTGAGGCGCTCGCGATTGTCGCAGGGGTCGGAATCGCCACCGCTATTTTCTCCGCCACCATCGGTTTGACCCAGAACGACATCAAGAAGGTCCTGGCCTACTCCACCGTGAGCCAGCTCGGCTTCATGTTTACGGCCATGGGCGTGGGCGCTTTTGCCGCAGGCATCTTCCACCTCACCACCCATGCGTTTTTCAAGGCCCTGCTCTTCCTGGGCGCAGGCTCCGTGATCCACGGCCTTTCCGGTGAGCAAGATATGAGGAAAATGGGAGGGCTTTCTTCCAAGATGCCGATCACCTATAAGACCATGTTCGCCGCATGGCTTGCCATCGCAGGGATCTTTCCCTTTGCGGGCTTTGTCTCAAAAGACGAGATCCTCTGGAAAGCTTTTTCCAACTCGGTCCACTCGGCAACCTTCAACACGGTGGTGTACGTGGTCGGGCTGGTGGCCGCAGGACTCACCGCGATTTACATGACCCGGCTCATGATGATGACCTTCATGACCAAGAGCCGCATGGAACACGACGTGGAACACCATGCCCACGAATCCCCCTGGTCCATGGCCCTTCCTCTGGTGATCCTGGCGGTGCTCTCCGTGCTGGGCGGGTTCCTCAACTGGCCCAAGGCTCTTGGCGGGAGCGCCCTTTTCGAGCACTGGCTCGATCCCATGTGGCCCGCGGTTCACGAAGCAGGGGCCCACGCCTTCAGCCATGCCCTTGAATACGGCCTCATGGCCCTTTCCGTGGGCATAGCCGCTACGGCCATCGTGGTCGTCATTTTCCTGTACCGCTCGCACACGGACAAAATCAAGGCGCTCACGGAAAACATGCACCTTTTTTACGAAGCGAGCCTCAACAAGTACTGGGTGGATGAGATTTACAAGGCCCTGATCATCGATCCTCTGAAACTCCTCTCCGACAAGGTCTTGTTCCGGTTCGTGGACGTGGGAATTGTGGACGGCGCTGTCAACGGGGTCGGGAGTGTAACCAAGCTGTGGGCTGAGCTCTGGAAGAGAATGCAGTCCGGCCAGGTCCAGACCTACGCCCTCTACATGGTGCTTGGGGTTTTGCTCGTGCTGTGCGTTCATTTTGGTTTACGCTGATAGGATGGTGACGTGGAGAACTGGCTTTTAACAATCATTGTTTTCATTCCTCTGGTGGGGGCGCTTTTCGTCCTGCTCTCCCCCTCGGAGTCGCACGGCGTGATCCGGCGCATCTCCCTCTGGACCATGGTCGCGGACCTCCTGCTCGGCATTGTCCTCTTTTTCCAGTTCGACCCCACCCTCTATACGATGCAGTTCACGGAGCTCAAAGCGCGTTGGTTCGACATCGGAGGGCTGACCATCAACTACAGCGTCGGGATGGACGGGATCAGCTTCCTCCTTGTGGAACTGACGCTTCTCCTCGGCCCTGTGGTGATCCTCTCCTCCTGGTCCGCCATTGAGGAAAGGGTCAAGGAATACCACATCCTCCTGCTCCTCCTCCAGACCGGCATGATAGGCGCTTTCGTGGCTCTGGACTTTTTCCTCTTCTACGTGTTCTGGGAACTGATGCTCATCCCCATGTACTTCCTGATCGGCATCTGGGGCGGGGGACGCAAGATCTACGCAGCCATCAAGTTCTTCCTCTTCACCATGGCGGGCTCGGTCCTTATGCTCGTGGCCATTGTTTACGTGGTGATTCAGCCGGAACTCAGAACCTTTGACATTGTGACGATCACCAACAGCCTCGCCGAGCATCCTCTGAGACCGGATCTGCAGATTCTTCTCTTTGCCGCCTTTGCCGTGGCCTTTGCCATCAAGGTGCCCATGTTCCCCTTCCACACTTGGCTTCCCGATGCGCACGTGGAGGCCCCCACAGCAGGGTCCGTGATCCTCGCCGGGGTGCTCCTCAAGATGGGAACCTATGGGTTCATCCGTTTTGCCATGCCCCTTTTTCCCTAC
Source organism: uncultured Desulfobacteraceae bacterium (assembly GCA_964580575.1). GTDB lineage: Bacteria > Desulfobacterota > DSM-4660 > Desulfatiglandales > HGW-15 > CAVPDE01. The sequence continues at coordinate 1,980 of CAZOLJ010000158.1, forward strand.
GCGGTTTATGAATCCATGACGGTCGTCATGGTCCTGGCACTGATCGGCATCATCTACGGCGCCTTGGTTTCCATGATGCAGGACGACGTGAAAAAGCTGGTGGCCTATTCCAGTGTGAGCCACCTCGGGTTTGTGATGCTCGGCCTTTTTGCCCTGACCTCTGCAGGCGTTCAGGGCGCCCTCATCCAGATGGTCAACCATGGACTTTCCACCGGCGCCCTCTTCCTCCTGGTCGGCGTCATCTACGAGCGCCGGCACACCCGGCTCATCGCCGAGTTCGGCGGGCTCTCCAAGGTCATGCCCCTCTATGCCGTCTTCTTCATGGTCGTGATGCTCTCCTCCGTGGGCCTCCCGGGTCTGAACGGGTTCGTGGGAGAGTTCCTGATCCTAATAGGCACTTACACGTCCCACATTCCCTATGCGAAATACTATGCCGTGCTCGCGGCGACGGGCGTGATCTTTGCCGCCTGTTACATGCTGTGGATGTTCCAGCGAGTCATGTTCGGCCCCATCACGAACGAAAAGAACAAGAGCTTGCCCGACTTGAACAAACGGGAGATCGTGTACCTGACCATGATCCTGGTGTTCATCGTCTGGATAGGAGTTTATCCGAAGACTTTTCTGGACCGGTCTCAGGCCACCATCGATCACACCATCCTCCTGATCGACAAAGGGCACAAGCAGACCCTGGCTCAATGGAACCCGCAAAGCGCCCGGGAAAGCATTCTGTTTGCACTCAAAGGACAAAGGCAATGATCCCTTCCCTGGCAACCTATGACTTTCTGTCGATCTTGACACCGCTTCTTTTGGCCTTTGTGGCCCTGGGCGCCATGGTCCTGGATGCCATGGGTTCTGTGGCGGCCAGGTTGCTGGATGCCTCTGTCCTCAAATACCGATCCAAGGTGATCGGCATCTTCACTTTGATCAGCCTTCTCGTGATCCTGGTTGTGGGATGGATTGTCGGACTGCCTCCCTGGCTGGGTTCCTCCGTGCCCTCTGCAGGCGCCTTTTTTGACCAGGTTCTTCCTGACGGCTACACCCTATTCTTCAACACGCTCTTTTTCATCGCCGCCCTGGCTGCCACGATTCTCTCCCTGTCTTACTGGGATGCGGCCCAGGAAAGAGGCGAATACTACATTCTGATCCTTCTCTCGGTAATCGGGATGAGCCTCATGGCTTCGGCCCATGACCTCCTCATTTTTTTCGTAGGCCTTGAGACCATGTCCATTTCGATCTACGTGCTCGTGGGGAGCGAGCGCAAGAATGTGCGTTCCAACGAAGCTGCGATCAAATACCTTCTCCTCGGCGCCTTTGCTTCTGCTGTCCTCCTATACGGCATGGCTTTGCTCTATGGGATGACAGGGAGCATCGGGTACAAAGACATGGCCCTTGGCATCGCCAACATCCTTTTGACGGGAGATGCCACTTCTAAGCTTGTCTTGATGGTCGGAATAAGCCTTCTCCTGGTGGGGCTCTTTTTCAAAGTGGCTGCCGTGCCTTTTCATATGTGGACCCCGGACGTCTATGAAGGTGCGCCCACTCCCATCACGGGATTCATGGCCACTGGAGTGAAGGCTGCGGCCTTTGCCGCGCTCGTTCGTATTTTCATCACCGCTTTTGCCCCGCTCTGGTCCCAGGAGACTATGCTGGCGGTGCTTTTTATTCTCGCCGTGCTCACCATGACCCTCGGCAATGTGACCGCCATTGCGCAGAGCAATCTGAAACGAATGCTCGCTTATTCCAGCATTGCTCACGCCGGTTATCTTCTTGTCGGAGTGGCGGCCCTTGCAGCCGCTGGCGTGCCCCTGAACGGAGCCGGGATGTCCACGATTTTCTCATCGGGGTCCAGCATCCTGTTCTACCTCCTGGCCTACACCTTCATGACCCTCGGCGCCTTCGGCGTGCTGGTCGCCCTGGAGCGCGAAAATCAGGTTGCCCAGACCCTGGAGACGCTCTCCGGCCTTTCGACCCGCAGGCCAGGACTGGCAGCCCTCATGGCCATTTTCATGTTCTCTTTGACCGGGGTGCCGCCCTTTATCGGCTTTGCCGCAAAGTTTTACATCATCCAGTCGGCCGTGACCACGGAGCTCTATGTCCTTGCCGTGATCATGGTCGTGAATTCTGCGATCTCCGCTTACTATTACCTGAGAATCCTCGTGGTCATGTACATGCAGCCCGGCGAACAGCTCATCATCACCAGTCCCACCCTGCCCTTCGGCACTTACGTGGTCAACGTGGTCATGGCTGCGGCTGTCCTAATCATAGGCGTCTTCCCTGAGATGGTCATGCCTCTTATTGGGGAGATCTTTGACAAGGGCATGTTCTACTTTCCTCTCGTGAAATAGCGTTCAGCTAACATCCCATCGCGGTGTTCTCCCACGCTCTCATTTCGAGTCCTGATCTATCGGAGCCGAGAAATTCTGATTTTCCTTTGTCCTTTTTCCTTCTCTGTGAGAGATCTTCAACTTCCGTGTTGACCTCCCTCCCCAAAGCTGCTAAACATTCATTATCTCGTGGGCGATTAGCTCAGGTGGATAGAGCGTTGGTCTCCGGAACCAAAGGCCGCGCGTTCGAGTCGCGCATCGCCCACCAGTTAAGCTCCCCGCGCCGCCGCACGAAGCATCCTGGCGAAGGCGAGTGACACGACATGAACCCTTCGGCTGTGAGTTCAGGGCCGAACGGCTTGTCTTTGCCATTCTTCCAACATTCCATTCTTCCCTCCCTCCATTTCTTCTTGACCTCCATTCGCTTTCCATTATAGATTGCCAAACAAAACAATCCGTTACCCCGCCCACCAACCTTCTCCATGGGTACACTCCTTTCTCCCTCTCAAGAGTGTCACCCATTTTCTCCTCTTCCTCTATCTCACGATCTGGTAGTTAGCGCAAAGAAGCCCGGAGCGAGAGAGGGATTGCATATTGGGCTTATCCGCCTAGTACCGTGTCTCAATAGTTCTACCTCTAATATTGGCAAAGTAGAATCATGAT
>CAZOLJ010000159.1:0-4892 GCA_964580575.1 uncultured Desulfobacteraceae bacterium
AACTGAAAAAGGTGAGTGAGAAGTGGCTCAACCCCGGCTCATGGCTCGATGAGCTTCCATAGAGTCTTCGGCAAGGACTTCTTCGCAAGGTTCGAAGAAGTTGAAAATCGGAAATCCGAAGCACGAAAGCCGAGACAATTTCCAATGTTCCAAATTCAAATGACCAAAACTTGAGCACGCTGGCTTTTTGTTTTGGACATTGGAGCCTTTGAATTTTGAATTTGTTTCGGATTTCGGAATTCGTGCTTCGAATTTGATTCGGACATATGCCTGTATTGGGTAACGTCTCGGGATGGTACTGTAGGGAGGGAACATGCACGCATCAATGGCCGGAAACACGCGTTCGGGAGCAGGGTTTTTGCTAACCCTGATGGTTGTGCTCAGTACTCTCATGGTGGGGTGCGTGGTTTACGAACCGGTGGCTGTACCTGCCTATTCTGGCTCGTCCTATGACCGTGTGTGGAACAGTGCTTTGGGCGCAGCAGAGGACGCAGGGGTCAAGATCACTTCCACGGATAGAACGACGGGGACCATCCGGGGGGTCACGAGTTCTTCGGATGTCACGATCTCCGTGATCTCTCAGGCCGACGGAAAAACCCGGGTGGAGTTCAGCAGCAAGGGCCCCAAGGGCCAGGACCCCGACCTGAACGACCGGTTCACCCGATTTTACAACAGGCGCATGGGAAGATAAAGGTCGCGGGTCGAAGCGCTGCGCCGATCAATAGGGACCGCAAGGAACTCCTAGTCCCGAACAAAGAATCTCATTGCGTCAGACCTAACGTAGCTGCTTTGGCAGAGAGGCGATATCCTTCAGAGGCCAGACGGATATCTTCTTTGAAAGGGGATAGGAATGTTCTCCGGGGTAAATGATCCAAAGATGGGCGAGGTTCAGGCTCTCAAGGGCCTGGTTCATTGATTTGGTGATTTTAGGGGTTTCGCTGAATTTGCATTCGACGCCATATCGACGACCACGAGAAATGAAAAAGAGGTCAACCTCTGCGCCGGTGTGGGTCGCCCAGAAAAAAGCCTGGGCGGGTTTCACAGACTGCAATACTTGTTCAATCGCAAAACCTTCCCACGAGGCTCCCATCCGAGAATAGCCTAGAAGCGTCTGCGAATCGGGAAGATTGAGCAGGGCATGGAGTAGACCCGAATCCCGCAAGTACACCTTGGAGGCTTTGACCTGCCGTTTGCCGATGTTTTCGTACCACGGCTGAAGCTGCCGGATCATAAAGGTTCCGGCCAGAACATCAAGATAGGATCGGATCGTTTTGTCCGACAGGTCCAAGGAACGGCCGAGTTCAGAGGCATTCCAGATTTGACCGTGATAATGAGCGAGCATGGTCCAGAATCGGCGCATGGTCGCAGGGGGAACTGAGATCCCAAGCTGCGGGATATCTCGTGCCAAGAAAGTCTGGATGAACGCTTCGCGCCATGCGAGACTGTCGTCATCTGAGGGGGCTAGAAAGGAGCGAGGGAATCCGCCCCTCAGCCACAGGATGGTGGAGCGATTCGTTCCCGCCTCCTGCAGATCAAAACCGGAGAGTTCGACGAATTCGACACGACCGGCAAGGGTCTCGGAAGCATTCTGAACAAGATCGGGCGATGCGCTCCCCAGAATCAGAAACCGAGCCTTGTTCTCGGGGCGGTCGACCAGCACGCGCAGCGCGCGAAAGAGCTCAGGCATTGCCTGAATTTCATCGATGATCACGAGACCACGAAGGGAGCCGAGCATCAATTGCGGATTCTGGAGGCGGTTTAGATCGGGTTGCGATTCTAGGTCAAACAACACCTTGGTTCTTTCTTTCGCAAACATACGAGCGAGCGTTGTTTTCCCGCACTGCCTGGGACCTATGAGGGCCGTGATTGGGGAGCGTCTCACAGCGCGGGATAGGTGGTTCAGATAGAGGGGTCGATCAATCATGGCTAGAATCTATCATTGAAAATTCGGAATGTCAATCCGAATTTTCAATGAAAAAACCTGGCGAACGTCTTCTTCGCACCTATTCACCCTTTGCTCGCACTTTTTCCGCCGGATTTACAGATGGGTCGCTTAGCCGAGAATTCTTGATCCGGTGCCCGCCCCCGGACGCGCCTCATTGGACTAAAGTCAAATCTTTTCTGTTTCCGTTCCCGCAAAGTCCAAACCATTTTGGCTGGCCGGTTTTCTTCCCCGCAACATATGACCGTGTGTGAAATAGTGCTTTGGGCGCAGCAGAGGACTCAGGGGTCAAGGTCACTTCCGCAGACAGGACGACAGGAATCATTCGAGGGGTCACGAGTTCCACAGACGCCACGATCTCCGTAATCTCTCAGGCCAAGTGAGAACATAGGGCTTTGCGTAAGACGGATTTCGTCAACAGGAAGGCCCTGCGTGTGCGGAGGTGCCCATCTCGTGCGGTTGATCATCAGGGGAGACCCTATGAAGAAGACCCTTGACAGCACGCAAGGATGGCATATAGTGTGCTATACGTCCATGCAAAAGGGAGGAAAGCCATGGGAACGACAAAAACAGCTACAGCAAGGGCACTGATCGACCCTGAAGTGAAGCAGGAGGCCGAAAGCATTCTGAAAGAAATGGGGCTGTCGGTTTCAAATTCCGTCGAACTTTTTTACAGGCAAGTGGTAGCCCAAGGCGGCCTGCCTTTTGATCTTCAGGTGCCCAATAAAAGAACCATGAAGGCGATCAGGAACTCGAGAGCAGGCAAGGGGAAGAGATTCTCGACTTCGCGGGAGTTATTCAAGGACCTGGGGATCTGAAGACATGCGCTCCATCAGGCGAGATACCCAGTTCAAGAGAGATGTGAAGCGCCTGCTTAGGCGTGGGAAGGATACGGACAAACTGAAGGAGGTTATTGATCGCCTAGTCTGCGCCCAGGAATTGCCTGCTCGGACCAGAGATCATCAACTGAAGGGGACACTAAAGGACTGTCGGGAGTGCCATATTGAAGGCGACTGGCTATTGATTTACCGCCTCGAGGGCAGTGTACTTTGCCTCATCCGAACGGGGTCTCACGCGGATTTGTTCGGATAGACAATCGAGGTTCTGAGCCCGGAGGGTCAGTCTTGTCGGAGTCTGAAGAATTTACGGCGAGACTCTCGCGACCCTCCATCTCGATGTCGTAGCCGCTCAAAAGGGGTGCCAGAGGTCCGCTTGTTTTGTGGGATGAGATGGTGTAGTATTTCAGCGTGCCCAGACCGCCATCCATTCTCAAGCTATCCGAAGACAACGAATCCAAGGAACTTGAATTGGAACTGGAGTATCTGCGCTCTTTGAACTTCGAAGAGCGTTTGACTATGATACTGTCTGCTTCTGGGCAAAATAATGGTTTACGCCGAAGAATGCTTTTTGAGCCACTCCCGCAACGCTTCATCAACGCGCGTCTGCCAACCGCCTCCGCTTTCCCGGAATCGCTCTACCACTTCTCGTGAAAGCCGGATAGTGATGCGCTCCTTGGTGGGCGCTTTCTGAGGGCCGCGCACGCCCAACTTCTTTCTTAGTGATGGGGGCAGCACCTCGGCAGCAGGCTTAAATCTCGCCATATCTTTGGCAGTCAGTTCGCGTACCTCGCCGTCCGAATCAGTCATTGGTTTGCGCTTTGCCATATCTTTTTGCCTCTCTTTCATTCGCTTTACGGAAGCTAATGACCCTGATGCCTGCCTCGGTCTCTGTGAAGCACAGTACGTGCAACCTTCGTTCCAAGTGACAGAGGGCGATGTAGCGGGGAAAATCAACGCGGTACTGAAATCGACTTCTGCCACGCGCTCAAACGGAATCCCGCGCTCGCGAATGTTCTTTTCATTCTTGATTGGGTCGAAGTCAATTTTCATATATCAAATTGTATGTACAACTAGAGGCTGTGTCAATATTTTTTTGTATTTACAGAATAATGCTGTGTAACATACCAGCGGAAGCAAAAAGGAATCGCGGGCAGAGATCTTAATTCCTAATGAGACATTCCCAGCGCGCGCATTCGGCTATAGAGGGTGGTGCGTTTCAGCCGAGTACGGTTACAGAGGCACGCTCGATGTGGACAAGCAAAGTACATCGCCCGTACCGACGGGCGGCCGGGGCGATCTCGTTGGCTCGTACCCGGATACAGGTTTTTTCTTCATTGCCTTAAATTTCAACTGGATCTTCTGATCCGCTGCCCATTTCAGGGAGAGCGGTCTGCCTGGACGTGCCCCCCGCCACCTTGCCCCTCATTGGACTAAAGTCCAATATCTTTTCTCTTTTAGTTCCCATAAAGTCCACATCATCTGTCTCGACCGGTCCCTTTTCACGGGGAAGACGTTTGAATCCATTCACCGGGTCATTCTATCAGGACCGGCGGAGGTGACATGCCTCAAAAATCAGTCACGGTGTATGTGGTCGATGATGACGAGTCCATACGCAGAGCCCTGAAGCGGCTGCTGCGATCGATGGGCTATCATGCCGTCACCTTTGATTCCGCGGAGGAGTTCATGGAAACTACCTCCTGCCGGGGAGAAGGTTGTCTTGTCCTGGACATACGCCTGCCGGGAATGACGGGTCTTGATCTACAAGAGAAACTCGCTGCATCAGGGGCGAAGTATACGGTCATTTTCATGACCGCCCACGACAACCTTCAGTGGCAGCAAAGGGCGAAAAAGGCGGGTGCGGTCGCCTACCTGAGGAAACCCTTTGATGAACAGTCGCTGCTTAATGCGATTCAGCTTGCTTGCCATGAGGGAGGTTGAAACGAATAAGTGACAAGTGACGAGTCACGAGTGACAAGACAGGGCAGGTAAAAAACAACATGAATCCCTTTACTCGTAACTTGTTACTCGTCACTCGTAACTAAGATGCGTGCTTTGTATCTGAGCGTTTTTGAGCAACCTGGGAGCAGGATCTTTTTCAGCAGCCTGCTAAG
>CAZOLJ010000160.1:0-4791 GCA_964580575.1 uncultured Desulfobacteraceae bacterium
GGTATAAAAGAAAAGGGACCTCCGTCCATTTTCCTAGGACTCCAGCGCGATTTGCACAGGAGCCCGTTGACAGGAGCCCCGTTCTTCCCTATTCTCCAAATGCGTTGGCTTCCACGCACCGAGCGCACAGGAGACGGGAATCATGGGAACCTTTTCTTTTGATGATCGCGATCTGAAACAAATTGAGGAGATGGGCCTCACTCCCGAAAAGGTCCTTTCTCAGATCGAGTCGTTCAAAAAGGGATTCCCTTATGCAAGGCTCAACCGCGCCTGTACCGTGGGGGACGGCATTCACGTTCTGAGCAAGACCGATCTCGACCGGTATGCCGATATCTACTCGGAAGCCGCCCTCTTGGGAAGGGCCATGAAATTCGTTCCTGCCTCAGGAGCCGCCAGCCGAATGTTCAAAGCTTTTCTGGCCGTGAACAGTCTGTACGAGAGAATCACGGATAAAGAAATTTCCCGAGAAGAGGACTCGGATCATCGGGCTGTTCAGGAACTTGTCAGGGGTTTGAGAACGTTCGCCTTCTATGAAGATTTGCGCAGCGCCATGGCTCAAAACAATCTGCATCTGGAGGCGCTTCTCGAAAAGGGGGAGTACAAGCCCATCCTTGATTCCCTCCTTACCGCGAAAGGTCTGGATCTGGCCAATGTTCCCAAGGGCCTGATCAAGTTTCATTCCTATCCAGGCCATACCCGAACGGCCGTTGAGGAGCACCTGGTGGAAGGGGCAGCCTACACGCAGGACGGAAGCGGCCATGTTCGCATCCACTTCACCGTGTCGCCTGAACACGAGACTTCCGTGCGGCGACATATGGAAAGCACGAGAGCGCTTTATGAAAAAGGGGGGGTGACCTTCAGCGTGGAGTTTTCAAGCCAGAAACCTTCCACAGACACCATCGCCGTGGACACGGACAATCATCCTTTCCGAGACAGGGATGGGGCGCTTGTGTTCAGACCTGGCGGTCACGGGTCTTTGCTGGAAAACCTGTGCGATCTCTCGGGGGACGTCCTTTTTATCAAGAACATCGACAATGTCCTGCCGGACAGGGTCAAGGAAGAAACCGTCACGTACAAAAAGGCTTTGGGCGGTCTTCTGATCGAACTTCAGAAAAAGATTTTCGCCTATGTGGAGAAGCTTGTGAACGAAGAGGTGGGCCGAACGCTCCTCACGGAAATGATGGGGTTCATGAAAGACCGACTTTTCATCATGATCCCGGATCGCGTGGAACGACAATCCCCCGAGGAGCAGATCCGGTTTCTTCTTTCCAGGCTCAACAGGCCGCTGCGGGTTTGCGGCATGGTCAAAAACGAGGGCGAACCCGGAGGCGGGCCCTTCTGGGTCGAGCACCCGGACGGAACGTGTTCGCTTCAGATTGTGGAATCTTCACAAGTGGACATGGGATCGTCCCGGCAGAAGAAGCTTCTCGGATCCTCGACCCACTTCAATCCCGTGGATCTTGTCTGCGCCGTTCGGGACTACAGAGGGGAACCTTTTGATTTGAGGCGCTTCGTTGATCCGGATACGGGGTTTATCTCGATCAAGTCAAAGGACGGAAAAGATCTCAAGGCTCTGGAGCATCCCGGGCTCTGGAACGGCGCCATGGCCGATTGGACCACGATTTTTGTCCAAGTGCCCTTGGCCACCTTCAGCCCGGTCAAGACGCTCCTGGATCTTCTGCGCAAAGAGCATCAAGCGTGACCCTTTAGCAGCCTATGATCCCTCTTCGTGACACCACCCATTCGCGGAACTATCCGGCGGTCAACACCTTGCTCATTGCAGCGAATGGGCTTCTGTTCTTTCTTCAAATGGCACAGGGCCCACAGCAGGACGCGTTCATCTACACTTACGGCCTTGTCCCCGCCCGTTATTCCATGCCGGAAATCGGTGCCCACTTCACCTCCTTTCAACAGGTCCTTGCTCTCCTCTCTTTCATGTTTCTCCACGGCGGGTTCTGGCACCTTCTCGGGAACATGTGGTCCCTCTACATTTTCGGGGACAACGTGGAAGACCGCCTAGGCCCCATCCGCTATCTGCTGTTCTATCTCCTCTGCGGCTGGGCGTCAGGCCTGTTTCACCTCCTACTCAACTGGCAGTCTCCAGTTCCCACGATCGGCGCAAGCGGAGCCATCGCCGGCGTGATGGGCGCATACCTCATCCTGTTTCCCCACTCCAGGATTCTCACGCTTATCCCCATCCTGTTCATCCCCTACTTCATCGAGATTCCCGCTTTCTTCTTTCTGGGGATCTGGTTTCTCCTTCAGTTTCTCGGCGCTGCAGGCTCCGATGCCCAGGGCGGAGGCATTGCGTGGTGGGCCCATGTGGGCGGTTTCGTTGCCGGAATCCTCCTGGTTAAGGTCCTCGAGCGAGTTCCGCAGACCGGGCTGTCGGAGAGAATGCGCGAGGCGACGCACAAAACAGGGACCCCGCGGCTCCAGGTCGCCCATGTCTTTGATTCTCCGGAGGACCCGCATCTTTATGGAACCATCACGGTTGCTCCCAAAGAGGCTCTCTTAGGGGCTCGAAAACTGATCAGTGTCAGATGGGGATTCCGAAGCAGGGTTCTTCGCGTCTCTGTGCCGGCCGGCGTGGCGCAGGGGACCGTGCTTCGCCTGGCCGGGTTAGGCAAACAGATGCCCGACGGAGAAAAGGGGGATTTGCTCCTCAGGGTCATGATTCAGGATGGATGAGGCGATGAAGCTGACTTTCCTTGGTGACGGGCTGACCGTCTCCCTATAAAAGCATTGACAGATTAAGCCAGGCAAAGCTATATCCTTCTCTATCTTCTGGTTTTTTCTCTTCTCTGAGGACCGCCCATGGCCGGCAAAAAGAAAAAAGACACCTATGCCGAGGCAGGCGTTGACATTGACGCGGGAAACCGATTTGTAAAACTGATCAAGCCTCTGGTGAGCAAAACCTTTAGGCCGGGAGTCATGACGGGCATCGGCGGGTTTTCCGGCGTCTTCTCCCTGAACCTCCAGGATATCAAGAACCCTGTCCTGGTCTCTTCCACGGACGGCGTGGGCACCAAGCTGAAGATTGCCTTTATGGTGGACAAGCACGATACGGTGGGGATCGATCTCGTGGCCATGAGCGTGAATGACATCCTGGTCCAGGGAGCGACTCCCTTGTTCATGCTGGATTACATTGCTACGGGAAAACTGGAAGTCGAAAAGACCGTTCAGATCGTCAAAGGCATCGCGGCCGGGTGCGATGAAGCCGAGTGTTCGCTCATTGGCGGGGAGACAGCGGAAATGCCGGGCTTCTATGCCGAGGGGGAATACGATCTTGCCGGATTCGTCGTGGGCCTGGCGGACAAATATCACCTCATTGACGGCTCAAGCATCGCGGTGGGGCATCAGCTCATCGGCATTGCCTCAAGCGGGCTTCACAGCAACGGTTACTCTCTGGCAAGAAGGGTTTTTTTCGGCCAGCTCAAGATGTCGGTCCATGATTATGTGGAGGAATTCGGCCGGACTCTGGGGGAAGAACTCCTTGAACCCACCCGAATTTACACCAAGACGGTGAAAAACATCATCCGGAACTTCCCGATTTTCGGAATCGCTCACATCACCGGAGGCGGGCTCATCGATAACCTGCCGCGCGTTTTTCCGAAGCCCTGCAAAGCCGTCATTGACCTTTCCAGCTGGACCCCTCCGCCCGTTTTTCAATATCTCCACAAGGCAGGAAAGATCCCCTTCAGAGACATGATGCGCACGTTCAACAACGGCCTTGGGATGGTGATGGTGGTCAGCCCTGAAAATGCGGAAGAGGTGCTCTCGCGGCTCAAGGCGATGGGGGAGACCGCCTACCTTATAGGAAGGATTGAACGCAGGGACCAAAAGGAAGAACCGATCCAATTCGTGGGCTGAGGGCTTTTTTTCGTCACCCTTTCAAAAAGCCAGAAGAGGCGTGTTTTCAGAGGAGTCTGTTTTATGTTCGGTCTTGGAACCCCGGAACTGATTGTCATTGGAGTCATCGTGTTTCTTATCTTCGGCGCCAAGAGAATTCCTGAGATCGGCAAGGGGCTTGGTGGAGCCATCCGGGAGTTCAGGGACGGGAGGAAAGAAATCTCCAACGATGCCCCAAAGCAGGGGAAAAAAGAGGAACCCAAACCAGAACCCTCGGTGGAGAGCAAGCTTGTAGAGAAGGCGGTCAACCAGGTTCCTGGCGTCAAACAGGTCATGGATGTAAAAGACAAGGTCGACAAAGTCAAGGAACTCTTGAAATCCTGACGCGGAAAAACGTGTGAAGGGGGCATCCCATGGACAAGAAAAAACTGTTCTTCTTGGTTATGCTCACCCTTCTCGTGAGCCCTGTTGTCAGTGCTCATGCACAGAAGATGGGTGATCAGCTGCTGGCTGGCCTTACCACCGTGTATCTGCGGGTCCAATATTCCGACGAATCAGGCATGAAAGCGACCGGCGCGGAGTCCAATCAACTGGTCTCTGACACGGAGCGTCAGCTCACTGACGCAGGCCTCAAGGTAGTCTCGTCAAGCGAGTTTGATCGTTTGATCGCCTCTCGCGGTTATCCTATTGCCATGCTTGATATTGAGGTCAGACTCGGCAAGATCCCGGACACAGATCTTAAGGTTTATAACCTCAGCGTCAGGGTTCGCCAGCTCGCCTATATAGCGAGGATGCCCACCCTTCGGTTCTTAGGGGGGACTTGGGATGTCGCTGATGCTGGGACTCTGGACAACTTCGCTTTTCTCAAGCAGAGAGTCCATGCGATTATTTCCAATCTTGTGAGCGATTATAAATCGGAAAATCCGAAGTGAAATAAAA
>CAZOLJ010000161.1:0-4561 GCA_964580575.1 uncultured Desulfobacteraceae bacterium
GTATCGGATCAGGCTCTGGAGCATCATGTGGCCGAATTTGGTTGGCTCGTGCACTCCCCCGAAGACGGTCCCTCCCCGGGGGTGAAACATGCGGTCCAATTTCTCCCGTTGATCGAGATCCACAGTCATTGACCCGGTGCTTTCCTTTTGCAAATGAGCAGCCACAATTCTCCATTTTGTTCAATCTCGGCATGGCTTGTCAAGTCAGCCTGGTTCACCATGTTTTTGACCTCTTCCTCGGTGACCCTCTTTTTCCCCAGCCGATCATTCAGATCTCGCGACTCCTCAGCAGTCTCATCGATCAACGCTGGCGGCGCTACCGGACTGTCTGATATTCTATCGAACAACCAGAGGGAAATCCAACTCTGGAGTTCATTATAGACCTATCCATGGATTGCTACTCTCAAGATAACGTTATGAATTTCCTCTAATTTTCTATTTGACAGATCCCGGCTAATCTTGCCCATCTGTCAATTAGATCTTCATTAGAAGTGTGGTTTGAGGAGTAGGATTTGGGGGAGATTAAAGTGGGCAGACAATGCTGCCATCTAACGGCAAAAGGTTGGGAGCTGATTGAAAAACAGAAATCACTGGCCCGATCCTTTGCGCCGAAGACACCTTGGTGAAGAGACCACCCCCGAGTATCTGGAAAGGGAGCTTGGTTGAGAAAAGCTATGCATACAGCCAGGAGAACTTCGGCTCAGAGGGGATCCTGGGCCGCGCCTCTAACCAGGAGACAGTGCGTCGTGTCAGCGATCGCCCCACTGTCCATCAACCCGTAACAAAGCGCCCCAATTGCCACAATCCGAGAGCATAAGACCCCACCTGATGCGCCTTGAGTAAGCGCTGCGCGGCAAAACACCAAGGTTGACAAACAAAGGCCAATCGGCGTAGATTGTCTCAAAATTCGGCATTTAGTACAGTCAGTTACCATTACTCACGCAACTCGCTGGTGGACATGGCCTATTTCGATGTAAAAAAGGCTGCACCAAAGAGAGGCGGATAGGGGAATTGCACAGCCGGCGACCCGAACGAAACAGGCAACTGCAGTCCTTGACGCGCTCGAACTTCTGGATGGCGACAAACTGGAACCAGCCCGTTCACAGTACGCTAAACAGATCGTGGAAATGCTGGAGGCTAAAGGGCAGGGTCAGGTCTTGAACAGGCAAGAGTTGATTCAGTCTGTGAAGGGATTGGAGTACTTCCTTCCGGAGAAGTTCCGTCTGGAACCCGAGTGGGCCATAATCCTTCTGGCTGCCCTTGTCTATTCAGGCGATGTTGTTCTGACCGTACCTGGAGGTAAGTACGATGCCACCGGCCTAAGCACCATGGCCACAATCTCCATTGAAGATCTGAAAAAGTTCAAACATTTGGAACGCCCCAAGGGGTGGAACGTGTCCACTCTCAAAGCATTATTTGAACTCCTGGGCTTGGCGCCGGGGCTTGCCATTGAGGTCACGCAAGGCCACACTGCCCCAGTTACCCAACTGCAGAAGACGATCCTTGAAGTGGTCGAGAAACTTGTGCTTGCCAAACAGCAACTTTTATACGGCATACCATTCTGGGGCCAGAACGTGTTTACAGAGCAGGAAATGCAGAGCATGGCTGAGTCTCTTGAGAAGGCCAAGGTTTTCATGGAAAGCGTCCAGGCCTATAACTCGCCCGGCAAACTCAAGAATCTGAAGTATGATGCGGAGGAGATCAAAGCGCAGCGCGCCGTTTTCGGCAAACTCAAGGAAATCCAGGACCTGGAGACTTTCATCCGTGAGATCAGCCAGTTCACTCAGTACCTTGGCATGGCGGAAGGTTACCTCCCTGAAGGGGATTCCTGGCTCAAAAAGAGCAGGGACCTGCGAGAGCAACTCCTACAAGATGCACGCAAGCCCGAAAAACGTGGGTCGACAAAGTTCAAGTCCGCCGTGATCGAAGAAATCAGGGCACTGAAGGGAGGGTACATCGCGGCTTACATGACTCTCCACAGAAAGGCGCGGCTCAATCACAATCAGGATCAGGCCAAGAGTGAGATGGCCAAGGACTATCGTGTAGCCCAACTCCAGAGACTCACAGCCATCGACCTGCTCAACCGCCAGCAGTTAATCGAATTCCAGGACCGACTGGGTAAACTCAAGACCTGCTTCGCACTGACCGAACGGGACCTCGATGCCGATCCCAAGTAGTGCCCCCATTGTGGCTTCTGGCCGAGCATGGAAGGGATCACCTCCTCTGCCGACGCCGTTTTGGAGAGCCTCCGCTTGGATCTGGACAAGATGCAGAAAAGCTGGACCCAGTCCCTCCTAGGCAACCTCGGAGATCCAGTTGTCCAGGGCAACTTCGGCCTGCTCAAGCCCAAGCAGCGAAAATTGCTTGAGGACTTCATGAAAGAAAAGGAACTCCCTGACGAAATCCGCAACGATTTTCTACAGACACTACAGGAGGTCCTATCCGGCCTCTCTAAGGTTCCCATTCGCTTGGATGATCTGAGATCAGCCCTCTTCCCGGACGGCAGTCCGACCACGCCGGCCGAGTTAAAGGGTCGTTTCGAACAGTTTGTGTCTGGCCTGCTCAAAGGCAAGGATGCAGGCAAGACAAGGATCATATTGGAATAGGAGGTGTGCCCGTGACCTGCAATACGCTCTTGAAAACGATTCGACTGCGCGAGTTTCTCTCCTACGGACCATCTGCCCAGGAGATTTCGTTGGGAAAACTGAACGTTCTAATAGGCCCCAACGGGTCCGGCAAGTCCAACCTTATCGAGGGATTGTCTGTGCTCCAGGCAACCCCGCGAGATCTTCCAAGGCCCATCCGCGAAGGTGGAGGGGTTGCCGAATGGCTTTGGAAAGGACCCCAGGCAAGAGGTGTCGCCGAGATTGAAGTGACGACCGAGTGTCCCATGCTCGCCGTGCCGCTACGTTACAGACTGTCCTTCGCCCAGAGCGGCCAGAGATTTGACTTAACAGACGAAGCCATCGAAAACACGACAAAAAGCGACCCCACTGAAAATGATGTTTCTTTCTATTACCGCTACCAGCAGGGGCGACCCGTATTGAACACGCGAACCCGTGTTGAAGGTGCAGTATCCCAGGGGAGAAACGGGTTTCATCGTACACTCAAGAAAGAATCCGTCAGTTCGGAACAATCAATCGTTTCCCAAAAGAAAGACGCCGATCTATATCCGGAGATTACTTGGCTGGGGGAGCAATTTGGGGCGATGAAACTCTATAGGGAATGGGGGTTTGGCCGAAACACAGGCATCCGCAAATCCCAGCAGGTGGACCTGCCCGGCGATTTCTTGCTCGAGGATGGCAGCAACATGGGGCTTATCCTGAACGATCTGTTGCACCGTGGCATGCGCAAGACAATCATCGAGAAGCTGCGCCATTTCTACGATGGTATTGAAGACGTTACCACGAAGGTGCTTGGCGGAACGATACAAGTTTTCCTCCATGAGGAGGGAATGAATCAACCCATCCCCGCAACCCGCCTGTCAGATGGCACCTTGCGATACCTGTGTTTCCTATGCGTGCTGCTGCATCCCGATCCTCCGTCTCTCGTCTGCATCGAGGAACCGGAATTGGGGATCCATCCAGATATCCTGCCTCGAATTGGGGAGATGCTTGTGGGCGCTTCCGAAGGAACCCAGCTTATCGTCACCACCCATTCCGATGTGCTTGTCTCAGCAATGAGCGAGACCCCTGAGTCTGTCATCGTCTGCGAACGCGGGGTCACGGGCACTAGCCTCAGGCGACTCGAAAAGGACAAATTGAAAAGCTGGCTTAAGGACTACTCGCTGGGCGAAATCTGGCGCATGGGTGAAATCGGAGGCAATCGATGGTAACAGAGGTTCGGATCTATGCTGAAGGAGGCGGAGACAAGAAGGATACGCGGGCGCTGCTCCGCGAAGGATTCAGTCGCTTTCTGGATTCACTTCGTAAGATGGCCAGAAGCAAAGGGATTCGCTGGAATGTCATTGTATGCGGCGGCCGCGGGCAGGCGCATGATCGTTTCGTAACCGCGCTCAATGAACATCCCGACGCGTTTAACGTGCTGCTGGTTGATTCTGAGGGACCGGTTGCAGAAACACCATGGCTTCATCTGCTGGGTAGGGATAACTGGTTGGCCCGCGGAGCACATGACGACCATTGCCACCTGATGGTGCAGGCCATGGAAGCCTGGCTGATTGCCGACCCCGGTGCTTTGAGTGAATACTACGGTAAAGGCTTCAACGCCAATCCCATACCCGGCGCAGGAAACGTGGAGACCATACCGAAGGTATCCCTTGTCCCTATTTTGGAAACGGCTACACATCAAACACAGAAAGGTCAATACCGCAAGATCCAGCACGGGGCGGACCTGCTGTCGCGTGTGAATACAGAGGTTGTGCGTGGAAAAGCGCCTCACTGCGACCGGATGTTCACAACCCTCGACGCCAAGATGCAGTGACAACCAATTGATTATTAAACCGTTTTTGTCACTTGTGATACTTGTACTGGACAAGTCGAGGACTTGGTCACTCCCGGACTGACCAAGTTCCTCTGCCCCGGTCTTGTCAGGAAAGGGGGAC
>CAZOLJ010000162.1:0-4444 GCA_964580575.1 uncultured Desulfobacteraceae bacterium
GACTTCTTGTTTTTCAAATGTGCAATACGGAAAACCTGATTATTGCAGAAGTGCAGGATAATTGCATCCAGAGTGCGGCCAAGGGAATATGGGTTTTTGTAACATTTTAGCTCTTTGAAATGGATGGCTCAGGCCATGGGAGTCCCTCTAAAAACAGAAAACGAAGAGTGTGCGGGAAAGACTCCGCAGATAAAGGGCAGCGAAGGCGGGCGGCGAGGTTTCACCGGCACCTGTCAGCTGGATACTACGTGGCGAGTTCCCCAGTAGCCCTCCGCCCGCCTCACCCATGGCTAGGGCTTGCCATTGAGGTGTGGCGTCTTCGTTGTTCTGTTTTTAGAGGGACTCCCATGGCCTTTTTCTGTGTTCATTTCAAAGAGCTAAAATGTTACGGGTTTTCTTATTCATGTTTCTCATCAAAGGCGCTCGAAGAACTTGATCGCCTGTCTCAGCTCGGCGAAGCGGTAGATAATGTAATCAGGTTCCACACCTTCCATGTGCTGGCGGCCCTGATTTGAAATGAAGAACACGGTTTTTATTCCAATTTGCCTGGCCCCAAAAACATCACGGTACATGTCGTTTCCCACGAAAAGAACCTCTTCCGGTCCGGCCCCGATCCCATCCAGCGCGGCATGAAAGAGGCGCGGATCTGGTTTGCGGAAACCGTAGTCACTCGATATGACAATCGGGTCGAAGTAGCTGTCGATACGCATAGCTCGCATTTCGGGCAACGCCCAGACGCTCTGGCCGTCGGACACCACGGCCAGCGAAAAGCGCGGCTTTAGTTCGTCCAAAACAGGCTTTACATCCGGATACAGCTCCAGTCGGTGACGCGAAATGCCCCGGTACATCTCCGCCAAGAATCGAGGCATAGCTTCCAGTCTATCCCGACTCAGTCGCCAGGCAGGATTCTGGTTCAGCTCCAGGAATTCACGCCACAGCGCCACTGCGTCGAACTCCGGGTGCCCTTCCCCGGATGCCTTTACCTGTTCCTCCATGATTTGGAAGTACTGGTCCCGCACCTCGCCCCGGTGCAGATAAATTCCCTGGTAGGTCAGAAAGTGGCTCACCGCCCGGAAGATCTCGTCCATGCCCTCGTCCGTGTGGATATCGATGAGTGTCCCATTAATGTCGAATAGGATGCCTTTGATTTTCATAGGATGGCCCTCAAGTTCTGTTTAGCCTCCTCCAGTAGCCGCCTGCGGTAGTTCCAGTCCACCCAGGAATTGCGGGCAATGCGCAGGAGGGTGATGCCCAGATAAAATGGGATCCGCCGTGTTATCGAACGGAAAGCGTCGTGCCGGTCAGGGAAATAGCCGCAGTACTCCCAGAGGAAGTGGCCGACAAAGGGTTCCGCCGCCCAGGGGTCGCCCGTGTCCCTCAAGAAGAAATGCTTGAGCTCTCCTGCCATGCGGCCCAGGTCAAAGACCCTGTCGGCCCAGGCCATGCGCTCCAGATCGAAGACCATGACTTCGCGACCCGGCCCGACCTTGAAATTGGAAGGCGTGGCATCCCCGTGCACAATCACCCGCCGGTCTTCCCACATACAGGCCCGGTCTTGCCAGTTCTCGCGCAGGTGGTAGAGCTCTTCGGCTTCGCTGCGCGCCATTCCCCGTTTGTCGACCAGGGATTCAATCAGGCGGCCGGCATAGTCATAAGCGTGAGAAAAATCCACTGTCCAGTCGCCGGCAGTACGGTTGTGCAAGACCGCCAGAAACTCGGCCAGCGCGGAGAGCTTTCCGTAAAGCCTGTTTCGGCGGTTCTGCTGGATGGCCTGATCAATGACCTCCCCCAGCGGTTGACCGTTGAAGTGCTCCACCATCAAGACGTCATGCAGCCACGGGTTGTAGCCCAGCGGACGGGCGATCCTGAAAGGTCCGCTGTTCAGGCCCAACCGGTGCAGATAGGTAAGGTTCTGGAACTCGGTCTCTGTCGGGGGGCGGACCAATCCCGGAGCCAGGCGCCGCCCCGGAGGAAAGAACTTGCCCACCACCCGGAAAGCGCCGCTGACTTCTTCGTACAGATACACGTCTTGGAAAAAGGCGAACTGGAAAACGCGAAACCCGGCAGGTGTAAAGCGAAGACCGAGTTGGGGCGCAATGTCAAAGCGCAGGTATCCGTCCAGCGGATCGTTCGACGGTAGATGTCCGAGATAGCGGAGATGCATCATTTCTTCCCCGAAAGCGTGTCTGGGAAAGCGAGGCGCAGTCCTTCACAGTCGGAAATACGATTCATGACACGATGCCATCTGCATCTTACGCCTTTCAATTCAGGGACACAAAGGATTAATCGGTCTTGACGAAAATCACATCATCTGCTAATCTGCGTTTCAGAAAAGGAGAAAATCATGATAACTGAAACCGCAAGAGTCGGTAAGCGAGGAACCATCGTCATCCCGGTATCGCTTCGCCAGAAATACGGCTTGGAAGAGGGCGCGCAAATCCTCGTAGAGCCGGTCCCGGAAGGCCTTCTTTTGCGCCCCGTTGTGACTCTTCCTATTGAGATTTACACTCCTGAGCGTAAGGCGGAGTTTCTGCTGAATAATGCGATTACCCCCGATGACTATGCTATCGCTGTTCATCAGGTTCGAGAAATGGGACTTGATCCTAAGAAGATCCCTCACAAGAGAATAGGGAAGAAATGAATCCGACGAGGGTTTTGCTCGACGCCAATATCCTGTTTTCCGTGGCCTATGGTAGCCTCGGCTTACAGCGTTTGTGGAGCCTCGCCAGGAGTAAAAGGTGTGAGCTCCTTGCCTCGGAGTATGTAATTGAAGGAGCTAAGCGAAATCTCGATCGCCAGGATCAACGGGACGCTCTAATTGGGCTTCTGCGCGAAGTTCGAGTTGTGCCAGAATCTGACCCGTCTATCCCATGCCCGATAACCCTGCCGATGAAGGGCCGCCCCGTGTTTATGGCCGCCCTATCTTGTGAAGCCGATTATTTCGTCACCGGTGACATTACCCATTTTGGGGAACATTTTGGGAAGTCGATCCAAGGTCTTATTATCTGCCCGCCCCGAGACTTCCTTGGTGCTATCTCCAAGCCTAAGAAATGACATTCTAGAGCAGAAAGCACACGTAAGACTTTCAAAGGATTTTAAAATTTTGGCGTAAAATTTAAAACGTGTCTTTCAAATTACGCCTGATTTTGGAGAAAGTCCTTGCGCTGCAAAGAGTTGACAAAAGAAGGATCTCTGGTCGACGTCCCCTTTGTGATTCTTGAGCAGAGTCCTATCTAGCTGACTTCCTCCCGTAAGGAATCCCCAACTGGTTCATCCTGTATCGGAGGGTGCTCGGGTTCATCCCCAGCAGCTCGGCGGCGCCGCCTTTTCCGTGAACTTTGCCATTCACCATTTCGAGGACCCGGCGAATGTGGTTGGAGATGACGGTGTCTAGATTAAGCGGCTTGTCCGTTGCTCCATCGGGAAATGCGTGCCTGTCCACCTCTCTGCCACCTGGCAGGTCATCAAAACTCAGTGGCGCCCCTTGGCTTAGAATGAGCGCCCTTTCCACCAGATTTTCCAGTTCCCGCACATTCCCGGGCCAATCGTAAGCCGTGAGGCGATCAATGGCCCCCCGTGCAAGGGCAGGAGAACTGAGTAACTTCAGTTCCAGGGATTTCCGCTTCACGAAGTGATGAACCAGCGCTGGGATATCTTGTCTTCTCTCCCGGAGCGAAGGAATCCGGATTGGAAAAACATTGAGGCGGAACCAGAGATCCTCGCGGAAGTGCTTTTCTTTGACCATCTCTTCCATGTTGCGATTCGTGGCCGCAATGAGCCGGATATCCACGGAAATCGAGTGCGTGCCTCCCACTCTCTCCAATTCTTTGTATTGAAGGACCCGCAGCATCCTGATTTGCGCCTGGGGAGGCAGTTCGCCGATCTCGTCCAGGAAAATCGTCCCCTGATCCGCCCTCTCGAATCGGCCGCGTTTCTGGGACAGGGCGCCTGTGAAAGCCCCCTTTTCATGGCCGAAGAGCTCGCTGTCCAGAAGGGTTTCGGGAATAGCCCCGCAGTTCACTTTCACGAAGGGGCCGTCCTTGCGAGGAGAGGAGTAGTGGATCGCATTGGCAATCACGTCCTTGCCCACGCCCGTTTCTCCCAGCAGCAAGACCGGGCTGCTCAAAGGCGCCACCTGTCGGACCATGTTCATGACTTTTTTCAGACCAAACTCGTCACCCACGATTTCGTCCCCGGACAAATGCAAAAGCTCTCGGTGGAGATACCGGTTGTCGTCTGCCAGCAGGTCCTTTAGCCTCAGCACCTCTTGATGCTTGAGCGTGTTGGAAAGGGCCATGGCAAAAGGCTCTTTGAGAAGGGAAAACAATCGTCCATGGGTTTCCGAAAATCGGTCTCGTCCTTGCGCCAGTAGAACGAGGGCTCCGAGTTTTTGACCTTCCACCTCCAGAAGCTGGACCAGCGCCGACGTATCCGGTCTCCCATA
>CAZOLJ010000163.1:0-4019 GCA_964580575.1 uncultured Desulfobacteraceae bacterium
GTTCAACCTTATAAGGAGTTAACGTAAAACCGCGATTTTTCCGCCGTCTGCACTTTATACCGGTATGAAGCTTGGAACTATCTTGGCGGGATGAAACTGCTTTTGCGATGGAACCGAAATAGTTTGCGAGACGTATAGCCGGGGCTGGGAGATCGACCGGAATCACTCCATCTTCATCCAGGAAATGACGGATATTGCTTATCCAAGTATCTCCCGTTTTCGCACTCCCTATTTATGAGGCACATAACGCGACTCTCGAAAACCCTGTTTTTGATCAGGGATTCCTGCCTCGATCAAGATCTACAGACCGGCGGTCGATCACACGGGTTGGAATCATCCCCGGCGCCACGGACGGCGATTGCAGTGATTGACGGCGCTGTGCGCAAGCGTCTCATCCGTTTTATCCTTCGCCAACTGCCTCTATGCCGCCATCGCATAACTCGACGCGAAATGCAGAACCTTCTCTATGGATGCTGACCTTGGGCCGTATTGCCAGACGCTTACAGGAATAACGGCCTTTTTGCCCTCGAAAAACGCATTCTATACCGATCAGAGTGAGATGCGCTACATACATTTGGCCCAATATCAAATCCTTGCAGTGACCCAGCACCCCAAGGTATTTATTTTCTTATGCCCGGCCCCCGGTCCCATGGCTGTACAAAGGGCGCCAGCAAAGTTTCACAAGCCAATCCTACGAGACCTACCGCAGCCTATGCCAGGAGCAGAAGACCCGAGCACTGACCCATCGGCGCTTCTGCGACATGGTCGGATTCCTTGACCTGTACGGGCTCATCAATGCCCGTATCGTCTCCCTGGGCAGGTACGGGAAGACCAGGGAGATTATGAGCTCGCTGCTGGAGAGGGTTGTGAAAGGGCTTGTGTGATCCACGCACAAGCAAGAGATAGCCTCCAAGGTCTTCATGGCAGGCGAAATATTAGATCACTATGCAATGAAATTCAGATTTAACTGGGGGATGTGATAACTATGGGTAGCCCGTTTCTGATCATACCTTCGGATCAGTTACCGGGGCGTGTGTTCAGTCTGATAGGGATCGGCCCTTTGTCTCCTTTATCCCTAAAGTCAGAAGAAAACAGGTGATCCCCACCAAAATCAGGTAAAAGGAAGGAGCTGCCTTGGTGTTCAGTTCCCGGATCAGCAGGGTGGCCACCAGTGGGGTGGTTCCCCCCAGCACGGCCATACTCATGTTGAAGCTCAGAGAAAAAACCGTCATGCGGACCCGGGCCGGGCAGAGTTCAGCCAGCAGGGCCGGATAGGTCCCCTCATAGAGGGCAACTAGAACAACAAAGACGAGCTGTGCTATCAAGTCGTCCCACGGGTGCCCGTTGCTCAATACCAGAAACAGGGGATAGGAGAGAAAGATGAAACCCAGCGAGGAGGCCAGCATCAGGGACTTTCTTCCCCAGCGGTCCGAGAGGGCTCCCGCGAGCGGGACCAAGATGATGAGGACTCCCATGTTCAGGGTATTGATCCTCAGCGCCATGGGAAGGGGTAGGTGAGTTTCAGTAGACAGGAAAGTGGAGAGATAGACGGTGATCATGTAGTAACTGACCGCGATAAAGGAGACGATGCCGAAGATCCTCGCCAGTAGCGGCCGGTGATGGATAAGGGTTTCCCGTATCGGGGAGGGACAGACTGCCGAAGCCCGTGACCCAGTGGCGGCAAGGCTTTCGGAGAGGAGCCCCCGCCGGACGATGAAAATGGCTACGCCCAGCAGGATGCCGCACCAGAAAGCTGTTCGCCATCCCCAGGAAAGCAGAAGATCGTCGGAGAGGTTCCTGGTAATCACAGCACCGGTGAGTGAGCCCAATAAGAAGCCGGATACTGTTCCGAAGGTGGCAAAGCTGGTGAAAAATCCCCGGTGGGAAATCGGGGCCAGTTCGGCCATATAGGTGATGGATCCGGTCAACTCTCCCCCTACCGAAAAACCCTGAATCAGTCGCAGCACAGTCAGCATCATGGGAGACCAGATACCAACCTGGGCATAGGTGGGCAGAAAACCCATCAGACAGGTGGGGATTGCCATAAGGACCACCGACAGAACCAGCGCTCGGGACCGGCCTCGGGTATCTCCCAGGTGTCCGAAAAAGGCAGCCCCGAGAGGGCGCATCAGGAAGCCGGAGGCAAAGATGCCTAGCGTGGCCAGCAGTGACAGGAAGTGGTCCCCTGCTGGAAAGAACACTTGAGCAATGACCGGGGCGAAATAGCCGTAGATCGAAAAATCGAACCACTCCATGATATTGCCAACGGAGCCGACAGCGATGGTGCGGTAGTGTTGTTTCACAGACTCCCCCTTCTACAAGAATGGCGTGAACTCCGGTTACTACTCTTCACATTTCCGTTGGATCTTTTCGTTTTTAACGCACAACCAAAAACCTCGGCCTGCCCCTATTAGCCCCTTCCGATTAGCGCTCCCCCACTCGGCGGTTTCCTCCGCGGCCTCTTCTTTCTTGACCAAGGGCGTCTGCTGCAAGCATGGCATCGAGCACTTTTCCTGGAGTGATCACGCCCGCTTCGTGATGAACGGGCTGGCCTGGAGCGCAGGCCTTTTCAGCCGCCCTCATCAGTTGTTTACGGTCGGCATTTCCAAGGCCGATGGCCGCAAGCGTCGTCGGCAAGCCGACCTCCTCACAGAATGAGAGAACGGTTGCTGTCTCGTCCGCCGACGCGTCTGTAAGGTGGAGGCCGGCTAAAACGCCGAAGGCGATGCCAAGATTAGCCCCTGTTGACCCTGCAAATTGATCAGGGTGGGCAATTCGCCTATGGCACCGACGCCCTGGATATATTTCCCTGGAAAGGCAGCTTTTTTGAACATCGAGACCTCCTGTGATCGTGAAACTATTCCCCTTTAAAAACCGGCGGTCGCTTTTCAAAAAACGCTTTGATCCCCTCGTGGTAGTCATGGCTGTCGTAGACTTGGCGGCGCATGGCCTGAACCCTCTCAAACGTTTCCGGACTCAGGTTATGCGAAGCGGACAGCAATCTCAGTTCTTCTTTGAGAAGGCTGATGACAAGGGGTGAGTTTTTCGCGATCTGCTCGGCGATGCTCTGTGTCAAACTCTCCAGTTGGTCTCTGGGAACTGCGTGGCTGACAATCCCGTGATCCACCAGACGCTTCACTGGAAAGGGCTGGGCGGTGAACAGCATTTCTTTGCAAAGCGGCATGCCACCGGTGTTCAGAAAATTCTGGACTCCTGAGATGTTGTAGGGCACTCCGATCTTAGCGGGAGTGATGGCAAAGGTGCTGTCGTCACCGGCGATGACCATGTCACAGCTCATCACAAGTTCGCACGCCCCGCCCCACACACTCCCCTCGATCATGGCGATCACAGGGGCCGGAAAATGCTCGATCGCCCTGACCACGTGCCTCAGGGGATCATTATAGGTGAGGGGGTCACGTCCGTTCGTCGGCAACTCTCGGATATCGTGACCCACTGAGAAGACCTTGGACCCCGGTGGTGCCCTTAATATCACCACCCGGACCTCGCGCTGTCGCATATCCTCGAGAGCGGCGCAGAGATCATCTATAAGTTCCTTACTGAGAGGATTGAGTTTCTTCGGGTCCTTGAGGGTAAGAACACCTATGCCGGCTGAAGTTTTGCTATCCACCCATGTCATGACCGATCCTCCTTTTGGTAGCGTCGACCGTTTCACCCCAGTCGGGTGTCAGAAATCCTCATGCCCATGTGACCTGCCTCCAGTCTTTGTACCATTTTTCAGGTTAGAGTTGAACCCCACTCCAGACTGTTTTGAATCAACTGAGCCGTTTGCATGATGCCTAGGGAAAAGACGCTCGACCCGCGCATCCTGAGCTTCCTCAAGAAGACCGATATCATCTTCGAGCCCCACGATGCCCTTGACCTCCTGGCCATTCTCCAATTGCGGGCTGAAAAATCTCTCCGTACCGACCGGGTTGACCAGGCAGCGCTCAAGAAAGTCGCTGCCTATGCCTCTCGCGAGACCGGCGATGCCCGAAAAGCCGTCGAGCTCCTTGCAAAGG
>CAZOLJ010000164.1:0-3995 GCA_964580575.1 uncultured Desulfobacteraceae bacterium
TGGGGCGGGAGTATATGTGATTTCGCCTTGTCTATCAAGAGGGGTGGACATGAGGTGATTTAGTCCCTCATTTCACCCGCAAATCAGAGTGATGAGGGTAAGACATGCAGAGGTGGGGAAGGTAGATTTAGCGCATAGCTCCCCTTACCCTCGTGGCAAATCCTAAGTCTGTGGAGTACCGGGGCTGATGTGTAATGTGGCGCACAAGTCCCAGTCATAATCACCTCCGGAAGCGAAACCTTTATAAGCAACCTCACCTTTCCGCCAGGGGGGACAAAAAGAGTACCGAACTTCAACGACTCAACTGTCCCAGGGAGCGTACCGCTCCCATATTCTTTTCGCTTCGGTGATTCTGCGGGTGAGTTCGGCGATTTTCAGCTTCAGCTCGAGCTTTCTGTCAGGGTCATAGGTCATCTCCGCCTTCGCTTGGGCCAGAAAGTCGTTCCAAAAGCACTCTTTGCTGCACCATTCTGAGAAGAACCTCCGCATCCGCGGGCATACGCCCAATCCTGATTCATCACGCCTGTAATAGTCGAATTGCCTGTCGCAGAACCGGCAGATACGCACAGCATCTTGTTCTTTCACACTGGGTTGAGCCTTGCTCATGCTTATCACACTCCTTGGCGCTCCATTCTTGGGCTTGAAAAGAGAAAAAAAGCAGGCCCCGTCACTGAGCCTGTCCGAGTTTCTCGGCAATCTCCGTGAAGAGGTTGTAGGTGTCGATGGTGTAGTCGATGAACGCCTTTCTGCGCTCGTCACGGATGCTTCTTCCGAGGGCTGACCACTGGCGAAAAGACTCTTTCATGGCCATGCCGAGCCTTGGCTCGTTTATCTGCCTTTGCACGACGACGCCGTTCTGCCGCGCTCTTGAGATGAGCTCAGTTATTCTCTCAGACGCTTCCGAGACGCTCATCTCCTCGGTTATCTCCGGCTCTGCTTCGCCGACCACAGTTTGCAGCCGCCTTATGTAGGCGAGCTGTCGTTTCGATGCAGGTTTTGTTTCCATTCCTATCACGCTCCGTGTTTTCTCAGAAACACACGGAGCGAGTACCATCTAGGAGTAGTGACAGGCTGCTTTAAGTCAAGGCGAGGTCATAAGGGCCTCTATCGGAGAAGGGCACGTTGGGGTATGACTAATCGATATGGTTTCCGTGTCCAGGGGATGCGTCTACGTTATCCGGGCAGAGGCAATTGACGTTGTGAAGAGGCTGCAACAGGGGGCAGGCCCTAAGAGAACCCCGTGCGCAGCGGCTTGGATCGGAGATCATCACCCACCCTCCTAAGCCGCTGCAGAAGGAATTGAACGATCCTCATAGAAGCCGATTAGAACACCAAAAAACAAAGGTAGGCATCCAAGGTTCGGCTTTTGCCTTCACCCTTTCCTGCTCATGAGCAGTTTAGCTTCGGCGGCGACACCCTGCAACACGGTCATGTGGTTCTGGCTGGCAGGGTCGGTGCTCTCAGGCCTCCTGCCGGTGAATTCCCAGTAGCTAGACAGGATGATCAACCTCTGGAAATCCAAGGGAATGGTATCATCAGCAAAAGCCTTTAGAGCCGCATCATAACTCATGCCCTTCTTGAAACATTCCCTGGCATGCTGAAACTGGCTTTCAAGTTGGGCCCGCTGGGCGCGCACATCGGCCAGGGTTCCGGGATTACCATGTCCGGCCACGTAGATTTCGCCTTCCAGGGCTTCGATGGCCTTGTAGTGGTCGATAGTCTGGGTAACGTGGCCCTCGCCTGGCAGCGGCGGCAGGCCGTTCATGAACACATCACCACAAAAGACGATCTTTTCTCCGGGAAGGTGCACCGCCACGTCGGATTCCGAATGTCCTACTCCGAGTTCGAGGACGCGGACTTCACGCTCTCCCTGATAAAAGAAGAGACTGCCACTGAAGGTCACATCCTGAAGGGTGTAGCGGCCACCCCTTAAATCCACATCGGAGAAAAGTTTGGCGAAGAGCGCATCATGCTTATCTTGGGCCTTCTGGTTGGCCTTCGTCTCTTCGCGCCCCCGATGGGTACTGATGACGGTGGCCTCTGGGAAAAAGTGATTCGTGTAGACGTGATCAAAGTGGGAATGTGTATTGATCAGGAAGCGGATGGGTTTGTCAGTAACTCGACGGATCTCCGTCAACAGGCTCTGAGCCATGGCAGCGTTGGTCAGGCTATCAACCACAATCACATCCCTGTCGCCAATGATGACGCCGGCGCTGCTGTAACAGATCAGGGGCGGTTGCAAGAAAGCGTAGACGTCTTTTGCAAGTTTCCGGAACTCAGGCATGCTTCACGGCCTTTTCCCAAGTGAGTTTCTGGGTCCCCTCCTCAATGATCAGACAGCCGTGCTCAAACCTGAAGTGCCGAGGCTGCTCTGAGCCAGTCCAACTAGGAATCAATCCTGCTTTCACGTGATGGGTCACTATGTCTCCCTCCGCCGAGTAGGTTCCGCAATAGGATAGATAAGTGCTGTAGGCCCGTGCCCGATCGGCATCGGGAAGGGTCTGAGCGGCCGCAATTTCAAGCGGGAAGTTGGCATCACTTTGCTGGCGATCTGGATCCATGATTTCGGCGGACATGTATCCATCGGCCGTATAGATCAGATACCCGACGACATTCTTACCATAGAGATAGTTAATCGTACCATCAGGCTGCGTGAGCTCCCAGGAAATCAGCTTCCATGTCCCGACAAAAGGATTTGAGGCTGCTATGCTATGCCCCCCGGAAGGAAAATGTCTTTACCAGATATCCGGAGATCCAATCTCACCGGTACACTCTAGACATGAGGCCGTGCTTGTGAAACATTCCAGGCAGAAAATCTCATGCCGGACAGGATCGCGACTTCAATTGTTGTCGCAGACCTCGCTTCGGATAGTCAGAAGCATATGGGAACTTGCTTTTACGTGTCAAGGACGATGCAAATCTGGGTTATGATTATGCTTTGCTTCAAAGAAACCTGATATACACGGCGGTCACCAGGGGCAGGAAGCTTGTGGTCATTGTGGGCACCAAGCGAGCGCTGGCGATAGCCGTGAAGAATAGCAAGACGGAGAAACGGTACACCTATTTGAGGAACAGACTGGCGATTTCTGGCTAATGAGGCTTTTCTTTTCCCTTTTTATCCGGGTAATATGAGCGGGAAAATGGACCATGCAAGATCTATCTCGAAAAATTGAGACCCTGGCCCAATGGATTTATGAATCGAAGTATCTGGTCGTGTTTACCGGTGCAGGGATCAGCACAGAGTCGGGACTCCCGGATTTCCGGGGACCTGACGGGCTTTGGACAAGGCGGGACAAGGGTCTTCCACCGGAACCGCTCAAAGTCGCCTGGGATGCGGTTGAACCTAACGCTGGACATCTCGCCATTGCAGAGCTCCAGAAACTGAACAAGCTCAGGTTTCTGATCTCCCAGAACGTGGACAATCTCCATCTGAAATCGGGAATTCGGCCAGAGCTTCTGGCTGAACTCCACGGCAACATTGCCAAGCTCAGGTGCAAGCGGTGTGAGGAAACAGTTGCACGTGCGGAAGGGCAGACCAGATGTCGGTGCGGTGGGGCTTTGGGGAAGAGCGTGGTTGATTTCGGCGAATCCCTGCCGCGAAAGGATCTTATGCTGTCCTATGAGCATGCCAGGAAAAGCGATCTGTTCGTGGTGGTGGGTTCAAGCCTTGTAGTGACTCCTGCTGCCGACATGCCTCGTGAGGCGCTGCAGTCACGCGCAAAGCTCGTGATCATCAATCAGGGTGAAACACCTTTCGACGGGGCGGCCAGCTTGAGGTTCCATGAGAGAGTCGGCGATGTGCTTCCAAGGGCTGTGAGGAGGCTCAAAAGGTTGATGGGATTTTTCGAGTAGGGATGTCGGGCTTATCCTATACGTATCCCGGTGGAACGCATCCGGGGCGATCGGCACACTCAAGATAACACCATTGACACAAAGCCCGGATGCGTCTATAAATCAGCCCACCCCAAAGCTCACGAGTGCGCCGGGCTTTCCGG
>CAZOLJ010000165.1:0-3991 GCA_964580575.1 uncultured Desulfobacteraceae bacterium
GCGGCTGACCTCGGCCGGAGTATAGAACTGCCCTTTGCTCTTGCCGCTCTCGGTGGCGAAGTGCCGCATCAGGTATTCGTAGGCATCGCCGAGGATGTCGTCGCCGTCGGCGCGGTTCTTCGAGAAGTCGAGCGAAGGGTTCTCGAAGATGGCGATGAGGTTGGTAAGACGGTCCACCATCTCCTTGCCGCTGCCGAGCCTGGTGGCGTCGTTGAAGTCCGGCATGTCGGACAGCTTGTTGGCATTGGCCAGCGGCCCGAGGATCTTCTTGTTGATCTGGTCGCCGATGTCGCTCTTGCCCTTGAGTGCGACCATGTCGGCAAAGCTGGCGCCCCGCGGAATCGTGATCGGGGCGAACGGCACGCCGACGTATTTGTCGCTGACGTATTTCACGAACAGCAGAACGAGGACGTAGTCCTTGTACTGGCTGGCATCCATGCCGCCGCGCAACTCATCACAGCTGGACCAGAGGGAGGAGTAGAGTTCGGATTTTTTCAGGGCCATTTTCTTTTCTCTATTCTGACTTTTTCCTTCTACGGCTGCATTTGGTCGCTGAGAGCTAACACTCCGCATAAGCGGCCCGTACATAGGGGGCGCAGCACGCTTTGTACGGGTCCGTGTTCATTCGGAAGTGAGGCGTCATGGCTTCTTTGCTGCAGCGCTCACGGAGGCCAAGAGCTGTCGTGCGAGGATTTTCGTTACCTCCCAAAACATGGCGGAGTCATGATCGTTCAGGCTCACTCCGTGTGCACGCTCCTTCTCTGGATGGATATAGTTCCTATAGTCTCGTAGCACGGCAGCCACGTCCTTGCCAGATCGAGAGATCCAGCCCAGCTCCGCTGCCACATCGATATAGGGCCTCAAGGTCCACTCTGGCAGAGCAAGCGGTTTCTTGGTCCTTGAATCGATTGGTGTAGCCTTCGCACGGAAGAGCGGAGCCTTCTTGGTCAGAAGGTTTGCTCGCGCAACGAAAAGAGCCTCGAGAAGGCCTCCCATCATGACTGTTGCAGCCAGAGGCGCATTCGCACGAATGCATCGCTGGCATTCGCTCCACCTGCGATCGAGAATCGACTTCATTATGGGATCGGATGCCAGAGAACTGAAGTCAGGAGGAGACTCCGGAGCCGACAGTGTGGAACGGAGAGGAACAAGGGCAATCCCGCGAAGTGAAGCAAGCGCATTTTTGGCGTTCTTGAGTGCCGTGAGATAGGTTGGCCTTGCTGAGGACCGGGCGGTAGCACCGAGTACCGCCCTGAGCTTCACATCAACCGGCTCGAGCGCGTCTTCCCCGACGGATGCGATCAGTAATGGCCGATAAGACCTGAACCAGGAGTAGGCCACTGACTTCAGATAATCACGATCGTCAACGTTCGTGATTTGTCTTGTCTTGGTTCGTGCAACGCGATTCCATGCCTGTTCAACCTCGCGGATGCACGCCTCGATGGGATCAGTTCCGGCTGACATCAACAAGTCTCCTGCGAGGGGTTTTCAGCGCTTCTTTGTTTTGTCCTTCCGGGACTTCGTTGACCCTGCCTTCTTTCGGCTTCGCTCCGTTTCGCTGCCAGGAAGGGTCATGGCCACGAGATTCTCGCCAACACTGTTGATCCGAAACTGCCCTCGGTCGGGGCTGTCGAGATAGCCCAAATTCTTCGCATTATTCAGTGTCGCAAGCGGCGACGGTAGTCGCCGCCGACCCGCGAGTCTTGCCGCCTGCTGAAGTACCTGCGCGTCAATGAAGTCCTTTCGGCTCTCGGCGGATGCCTCGAATCGATAGAAATATGCAACCACTGCGGCAAATTGGACATCGCTCTTCGGACTCTTTGAATCGACGAAGCTCTTGATGTCCGCCGGGCGTTGGTGTCGGCGGGCTTGCTGCGTGTCCGCGCGAAGAAGTGTTAGGCCTCCTGTCGCGGTGCCCGTTTCCCCCGTGCTCCGCTCCATGGCCGGGGCGATGCCGAGGTCGAGGCTAAAGCTCTCCGCTACCCAACGAAGTATCCGCTGTTGGCGTTCTTTGTCCATACCCTTGAGTTGTTCTGCGACGGCCTTTGCAGCGTCAAAATCGCTACCGGATGTTGTCATTGTTGCTACCCTCCCTTTTTCCAAGATCGTGAGCCGGCTCGCTGACATTGTGAATGACGCCTAACGGGGCGCGTTTGCTCGAACCGCGTTGATAGGCCGCGCTTCGCGGCGTAGCAGCGCGGGGCCACCGGTGCCCCCATAGGCTCGAATCGAAGGGTTGAGCCTATCTGTGAGATTAGCCGTTTTTTGGGAGTTTACCAGGACTATGGCCGATTTGCAAAATGATATCGGCTGGCAGCAAAGCGGCCAAAAGCCTTCGGGATTTTTGCCTGCCTAGACAAAGAGGAGAGGCTTCTCATCTCTACGGGTCGGTATCTAGGTGAAGGGTTTGATGAGGCTCGGCTCGATACCCTGTTTTTGGCCCTCCCGGTTTCTTGGCGCGGGACGCTGGCGCAATACGCCGGGCGTCTTCACAGGTTACATGACATGAAGAAGGAAGTGGTCATATACGATTATGCTGATCTCGACGTGCCTGTATTGGCCAGAATGTTTGAAAGACGCAGGCGGGGATATAAGGCGATCGGATATGATATGGCCGGGCCTTGCGGGGTCAGACCAGGCTAACCCTTCAACATCTTCAGAATGTGCTTGGCAAGGCTGTCTCTAATCTCCCGGTGTCTGGGCACTGGTTGCGCAGCCTTTGTGACTGGATTCTGATACCAGTCATGTCTTCCACCGTGCCGGATCAGAATGCATCCTATTTCTTCGATCTCTCGGATAAGGTCAGTCCGTTTCATGCCACACGCAGCTCTCCAACCCTGTGAACATATGGAATGGCATCGCTACTGAGGTCCGCATATATGTCCCTGAGATTTTCCTCCAGCTCTTCAAGAGTCTCCCCTTGGGTCCTATAGTCAGGGTACTCCTCCAGCCAGCCTATCCACATATCGCCGTCTTTGTAGTAAATGAACTTTTTGGTTTCCATTTCATGACCCCCCCAAAGATTTGAGCTAGCGAATAAGAGCCATGGCGGTGCAGAATCGACGCAAAATGCCGAGGCGAACTGACTCACTGAGCGCGAGATTGGAATTGGATCTGGGGATTTATGCGCCGACTTGCGCTATTTTTGCCGCATTATAGAAGATGAGAGGGCGAAACACAAGCAGTGTGGAGCCTCGAAATTCGGGATTTGAGAGGGTCGGAAGGCTGGCACACTCGATTTCAAGAAGCGATAAAGCTCTCTCCCTGTCCATCTTGAGGCGCAGAAGTCCTGTGGTACAGGATAATGCCTCCCGGTTTCCTGTCACTCAACGGTTAGGCCCGCTTTTTCTCTGTTAAATAACCGGAAACATATTTGTGGATAATGCTGGATATCAAGGTCTGATAGGGCACGCCCTCCTGAGCTGCAAGCACCTGGACTTGATCCAAATCCTTTGAAGACATCCGAATATTTATCCTCTTGTCTTTCTGAAGGGTGTTTCGGGCATACTCCTTGAGCTTCTTGATTTCTTTTTTTGGATTCTTGACCGGTTTCCATTCATCCCGGTCATAGGATTCCAAAAGGTCCTTTTCTTCGTTATCCAAGACTTCTGCTTTCATTTCTCTTCCCTCAAATATTTGGTCTTAGCTTTTCTGCTGGGGATGATCGTTTTCAAGAATATTTCCTCCCCATCTCGAACGCAGGGAACGAGATAAGCATACTCGTTGATCCCTACGATCGCTATCTTTTGCCCCGGGTACTTTTCTTGGTTTGGATGTTCGAGTACATCCAGCACCTCCTCGCGTTCCATCAAGAGAACGATTTGTTCAAAACAAACGCCTCGGTTTTCTTTCAGCCATTCATTCTTCTCATTATTCCAGTGGAATACGGTCATGCCGTTACTATATGACAATGTCTGCCTTATGTCAACAGTCCGTTGAAGCTCGGAACCTTTCATGTCATTGATCTTCCCTTTATGTCGAAAATGATATA
>CAZOLJ010000166.1:0-3985 GCA_964580575.1 uncultured Desulfobacteraceae bacterium
CCACCGCGGCTCACGCTGCTTCCGCCGCCACCGCCGCCTCGCGAAGAGGACAGGCTGCTGTTCCCTCGGCTGCTGTAATCCCTTGTTTGAGCTCCTCGATCATGACCGGAAAAAGCGCTACTGTCTCTGTGCTGCTGGGACCCGCCGCGGTCAAATGACGCTGCGTCGCGCCCGCCTGCAGAGCGGTCACTCACCTGATCTCTTCCCCCACGGCCAGTGTCCTGCCTTCCCCCGTCGTCTCGGCCTCGATAGGAGTCGCGGGACTGCACATCCCTGGTCGACGCGCCTTTGCCGAACTTGTCAGCCGTACCCTGGTCCCTGTAAGAGGCTCCTTTGCGGTGCTCCGGGTTGTGCTTAAACGATCCCTTTCCGCCCTCGCCGGTCGACACCTTGTTCCGTTCCTTGCTTCGGTCAATGTTGTTGTTGATGTTCGTGTTCCGATTGATGTCCACGTCGACTTCACCACGGCCCCATCCGCAGCCTCCCCAGGCATACCCCCACGCAGCACCGAGGGCAACGCCCATTCCAACGGCGAACAACCCTGCACCAGGAACGTATCCGGGCGGGTAGTAATAGTAAGGAGGATACGACGGATACCACCAGGGGCCGTAGACCACCGTCGGATTATAGGTCGGCACATAGATGACCTCAGGCTTCGCAGGCTCGATGATGATGGTCTTCTGCTCCTGCTCCACGACAACCTTTTGCTGCTCCGTGGTTTTGAGGTTGCCCTCCCCATAGGCTTTCATGCGCAGCTTCTGGACCGTATCCATCACCTCCTTCTGCTGTGCAAGAAAAGCATCGCCCAGCTTCTGGGTCCAGTCCAGCTTCTCGCTCATCATGTCCAGGACCTGGAGAAAATTCACCAGGGACTTGACACTCGGGTCCCAGTCCTGCTTTTCGAGAGCCGCGGTCAGGGCATCTCCCTTGAGGTTCTGGTTCGCCTTGGCCCAACGCTGAGCCTGGACGACCTCCAGAGGATAGGTGGATGCCATCAAGACCTGAGCCAGAAGGGAGTCGGGATACAGAGCAATGGGCGCCAGCAACTGGTCCAGTTCTTCCTGTTTAAAGGGTTTCTCCCCGCCTTCGCTCTGTGCAATAGCCCCTTGAGGGCCCACCAGCAGGAGCGCCAGAAAAACGGCCAATGCTTTGATCAACGGTCTTTTCATCTTCATGCCTCTTTCTCTCCTTCCTACACCGAGTTTTCTTTTAACCTATAAACATATCACCCGGCGCATGTGCCTTGAAGTTCAAATTTAACGTTCTTTCAGGAAACATACAACCGTCAATTCATGTCATCATCCTTGTAATACTTCGTGCCTTTTGCCGTAATCTCCACCGCCAGCCCGTCGTCGGTGAGCTGATACAGCCAGACACCCTTCGAGATCGCTACGGCTCCCGCCAGGCCTGCCCCCTTGCCATCGTACTGCGCTGATGCGGTCGCTTGCGTGCCCAGTTCCCAGCCCGAGTTGATAAAGCTGTTGAGCGCTTCTTCCGTCTGAAAAACCCAAACAAGCCTGAATTTCTTTACCCCCATGCCCAGGCCGGCCTGCACCTCCAGCATCTTCATGAAGGTTTCTTTCTTGGTCGCATTGTTGACGGCAATCCCCTTGCCCGAGCCTCCGCCGGCAAAGAAGATCTTCATTCCGAAGTTGCTGAACACCGCATATCCCGCCGCTTTCTCGATCGCCTCCTTAGAGCCGGGCTGTAGCTTGTACAGACGGTTAAGCGTCTCGTTCACCGTCTTGCGAACCTCGGCCTGCTTCTGCGCTTTCGTCGCTTCCTTCTTCGCCGCCCAAACAGGCGCACCAGAAAACAGGGAACCCATCAAGATAGCGCAGGCTACTGTTACCACCAAAACCGTTTTCATTCTCATCTCCTATCGTCCTCGATGCATAAGAATTAATTTCTCTATTCGCTTTTAAGCCCTCACCCCGCCCTCTCCCCCAAGCTGGGGGAGAAGGGAAGGGTGAGGGGGAGCACATAGTCAATACTATTTCGAGACGATTAATAGGATCTGATTTCCTGCGAAATCAATTTTCGAGGGAAAAAGGGACAGAGTGGGCAGGTTTTTCTGCTTTGTGCCTTTGCATCTTTGTCCCTTTGTCCCCTTCTTTGTTTGTGCCTACATCCCGGTACAGAACCTAAACTGAGGTCTTCTCCTAAGAGCGAGACTTTTTCCCAGGTTTCGCGAGAGGGAACATCACAGCACAGAGAAATCATAGTTCAGGATGATGCGAAAGTCGTGAATGTATCTCTTCTGCCCCTCATGCTCGCGGACCACGCCATAGCGGAGCCGGGGCCAGAAATCCTTGAAGAATCCTGACTTCGGCTTCCACTGGAGATCGAGGTCCAGCTCGTTTTCATCGGTCGAATCCCTTCCCGTAGAGGGATTGATCCTGTCCCATCCATGGACAAACAGAGCGTACGCCGTCACTCCTTCGAGACCAAGGGCCGTGAAGTCATAGGCCGCCTTCACAAGAAGCGCTTTTTCTTCTGCCCGGTTGAAATCCTTTACCTGGACGCTGGTGTAACCGGGATAACTACTCCAGGGATTCTGCAGGTCCGCTCCGCTGGAAGCCGTCGTGAAGGCCAGGGATAGCAGCGCACCTCCGTAGCTCGCTTCCGTTCTCAGCCCAACCTGGTTGACCGAGAAAGCGTAACCCTTTAGTGCATCGTCCCCCACGCTCCTCTGATCCGTGAACTGAGCCGCAAAAAGAAGACCGAGTTTCTGAGTTACAGGCCAGGTATATTTGGCCTCTGCGTAGCCGATATTGATGATATCTTCGGAGTAGTAGTCGATGGCCCCCAAGGAGAACCGGCCCAAAGAAAAGAGGACGCCTCCGAGACCCACCCCCCTGTCGACCGACGCTCCCGCATCCCGGGACATGGACACAAAATCATCTGAATTGCGGTCTTTGATTTTCGTGATGTACCCGCCGCCGTACCTGAAGCCGGGAGCGCCGTCCTTGCCTCCTGATGATCCCGTAAAGGTGTAGCCTTCGAAAGTCTTAGGGGTCATGCGGCCGTCGTCTTTGTTGATAAAAGGTGTATTGTACTCGTAGCGATAAAGGTTGATGAAATGATTTTCGATCAACTTCACCCGCGCATACAATTGCCCCAGGACCGTGTAGCCTTCCTGCCCTGTCTTGAGCAGTTGTGTGCCGTCCCGATCGTCCGGTGCATAGAGCGGCTGAGAGGTATAGAGCACGGCACCAACGCCGAAATGATTGAGAAACCAGCCCGACCGATAAGCGAGGGCCCCACCGATCGCCCAGGCTTCGTTGGTCTGGGGCGTGGTATTGGGGTAATTGTCTCGGTAAAAGTAATAGGTCCTGAGATTGACATCGAGCTTGGTGTCCCGGAAAAAAGGATCGGCATCCTTCAACTCCTCCTTAAGTTGTGGAAAGAACCCTGGCCTGGCCTCTTTTTCCACAAAGGAACGCTCGATCGGTAAAACCTCTTCCTCGACGGAAGTGGCTGTAGGTTCCTCCTGGGACACCGCCTCCTGCGCAACGACAGGAGTCGTTGACCAGAGCAGCAGCGCTACGAAGCCTATCGCCGCAGTCCTATGCCTGACTGTAATCGACGTGGAGAGCCTCCGTGCCCCAAACAGGAATACCCAATGCCGTGTATGGTTACGCCTTATGACCGTGCTTCTTCCCTCCTTAGAAGATCAGACCACAGGGCTCATGCTCCCTCACCTTGGGCGAGTTGAATCGCGTCGAACAAGCCCTATTCGGCTAAGGCTTCCCCAAGAGTAGTATCCTACAGAAGGCCGGGGTGGAATTTATGAGAATTCAAAGAGAAAAGATATTGGACTTTGGTCCTATAACAGGCACTGCTTATTGGAAAGGGTCCCTCCTCCGGTTCAATTCGTCTTTCCATATTTTAGGTTAGCACTTTTCTAAGGCCGCCCGTATTTCGTCTCTAACTAACCCCTCGCCCTTAGAAAGGGCATTCGACAATGTCTTTTCAGCGTGTG
>CAZOLJ010000167.1:0-3749 GCA_964580575.1 uncultured Desulfobacteraceae bacterium
TGAAGAGAAAAATAGCGAAGCTTCAAGGGGAGAACAAATGGCTTGTCGCGGCGGAGAAGAAGCGGCTGACGCAGAAGCCTCAGGTCGCTCCTGAGACATCCAGGAAAGCCCGGCTGACCTCCAAAGGAATACGCAGGCTTCGAAGGAAACTGGGCGTATCTCAGGCGAGTTTTGCAAAACTCCTCGGAGCCTCGACTCAAACCGTCCACATGTGGGAAACGAAGGAAGGTCCGCTGAGACTTCGAGGGAACACCCTTGCCGCCGTCCTTTCAGCAAGAGACATGGGCGCAAGAGAGGCAAAACGTAGAATAGCAGAGATGGAAACGAAAAAACCCGGCCCCAAGGCGATTAAGAGAAAGAGGACGAAACGGCGCTGATACCCCGCGGCGCAAAGCAAACACTTATCCCCGCCCCCCTTTCTTACAAGAAGGCTGAGGGGGGACGAGCCAGGGATTTTTGCGCAGGAATGGTCGAGAAGTTGAAAACCATTGATCTTGTTCGCAGGCGGCTCTAATTCAGCGAAGTGGGTTGCGGCGGCATTCCCATGATGCGGGTAGGCGTGGAGGAGGCCAAGGCCGATGGCAAGGTTAGGGCAGTTGGGCTGTCTTTCCACAATCCTGACATTGCCGTTAAGGCGATTTGCACCGGCAGGTTCGCCACTCTCCCGTTTCCTTTTAATTTCATCGAAGACGACCCTCAGGAGAAGGTGTTTCCTGCAGCCCGCGAATGGGGCGTGGGCCTTATCGCCAAGGGGGCGATTGGCAGGAGGAGTCCATTTCCGGTTGCGGACTCGCCAGAGACTCCACCTCCCCGGTCGGGGTTCGGAGACTTGTATTCATTATGGAAAAGCATTTTACTTGACATAAAAAACTGAATCTTGTAGCTTTCCATCAAATGATGGAAGCAAAAGCTGGAGACCGGGATGATCTCACCGCTCGAAAAGGCGCGAAAAGATCCTGATTCCATGAAAGCCAAGATTCTGAAGGTGGCCCGCAGACTCTTCGGCGAATACGGTTTCCACGGGACTACCACGCGCCACATCGCCCAGGAAACGGGCATTGATATCTCCACCCTCCACTATCACTGGGGCGACAAAGCCAGCCTCTACGAGGCGGTCATTCGTGACATCACCGACGATCTGAAGAGCGAGCTTGCGGAAGTGGAAAAGCTCATCCGCGGGCTTCCCCTGGCCAAGCGGATGGAAATCGCCATCGACGTGGTGACGGATTATCTGTTCGCGTGCCCGGAAGTGTCCAACCTCATTCTTTTCCGCTATTTCGGCAAAACCCGCCACGAAGCGACTCTCGACTTCCACATGCCTGAGTTCGTTTCAGACATCGCCAAATCCATGCGCCTTTCGGAGAGCTCCAGAAACGTTGCGGTGGAAGCTAAAATGAAGGTCTTGGCCATGATGAATGCGATCCACAATTTCATCTCCGGTGAAGAGTTCTTTCGCTCCATGCTCAAGCTCGACAAAGAGGACTACGTGTCCAGGGTCAAGGAGACCCTTAGGTTTATCTTGATCCCTGCTTTTGTTTCAGGGGAGAGAATGCCGGAGCCTAAAGAAGCCGAGGTTTATGAAGATCGGCCTGGAGGGTGGTTATGGGTAAACGAAAGGGGCCTTTGAGCGGGATACGCCTTCTGGATCTGACCCAGCTGTACCCCGGACCCCTGGCCACCATGATGCTTGCAGACATGGGCGCGGACGTGGTTCGGCTTGAACACCCGAGCCGGCCGGACAACATTCATCTGCTGCCGCCCTTTATCGGCAAGGAGTCTGCTGCTTACCTGACCCTGAACCGATCCAAAAGAAGCCTGGCCCTCGACACGGGGAATGAGGAGGGACGCAAGGTCTATTTTGATCTCGTAAAGACGGCGGATGTGGTTATGGAACAGTTTCGGCCCGGCGTCCTCGACAAGATCGGCATCGGGTACGAGCAGGCCACCCGATTCAATCCCCGGATCATCTATGTCTCTATCACAGGCTTTGGCCAGAACGGCCCTTACAAGCAAATGGCAGGGCACGACATCAATTACATTTCTCTCGCAGGGCTGTTGTCCCACGTGAAAAAGGGGGACGAAATGGTTCTGCCCGGGTTTCAGACGGCGGACGTGGTGGGCGGCGGCTACATGGGCGTCATCGCCTGCATGGCCGCGCTCTGGCATCGGGAAAAAACCGGGAAAGGACAGAGAGTCGACGTGTCCATGACGGACAGCATCCTGCCCATGCTCACCCTGCAGCTTGCCCAGTACTGGGGAAGCCAAGAGAGCGACGAGATCATGAACCCTTTTGATGGCTCCTTCCCTTTCTATGGCGTCTACGAGTGTGGTGACGGAAAGCATGTCAGCCTGGGTGCGCTCGAGCAAAAATTCTGGACAGGCTTTTGTCAAATGGCAGGCAAGCCCGAATGGCTGCCGCTTCAGTTTGCCACAGGCGATGAAAAAAGAAGGGTTCGGGAGGAAATCGCCGGCTTCTTTAAGACCCAGTCAAGGGATGAGTGGCTGAGGTTGGCAGAGGTTCATGACCTCTGTTTGAGCTCGATTCATGAAGTGCAAGATCTGGAAAAAGATCCTCAGCTCCAGGCACGGCAAATGATCATCGAGACGAAGCACGAGGGCGGGGCGAAACTCAAAGGAGTGGGCGTA
Organism: uncultured Desulfobacteraceae bacterium; assembly: GCA_964580575.1. Lineage (GTDB taxonomy): Bacteria > Desulfobacterota > DSM-4660 > Desulfatiglandales > HGW-15 > CAVPDE01. The sequence continues at coordinate 2,647 of CAZOLJ010000167.1, forward strand.
CCGATCAAGTTCTCCGAGTCCAAACCCGACAAACCTGAACCGGCCCCGACGGTGGGGCGGGATTCGATCGAGATCCTGGAAGAGGCGGGATATTCGCGTGAGAGAATCGCAGACCTGCTTGAGAAGGGAATCGTTTTTGCTGCGATGAAACATTAAACTCCATGGAGGAAAGAAGATGGCCCTGAATCTTGAGGCAATCGGAAAAAAGATCGGCCCTCTGACCAAAGCGTACACCTGGAAAGATGCGGTCACCTATGCTCTGGGCGTGGGAGCCGGATTCTCCGAGCTGCAGTACTGCTACGAGAAAGACCTGAAGGTGCTCCCGAGCTTCAGCATCGTCACCCTTTACGACTTCATGGCTCTCGTGGCCGATGCGAGCAAGGTCAACCTGGCCGGGATCCTCCACGGCGAGCAGGAGATCATTTTTCACCACCCTATCCCACCGGAGGGGACCCTGACCACCGAAGGCGCCATCACCCATTACTATGACAGAGGGAAAGACAAGGGCGCCTTTATCGTGGGCGAGTTCGAGACCCGACACTCCAACGGGCAAAAGCTCTACACCAGCATTGCGACTGTCCTGGCGCGCCTGGACGGCGGATTCGGCGGGGAAACCCCTCCTAAAGAGGAAGCCCGTATTCCGGAAAGGGCTCCGGACATGGAGGTCCCTGACACGCCGGCTGCGGATCAGCCTCTGTTTTTCCGTCTCTCAGGGGATATCTTCCCTCTCCACGTGGATGCGGAGTTTGCCCGCATGGCGGGATTCGACAAGCCGATCATGCACGGCCTCTGCACCCACGGGTTTGCGTGCCGGGCGGTGATCAAGTCCCTTTTCCCCGGCGAGCCTGAGCGAATGACCCGTTTCAAGGTGCGCTTTTCAAGACCCCTTTACCCAGGGGTTCCCATCAAAACCCAGATCTGGAAGGAGGGTGAAGGAAAGGCTTTCTTCCGCACTTTCAATGGGCAAACAGGCGAAGTGGTCATCGACAGGGGCATTGTGGAGTGGATGAGCAAGGAGCAAGCGGCCCAGAAGGAGAAGCGGCAAGGCATTCGTTTTGACGGGCGAGTGGCGATCGTGACCGGGGCAGGAGGGGGATTGGGTC
>CAZOLJ010000168.1:0-3695 GCA_964580575.1 uncultured Desulfobacteraceae bacterium
GGCAAAGCCCAGGAGCGACTCGGCTCGCTTGAAAGAACCGAAGTCGATCATCTTGCCACCAAGGGTGGTGGCGCCCAGGCCTTTGGCCCTTGCCTCCTGATAGGCTTCCACCACTTTCTTTGCATACTCCACATCCGCCCTGGCAGGAGTGAACACCTGGTTCGCGACCTCCACATGGCGGGGATGGGTTAATTGCTTGCCCGAAAACCCGAGGAGCTTCACTTTTTCCGATTCCCTTCTCAGACCTTCAAGATCAATGACCAGCCCGAAGTAAGGCGTATCGATCGCATGGATGCCGGCGGCCCGTGCAGCCATGGCAATGCTCGATCGGGCATGGAGGATCATGGGGAAATACTCGTCCGGGGAAAGCTTGGTCACGCCCATGCCTGCGCCCATCTCTCTGGAAAAATCGCCTGCACCGAACCCCACGGCAACCACTCTCTGACTCGCCGCAATGATCTCCCGGATGTTCAAAATTCCTTTGGGTGTTTCGAGGAGGGCCATCACCTGCACGCTTCCGGGAGTAATCCCTTTTTTCTTTTCCTGTTCCTTCAGCAAAGCGTCCAGCGCCCTCACGTCCTCCTGGGCCTCCGTCTTGGCCAGCATGATCCCGTCAAGCCCAGGCACAACCACATACCCGATGTCCGTGCCCGTGAGTCCCGTTTCCATGGAATTGACCCGCACGAAAAGATCCAGCCCGTGTTGCTTCAGCATGGAGATGGAATCTCTTGCAAAAACCCGACCCGTCTCTTTTTCAGCCATGGGACAACCGTCTTCCAGGTCCAGAATGATCGCATCCGCCCCTTCGCTGGTTGAATTGTTGATCATCCTCCAGCTGTTTGAAGGCACATAAAGCATTGATCTCAGTATCCGTGTCATCCATCGCCTCCCTTACACCTTTCCAAAAACTTTCTTGAGGGCAAGACCCAGTTCATCAGGTCGATCCACCACCGTGGCTCCCGCTTCCTTGAGGGCCTTGATCTTTCCTTCTGCAGTGCCTTTGCCCCCTTCCACGATGGCGCTGGCATGGGAGAATCGCAACCCGGCCGGAAGTCCCTTGCCCGCGATGTAAGCGACTAGGGGCTTGGTGTAGCCTCCCGCCCGGATCACATCGCACGCTTCCTCTTCCATGACCGTCCCGATCTCTCCAAAGTAGACCACCCCATCCGTCTCCTTGTCCTGCTCATAAAGAGGAAGCACCTCCGCGAGGGTCGTTCCGAGCACCGGCTCAGAGCCGAGATGAATGGCTGTGCTGATGCCGAATCCGGCGCTGCACACCACCCAGCTGATCGTGGAGGTCTGGCCTCCGCTGCGGGAAACCACGCCGATCCTCCCGGGCTTGAAAGCGATCTTGGGCAGATCCGAAGACCCGATAAATCCTCCCAGACCCCCGAACGAAGCTTTCCCGGGGCTCACGACGCCTGCCGATCCGGGACCGATCAGCCGAATTCCATGCTTTCGAGCATGGGCGATGATCTCCAGCGAGTCATGGAGCGGCACCCGCTCCACGCGCATGAGCACGGTTTTGATGCCTGCCTCAAACGCTTCGATGACCGCGCCCTTGGCTTCAGGACCCGGCACCACGGCCACGGCCGCATCCACCGGTCCGACCGCCTCCAGCGCCTCCTTGATCGTATTGTAAACGGGAACCCCCCAGACCGACTGCCCGCCGCGGCCCGGAGTCACACCCACCACTACTTTGCTTCCCACTTCAATCATGCGCCGGGCGACTCCCTGGCCGAAACGGCCCGTGATCCCCTGTATGAGCATTCTCGTATTCTCATCAATCAATATCGCCATACCTGCCTCCAGTGTGTTTCATGAATCGCAACATTTTAGCTTTTGGAAATAGTCGCAGGAAAAGGCCATGGGGGTCCCTCTAAAAACAGAAAACGAAGTGTAATAGCGAAAAACTTCGCAGATAAGGGGCAGCGAAGGCGGGCGGCGAGGTTTCACCGGTACCTGCCCGGAGGGTATTGCATGGCGAGTTCCCCTGTAGCCCTCCGCCCGCCTCACCCATGGCCTTAAGCCGGACACAGCGCTGTGGCTACTTCGTTGTTCTGTTTTTAGAGGGACCCCCATGACCTCAGCCATCCATTTCCAAAAGCTAAAATATTCGATCAGTCTTGTCTCAGTCCAGAGAGATGTCGATCTTGATGCACCCGGGACCGGACCGGTCGCAGTGGTACTCGCAGCTGATGCATTCGTTGTCGAGCCTTTTGATTTCTTCCTTGTCCGTCACCGCAAGCACCGGCCGGTTGTTTTCAATTCTGAGAATGTTCCGCCCATACATCCGGCAAGCCTTCACACAGGCGAACCCGCAGGTGGGAGAGGCGTTGTTTTCTCTGGCCGGGATGCATTGACCGTAGTCGATCGTGATGGTCATCTTCCTTGTCTCAAAACTCAGCGTGTCACTCATCGCGTCATTTCCCCTTTTTCGCTTTCTGGTATTCTTTCACCAGCGCCTCAACCCGGTTGGCGATGAAGTCGGTGTCGTAAATGTACTCTCTCCCATAGAGTTCCCAGCGCAGGGGGAGATTCTTGAACCCCTCCTTGATGATTTCGTGGGTCTCTTTTTCCTTGTTGCCTCCGATCAGCATGATCACAGGAAAACCAGGCCGTTTCTTGGCCTCCTCCTTGAAAACTTTCACAAGAGCGTGGGCATGATGCCACTGTTCCTGATTGGCCAGACAGGCCCCCATGAGAACATATCCGTCCACAGGCTGCTCCAGAATGCAGCGGATCACGCTGTAGATCTTGCTGGCCGGCGGGTCTCCGCTCGTGTCCGCATAGTTCGCGATTTTAAAGCCCCTTGCCACAAAGGCGCTGGCCCCGAGCATGGCGCCCCCGCCGCCTATGCCGTGGAACCCCAGCCAGCCTCCGCCCTCCACCTTTGTCGTCATCTGGGAGAAATACCCGGTCCCCCGGTAGTCGCCTTCTTCTATTTTCCAGGCCTTTTTCTCGAGCGCCGTGGGAGGTCTTTCCATGTCTCGCGGCAGAGCAATGCCCAGTTCCAGATGACGAAACACGGAATTGTCGTCAATGGTCACATGGCAGTCCGCTGCAAGGATGACGTTGCCCTTGGTCAGGATCAGGGGATTGACTTCAAGGCTCCGCGCATCATAGTCCTTGAACGCTTTGTAAACCTTAACCACCGCTTGGCTCAGCGCCTCCTTGAGTTCCTTGGACGGAGGCGTCCCGTCAAAAGAGACCTGGCTGATCAACGCCTCCGCATCTTTCGGCCCCACACCCTTCAGGTAGTCCACGTTGAGCCTGCCGATTCTCTCGGGGTTTCTCGCGGACACCTCTTCAATGGAGCTTCCTCCTTCAGAGCCTAAAATAAGCACCGGGCCTTTGATCTTATGGGAGTTGCTCACGATCACGCCTACATAGAACTCGCGCTCCACCTCGAGCTGTTCTTCAATGAGCACTTTTTCAACTTTAAGACCCTTGATCTCAGAGCCGATCAGAGCTTTTGCCGCCTCTTCGGCCTCGGCAGGAGATTTCGCAAACTTGATACCTCCGGCCTTGAACCGGCCGGTGGCCCAGACCTGCGCTTTCACCACACAGGGCTTGCCGATCTCTTCTGCAATCTTCTTTGCTTCAGAGGGGCTGGCCGCACTCCTCCCTTTTGGGACACGAATCCCGATTTTGCTCAAAACTTCTTTGCCTTGATATTCATAAAGTCTTGCCAT
>CAZOLJ010000169.1:0-3677 GCA_964580575.1 uncultured Desulfobacteraceae bacterium
AAGGCGAGGGAGGTCTCGAACGAAGAAATTGATCGCTGTGCCCCCTTTCAGGGCGAATACCTCCTCTTTGTGAATCAAGGGCAAGATCCTGAGGAGCAACTCCGCCTGTCTGAAGAATACCGTGTCTTTCATCCGGAGACCTCTTCCAGATGTTCCCTGGGAACTGTGATACGGTATTTCTTCTCATACCTTCCGCCCGGAACCAGCATCCTTTTTCCTTTCCCCAAATCGACGCGGGAAAGATCGAGCTGCGGTAGCCAGGGGTGCTCATGCTTCTCTGCCATATAAAGGAAGAGTCGTTTCACTTTAATGGACCGGCATGAAACGAGTAATCTCTGAACTACCTCCGGTCTGAGGCTGACAAGGCTCTCCAGGATTAATGAAGCCTCCTCGAAAGTTATTTTTCGGGGGACCAAATGAAGCATCTCCAGCGCAGCCCTTTCAGGGGAGGAGATCCTTATAGAGAAATCCCTCTGGGTGTATTCTGAAAAACCCTCTTGGAGGTTAGCAGGAAACAGGTTTGTACGGGTTGTGACGATGTCCACCGCTAGAGGGGCTCTTCTGAACCATGTGGGCAAGACCTGAGCGAGTGGAGCGTACAGAAATATCTTTTTCTGCTCGGATGGCAGATAATGGGCATAGCCTTTCAATTCAAGGGATGTTTTCCCTCCTGCATGGACATTGAGATTCAGCTGGGTTTGGAGCGCATAGACGGCACCGGGCCATTCCACCTTATCCTCACTGATCTTGTAGGCACCTCTTCCAAAGGAGTCTATCCATCCACTGTTCTTGTATTTCACCAGAAGATCGTGTCCGAAGCCCAGGGTGTTCAGATAGGATGCAACTCCAACCGTGCCTTTGGGCCATTGGGTGATTAATCGGTTTATTTTGGTTTTTACTTGACGACCCATAGTCATTAATAAATCATATTTCTAAACCAAAGTCAATGGTGAGTTTAGAAAAATATGTTTATACGTACCTTAGGTCGTCAAATAACATATTTTATAAACCAGAACCGGGCACTACTGATTGACAACCTGCCCGAGGCTTAAGGCGTCATGGCAGCGCGTCTGCCCAATGGTCATTGACTTGAAGCTATTGATCTTGCCCAAGCATCTTCGTACCTGACAACCGGTTCCTGGCTGTAAGCGGCGAATTAAGGGCGAATATCCTGCCCTTTTCACCTATTTTCGGGGGATTTTCGCTCAATTATCGAGGGTTTTTTGTGGTCGATGCGTATTCCGGGGCAATCCGTCCACTGATTCCGGGCTAATGCGTCCACCCATTCCGATCCAATCCGTCCACTGATTCCGATTTAATCAATAACGCTGATCATCTCGTTTACCGCACAGTCCAGATACACAAGCCGTGCTTTCTTTTTCTTCAGCGCCTTCTGAATCAAAACGGCTGTATTTCTCCACTTATCCTTTTCGTCGATCAGCGCGACCAGAAAACTTGAATCGAGGATAGCCTTAGTCATAGCCTCTCTCAGTATCCTCCAGGGAATCACCGCCAATGGAGATCAAGCCCGACAGCATATTGAGTTCCTGGACTTCAATAAAGTTGGCGGTGACCTTCCTGTCCGTTCGGGCAAGCTTCTCTATCTCTCGCAGAAGTGACTCGTAGTCCTTTCTGGGGAACTTGGATATGGCTTGAAGGATATCCCCCTTAGACACAGGTAACATGACCTTTTCCATTTCAGAACCCTCTCTTCACCTTCTCTTGAATCCATCTTCAAAAAAATCTTATCATACATAACCGCTCAGAACAAGGATGAGACACAGCATAAGGTTTAGAAATCCGACAATTCGATGCCGGTATACATATCGGCAATGAATACCGAGGCAGGACGGCAATCATCCTTGATGTGGAAAAGGACCGTCCGGATCGTCCTATCGTCCATCCTCTTGTAATCGCCGAGAGTATTGGGGACGAAGGGTTGGGCGATTGCTGGACAGGCACCCGTCGTGGATCGTCCAGACCGACCAAATCGGCATCATTGATGTGGGCTACTTTTGGGCTCTCTTTTTTTGAATAAATTTGACATTTCTGCAGCACAGAGCAATACTATGTAGGACTTTTTGTCGGGGGGAATCTTTGCGCATTGACGATTTTGAGTGGGATGAAGGGAACTCTCTTCATATACAGCTTGGACATGGCATCGCTCCCGAAGAGGTTGAAGAGGTCTTCGCTGACAGACCCTTCTTCCGAAAGACCCAAAAAGGGCATTATGTCGTGTTTGGTCCGACACTGGAAGGTAGGTTTATCGCGGCAGTTTTCGAACTAAAGCAAAATGGGGTTGCTCGGCCCATTACAGGATGGGATATGAACCGGGCGGAAATTCGTTATTACAAAAAGCACAGGGGTAAACAGTGAGAAAAAAAGCGGAAGAGAACAAGGACTGGAAAGATTACTATGAGGGGAGAAATATTCTGGATGAGATCTCAGATGAGCCGGTCGACATGACCCTCGAAGGAGACCTTCGGCAGGAAATCCTTTCAGGCAAACGAAAAAGAAAGCTCAAGAACGTTACAATCAAGGTTGATCCCCTGCAGATCGTGGCCATTAAGAAGCTTTCCAATATGAAATCAATCCCATACCAGACGCTTATCAGGCATTGGCTGGCTGAGGGGATTAAGCACGAGATGGATTCGGTGCTAAAATAGGTTTCTTTATGCTCCCACAATGCACCGATTCATAGGCTCTCATCATGGCGGAGCCGTCATTTCTTGTCTCTTTCTGAATCCAGGGATAGTATTTCGCGAAGATCATCTGAAAGGGAACGGTGGCTCAGCCTATGTTGGACCCAGCCGATATTCTCGCCCTGGGAAAGGCTGATGGTGGCAAAGGTGTGCCGGGTCTGCATCATGGGCCTGTATTCATCCCAGCCTTTTCAAATGCCGGTTTCCAGATGACCTCCCGCACATGATCTGTGGTCAAAGGTTTCCGTTTTGATTTCTTTGTCTCCGTCCGCCCTTCTTCACCACAGAGGAGGGTTTCGCAGATCTTGGCGGTCTTTCTGTCCGTGTGGACATTTTTCCATTTCAACGCCGCCATCTCGCCGAATCTCAACCCCGTGAAGAACAGGATGGTGAGGCAGTTCCGGTAACACCCAACGCCTCTTTGTTTTAGCACCGCCTCTTCCGCCCGGACCGTCACCCAAGCTACCCCCGAACTTCTCACGTTGGCCGCACCGATCCTCAAACTCAATGGGCATAAGCCCCTTGTGCTGGCAGACAACGAACATTACAGCCGAGAGCTTTTTCAATGGGACTATGAACTTCTACCTCAAAAGCTAGCTTCAGAAGGCGTGAAACCAACGATCCCATGCTCTATGATTTTAAACTTGATTTCCGTTTCAAGTAACACACGGACTCTTTTGCAGCTTTCACCTATGCCTTGGGCAAAAACCCTATAACCCTCATCGACACGTGCCTCAAGGCGCCCAGGACCTTGGAATACGTCAGCACCGCGCTTCGAGATGCGGGTGTGGACATTGCCGATGTGGAACGGATCATCATCATCCACGAGGTGCCTGACGGCGACCTGTTTCTGGCTATTTCCGGAATTTTTGTTCACCTGGAGATTCTGCTCGAAGACGAAAGGGCCGAGCTGGTCGACCCCGGCCCTCCTGCCTTGTACCGCTCCCTGTGATTGCCTGCCACTTATTGACAAGA
>CAZOLJ010000170.1:0-3666 GCA_964580575.1 uncultured Desulfobacteraceae bacterium
GTGGTTGATCCGGCTACCGGCGTGCACAAGGCCGATATCGGCATCAGAGGGGAGAAAATTGCGGCCATTGCTGAGACGATTTCTGCAGGCGAAGGCGGCCAAGTGGTCGATGCGACGAACCGTTATGTGTTCCCGGGTGCCATTGACTCCCACTACCACGTAGGCATCTACAGACCCTTCCGTGAAGATGCGATGAGTGAATCCACCTCATCGGCTTCAGGCGGTGTGACGACCATCCTCACCTACTTCAGAACCGGGCAAAGCTACCTTAACAAGATGGGCCCTTACAAGGAGATTCTCCCCGAGTTGCTGGACCTGTCCAAGGATTCCTTTCTCGTGGACTACGGCTATCACCTGGCCCTCTTCACAGACCAGCACATCAGCGAGATCGAGTGGCTGGTGAGAGAGGGCGGCGTGTCCACCTTCAAGTACTATATGTTCTACAAGCTCCTGAACCTCTCAGGCCACTCTCCGGACGCGCTGAAGTACCTGATGATCGACACGCCGGTGGATCTCGGTTTTCTCTACAAGTTCATGCGGGAAGTGAGCAGGGTGAATCAGGTTTTCAAGGACTACGGGAAGATCGCCTTGAGCATCCACTGCGAAAACCCGGAAATCATACGGGTGACCAGCGAGGAGGCGAAAAACAAGTCCACCGGCAACCCCTTGAAGGACTACAGCAACGCCCGTCCGCCGTGGCAGGAGGAGTTGGCTATTCATGAAGTGGCGGTCATGGCGCGTGAGACGAAATGCCCTGTGAACCTGCTCCACCTGAGCAGCCGCAAAGCCGTGGAGGCTGGTGTGGATGTGTCCTCCAGATATTCTGAGGTGGATTTCCTTCTTGAAGGAACACTCCATCACCTCGGCCTGTCCAACGACATGAACCTCGGGCAACTCGCCAAGGTGAACCCACCGATCCGAAGCAGGGAGGATGTGAATTTTCTGTGGAAGTCGGTGCTCGACGGGACCCTCAAAACCGTGGTGAGCGATCATGCGTGCGTGACCAAGGAAATCAAGAAGGGGGACCTGTGGACGTCCCTTCCGGGATTCGGCGGCAGCTCCCTGATGTTCCCGATCCTCATCACCGAAGGGCATCACAAGAGGGGCCTGCCTCTTCAGAGAATTGCGGAACTGAGTTCAGCCAATCCGGCACGCTACCATGACCTCTATCCCAGGAAGGGAGCTATCCAGGTGGGGAGCGACGCGGATTTTGCGGTCGTGGACATAAAAACGGAAAAACGGGTGACCCTGGCGAATCTGTTCACGGCCCAGGATTTCAGCCCTGAGGAAGGCATGAAGCTGAAAGGCTGGCCGGAAGTCACGGTCTTGAGAGGCAAGGTGATTTTCGAAAAAGGGAAAGTGGTCGGAAAGCCCGGCTACGGTCGGTACCTGAAGAGACCGGTCAAATTGCACTATAAAGACTAAGGGGGAAGCTATGCTGAAGGACAAAGCCATTCCTCTCTATTATCAGATCGAGACGATCCTGAGGCGAAAGATCATCTCGGGAGAGCTTCAACCTCTCACTCCCATCCCGACCGAGGATGCCTTGGCTCATGAGTTCGACGTGAGCCGAATCACCATCCGTCAGGCTCTCGGGCTCCTGGAAAAGGACGGGCTCGTGATTCGTCAGAGAGGCAAGGGCACCTTCGTCTCTGAAGGGGTTAAAGCCTATGAGTTCGCCAAGCTGGCGGGGTCCATGGAAGACCTCATCCTTATGGGGGTCCAGACCTCCACGAAGATCCTTGATTTCTCCTGGAGTGAAGCTCCGCAAAGTGTCAGAGAGAGGCTGGGGCTTGGGAAGGAATCCCAGGTCCTGAGGATAGAGAAGATCAGGCTCGTGGACAGCAGCCCCTTCTCCTATGTGATCAATTACCTGCCCCAGAAAATCGGGGAAAAAATCAAGGCTGAAGATGTGACGGCCAAGCCCACGCTGATGGTCCTTGAGGAGAATCTCGGCATCCGGCCCGATGAGGCGGATCAGACGATTGAAGCAACGATCGCCGACGCCCATGTGGCGCCCCTTCTTGACATTCGGGTGGGGGATCCCCTTCTCAAAGTGGAAAGGACAGTCTTTGACATGAAGAACAGGCCTGTGGAGTGCGTGTTCGTGCTCTACCGGGCGGACAAATACTTTTTCAACGTAAAGCTCAAGAGGACCCGCTCCAAGACCTCGATAGGGTGGAAAGCGGTCTAGAAGCGCCAGTAAGCAGTATGCAGTAAGCAGTAAGCAGAAGGCAAAAAGAGGAAAAAAGCGAGCCGTCGGGTTTCTTGGCATTTACTGCCTACTGCATACTGCCTACTGATGAATTTGCGTCAAAGGGCGCGGGTTGGGGAGATGAGAAGGCATGAGCGTAGCAAGAGAGCTCGCCAAAAAGGTGAGGGATTTCGAATTCAGCGATATTCCGGCCGATGTGATTCACCAGACCAAGCGTATGGTCCTGGACACGCTGGGGTGCGCCATTGGAGGGTATGAAAGCGAAGCGAGCCGGACGATCCAGGAATTCATCAAAGAAGCCGGACATCCGGCAGAGTCAACGGTTTTTGGGAGCGGGATCAGGACGTCCTGCTTGAACGCCACTCTCGCCAACGGCGCCATGGTGAGATACCTGGACTACAATGACACGGCATTCATCCTGCAGGGCGAAACGTACCGGACCGGCTACCACCCGAGCGAAGTGATCCCTCCTGTGCTCGCCCTCGGTGAAAAGCACCATCTCAGTGGAAAAGACGTGATCACGGCCATCAACTTGGGCTATGACCTCTCCCTCGGTTTCCTGGAGGGAGTGAAGGGTGCGGGCATGGAAAAGAAGGGTTGGAACGGGGATACCCGGGGAGCCTTGATCATGCCGCTGGTGGTCGGAAAGATCCTCGGGCTGACAGAGGATCAAATGGAGAGCGCCGTGGGAATTGCCGGAAGCTGCCATGCGGTCTTCGGCATCCTGGACACCCCTGCAGAAGAATACACCATGACCAAGAACATCCGATTTCCCATGATGTCCTATGCCGCGATCATGGCGGCAATGCTCGCGGGAAAAGGCTTTACAGGGCCTGCGGGCATGATTGAAGGACATGACGGGTTCGTCCACTCCATCATGGACGGCGAATACGAGGTCGAGCGTCTCCTGGATTTCAAAGGAAAGTACGCCATTCGCGAGATCTGCATCAAATCCATCATTGCGGATTTTTCTTCCCACGGGCATCTGACCGCGACCCTTACCCTTGCAAGGGAGCACGACATCAAGCCCGAGCAAGTCGCCGAGATCCGCATCACCACGAGCAAGCGCTGCGCGGAACACACGGGTGATCCGGTGAAGAAATATCCGAAGAACAAGGAGACAGCGGATCACAGCTCTTACTATCTCACGGCGATTGCGATTGTGGATCGGCAGATCGGGCCCAACCAGTTCACTCCGGAGAAATACAATGATCCAAGGGTCATGGAGCTCATCGGCAAGGTGACGCTCACAGGGGATCCGGCTCTCGACAAAGCCAGACCGGCGGGCATCTCGGAGATCGTCACCAGGGACGGGAAGACCTTTCGTCTGCGCGTGGATCATCCCAGGGGGCATGCGAGAAACCCCATGACCGACCAGGAGGTCATCGCCAAGTTCAAGGACATGGCCTCGGTCCGCATGACCGAGACTCAGATGAATCGGTTGATCGAAA
>CAZOLJ010000171.1:0-3341 GCA_964580575.1 uncultured Desulfobacteraceae bacterium
TGGACAATCCGGGCACTCAATAAACCGTTCCCTTTTTACTGAAACGATATACTAGGTTATTGGAAGCGGAATTGATTCAGGAGGAGTTCCTGGGTCACCTGGACGTATGGAGGGCTTTCCATGGTTCCGGGACATGGTTCATTGGGAGCATGCGTGGATTGCCATAGGCATCGTCGCAGTCCCTGCAAAGGTGGCTGGCTTGATCCCATTTCATCATGTTCATGCTGCCGATGGGAGCAACAGGCATGCCGGAGCGGAGAAAAACTTCTCAAGACCTGTAAGTATTTGGAATTCTGTAAGGATCAGGAAGCAAGCTGGATGGACCGTGGGGTGGGGGTGTGCACTTAGGTGGCCGGAGCAGCAACAATAATCACACACGCCGTCTGTTAGTAGAAGAACTGAAGAGCGAAGAAAACCTGATGATCGTCCGCGTCCAAGCCGGACAGCGAGCCCTTGGATCCATCGGAGTATTTGTAAAAGCGCTCGCCTGTCACGGAGAACTGCACGTGATCGGTCAGCCACTGGCGGAAGGTGAGACTCATATCGATGATGTGGGTGGCCGCAGTGTCGGTGTCGGAAAGCCGCGTGGAGGCGTATCTGGACAGAGGATACTGGAAACCGGTAGAGAGAGACCACCCCTCCGAGGAAGAGGCCAGCTTGAAGTCAAGCCCGAGAGCGACTCTCGGCAGGTTGGAAAAAGCAATACCAGGACCATAGTCGAAGTAAGTCACTGACGGAGACACCCGCAGCCACTCATTGGGCCGAATGTCGCTAGCCATTTTCAAGCCCTGTGAATAGCTCGTTGAGAAGGAGTTGTCCGAAAAACCCGATCCCCCAAGGATGGGCCGAGGGGCCAGGAAGGGATCTTCTTGGACCAGAGAGAAATGCTCCCTGAAGGCCGTCAGTCGAGCGGACCAGGAATCGACCCACAATCCTTTCAGAAAGCTGAACTCCGTCCGATAGGAACTCTCACGGGAAAACTGGAGGAGTTCACTATGAACCAGGGACGGATAAAAAGACTCAAACTGGGCTGTCGTGAGCTGGAACGTGAAAAGACTCTTCTCGTCAAGAGCCGCTCCAATCCCAATCGCAGTTCGGGAATCCAAACCCGCCATGAGACTGTCCCGGTCCGCGAGGCGCTTGCTGGAGACCATGCGGGCTTTCCAGTGACTATCTTCAAGGCTCGAAATCGCGACGCCTTTTGTCCTGGCCGAGTGGATGAATTTTCCATCCGCCAGATAGATGCCGACGTGATTGATCCCTTTCCTGTTGCGGCCTGCAGAGAAGAACACCAGGTCCCCGGTTTTGAGCTCATCAGAGGAGACTGGTGTGAGAATGCTGGACCGATTCTGCTCGGAGGACTGGTGGGGAAGGTCTATGCCGAAGATCTCGCTGTAAATCTGTTTGACGAACCCCGAGCAGTCAAAACCCTGTGTGCTGTTTCCGCCCCTTTTGTAACGGATGCCGAGGTATTTCTCCATTTCCTCCTGGATCTTTTCTTCCTGGAGCTTTTCTTCCGATGCTTGCGGCAGGGTTTGAGTCTTCCGGGGCTGGGGAGAAGTAGTGGGCGACCGCTTAGAAGATATCTGCTTGGCGTCAGCGTGATGGGCGAACAGACCAACCAGCATGAAGCTGAAGACCAAAGATAAGATCCGGCTGAGTCTCTTGTGGGATATTTTTTTCATGAGCAAATGAGCATGGTTCTTTTCAAATATGGCGAACCTTATTGAAGCGAGTCCAATATGTCAAGCAAGATCTTATCACCGCCGACATTTCTTGTAAAGTGATCATTTGGTCACAAAAATGAGGCAAACGCTTGAGGGACGCGCATCTTCGGTGCAACGCAGGAATCAGTTACGGGGGAGGACTGCAGGAGAGGGCACCATCACGCACCTTTCTCTCGAAATCCTGCCATTCGGTATCGGATTGGGGCGCCTGGCAGAGGGCAGGGAGGTTCACAGGGTGATCCCGAACTTCCTGAGCAAACGGGTGAAGAAGCCGGCCTTGGGAATCGCGGCGGGGGAAACGATGTCCACCTTCCCAATCGCTTCCTCATCGAGCTTCACAACCAGTTCTCCCAGCTTCTGCCCCTGCTTGACTTCGCCGCGGAGCTTCTCGGGAAGATTGAGCTCCTTCTTGACGGCACTTTTCTTCTTGATGAGTATGGGGTAGGAGAAACCGTCGGCCGTGACCCCTTTCAGTTTTCGTTGAGTGGCCTCGGTGAGGACAATCTCCCGGTCAATCGTTTCCCTCTTTTTGATGATCGGGACCATTTCATAGAGGGGCAGATACTTCTTCACCTTTCCCTCAACCACCTCATCGCGGACTTTTGCCGCCGGACTTCCCATGACCACGACGATCAGCCTGAGATCCCCTTTTTTGGCGGTGGCCACGATGTTGTATCCGGATTTCTTGTAAAAGCCGGTTTTGAGCCCGTCGATGGACGGCATTCTTCCGAGCAGTTTGTTGTGATTGACCATGATGAGGGAGCTGTCTCTGAACGGCTCGCTTCTGGCCGAGGTCCATTCCAGCAGTTTACGGTATTTCAAAAGCTGCCGCGCCAGGGTCGCAAGATCCTCAGGGGACGCGAGGTCCTCTTCCTCTCCCTTGGATGGGGGCAGGCCGTGGACTGAATGAAACTCGGTGTCGTTCATGCCGAGGGCCTTGGCTTTTTCGTTCATGAGGTCCACGCACTTGTCTTTGCTTCCTGCGATGAACTCGGCAATCGCATAGGCCGCATCGTTGGCCGACGCGACGAGCATGGCCTTCATCAGTTCTTCCAGAGTGAAGGCTTCCCCCTCTTTGAGGAAGACCTGGCTCCCACCCATTTTCGAAGCGTCGCGGGAAGCCGTAATCGTGTCGGTGAGCTTGATCTCATTGTCGGTGAGCTTCTCCATGACGAGCAGGGAGACCATGAGCTTGGTAATGCTGGCCGGAGGCCAGCGGAGATGGGTATTGGCTCCCTCGAGGACCTTACCGGTGCTCGCTTCCACAACGACATACGCTTTGAAGGGCTCTTCCTGATTCTGTGTCTCCTTGGTCTGTGTTTGAGATGCCGGGCTCTGAGGGCGAGCCTTTTTTTGCGGCGCTGTTCTTCCGTGTGCGGGGCTAACGGCAAAGAGCAAAAGCACTAAAACAAGGATCCATCGTCTCATGGGTCAATGCACCTTTTCTTAATCCTTGTGGGTTTTCATCGCCCTCTCTGACCGAGGCTCCGCGCACGGTCGTTGCGGTCGGGAGGCGATGAAGAGATGTTTAAATGATTCGGAACCTAAAAGCAAGCGAGTCGAAGGGTTTCTATCGAAGCGGGCGCAGAAAACCTTGAAAATCCGTAACATTTT
>CAZOLJ010000172.1:0-3325 GCA_964580575.1 uncultured Desulfobacteraceae bacterium
CCTCATGTCCACCCCTCTTGATAGACAAGGCGAAATCACATATACTCCCGCCCCAAGAAAGCGAGTTCTGCTATCATAATCACATTTCACAATTTCGAGAGGAGGTTGATCAAATGAAAAAGATCAGTCTTTTTTTGTTCATCGTGATGGCAGTTCTTGTCCCAATCCGTGGCAATGCTTTAGCGTTAAACCCTGTAGAATCGTCGGTCGACGACCATTCATATCTCTCCTTCGGGAGAATGGGTGGAGCCATTGTCGAAGGAGATTGTGGCAAAGATGATGGGCTTAAAACTGGTTGGGTGATCGGCCAAGACGAAAACAATGCCGTGATATTACATACGAAGAACGGGGGCCGGAAATGGGTGGTGCAGGGCAAGTGGGCGGGCTACGGTGGCAATGACATAAGCGCTGTAGACAGCCAAACTGCATGGGCGGCCTTAGGCTCCAAAGTTTCAAACAGCGGAATGATCCTGCACACCACCAACGGCGGTGCGAAATGGACCAAACAGAAGCTGCCAAAGGGCATGGATGCCATCAAAGGCATCAAGGGCTTGACTCGCGATGAGGCTTGGGCGGTCAGCCTCATGGGGACGATACTACACACGACCGACGGCGGCAAGGTATGGAGCATTGTGGAGCATCCAGATTTCGTGATCAAACAAGTTAATCGCATGGATGCAATCGGTTACAGGGAAGTACGGACTGAGGATTTCTCAGGTAGAAACAAGGGGATGATTAACGCCAATGTCTGGATTGCCGACGAATTTGGCGAAGAAGGCGGGCACTTGGGCATGATTCACACTCTTTACAATGGAGAAATATGGCGGCAGGAATACATACCCTGTGCTATCTCCAACGATTGCCAGGTGCATATGGTCAGTGCTTATTCGCTGCGGGTGGTCTGGGCAGCCGCATGGGGTGACGGCAGCTTGTACCGTACGGCAGACGGTGGAGAAAATTGGATAAACGTAGGAAATGTAGGCGGAGCGAATGACATAGACGATATGTGCGCTTACAGTGCCGACAAGGTTTGGCTTGTGCAATTTCAGAGTTCCTTAGAAGGCTACGGGATCATTTACAATGCGCGTCTAGAGAGCGGAGAAATCCGCGTCGACCAATTCATTCCCGACACAAATTACAGGTATGAAGGTTTGACTTGCATCGATGACCAAAGGGCATTGGTGGTAGGATACACAGATTCGCCTGATCTGTTACCGAAAGGGATTATTTTAGCTACGAATGACGGTGGTCAGAGCTGGGTGAGGCAAAGAATTCCTTTAGATGATGCCAAGTTCTGGAAGGTTTCGTTTGTTGGAGCTCGCCGATAGCAAGGGAATAATCACTGGAGTTTCCTGAGTTTTGTTTCACTTACATTCGTCTTAGAAGCTGAAGGGGAACTAGAAATCAGGCCTTTTAGACCCCTTTGATTCCGGTTTTGTCTGGAAAGAGCAGATTGTATAGCCCGTCGGCGATGGCAAAGTTGAAGAATGTCGGCACGCCAAAGATGCGTTTTGACACGAGGCAGATTCTTTCCATAAGCATAAGAATTGTCAATAAACGAAATTACAATAACCCTGGCATTTACGCAGGCAGACCGAGCTATCCACTATCGAAGGCCTGCGATCTTCTTAACCATGTGGTGTTCAGTGCCCTCTGTGTTTCCTAAGCGTCCCCGTAAAGGGGCAAGAACCTATCGATAGACTACCTAGCTTTGGTATATTCAAATGCGCAACGACCGAACACAAAGTGGTTGAAATTATCAGGGCTCGCTTCAAGACGGACGCGGAATTAGGTTTTTTTTACAGCTCATGGAAGAATTGCTTGAAGGCCTGGTAGCCTGCATCCGCCGACGCAGTGACCTTTTCAAGAAACAATTTCATTAGGTCACCTCCCGCTCCTTTTTCAGGAGCTTCTTTTCTGCCTTGACCAAGCCGACGAGCTTGTCTTCAAGCGCTTTAGCCTCTTTGATCAAGGTCAGGATGTCATTCAGAACCAGCCTCGCCTGCGATAACGGTCCCTTGGCATCATAAGCGTAGGGTGATCTCCGAATGCGGTCAACCGCCGCGCTGAGAAACTGATGCAGAGAGTTCAAACCCTGCCCGAGCCTCCCTTCCAGTTCGAAGATGGATTTCTCCAGCCTGAGTTTCTCCTCCTGCCCTTCGAGCTCCACGGCTAGAAGCTTTTTCTCCTTGCCGGTAGCCTTTGCCAATCGCTCTTTGAGTTCCTGATAATGCTGAGCGTCCACAGCGTCCAATCTCTGGAAAAGCTTCTGAAGCCCCCGGATACTGTCCCTGAAGATGTTTTCATCCCTGGCAATCTGATTGAGTATGCCCGCGATCCTTTCCCGCTCTGCTCGCGGAAGGTTGTTTCTATTGGCCTCGATGATGCGCTCTATATCGGAAAGAGCTTTTTCGATGTCTCCTACGGTGCGGATCTCGATCCTGGTCATTTTCTCAGCGCCATCAGCCACAATGTCTTTTTCCTGATTCTCGACTGCGATCTCTCGGTCTATCTCACGCGCGACAGGGCCGTTGGAAACCATATCGCCCTTCGAGAAGGAGAAAAGCTTGCCGGGTTTGAAGATATTGAACACGGCGACAAAGAAAACAATCAGCAGTATCAGGTTTATGAGACCGAAGTTGCTCTCAGCAAGGGCTTCATAGAAACCGGGGAATTTCACCCAAGACAGGATATATATCAGAATATAGGTCAGGAAGAAAGCCCTCGGATTGGATAAACCAAAACCTCTGCATAGCCCGTAGGGGACCGTCGCCACCATAACCACCAACAAGATCGTGCCCAGGATGCCCCAGCCTTCGAAAACCTCTGCGACCCGCTCCTTGAATCGAAACACGCCCACTGTCAGCATGAGGCCCACGGATATGATCAAGGGCTTCACATAGGGCTTGTTGAAATGTTTCCTGAGCTTGATGCCGGCGACAGAGACGAAAAAGACCAGGATGAGCGTGAAATAGACCCACTCTGAATATTGCGCGAGGATCTCGCTCGGCTGAAACCTGTCGAGCGGCAAGAAAAGTGACGATGGCATCCTCACTCAATGGATGTACGGGTTTAAATACTTTGCGGTTCTAGAACTGACTGACGGGAATGCTCACCTGCCTGCCGAGCTCGTCATACACGTGAAGGACAATCCTGATTTCTGTTTCTGAGCCGAGGATGACGGATTTGAGGCCTGGAAGCGATGCTGGATAACGGATGGAGAACTTGATCGAGCTGTCTTTGACAGAAATAGGGAAAGGCGCAGAAATGTGGAGCAGAACTCACTGGATTCGTTCTGGACATCAATCAATGTTGGCCAGTATAA
>CAZOLJ010000173.1:0-3303 GCA_964580575.1 uncultured Desulfobacteraceae bacterium
GGCCATACAATCTCTGGGAAACGCTACAAAAACCTTTGAGCAAGCCTCAGACAAAATTACTTGACACCCGTGGCTTTCCGTCCCCATCTTTCAATGGGTTGGGCTTTGCCGGAGCAGCAGTTTTAGACTCCCAACAGAACAGAATTTGTCCTGCCTGGAGCATGGCTTGCACAATTTGAGCGGTTTCTCCATGAGCAACCTTCGACATGGAGGTTAAGGGGTAGAAGGGAAAACACCTAAGCTACTAAATGGTAAGAAGCCTCCAAAGTCAACAAAATCCGACTAGTTGGCATGTGCAGTTTCGCAGCGAAATCATAAGCAGGCCATTTTCGAGTATTGGAACGGTAATCAATACCGGATGAAGCCTATTTGGAATCAGCCATCAAGCAAATATTCTTCAGATAATGCCCCACCCAGTTTCCTTCCGATAATAGGAGAATCCAGCAATCACACCAACGCGATCAGGAATTGAAATATGCTCGTGGAATTCGAAACCGCAGAGATGACCGAAATCGAATCATTCTAGTAGGCGCATGCTTGTGGGCGCTCCACAGAAGCCATAGGGTTCTGGGGATGATTGCCTCCGTGAAGATCAGTTCAAACTGCTCACTTCTTACTCCTAAGAAACTTGCATGTTTCTTTCATAGACGCCCCCGCAGCGAAGCGCCGGGGGTATGAATGGTGCTTGCTGACTCACTGGGTTCGCTCCTTGAACATCATTTTTAGCTCGTGGACGCCTCCTTCTCCTCCCTTCTGCATGTCGTAGCCCATTTTTTCGAAGACCCGGAGCATGGGGCGATTCTCCATGAGCGTTTCCGCGGTGAAGCCTAGAAGGCCGTTCCTTCTGGCTAGATAGGTCAGGTAGGAAAGCAATTCTGTTCCGATTCCCTGGCCCTGGTGAGCGTCACTGACCACGAAGGCGACTTCGGCCGTGTGAGACGTCTCGGAAATGCTGTACTGGCCCAGGCCCACGACTTCCTCCCTGTCTCTCAATTTCACGGAGGCCACGATGACCATCTCCTTCGAGTGGTCAATGACGACAAACTCCTGCAGCTGCTGGTGCGGCACGTCTTTGCGAAGGGAAATAAACCTGCGGTAAAGGCTCTTATCGGAAAGAGAATTGAACAAATCCTTCAGCAGAGGCTCATCGCTGATTTTGACGGGCCTCATGAAAATCTCAAACCCGGTTTTTGTGGTTCTGTAGATTTCCAGTTCTGAGGGGTATTCGCCCTTCTTGCCGGGAATGAACTTCTGGTCTTTGTAGATGAGGTTCAGCCGTTTGGCCTCGTCAATGAGCCAGGGTCTGAACTCGGGATGGGCAATGGCAATGAGTTCCATAGCTCTTTCCCGGATGTTCTTCCCGTGAATGTAAGCGATGCCGTACTCTGAGACAACGTAGTGAATGTCGCTCCGGCCCAGGGTGACCCCAGCTCCCTCCGGGACAAAGGGGATGATGCGAGAGACGGTCCCCTTGCTGGCCGTCGACTGAATGACTAGGATCGTTTTCCCGCGCGGGGAGAGGACCGCCCCTCGCATGAAATCCGCCTGGCCGCCGATGCCGCTGAAAAACTTCCTGCCGATGGACTCGGCAGTCGCCTGCCCGGTCAGATCGATCTGGATGCAGCTGTTGATCGCCGTGACCTGTCTGTGGGCCGCGATCACCTGAGGGTCGTTTGTGTAATCGATGGGTCTGAACTCAATGCTGGGGTTGTCGTGGATGTAGTCGTAGGTTTCCTTTTTGCCCATACAGAAAGAGGCCACAGATTTGCCGCGGTTGATGGGTTTCATGGAATTGTCCACAACGCCATCTTTCATGAGCTGGACAATCCCATCCGACATAAGCTCCGTGTGGACGCCCAGGTGCTTTTTGCTCCGGAGGGCGGAAATAATCGCATTGGGCACGCTGCCATACCCGACCTGGATCGTGTCTCCATCCTCAACAATCCTTGCGACGTAAGTTCCGATTTTTTGAGCAATCTCATCGGAGACAACTTCTTCGAAGACTAGGAGAGGTTCATCATAGGGAACGATGAAATCTGCATCCTTGATGTTCAAAAAGGTTTCACCGTGAACACGAGGCATATTCGTGTTCACCTGGACAATGATTTTGGAGGCATTTTCCACAGCGGCTTTGGTGATATCCACGCTGAGACCTAGGCTCATGTAACCGTTTTTGTCAGGCGGAGAGGTCTGGATCAGGGCCACGTCCACGGGGACGGACTTTCGTCGCAGCAAGCGCGGCACCTGGGAGAGCGAAATGGGAGTGTAGTCGGCAATCCCCTCGTTCACGGCTTTCCTCGTGTTCTTTCCGATGAAAAAGGAATTGTGCCGGAAGTTGTCCTTGAATTTTTCATCCGTGTATGGCGCAACGCCGAGAGTCCAGACCTGGAGAACCTCTGCGTCGAAGAAGGCTTTCGGGTGCGAGGTCACATAGTTGATCAGGGCCTTCACGAGATACTGTGGCTCTCCGCAGGCAGTTCCAATAAAAATCCTGTCCCCTCGGTGGATGGTGTTGAAGATGTCCTCTTCAGATGCGAATTTTTCGGGGTAGAGACCTTTCAGCTTTTCAAGAATCGAATTGGCCATAGAACCCTCCGGTCAATGGTTTGATGGATGCTCGCTCATGCAAAATCGTTACACACAAAAAACAAACCTAAAGCACCTCAAGGCTTTTTCAATAGCGTAGCGGAGAAGTAGCCAACCACCTGGCGGCGGTCGCACGTGACGTCCCCTGAATTGGCATAATTCTGGCCTCCCGGGGGTCAAACACAGATAGATGGTTGGGCGATCCTAAACGCGGCGATGTGTGGCTTCCAATAAAACGAGAAGTGTTCCGTGAGGGTATAAGCAGGCATATTTTGCATGATATAGCCATGAAAGACCTCCGCTATGGAGGTTAAAGAATGGAAAGGAAAATAATGGAATCATTAAACGTTGAAAGACCCTCAAAGTCAAGAAAATGACTTCCGCGGACGGTTCTGACTTGCAGTACGGAGCAATTGAGGCAAAGAACTCAAAGGACCCTTGCAAAAGGATGGATGGAATAAGATGGAGGGATCTATATACTCACATCATAACCACTCTCGCAACATAACGATACGAATGCTAAGGCTGACCTGTCACCAGTTTTGTGGTATGCTGTGCAAGTACAAAGCACGGATTGCGCAAGAAGGCATGCTCGTCTCCGGCGAGCGGTCTTAACTGTCAGGCTTCTTTTGTTACATTTTCAATGCATAAGATCATATGGCCTGTGTTTCCTTTTAGTGAATCTTGTCTAGGAGGGAATGCGATGCCGAAGGATTA
>CAZOLJ010000174.1:0-3302 GCA_964580575.1 uncultured Desulfobacteraceae bacterium
CATGGCAAGGCATGCGATGAAAGGGCCTGAGCCGGTCGGGAGCTTAACTGCTACGACCACTTCGTGACGAAAGGAGATTCAGTATGATACTTCAAGATGTTTGGTTCTTCCTCTGGGGGCTTCTCTGGGCCGTCTATTTTATCAGCGACGGATTCGATCTGGGACTGGGGAGCCTGCTCCCGTTCCTGGGAAAGAGTGAGAACGACCGAAGAGTCATGATCCACGCCATGGGGCCTCTGTGGGACGGCAATGAGGTGTGGCTGCTCACCGCAGGCGGAGTGACTTTTGCTGCTTTTCCCGCGGTCTACGCCGTAATGTTCAGTTCCTTGTACTCTGCCCTGATGCTGCTTCTTTTTGCTCTCATCTTTCGGGGAGTCTCTTTTGAATTTCGAAGCAAAGTGGAGAGCGCGGGTTGGCGCAAGCTTTGGGACGCGTGCCTGTTCATCGGGAGCCTGGCCCCTGCGATTTTGCTGGGCGTGGCCTTTGCCAACATCTTTCGCGGAATCCCTTTCGATCAGAACGGCATCTACCATGGCACTCTCTTCACTCTGTTAAACCCCTATGGCCTTCTGGGCGGGATCCTGTTCCTCTGTCTTTTCCTGGTTCACGGCGCCCTGTGGCTCTCGATCAAGTCAGAAGGAGATCTCCATGATCGGGCCGTGAGCACGGCCCACAAGCTGTGGTACGCGTTGCTCGTCGTGGCCGTGGTATTCCTTGTTGCCACGAAGTTTGCGACCCCTCTCTACGACAACTACATCGCTCATCCGGCTCTCTTCCTTGTGGTGCTGGTCACCGTGGCAGCCCTCTTGGGCACCAAAGTGTTCCTCAAAATCGGAGCCCTTTGGAAAGCCTGGTTCTCTTCGGCTCTCACCATCATTGGAGCGACGTTCTTCGGCATCATCGGACTGTACCCGAACCTGTTTCCTTCCAGCATCAACAGCCAGTACAGCCTGACGGCCCACAATGCGTCGTCGAGCCCGCTCACACTCAAAATTATGCTCATCGTCGCACTGATCTTTGTCCCCATCGTCCTGGCCTATCAGATCTGGACCTATCATCTGTTCAAGGGAAAGGTTACTGATGAGGATCTGGCGTATGAGGAGGGCTAGCAAAACTCCGCCACCTCCCACCTCTTGATGTTTAGAAGTGAGTTTGGTAGTCTTCCGAGAGTTTTCACTATGCCCCCTTCACCCTTCCCCTCTCCCCCATCCTGGGGGAGAGGGGAAGGGTGAAGGGGCTGGATGCTAGATAACCTAACGTGTTCGGACTAATTCGCTGGAATGCTCACGGCGGCATAAACTGAGAGAGGGTAGGAGGATGAAAGAAAAAGGCAAAGTCTGGGTAAATGGCGATCTGATCCCTTGGGAAAAGGCCACGGTGCCTGTTCTGTCCCATGGACTCTCACGAGGCTCTGCTCTCTTTGACGTTTTCAGCGTTTATCAGGGAGAGGACGGCCCTGTGGCTTTTCGCATGGACCAGCATCTCAACCGGCTCATGAAAAGCGCTGAGCTTCTGGGCATGGAAATGGCGTATACGAAGGAGGAAATCGCGGAGGCTGTCGCCAAGACAGTCAAGGTCAACAACATGGGCAGAGGCTTGATCAAGATCATGGCCTATTGGGGAGAAGAGGCGGTGATTCAACTGGTCCTCGAATCCAAGCTGGATCTGGCCATCTTTGCGATTCCCGATAGCAAGGAACTGGGCATGGGCAATGCTCAGCCGATATCCGCCTGTCTTTCAAAATGGCGCAAAATACATCCTGAAACCGTACCGGTTGCGGCAAAAGCCTGTTCCAATTACCTGAACGGCTATCTGGCGCGAAGAGATGCGAACCAGCGGGGGTTTGATGTTGGTCTGGTTTTGGGGACGGACGGCTTTTTGGCGGAAGGGTCGATTGAATCCGTCTTCCTGGTAAAAGACGGCATCCTCAGGACGCCTCCCTTGGGTCGAATCCTGTCGAGCATCACCCGCATGTCCATTCTTGAGGCAGCCTCTCGTAACAACATACCGGTGTCTGAAGAATCAATCTTGCCGGAAGCGCTTTTCACAGCAGATGAGATTTTTGTGTGTCACACAAGCAGAAAGGTCTCGCCTGTAAATCGATTTGAGGACCGTACTCTTGAGGCGCCCGGGCCTGTGACCAAGAAAGTCATGGAGCTCATGCAAAGCATTTTGAATTTTTCAGATGCCCGGTTCAAACACTGGTTCTTTCCGTTGTAATGTTGGATTTCGGGCTGCCTAACCACTTCTTTCCCAGAAAACGCTGCGTAAGGATAAGGGCCTGACCCGTTGAGAGAGGTTCATGGCCCACCACACGGCGGGGGCCCCGAAGCATAAAATCGCGACAAAGCTGTAGCCTAGCGAGAGAGGTGTCTCCAAGCATCCTTAGCTTGGTTGATTCCAGTGTCCCCGCCCGATGCCCCTCCTGATGGCCCTTCATGGATGGAAGGAGGCATTCCGGTGAGACGCTCTATCCTCTTCTCTAGAGGAGGATGAGTGGAAAAGAGACTCATCAAGCTTGTGCCGCTCAGAGGATTCACGATAAACATGTGCGCTGTGTGGGGGCTGGCGTCCATGGGGAGCTTCTTCGTATACGTACCGAGTTTCCTCAACGCGTTGGCAAGCCCGTTGGGGTGTCCTGCAAACTCGGCGCCTGAGTCATCCGCATGATATTCCCTTGATCTGGATATGGCCATCTGGATGAGCATCGCAGCCAGTGGAGCTAAGATGCTCATTGCAATAAGACCGATTCCACCCAGCCCTCTTCCGCCTTCTTGGTTGTTGCTGCTCGATCCTCCGCCCATAAACGTAAACCACCGAGCCATGTTGGCCAGGATCATGATTGCCCCTGCCATGGTGGCTGCGATAGAGCCTATCAGGATGTCTCTGTTTTTCACGTGCGCGAGTTCGTGAGCCAGAACCCCTTCCAGTTCATCCCTGTTCATGAGCTTCAGAAGGCCTTCGGTCACAGCAACGACTGCATGCTCCGGGTTTCGGCCCGTGGCAAAGGCGTTGGGTGAGTCCTCGGGAATGATGTAGATGCGCGGCATGGGAATATTGGCCTTCCGGGCCAGCCCAGCCACGATCTGGTGAAGCTCAGGGCTCTCGCTCGGGGTCACCTCCTGGGCTTTGTACATCCTGAGAACGATCTTGTCGGAGAACCAGTAGCTGAAAAAGTTCATGCCTATGGCAAAGACAAAAGCGAGAATCATGCCGTTCTGTCCGCCCAGCAGATTCCCGATGAAGACAATGAGCGCGGTCAAGGCAGACATCAACAGCGTCGTCTTGAACCAGTTACCCAT
>CAZOLJ010000175.1:0-3230 GCA_964580575.1 uncultured Desulfobacteraceae bacterium
CTTAACGTAGGTTCTGTATTCCTTCAGCAGGACATAGGCGTACTCCTTACGGACTCGATCAGAGGAGGGGACATAGTTGTTTTTTACCTCCACTCTCTTGATGATCTCCTCGGCGGTCTCGTCGCTCGCTTGTCTGCCTTCAGCGTAAAGTTCAGCCATGATGTCGTCCAGACCTAGGACGCCTACCTGCGTGTCATCGGGAAATTTCAGCATGCGCCGGCCAACTGGGGGCGGGGGGAAGGCTCACCCGTCCACTCATCCTTTGTCTTCATGCTGGGAAATGCTGTGAGCGTCTTGTGGCTCCTCAAGCGGGGCCTTCGCCATATCCTCTTTTTTCTCCGTCATATTTACCCTCTGAACTCAGTTCATCCCATCATCTTCTTCATCATGGAACGCATCCGGTCCATGTCCATGCCCCTGCATCTCATCATGTTCATCCAGAAGGGCATCATTTCAGCCATCATTTTCTGTGGGTCATTTGAAAAAATCTCGGCCATAGAGGGCATGACCTCTTTCATGAAAGCGAATTTTTCCTCGTTGGTGAGCGCCTTGAAATCATTTGCGAGTTTTTCTGTTTTTTCCATAACAATCCTCCTTTCGATCACCACAAAATGATTCCTTTGGTCATCAGGTGCGTGCCTTCGCACTCAGGAACTTTTCATGAACAAAGAAGCATGAGGGTGAACAGCCCTCAGATGCTAAATACCCTGGACCTTTCCTGATAGCGCTGCGGTGCTAGTGGCCCGAGAAGGTCGAAACCAGTGATCCGTTCTCAGGCAGATCTTCACCAGCATCAGCATTACCGGTACTTCGATCAGCACGCCCACCACCGTGGCCAGGGCAGCTCCCGACGACAGTCCAAAAAGCATGGTCGCGGTCGCTATGGCGACCTCAAAGTGGTTCGACGCCCCGATCATGGCGGCAGGTGCTGCGTCTTCATAGGAGAGGCGCAGCAGCCGGGCCAGACCATAGGCCAGCCAAAAAATCAAGTTGGTCTGAATAAACAGGGGGATGGCGATCCACAGAATGGTCAACGGGTTGGACACAATAACCTCGCCCTTGAAACTGAAAAGGAGAACGAGAGTAATGAGCAGGGCGATGATGGTTACCGGCGTCAGCACGTGCAGGAATTTCTCCTGAAACCAAACGACTCCTTTTGTGGAAATGATCCATTTCCGGGATAGATAACCTGCCACGAGGGGCAGCGCGACATAGATGGCGATGGACAAAAGCAGAGCCTGCCACGGCACGGGCAGCCTGCCAACGCCGAGCAAGAATCCCCCGAGCACCCCATAGAGTACGAGCATGGTCAAGGAGTTGATCGCGACCATGACCAGGGTCAGACCGTCGTTTCCCCGGGCCAGATAGCCCCAGACCAGGACCATTGCAGTGCAGGGCGCTACGCCCAGCAAAATGCAGCCAGCCAAGTAGCTTCGCCACAGAGGAACCTGAAGCATCTTGACCCCCTCCTGCATGACGACCGTGCCGGCGCCGTGCGTCGCCCCCACGGGAAGATTCAGACCGAAGGGCATTTTCACGTAGTCCACGGCGTCAGGTCCAATCAGGCCGTAGAACAGGGTCCCGAGGAAGAAGATGGCGATGGCGTACATGGTAAAAGGCTTGATGGCCCAATTGACAAAAAGGGTGAGAAACACCGGCTTGCCGCTTTTCCCGGCCTTGATGACCTCGCCGAAGTCGATCTTGACCATGATCGGGTACATCATGGAGAACAGGCAGATGGCGATCGGGATCGAAACTACCGGCGCCTCCTCCACATAAATCGCCATGGCATCCAGAGATTTTGCCAATTTCGGCGCAATTTTGCCTAGTATGATTCCTCCGATGATGCACAGCGCAACCCATACCGTCAGATAACGCTCAAACACGTTCGTCATTTTCCGCTCATTGGCGAACTCCTGGTCATTGTTCATGACGTGACACCTCCTTTTATTTCTGTCCTCTATTGATTTAGGCAGTCTGGCATTGACGCCTTGTCCTCTGCGTTTTGCACGACGCATCCAGTCCCTTTGAAACGATGGTTCTTATCTTTTCTTTATCCCTTACGATCTCATCAGCATTTCCGGCTGCGTCCTTAAGCCACTGAAGGAGCCGCCGCGGAAAGGCTTCTGAAAGGCGATAATACACCCAGCGCCCCTCCTTCCGGCTTTTCACAAGACCGGCGTTCTGCAGCACGCTCATGTGGCGGGACACAGTAGCGGTGGTATGCCCGAGCAGTTCCGTGATCTGGCAAACACAAAGCTCGCCGTAGTCCGTCAAAGCCATGATCACCTGAGAGCTGCTCGATGCACAATGACAGAGCCTCTCGCTCACGGCGGGTGCGCCGACGATCCCTGTCTTCTCGGGCTGAATCAGCACCTCGGCTTTAGTGTCGTCGATTAGGCTGGCTACAAATCCCTCGTACTCCGGCATCTTTCATTTCTTGGATTGTCTCACCGTTTGATCCCTTTGCCTCGCCTCTTCTTCGATGGTGGTTCTTTGTCTTGGTCGTTGAAGAAGTGTTTTTTCGCAAGCATGCAAAAGTTTAAAAAGGGATGACTGAAATCCGAGAAAGGATCAGCAAAACCCCAATCGGAGGTGGGATTCGTAACGCTCCCCCCAGGTTTCCGACTCCCTGTGAGGGTCTCATAAGCCCATAGTACCTGCTTAAACTTTTCTTCTGCGTCCGGATCGGCAAAGTTGTGGTCCGGCTGGTACTTCATGGCAAGCCTTCGATAGGCGTTCCGGACTTCTTTCTGCGTTGCCCCAATAGGGATTCCCAGGATCTGGCATGGACACGGTTGTTCCATTACGGCGGGCGGAACCTCGCTTCAACCTTCTTGTTCCTTTCCGCTTTGGAAGGGAAGCTGAAGGTTTTTCCACACAGTCCATCCGTTGTGGAGCACGCGGACATTCTCGTATCCGATTTCTCTCAGCTTCAAGGCCAGCTGCCCGCTTAGGTCGCAATCCTCGCCGTCGCAATAGGTCACGAACAGGGTATCCTCTGGAAATTCCATAAACACCTTGCCTGCCAGTTGGTCGAACTCTGCGATAGGCACATTGCGAGCACCCTGGATATGCCCTTCTTGGTAGAGCTCCGGTGTCCTGGCGTCCAAAAAAACCGCAGAACCGGCCAAGAACTTAGCTTTTGCTTCTTCGAAAGGGATCAGGATGTTCTTGCCGAACTTCAGTGTGATCCTCGCTTCCGGTGACCAGTCGCCGAGAAGGGGAAT
>CAZOLJ010000176.1:0-3141 GCA_964580575.1 uncultured Desulfobacteraceae bacterium
ATAATAAAGGCAGGGATGAAAGGCCCTGCCTTAAAGTCTTGATTGGTCTCCCGAGGTGTCGCTATGCGTGCATCCGAGAAACCCTGTGTAGCGCGTAAACTCCCTTTTCTCAATTATGACCCTTGGAGGCTAAGAGCTGTGAGCTAATAGCCGTCACGCGGTTTGCTTCATAAGTGTTGAAGTTACGCGGCTTAAAATAAGTTAATGACGAGATTGGTTAAAGTCAACAGGGCAGGACTGCAGGATAACAGCCTTCAACGAAATATTTGCCAAGATAACCGTTGGTAAGAAGGATCACTCGCCCACATTTCAATACAATCTTTCGCGCCCCGGTCATACCGATTAGGTTTTCGCCACTAAGGAGATCCTTCAGGCAGGGTTGTGCTCAGCCGGTTTCCAGGTCAAAGCTGTTATTCAGTTTTCTTCGCTCTGAATCCGTTGCAATCTTTCCCGGAAAGAGCTCTGTCAGGGTTTCCTATCTCCGAGAACGCTCCTTCCTGGCAGGTATTGTCGCGGGGGTTGAAGTGGATACAGTTGCGGCAGCATCTTCTGCCCTTGGCGGTCCCATCGTCTAGGTGAGCGTAGTCTTCATAGAAGTCTAGGTCGGTGCATCTCAGGCAGTTTCTGTTGTGCAGGTCACCGCTGCCGAGTTCTTTGACTATTTCGCCGTCGATTTCGAGATGGGTGATAGTCTCGTCGACGAGGAAGATTTGGCTTCCGCACCTTTTGCATCTCACCTTTACCACCTCGCATGAGTATCAATCTCCAGATCCTTTTGAGCGGGCGGGCTCCGCAGCACTCTTAGGGGCAGAGTGGCCATCTTTATAGATGTGGCCGATAGGCTCAGCGCCTATGAGGTCTGCAACCTCGATTTCATCGCCCACAAACTTCTACAGGTCATCCTGGCAAATCTTCGTTCTTTCTCCTGACTGTCTCCCACTCAAACTGAGAAGAGAACGTCGGCGGGTCATTATAGTTCATGTGCCCCATCGTCTGGCCGTTTGATTCCATCATGGATTTGATTCTGCGGGCATTAGAGAAGATGTTATCGGTTCCACAATGTCGGATGTCGCCACGGAAAAAGAACTCGCCGTTATGCTTGAGGACGGTTGTGGAGCCGTACTTGAAATTCGCATCGAAATACCTTCTTCTCTCCTCTCGGCTCTTAGGCATGTTCACCTGTTCATCTTGCGCCCGCAGGCCCTCATCCGCAGGACGCCGTTCAGTCTCGTTCTGCCTACTGTCCAAATTTTCACAGATATTCATTTTCGTTAACCTCCGTGTTCTGTGTTTTGCTGACAGGGAGCGCTTTCTCCTCATCCAGGGTTTCCTTCTTTAGGTCAATTCCCTCCCTCTCTGCCACGTATTCCGCGATAATCGGCAGATGGTCCCAGAAAAGCTGCTCGCAATAGCTGTCAGCCATCTTTCTGGCGATGTCCCGCACCATGTCATCGGTGATCTTTGCCCTCTGCTCATCGCTCAATTGAAGCGCCTCTCTTATGTCCAGCCGGTGCACTGAGGTTATTGGAAAGAACCCATCTTCGCAGTCCATTGTTCTCACGCTCCGTGTTTATCGAAAACACGGGGCGGGGGGAGGGTCCAGTTTTCGAAACACAAGGCAGTATTCATGCTTGATAGGTATCAGGAACGGGTTATGGGATCGGTAATGAGCGGAATCGCTCCGGCAATGGTGCTGGAGCGTGATGATGACCGCCTTAAGCTCTCCTATGATCCTATTTCTTATGACCCCCGAGCAACGGAATGTAACATCAGCTCTGGCGTGCCAAGCGGCAACTTTTTTCCGGCGACAGGGTTTCTCCTGATTTCTCAAACAGAAAATCGCATCGAAAGGCTGGTTCTCGCCCAACACTCCCCTCCCCTTCCCTTTCCCGTCCATGATCCATTCCGAGGGCAGGTTGTCCCGGAGACAACTCGGCAGACAGACGAGCTCGGCAGGCCGCTGACAATCCCGGTCAACCAGTTCTAGAATCGCAAAGTTTTTAAACCCGTGCACCCATTGATGACGCATGCCGTCTTCCCTATTTTTTCCGCTCGACACGCTACGGCCAAGCGACATTCTGGTGCAGTATTCGGAATGGGTCTATTTCACGCTCCGGAAGCATTTCGACAAGCCTTATGTAAAGCCCCTGATTATCTCCGTGGGCCTCATGCTCACGGTAGGAGTGTTTCGGTTCAAGGAGCATGTAGGAAGGGTTTTCGATGGCTGGGGCATCCTGGGCACGATCCTGTTGGTGGCCATGGCCGCGACGATCCCCTACGGGCTTTGCAGAGGTTTTGGGTTATCCATTCTTGGAAATGGCCTCTGCCAATTCCCCTGGGTGCGCCTCAATGTGCTCCATGATTTCGTTAATCTGTTTTTCATCAACCAAATCCAAGGCAAAATGGCTCGCCAGATAGCAAACGGCGAATGAAATATGGGGGTCATCGAGAATCTGTCCTACCGAATCCTTTGACGCAACATAGCTTGATAACGCTGCATCAGTGGCTTTCTTTAAATTCCTCTTCGTACGTTTTATTCCCCTAAATAACTTTCCCTCTGTTCTGCATCAGGTCTTCCACAGTCGGGATGCTGAGCACGCTTTGTTCCAGGGACTGATTCCGATCATAATCAGGGGTTATCAGGCTCTGGTAAACGTCCTTTACGGCATATCTCTGAGGGTAGAGGTATCTGGGTTCAAGCTGTGCGCAGAGCACCGGATGAATGCCCTGGTAAGCTCCTTCGTAAGTGGTTTTGAAAATCATGTTCCCCCTCGGATTGGCTTCCGTCATCACTGGAAAGTAGGACTCCTTTAAATACTTTTCGGTTTTTTGCTACTGAAGGGGACTTAATCGCGCAACGCTCCGAGCGACTATAGAGGGAGAGACCACCGCAAAAAGTGTTCCTGTTGAATATCTCTCGAAGGACTCGTGTTCGGTCTTGCTCGGGCAGTTTCTCGTCATCCAGGTAGTCGGGGTTGATGACGAGCGACCGCTTTTTCCGAGATGCGTGCAGTGATTCGATGAGCGTTTCCGTGCTGTCATTTCCATCGGACATTTTCTGAGCCTACCTGGGTTAGCTCCATAAGAAACGAGCTTCTATATAAAGATTGTGTACTACTCCCGGAGGGTGACTGAAGTAGG
>CAZOLJ010000177.1:0-3091 GCA_964580575.1 uncultured Desulfobacteraceae bacterium
GAAAAGTCAAATGCTGCGTTCCTCTCGTGCCCTTTGTCAAGAAAGAGTCCCTCGATGTGAAGAGTCATGAATGGACAGGCGGATGGTCACGTTTTATGGGGTATCGGATTTTGTTGACTTTGGAGGCTCCTTACCATTTAGTAGCTTAGGTGTTTTCCCTTCTACCCCTTAACCTCCATGTCGAAGGTTGCTCATGGAGAAACCGCTCAAATTGTGCAAGCCATGCTCCAGGCAGGACAAATTCTGTTCTGTTGGGAGTCTAAAACTGCTGCTCCGGGAAAGCCCAACCCATTGAAAGATGGGGACGGAAAGCCACGGATGTCAAGTAATTTTGTCTGATCCTTGCCATGTTCACCCGCATCGCACTTCTTTTCTCACTCACAATCATCATGCGGTTGACGGCCCCTTTGGTTGCCGTGTTGGGGAATGAGATCTCGGGACGTGACATCATCCTCATTGTCGGGGGGGGGGTCTCTTCCTGATTGCCAAGAGCACGCATGAAATTCACGAGAAACTGGAGTGGGATGAAGGAAAAACGTCTAGAAAGGTGGCGGCTTCGTTTGCCAGCGTCATTATTCAAATCATGCTGCTCGACATTGTCTTCTTCCTCGATTCCGTTATTACGGCTATCGGTATGGCAAGTGCTTTGGGCATTATGGTGACCGCTGTCGTCATCGCCGTCGTTTTCATGATGATCTTTGCCGGCGCTATCAGCGATTTCGTCCAGAACCGTCCGACCATCAAGATGCTGGCGTTTAGTTTCGTTTTGCTTATTGGTGTGACACTCATAGCGGAGGGACTTGACCAACACATCCCGAAAGGCTACATCTACTTCGCCATGGCGTTCTCGGTGTTTGTGGAGATGTTGAACCTGAAATTGCGTGGTCGTGCGACTGAACCTTTTAAGCTCCGCGAGCCCATCGTAGAGAAAGCTCGCGCGGGGAAAGGTTGAAGTCGGAGGAATTTGAGCACCCGGTCTGGCAATTCGCACACATTTTGGACCAATTTTCGCATAACGAACTGTTTTCACGTCAGAAGTGAAAGACAATGCCAGAAGACGGCGTGCAATCCCCCGCCGCACCCCAGATAGATGGGATTTACGCGGATGCCGAATAGCAGGCAATCTTCAGCGATTCACATTCTCCTTATTCGCCATGGACAAACTGAGTGGAATAGGATTCATCGATTCCAGGGTAGGATTGATGTCCCTCTCAACCAAGAGGGAGTAGATCAGGCGCAAGCGCTGGCTCGGGCGTTGAAAAACGAACGTTTGGCTGCCATTTATTCCAGTCCGCTTACGAGGGCTATGGAGACCGCCCGTTTAGTAAAGGTCTTTCACCCATCAACTCCTCTTTTCGAAGAACCAGGTGTGATTGAAATGGATCTTGGAGAATTCGATGGGATGGAAGTCCAACGCTGGGCTGAACGTTTTCCGGATTTTCGTAAGCGCTGGTTGGAAGCTCCAGCGACTCTAAAAATGCCGGGTGGCGAAAGCCTCCAAGAGGTTCAAAATAGAGTCGTTGATACGCTTGAGCGAATCACTCAGAACTATTCACCTGAGAGCGCTTTGTTAATCTCAAGCCACAATTTTGTGAACCTTACTATTCTATGTCATGCTTTGGGAAAATCACTCGATAGATTTCGCGAATTTCGACAAGGGAATGCAGCTCTCAATGTCCTTTACAAGGAGGGGAGAAAGTTGTCGGCCGAAGTTATTAACGAGCAGTCCCATCTCGAAAAAGAGAAGGAGATATGATCATGAATCGCTGCGAAGCATGCAAATTTAGAGCGAGGGATGATAAAAACCCGCAATCGATGCTAGGACGAATCTGGAAGTGGCATATTGGTTGGTGTCCGGGCTGGAAGTCCTATCTTGAAAAAATTAGTGCAAAGGCTGCCTGTGTCAAGACTTGGAGGGCTTCCGTCCCATTCACCCAACCTCTTGACAAAGATCGAAGAAAGATTATCTTTTAACCGATTCATATCGTCGCCATTGGTCGATGAAAACCTCATTTAAGATGTTTTCTTTTTAATGTCTTGATTGAGCGTTTTGTCCACTCTTTGGCGACTGCCATTTTTGAAAGGAGGGATAACCATGATACTCAGAAGAGTCAGTGAGTGGCCATTGTGGGATTTGAGAAGCCCCTTTGATGAACTCGAAAGGAGGAGAAGGGAATTGGACAGACTCTCGGAAAATTATACCGGAAGCGTTTTCAGGCTCCCCACGGCCGGGGTATTTCCACTGGTCAATGTCACAGAGGATCCAGACAATTACTATGTGCGTGCGGAACTTCCGGGGGTGAAGACCGACGAGTTGGACATTTCCGTTACTGGTGAAACCCTGACCCTGTCGGGTGAAAGGAAGCTGCCTGAGGAGAGCGAAAAAGCAAGCTACCACAGGCGGGAAAGGGAAGCCGGCTCTTTCAGTCGGGTCATTTCCCTGCCCGCGCGGCTAGATGTGGATAAAGTGAAAGCCCTTGCGGAAGACGGTGTTCTGACGGTCGTTCTTCCAAAAGCCGAATCGGCCAAACCGAGACAGATCGCCGTCAAGAGCTCATGATTTCATTGAAAGGAGGGACTCGCCATGACAGAGAGCGAAACAAAAGCGTTGCAAGCAAAAGAGAAAAAGGAAGTGACCACTCCTGCGGAGTTGACCAAGCCCGGATTGGTTTTTAATCCCGCAGTCGACATTTTTGAGACCGAACGAGAGCTCACCTTGATGGCTGATCTGCCGGGTGTCAAAGCCAAGGATCTCAAAATTGATTTGAAGGACAACGTTCTCACCCTAACAGCCGATGAGACACCTCTCGAAGGACCCGGGGAGAAAGACGTTGTCAGGGAGTACCGAACCGGCACGTATTACCGTCAGTTTTCTCTTTCCGACACGATTGATCAGTCCAAAATAGAGGCTGTAATGAAAGAGGGTGTCCTGAGCCTGACCCTGCCGAAGGTTGAGGCTGCAACTCCACGAAAAATAGCCGTCAAGGTAGGATAGTCAACACTGAATAACGAAAGACGGGGCTGATGATCGCCAGCCCTGTTCCATTTCTGGTTCAGCTTAGACCGTCTAAAAATCCTCTTGGTCCAAGGT
>CAZOLJ010000178.1:0-3011 GCA_964580575.1 uncultured Desulfobacteraceae bacterium
GTCAGACATCTCCAAGGTTTTCTGGCAGGTTGATATCCTGGGGTTCTGGAAACATTTCTTAGGGAATTGTCGGCGTGAGAACACCATCGCTTGGCTAGCAACGGATGTCGATATTTCACCTACGACCGGCTCGTTTGCGAGACATGATCTCTTCAAGGGCATGCCTGGCTTCCCGGCGAATTCTATCTGAAAGCCAGAGGGAGGTTGCCTCAAGTCTCTCCAACGCTGATTCCGCTTCGTCCCGGCTTAAGTAACCTTTTGCCGCATTCCAGAGAACGATGCCCAAAGACCCGTGCACTTCCAAACCCAATAGGGAGACAAAAAGGCGTGTTGTTGCATCGTCCGTCAGGAACCAATCGGCTTTCTTCCTGCGGGCCAGCACAAGGGCTTCCGCCTCACCGGCATGGAGATCTCCTGCCGCCTGCCACATATCCGCTTGCTTTCTTTCGTGCGGCTCTAGTTCTACGATGTGAAGAAAAGCTGGCCACGGTTCTAGAGCGGCGACGACGGTTTGGATTTCTATGGCGACGCGATGGGGCAGGAATAGACTTCCAGCCGGCCTGAGCAAATTGAGACAGTCGGCTTCACTGAGGTGAATGAGCGGGCCCGCATCACATACGATGATTCTCATTCAGGAGCCAATGCCTCCCTCTTTGCCCATTTAATATCCTCGCGAGCGAAACGTTCCATCAGGTCCAGTCGGTTCCTGCGAACAAACTCCGACATGGCAGCTAGAACCGCGTCAGGTTCAGACCTGAACAAACCTGCTTTGACATAGGCATCGATCTCTGCAGCAAGCTTGTCCGGCAGATCAATGGAGAATGTCTTCATGGTTCCTTTCCTTTCAGCGACTAAAGCTGTTCAATGCTATCATTTCCGAGACTTGCAAGCAAGACCCTGAGAGAAGGAGTTGATTCTGGCGGCGAACTCAAGGGATCGAGGATTGGATCAGACACGGTTGGGCTGACGGAGGAATACCTGTCGTGAAAACCCGAGGAAGAACTTTTCAAGGGCGGGGGATTCGAATTTAGACCGTTGTGAAAAAGTGCAGGCATGCAGCGGTGACTCGTCAGACATATCTAAGGGTTCATGGATAGATAAAATTGCAGTTTAGGGAGCAACTATGACGATGATAAAATCGAGTCGTCTTTATGCCTTGAGACAAAATGTTTGCCTACTATGAGTTTTAAGCATAATTTTCGATTGACTTAAGGGGGTTCTTGTGGTATAGTTACTCTTATTTGGGGCCACGATAGGGGTACTTATACCACCATGAAAAATCTGACTGACAATTCCGATGTGTTTCAGTCCTTGCTGCAGCGCGAGAAAATCGCGACTTTGGAGCAGTTGAAAGCAGCCTTGGGCACGACCGGAACGATGACAGTCTTTCGCCGCTTGAAGGAGCTGGGGTATCTGAGCAGCTATTCGCACCGTGGCAAGTACTACACTCTGCAGGAGATCCCCGAGTTCGATGAGCAAGGATTGTGGTCGCACCACTCGGTTTGGTTCTCCAAGTATGGGAACCTGATAGCGACAGTGAAGGAATTCATCGAGGTGGCCACGGCTGGTTGGACGGCGCAGGAATTGGAGCGCATTCTGCACGTTGAGGTGAAGCGACCCCTGCGACAATTGTACCAGCGCAAATCTATTCATCGTGAGAAGCTCTCCGGTCTGTATACGTACTTTTCCACTGGCCGGGATAATCTGCGAAGCCAATTGCTGATGCGCGAAAAAAGCGCAACCGATGCTGCGATCGGTCTTCCGACTGAAATCGAGGTGCTGTCCCATGAGCTCAAAGCGGCTATCATTCTGTTTTTCAGTCTACTGGATGAACAACAGCGCCGACTGTATGCTGGGCTGGAAGCACAAAAAATGGGCCATGGAGGGGATCGCAGGATTGCCGAGTTGCTCGGTCTGGATGTGCATACCGTGGCCAAGGGCCGTCGCGAACTGTTTGGAGGACAGGTCCAGCTGGGACGTGTTCGCAAGCAAGGGGCTGGCCGCAAAGCAATGGAAAAAAAACGCCGGAAATTGTCGAGAATATCAAGCGACTGATGGAAAATGATACGGCCGGAGATCCTATTACTGGTTTGAAATGGACGCACAAGACAATGCACAAACTTGCCGATGAATTGGCGCGCTATGGCATCCTGGTCAGCGCGAAAACGGTGGGGCGATTGCTCAAAGACTTGAAGTTCTCTTTGCGCCTTAACCGTAAGACTATTGAATCGGGCATCAAGAATCCACCATCGCGCAAGGACCGGGATCGCCAATTTCACTACATCAGTGAAATGCGTGAAGCTTTTGCCAATACAGGTGATCCCACCATAAGCGTGGACAGCAAAAAACGAGAACTGGTCGGCAACTTCAAGAACGGCGGCAAAGCCTGGAAGTGTGAATCTATTCCTGTGAAAGACCATGATTTTCCCTCAGACGCAGAAGGCGCCGCTATCCTCTACGGAATCTACGACATGCAAAATAACAGAGGCAATATCTACGTTGGAGATTCCCATGATACTCCTGCATTCGCGGTGCGATGCATCGCACAGTGGTGGAAAACAAGCGGTAAGAAAACCTGGCCCAATGCTAACAGACTTCTTATTTTGGCAGACTGCGGAGGGAGTAATTCCTCCCGCTCCCGGGTGTGGAAATACCGCCTTCAAAATGAACTGTGCAAGCCATTTGGTATCCCCCTTACTATCTGTCACTATCCGCCAGGTTCATCCAAGTGGAATCCCATCGAACATCGACTGTTCGCTGAAGTCTCAAAAAACTGGGCGGGCGAACCCTTAATCTCCTATGAAAAAATTATGAAATACATCCGAACCACTAAAACCACCACAGGTTTGCGCGTCAGTGCTCAAATGATTCACAAACAGTACGAAACAGGAGAGAAGATCTCAGACAAAGAAATGCAACAGATCTTCGTCAAGCAGCACGACATTTTTCCTAACTGGAACGATACAATTGAACTTTCGAAAATGTGAATCTATTTTTTCACCGATCCTAAG
>CAZOLJ010000179.1:0-2927 GCA_964580575.1 uncultured Desulfobacteraceae bacterium
CCCGAGGAGTGAGTCGTACAGTCCAGTACGTCGCAACGACGAGGGGTGAGGGCAACGACGTAGATGGGCGGTTTTCAGCAATCTCTTAGGAGGAATGTAATGATTCGAGCTAAACTCTGGTTCCGATGCGCTGCCATGCATGACCCCGTGACGCCTGTTGTCGTTCAACCCGCCGTGATCGGCTGGGAGGCCAAGAAAAGACGGGTGGACCTCACGATCGAGCGCCCTTTCAAAGGCGATGAACTCGTCATGCGAATGAAGGGTTGGGTCACGACGGATGTAAAGGAAGTGTTGGATGTCGTCAAGAAGCACGGCTTCCTCAAAGTGCTCGATGATCGCGATCTCGTTGTGGAGTTGGAAACCCAAAAGGACTATGACGCCCTCAGCCGTGATCTTGAGGCCAAGTTCGGCGACCAGATGAACCTGGAAAAGATTTGAGCTGAAATCTCCCCTCGCCCCTCTTTACGAAAG
The DNA here is from genome assembly GCA_964580575.1 of uncultured Desulfobacteraceae bacterium. Taxonomy (GTDB): domain Bacteria; phylum Desulfobacterota; class DSM-4660; order Desulfatiglandales; family HGW-15; genus CAVPDE01. Next base: position 472 of record CAZOLJ010000179.1, read on the forward strand.
AGGGGTAAACCGAAAGACACCCGGCTTCCCCCTTATGTAAAGGGGGACAGGAGGGGGATTTTCAGCGCTGGCGAATTCTAATGGATGAGACGGATACCATCGAACAGCCTATTGACGGGATCCTGGATCTTCACACGTTTCAACCGAAGGAAGCCGCTTCGGTTGTGGATGAGTATCTCCGAGTATGCCGTGAAAAGGGCATTCTCGAAGTGAAAGTGATTCATGGCAAAGGCCGCGGGGTTCTCCTTCGAACGGTGCACGCTCTGCTCGAAAAGCATCCCTTTGTCCTGAATTTCAAGCTGGACAGCGAAGGATCAGGTTGGGGAGCGACCATTGTTTATTTAAGAAAGAAGACAGAAGACAGTAGACAGTAGACAGAAGGAAGAGAAAGAAAACTTGTCACTCGTCACTTGTTACTTTTGGGTAATTGACTTAGATCAAGGACAAAGCCTCTTTCAGGAGTAGAATCCGGTAAATTCTATCAAGCGGAGTCGTATTGTGGATTGGACTGACGAGGCAAAGCAGGCCGTCTCCCGCGCCCCCAGGAATCTGCCCTTGTTGAACACCCTATGTATGACTAGATTTTGTTTTGTGTGAAACAGGTTCATATCTCCGGCCTGAACCTCTTGCGATAGCAGAGAAGAATCTCATGGGCAACCTTTGTTACACGAGAGAGAAAGGCCATCTTGTCCGCTTGGAAGAGCTTTACGAAAAGGTTTATCTCAGAGACATGTAACCGGGAGAAAGGAGGCACCCATGAAAAGAGTCAGCCTTTATGAGTCGAGCGGTTTTGAAGAAAAGGCGATCAAACGGCTGCTTGTCCACGATTCCCCTTATTTCAAAATCATCAATTTCAATTTCAGGCCCGGCCAGGAACTTCCGATTCACAGCCATGACATTGAAGGCCAGGTGAGCATTGTCATCATCGAAGGGGTCGGGGAGTTCCTTGGAAAAGACGGCGCCACCCTTCCGGCGCGAGCAGGCGATGTGCTTGTGTGCGACATCGCCGAACCCCACGGGCTCAAGGCCAAGAGCGAGTTGCGGGCCCTGGTCACCATCGCGCCACCTATTTGAAATGGAGACTTTGATGGCTAAGAAAGTGGTCATTGACGAAGAGGAATGCATCGGCTGCGGCAACTGTGAAGACGTCTGTCCCGAAGTCTTCAACCTGGATAAAGACAGAGAAAAGTCAGAAGTCGTCAAACCCGAGGGCGGCCCTGTGGAATGCATTGAAGATGCCATGGAAGCCTGCCCTGTGTCCTGCATTCACTGGGAATAGCTCTTCACTCGTATCCTGATCTCCCAGCCGGCACCTACGCAAATTCCACAGCTCATGCCACCTTTGTGGGCGAGAGGACAGGGCTGTGATCAAGGCCTGAAAAGCCTTCAGAGCCGCTCAGGATAACCTTGAGCGGTCTCGTAGCTATTCTACCTGCTGGGACAGGAGGAAATTGAAATGCTACCGATCGGACCCATGATGATTGAGCATCGGCTGATTGAACGGATGATCAAAGTCATGAAACACGAGCTTCTCCGAGCGGAGGCGCAACAAAAGATCAATCCCCGTTTCATAGAAACAGCAACGGATTTTATCAGAGCCTATGCGGATCGGTGCCACCACGGGAAAGAGGAGGACATCCTCTTTCGGGAGGTCAAGAAAAAGAAGATCGCCGCAGAACATCAGGCCATCATGGAGGAGTTGATCGAAGACCACAAGCGGGGCAGGCAGGTGACCGCTAGGCTCGTGGAGGCAAATTCAAGGTACGTGAAGGGCGATGAGCGTGCGCTTTCCGAAATCTTTGAGTGTATCAGGACACTGACCGGGTTCTACCCGAAGCATATCGAGAAGGAGGACAAGAATTTTTTCCTGCCGATCATGGGATATTTCTCAAACGAAGAAAAAGAGGCCATGCTCGTGGAGGGCTATCGATTTGACGCCGACCTCCTTCATGAGGAATACCAGAAAACAGTGAGGAGTGCGGAGGAAGGGCTTTAAAGACTCATGCCAGCGCTCACGAAACGAGATCAAATGGAAGGTCGCTTATGTCCCTTAGTCTTTTCCCAGTCACCAGTATATCGAGCATGTCACGCTGATCTTCATTTCTATTCTCTTCGACCGAGGATGTGAGTTCATGAAGGGCCATGTGATAGACGCAATCAATATCCCCTGTTCCCATAGCTAACGAGGCGATTCTTGTTGGCATAGGTTCTGCCGTGACAGAAACAATATGAGGGGTTTTCCCTTTGCGGTTCCTGATCAGATTCAGGGCTTCCGTTCGAGTATTCTGAGACCTGTCGCTCCTAATCGTCCATTTGCCTGAAACGGTTGCATGTAAAATAGGCTTTGGATTCTTGTAGTTTTTTCTCCGCAATGAAGTGAGTTGGGCAACGCCCCCAGTGCCTAGGACACCCTGCGTGCTGTTTATCTCTGGATCTGTTAAGGGTTCTCGACCAAT
>CAZOLJ010000180.1:0-2908 GCA_964580575.1 uncultured Desulfobacteraceae bacterium
CCCGTGCCGAAGACAATTCCGATGGCAACAGTCGCTCCGGCAAAGGCGCTCTAGTTAGGTTCTGCCGTTCGAAGCGTTTTCATGGTGCCAGAGAAGGAGATTCTTCTTGATGTGGTGAAGCGCATCGGAAAGGGAGACCTTGTAGAGGTGAGGATTCGTGAACCGCCTGGTTTCGTTCTCCAGACTCTCCAGTTCCTTTGCCGCATGCTGTCTCACATCCTGAAGGGAAGGTGGCTCGTAGACCGGTTTGCCGTTTTTGAAGATAGGCACCATGATCTCCCTGGCTTCATAGGGGGGCCGGTAGGTCTTCTTCATGTAATCATACATGGGGTGATGAGCGATGACCGGTTCCCCTGAGGGAAGAGGCTCCTCCACATCCGTGAGAAGGTCGCCCATCATGAATCCCCGGGAGTTGTAAAAGCGCACGATCTTCTTCACCCCCGGGTTGGTCACCTTCTCCGGGTTCTGGGAAATTTTGATTTTGGGAATGAGCCTGTCTTTTCCGTAGCCCGCGGCCATGAGCTTGTACACCACCCCGAGCGCCGGAGTCTGATACGAGGTCATCAGCTTGGTTCCCACGCACCAGACGTCAATTCGTGCGCCTTGGTCTCTGAGGCTTTCGATGAGCCATTCATCGAGGTCACTGCTGGCAAAGATCTTCACTTCCGGGAAGCCTGCCTCGTCGAGCCTGTTCCTGGCCACCTTGGAGTAATACGCCAGGTCCCCGCTGTCGATCCGGATGCCTCTCAAGGTCTTCCCGGTCGCTCGCATCTCCTCTGCAACTCGAATCGCGTTGTTTACGCCTTCCACCACATCATAGGTGTCCACAAGAAGAACGCAGTTGTCAGGGAAAATCCGTGAGAAGGTCTGGAATGATTCGATTTCCGTGTCGAAACTCTCCACCCAGCTATGGGCGTGGGTCCCTCGGATCGGAATGCCGAAGAGTTTGCCCGCTCTTACATTGGACGTGCCTTCACATCCCCCGATGTAGGCTGCCCTGGCTCCATAGAGAGCCGCTTCAACGCCATGAGCCCGCCGGGTGCCGAAGTCTATGACCGGTGCGCCTTTTGTGGCTGTCTTGAGGCGGGCGGCTTTGGTGGCGATGAGCGTTTGGTGCCCGACCATGGCCAGCAGCGTGGTTTCGAGAATCTGAGCTTCAGCGATCGGTCCGATCACCCGGATCAGGGGCTCATTCGGGAAGACCACGGTGCCCTCAGGGACAGCCCAAATATCGCCGGTGAACTTTATGCCTTTGGCGAGTTCCGTTAAGGCTTCTTTTGAGAAGATGCCCAGACTCTTGAGGTAATCCACGTCATCGGGAAAGATTTTGAGCGAATTGACATAATGAATGACGCTTTCCAGCCCTGCAAAGACACAAAAGCCTCCTCCATCAGGATTCTGGCGATAATACAGATCAAAGCAGGCTCTTTGTTTGCTCTTGTTTGAAACGAGGTAACCGGCAGCCATGGTGAGTTCGTAAAGATCCGTGTCAAGTGTGTGGTTGCCGCACTTGAGACCTTTGAGCGCGGTATCGCCATCCAGGGTTCCCAGCTCGAGATCGAGATCCTCGTCGAAGAGTTGGATCTTGTCGAACCGTTTCTTGGTCGCAGGATCTCTGAATCGAGGGTTCATCGTCTTCATCCTCGGCATCTTTTCCCCCCCTCACCCCTCCTTCTCGACGATGCGGTAGATCGTTTCAAAAGGGGCGCTCATTGAACCGATGGCGCTGCAGTATTTTGTCACAGACAGTCCGATGGAGCGCTCCACGTCCTTTGAGGAGAGCCCCTTTCCTTCGAGCACGTATTCGATGAGGAACTTGGTGTATCGCTTTGGGTGATCCTCTGCCCGCTCACCGCTGATGTGGACCTGAAATCCCTTGAGGTCGGCGCGCTTCTTTCTCATGATCGAGATCACATCCATGGCGGTGCAACCCGCGATACCCATGAGAACCATTTCCATGGGAGTGGGACCTGTTTTGCCGTCGGGATTGTCAAGAACGACGCTCGGGCTGTCGCCGGCCTGACCGACAAACTGCATTCTTTCTTTCCATTCGAGTTTCGCCTTGATGGTCATGTCGACTTCCTTTCGCAGATTTAGTTTACTTCTTACTCCTTGCCGCATTAAAATACAAGGGCGAGCAGATCGAGGAGGGGAAGAAGGCCGCCGAAAAGCCCTGGAACAGGCAGGAAAGGGGTCATCACGGAGAGAGGCCCCTTTGAAAGGAGGCAAGCCGATAACCAATGATCGCCATTCGCACAGAGGAACCTGCAGATGTTGAGGGGATCCATTCTATCCATCAATCCGCGTTTCCAACCGAAGCGGAAGCGCGCTTGGTCGATCGGCTGCGCGAAGACAGGAAGTTGGCCCTCTCACTCATCGCTGAGGTCAGGGATCGCGTGGTGGGTCATGTGGCGTTTAGCCCCGTTTCCGTTGATCCTCAGAGCCCAGCTCAGCGGGGTGTGGGGTTAGGCCCGGTCGCCGTCCTGCCCGAATGGCAGGGAACTGGCATTGGGGAGAAGCTGATCACGAGAGGGATTGAGGACTGCCGACGTGACGGTTACTCGTTTGTCGTCGTCCTTGGGGAGCCTGAGTATTATGAAAGGTTTGGCTTTCGCCGCGCCAGCCTCTTCGGCTTGGGAAATGAATATGGGGTGGACGACCCCTTCATGGTGCTGGAATTGAGACTCGACGGTCTTCCTAAAGTGCCAGGAACAGTCCGATATGTGCAAGTTTTTTCGGAGGTAACAGACGGGTAAAACTTCGAGCCCATGAAGCTGAGCGACAAAGATTTCGATAGGATTGTGAAGAGGGCGATTCGCCGCATCCCTGAGGAGTTGCGGAAGCACCTTGACAATGTGCTGATCAGCGTTCGCAAGAGGGCCTCCGAAGAGATGCTGGAGGAGATGGA
>CAZOLJ010000181.1:0-2901 GCA_964580575.1 uncultured Desulfobacteraceae bacterium
AAGGGGGTTTAAATTCAAAAAAGATTTTCTCTCTGCGTCCTCTGCGCCTCTGCGAGAGATAAATCTCTTCGTGTTTTCTTACTATCGGGGTGGATTTTTTGGCCCGGAGCACGCCGGTGGCGCCTTAGCGCTCCGTCGGCGTAGCACAGTCGGTGGGATCGCCGGCGAGCTTTTCAAGGGCATGTTTCAAGGCAGGCAGCACAACGGCGAGATTGTCTCTGACTCCTCCCGGGCTCCCGGGGAGATTGATGATCAGGCACCGCTTCCGCACTCCCACCATGGCGCGGGAGATCATGGCGTGCGGTGTTTTCTTCAGGCTCTCCGCTCTCATGGCTTCGGCCATGCCCGGGACTTCGAAATCGATCACTTCCTTCATGGCCTGAGGCGTCACATCACTCGGGCTCAGGCCCGTGCCTCCTGAGGTGACAACCAGGGAAAGCCCCTCCTTGTCCGCCCATTCGATCAGGGTCCGGGCAATCTGCTGCCTGTCGTCAGGGATGATTTTCGTTTGCTTAACGGAGAAGCCTGCCCCTTGAAGAAGGCTCACGGCCGTTTTACCGCTCTCATCCCCCCGCTTTCCCTGGGATCCCTTGTCGCTGATGGTGAGAACTCCGGTTGGAAACTCTTTTCCCATGGGCTATTCGGTTTTCTTGGCCTCGGCGATCACTTTCTCGGCCAGCTGTGCCGGCACTTCCTCATAATGGGAAAACTCCGACCGAAAGGTCCCGCGACCGGCGGTCAGGGCATTCAGATCGATCGCGTACTTGAGCACCTCAGCCATGGGCGCTTGAGCCTTGATCACCTGGATCCTGCCCTGAGTGTCCATCCCGAGAACCCGGCCGCGCCGGCTGTTGAGATCTCCCATCACATCGCCCATGGAGTCTTCAGGCACAAAGATTTCCAGTTTCATGATCGGCTCAAGGAGGGTCGGGTTCGCCTCCTGCACGGCTTTCTTGAGGCACATGCTCGCCGCGATCTTGAAAGCCATTTCCGAGGAGTCCACTTCATGGGATTTCCCGTCGTAAAACCGGACCTTGAGGTCCACGAGCGGAAAACCGGCAAGCACACCCAGCTTCAAAGACTCATTGAGTCCCTTTTCAACGGCAGGCACGAAGTTGCGGGGCACGTTCATGCCCACAAGCGCGTTCTCAAACTCATAGCCGCCGCCTCGTTCGCGGGGAGACACGTCAAAGTGGACTTCGGCAAATTGCCCGCGGCCTCCCGACTGTTTCTTGTGGCGGTAAATGATTCCCTGGGCAGGTCTCTTGATCGTCTCCCGGTAAGGCACTTTCACCGGTTTCAGGTTGACCTCCACTCCGAATTTACGCCCCAGCTTTTCGCAGGTCGCTTCCAGGTGAATCTGCCCGGCCCCTGAGAGGATGATTTCCGAGGTGGCCTGGTCCCTTTCCAACCGCAGCGTGGGGTCCTCTTCGAGCAGCCTGGCAAAGGAGGAGAAGAGCTTGTCTTCAGTGCCTTTCACTTTGGCTTCCACGGCATAGGAGATGACCGGAGGAAGAGGTTGGGTCGGCGTGTACACAATGGGGTCGTTCTCCACACACAGGGTGTCGCCCGTCGCGGTTTCTTTGAGCTTGGGGATGGCCACGATCTCGCCGGGAACAGCCGCCTCCGTGGGTTGTTGCTTCTTGCCCTCGAGAAGCAGGAGCTGTCCGAATTTCTCTTTTACGCCTCGGTTGGCATTGTAAACCGTGGAATCCGACTTGAGCGTGCCCGAGCAAACCCTCAGGAGGGTCAGTTTCCCTGCAAAGGGGTCGGCCACTGTTTTGAAAACCAGGGCGGAAAGAGCTTCGGCCGGTCCGGGCTTCCTCTGGATCCCCTCGTCCTTACCGGGCCTCTTGCCTTGAAGGACCGGCCTTTCGCTGGGCGCGGAAAGACCCTGCACAATGAGATTCATGACCTGGGACACACCGATGTTGAAAGTGGATGACCCGCAGGTGACCGGGATCAGCAGTCCCGTCTTGGTTCCCTTGACAAAGGTATCCTCCACTTCCTGTTGGGACAGAGCTTGGCCGTCCAGGTACTTCTCCATGACTTGATCATCGGCTTCCACGATGTTTTCAATCATTTTTTCGCGCCACTCGCCCACCTCATCCTTCATGTCCGCAGGCACATCCGATTCCTCGAACTTGCCGCTCCCGTCCTTGGCAAAACGATAGGCCTTCATTTTGATCAGATCCACCAATCCTTCGAACTTGTCTTCAGCGCCGATGGGCAGGAAGACCGGAGTGGCTTTCACTTCGAAGGTTTTCATGACCTCTTCCACGACCCCGTAAAAGTTGCTCCTTTCTCTGTCCATTTTGCTGACGTAGATGATCCTGGGCAATTTGAGTTCGTCGGCAAATGCCCAGACCTTCTGAGTCCCGAATTTAACCCCGGCCGTGGCATCAAGAACCACGATCACCCCGTCGGCCGCCTGGAGGCACGCCTTGGTGTCGGAGAGGAAATTGTCGTCTCCCGGAGTGTCGATGATGTTGATGATATGCTTTTTCCATTCGCAGTGATGGATGGAAGTGCTGATCGTAATTCTCCTTTTGATTTCCTCAGGTTCGAAATCAAAGTTGGAGGTTCCGTCGTCCACTCTGCCGAGCCGGGAGGTTCCTTTCCCGTTGAAGAGCATGGCCTCGGCCAGGGAGGTTTTGCCCGAACCCACATGGGCAATGAGAGCGACATTCCTTAGCTGTTCACTTTTCCTTTCCATAGACCGTTCCTTTCGGGGCTTCCCCCCAACGGTTCCCCATCGAGGCTCGGAAAAGCCTAGAAGGTTTTTTTCAGGGTTGCAGGTGCAAATGGAACCTGGGGTAAATTTCTTGGAAAATCATGACGCAGTCAAAAAAATTACGCTATATCACCCCCTGAATCAAAGTCAAGCGCAGAAATCAAGTA
>CAZOLJ010000182.1:0-2884 GCA_964580575.1 uncultured Desulfobacteraceae bacterium
ATATGGGGTTCGCGGTTAGAAACTCTTATTGGTTTTCCCGAATATAAGCTAGTGCCTGTTTCATTGACTGCCGCGCCATCTTCTGATATGTGATAGGGAGTTGAAGGAAGATCACGGATACCGGCGATGATCCAGGAATTGTTCAAGGCCAGAAGATTTCCGATTAGGTCCCGTGTTTTTTTCATCTTACTGATCTGTGGACTCCTATCGTGCCCAGTTCCCACCCATGCCCAGGCTCAGCCTCAAAACCCGCTTAGCGAAAAGAACGTCCTGATCCTGCATGCTTTGGAATCCAACGTGCCCATTTTCGAATTGACCGATCGTGGACTCAGGGCAGCTTTGGATGCGGGCGGCGTGGGCATCAGAAACCAGTTCTTTGAATACCTGGACCTGGCGCGCAACCCCGGCCCTGAGCACAGCCAGCGTCTGGGTGAGCTGCTGCGGCTTCGATACGGCCATCGCAAGATCGATGTGATCATCACACTTTACCCCGAGGCTCTGCGTTTCGTGCTTAACGAAGGTCGGGTGATCTTTCCCGACGTTCCCATCCTGGGACTGTATATGCCGCCCGGCATTGAGCTGCCGAAGACGGACCGGCGCATCATCCAGCATCTTGTCAATCGGGACGTCGTCGGCACTCTTGAAATCGCGTTGATCCTTGTTCCGGATGCAAAACGCGTCTTTGTCGTAAGCGGCGCTCATGAATTGGACAGAAAGGTAGAAGATTTGGCGCGCGGGGACTTCAAGGAATGGGAGAGACGGCTTGAATTTCGTTACTTGAGCAACCTGCCTTTGGATGAGATTCTGGCCGCGGTCTCCAGCGCTCCTCCTGAGACCATTGTCTTCTTTATGGGCTTTGCGGCTGACGTGACCGGAAAAAACTACACCACCCGGGAGGTGGGAAAAAGGCTGGGGGAGGTCTCCAGGGTGCCGGTTTTTGGGCTGTACGACGTCGTGCTGGGCTACGGCATCGCCGGGGGCTCTCTGATCAGTTTCGAGTATGTCGGAACTAGGGCGGGTGAACTGGCGCTGGATATCCTCAGAGGCAACCCGACCACAAAGAACATTCTTGAGTTTCTGGATGTGCCCCCTCTGCCGATGTTCGATTGGCGGCAGCTCAGACACTGGAACTTGAGCGAGAGCGCGTTGCCGAAGAGAAGCATCGTCATCAATAAAGAGCCTACTCCTTGGGACTTCAGGTACTACATCATCGGCGGCCTGGCCTTTGTCATCGCTCAGACCTTCCTGCTCGCCGGGTTATTGGTACAGAAACGCCGCAAGAGGTCGGTCGAAGACTCACTGCGGCAGAAAACAGAGGAACTGGATCAGTTTTTCAACCTGTCGCTGGAGTTGCTCTGTATTGCGAACACGGACGGATACTTCCTGCGCCTAAACCCCTCCTGGGAAAGGATCCTTGGTCACACCCGGGAAGAACTCATGGGGAAGCGATTCTTTGACTTCATCCACCCGGAAGATTCGGACAGGACCCACAAGGCTGTTTCCATTCTGGCATCCCAGCAGAAACCCCTCCATTTTGGGAACCGATACCGCTGCAAAGACGGCACGTACCGCTGGCTGGAATGGACTGCAACCCCGGCCGGAGACCTGATCTATGCGGCTGCGCATGACGTCACCGAACGCCTGAAGGAAGAGATCGAGGCTCGGCAGCGCAGGGATGAACTCGCCCACGTGACCCGGATCGCCATGATGGGGGAATTGACCACCGCATTGGCCCATGAGATCAACCAGCCGCTCACGGCGATTCTAAGCAATGCGGAGGCAGCCCAGAGATTTCTCTCGCAAGCCTCCCCGGACATCAGCGAGGTCCGGCAGATCCTGGAGGACATCGTTCGGGACGACAGGCGGGCCAATGATGTGGTTCGGAAAGTCCGGGCTCTTGTGAAGAAGGAAAAGGTCCGTGCCGAGCCCTTGGACCTGAACGAGGTGATTGGGGTCGTTGTTGATCTCATTCGGGCCGACTCCCTTCTCCAGGGTCTGTCCATTGACACGGACTTGAGCCCGCGTTTGGCGGCGATCCATGGGGACGGCGTCCAGCTGCAGCAGGTGATCTTGAACCTGATTTTGAACAGTGCCGCTGCCATGAGAAATTCCCCATCCGGTCAACGCAAAATCATTGTGAGAACCGCCATGCTGGATAGCAGGACAGTGAAGACCTTCGTGAAAGATTTCGGGACCGGCATCGACGAACACCACATTGACCGCCTTTTCGAGCCCTTTTACACAACTAAACCCGAGGGATTGGGCATGGGGCTTTCCATCAGCCAGACGATCATCAAGGCCCACGGAGGGACCATGGAGGCTTGGAACAACCGGGAAGGCGGCGCCACCTTCGCTTTCACGCTGCCGGCACACCAGGGAGATTCACCGTGACAGAGGAAAAGCCCGTAGTCTACGTGGTCGACGACGACCCGTCCGTGCGAAAAGCTCTGGAGCGTCTGCTTCGATCGGCCGGCCATGACGCGAAGACCTTCGCGTCGGCCTTTGAATTCCTGGATTTCAGCCATCCTGATGCGCCGGGGTGCCTCGTTCTCGACATCAAGATGCCGAAAGTGAGCGGCCTCGACCTCCAGGGCCTTCTGGCCGAAAAAGGAATTTCCTTTCCCATCATTTTCATCACGGGCCATGGGACGGTTCCCGCGAGCGTCAAGGCTCTTAAAGCCGGGGCTATGGATTTCCTCCAGAAACCTTTCGAAGACAGGGAACTCCTGGATTCGATATCCCAGGGGATCGAAAAGCACCGCCGCCTGCGGCAAGAGCAAAAGGAAATGGAAACTCTACGGTCCAGGCTGGAGACTCTCACGCCAAGGGAGTGCGAGGTGTTCCGGCTCGTGGTCACCGGTAAGCTGAACAAGCAGGTTGCCTT
>CAZOLJ010000183.1:0-2869 GCA_964580575.1 uncultured Desulfobacteraceae bacterium
CCTGGATGAAACTCCTGGTCCTTCGAACCAGATACAGGCGCATCAGCTCGCGCCAGTCATCGGCGTAAGGACTGTGTTCGAATCCCGCCAGGGACCGGGGGGAGCACTGATGCCGTTTGACGAACTCGATCTCCCCAATGTCCCGAAGGAGATTCTCGGGTCTTAGCCCGATATCTATGTCCTCCGGGATGAAGAGGCGGAGCTGATTCGAGAGATCAAGGTAGGTCTTATTATAGGGTGTGGCAGAGAGAAGGATGACTTTGCTCTCGTTTTCGCGAATGTATTCCTGGATTGCCCGATAGCGCTTCCCTTCCCGATTTCTAAGGTTATGACTCTCGTCAATGACTACGAGCCGGTACCGGCGAAGCTTTGGCAGTTCCCTGTGGACCAGGCTGATAGAGAGAACTCTTGCCCGCATGCGGTACTGGCTCCGGTAGTCCTCCCACATAGAGACAAGGTTCTTGGGGCAGATGATCAGTGTCTCGAGGTCCTGGTCATCCTCGAAGATCCGGGCCACCGCTGTGGCCATCAACGTCTTTCCCAGCCCCACCACGTCCCCTATCAGAACACCGCCACGCTTGTTCAGGTGGTGCGACGCAATCTTCACAGCCTGGACCTGGAACTCGAAAAGCTGGTTGCCGAAGTCGCGGGGGATACGGAATTCCGTGAGGCCCGAGCGGGCTTCCTGGGAAAGGTGGTAGGCCATCTTGAGATAGATGTGATAGGGGGGCAGGGGCTTTTCTCGTGCCCAGCTCTCATTGATGATCGCAGCCAGCTCTGACGAGATATCCATGCAAAAACGGTCTTCCCATCGATCCTCAAACCAGCGGGACAGCTTAGTACAGGCGTCCTGATCAAGGACGTCCACGTTGAGCTCCCCCTGGTGGGACAGCCCGGCCAACGTGAGGTTGCTGCTTCCCAGATAACCGACTTTAGGGGCAATGGGGTCTGGACGAAACAGAAGATAGAGCTTGGCATGGAGAGGGTGGCGCAGGAATAGTTTGACTACGACCTTCTTTTCTCTGATCTGAGCTGCCAGGCGTCTGAGCCCTGCCTCATCGTCCGCTGTGGGCAACCCGATCATGAGTTGTTCGCGGAATTCTTCGGCCAACTTCTTCTTAAGGTGAATGGCCGTCTGATTGTCTATGCCCTCCTGGCCTTTCACAACCCGAAGTGCATCCCGAAGATCCTCCTGAGGAAGCCGCTGCATGCCGACAAGCAGACGGCAACAATGGCTCTCCCCGCCAGACCACTTGTCGATGAACTGGTCTATCTGCTTCCAACCTCTGAGGTTGAAGTAGCCGACGCAAAAATCGGCGTGGTCCGATAGCTCTAGAGTATCCTTAAGCGCCGGAAGAAGGCTTGCCTCTATGTTGTCAAAAATGCGTGGCACGTCGGTCCTTTCAGTGTTGGCAGAACGGGTTCAATTTCAGTCTCAAGCCTACTAAAAGCACAAAACCCCATCCCTCAGTCCGAGAAATGGGGTCCTCTATCCGCCTCTCTTTGGTGCGGCCTGCTTTTCATTTAAATAGGCCATGTCCAAGTGTAAAAACAACCGCGTCTTGCGTTCATAGCTCCAATGTTGCGCAGGCTCTTCGTAAGGCGAGTTGATAATGAGCCGGTCAATCATGGTTCATGGAATCCTTTTCCTCGCGCTTCCTTGCCGCTTCTACAATCCTCTCTGCCCACGCCCGCGTGCTACTGACCAGGTTGGCCGCATCTTCCTGTGGGATGGGCTCAATGTCCGCCTCGTCATATCGGAATGTGACGGCAAAAGGATTCAATCTCCGAAGTTGGCTGTCTGAGACCGGAACAACGATACCCCGACTGCGGAGCAACTGCGTCAGCTTAACGAGATCATGGGTGCGCCCAAACTCGATCTCGTGTGCAAAGAGCGCCGCCTTCAGGGACTTTTCAATGGCTTGCTGGGCGTGAAAGCAGGCAACCGAAAGATGGACTTCAGGGTCGTTACTCAGGACCTCGAACGCCTTGATGCCACGGTCTGCCAGGCGCAATGAAAGGAGAGCCTCTTCAATGTGCGGCTTGATAGAGCGGCCTCCCTTCCTTCCGCGCCCAATATAAGACAGTGCCCGGCACCCGGCTTCGTCGCTCAAATTCGTCATCCGAATACACGAGGACATCCACCCCGGTCCCTACATCGCCCACCACTTCGTGTAAACGCGCCATCTCGGCGCCTTTGTCGTTGACTTCCGGCTTGATCACCATGATGTCCAAGTCCGAACCCTTGTCTTCGCTGTTCCGACCGTAAGAGCCGAACACGATCACACGGCTCGGTTTTGTCGCAGCCACGATCCGTTCCACCACCATCTGTAACGTGTGCTCGTCGATCATCAGCCCAACCTCGCCACTTTCAGATTCTCGATGCCCCAATCATCCGCTATCTTAACTGCAATCCGCCCATGTGCTCTGCGCGGCAAAGTATGGATGGAAGGAATAGCTCTTCTTGCCCTTGTGTTCATACTGCGCGATGGGTCTCTTACTGTACCTTGTGCTTTTCGTCATCAGGCTATCTTTTCAAAACAGAAACCCCATTCCTCAGCCTGGGAAATGGGGCTCTCTATCCGTCCCTCTTGGTGCAGCCTTCTTTTCATTCAAATAGGCCATGTCCACCAGTGAGTTTGTGTTGCTGTTGGTAACTGTCTGTAACAAGTGATGAACTTTAACGGGATTCTACTGCTATTGCGAACAAGTGTCAACCAATTGGGGTTGTGCCGCTGCAATTACATTGGGAGATCCAGGTGATATGTTGGCGGTGACCTCGGTTTTCGGAAAGACCGTAACCCCTTGCCCATTCTACGTTTGGGCGATTTGGGGTCTTCTTTCGCCGCAAGACACCCTGTTTTCTTCG
>CAZOLJ010000184.1:0-2758 GCA_964580575.1 uncultured Desulfobacteraceae bacterium
GAGTTTCTGCATGTCGATGACCTGGCGGATGCCTGCGTGTTTCTGATGAATCACTACGAAGAATCGGAGATCATCAACATCGGCGTGGGCGAGGATATCCGTGTCAAGGAACTCGCCGAACTGATCAAGGAGATCGTTGGTTTCAAGGGAGCCATCCGATATGACCAATCGAAGCCAGACGGCACGCATCGGAAACTCCTGGACGTGAGCAAGCTGCAAGCGCTCGGGTGGCGACCCAAGGTCTCCCTCCGAGAAGGGATTGAAAGGACCTACAGGTGGTATGTAGAAGAAGGTTCACGGTACAAGGTACACGGTGCGCGGGAAGAGTGAAAGAAGAAGGTTCACGGTACAAGGTGCAAGGTGCACGGGAAGAAGTGTCTAAAGTAAAAGTAACGAGTGACAAGTCACAAGTGACCCGTGCAGCCTCTGTCCGCTCTCTCTATGGGGAGTTATCGAGAGGTTGGAGCGTCTATTGAACCCCATGAGTTGTTTTCCAGCTTTTCGCCTCTTCATCGTTTTCGAGAAAGGTTGATCGTGAGAATCCTCCTTTCTACCCCTATCTTTGAGATGGCGGGGGGCGGGGCAGAGAACTTTGCGTTTAGACTGAGCAGGGCTCTGTCAGACCGGGGACATGACATGCACGTGGTGACGGATCGAGGCGATCCGGTGCCGGGAGTCTCGGTCCATCATGGGATCGCTGAAATCAAAAAGGTGCTTGCAGAAGTGCGCCCCGACCTTTCTGTGGACTGGGGTTTCAATCACCCTGCGGATATCCATCGCCTGGGAGGTGGAGCCCATCAATACTTTCTTGAGCATTCCCTGAACGCGTACCATGGTCTGCTTCGCTGGTACAAAAGGCTTCGAAGCCGATCCCCCAAGCACAGAGCCCTCATCCGGAAACAAGCCGAAATGCTTCGTCGCCCTGGTGCGTTTTTCCTCGCCAATTCCCGCTTTGCCGCAGACCAGGTGATTGCTGTTGGCGCTGCGCCGGAAGCGGTCGGCGTTCTGCACAATGGCGTGGACACGGGTCTGTTTCGCCCTGCAAGGGGAAAAGAGGCGGCGGACCGGCTCAGGGCAAGATGGGGACTCGGCCCGTCGGACGTGGCCGTCCTCTTTGTCGCCCACAACCTCCTGCTCAAGAATTTCGCCCTTCTACGGGACCTCTTCCAAGAGCTTGCCTCTCGGTCACCCGAAATGAAGTTGATCGTCGTGGGGAAGAGGAAGCCGTCGCTCATGCCTCCCAACAGCGTTTACGCAGGAGAGCTGAGCGACATGGTGACCTGTTACCAGGCGGCGGATGGTCTGGCCCATCCCACGTTCTTCGATTCCTGCGCCAATGTGGTTCTCGAAGGCATGAGCACCGGTCTGCCCGTGGTGACCAGCAATGTCTGTGGGGCCCATGAGCTTGTTGGAGAGGGCCAATCCGGATTTGTTTTACCGGTCACAGGAAAGAAACGGGAGATCAGAGATCAGTGGCTGAAGACGCTCCAGGTCTTGGGCGGGGATGAAGAGCGGCGGCGGCGTATGGGCGCAGCCGGCCGGGAGGCGATGGTTCGGAATGACTTTGGCATTTATGTCACACGCCTGGAGGGGTACATGAAGCAGGTGCTGGAACGAAAGAAGAAGCAAGGATGGGTAAAGCAGCCCCATTGATCATTCACACCGAGTGCTCGGACGGTTGGGGAGGGCAGGAGATCCGGATTCTGGAAGAGCTTCGAGGGATGAGGCGATATGGTTGCGCCACAGCCCTCATCGCGCCGCAGCACAGCCGGATATTCTCTCGAGCTCAGGCCGAGGGGTTTGAGGTCCATGCGGTTCGGTTCGGGAACAAGGGTCACCTTCCATCCTGGGCTCGACTCTTTAAGCTGATGACTCAGCTCAAGCCTGATGTGGTCAACACCCACTCCTCGGATGACAGCTGGATGGCCGGGTTTGTGGCGCGCATGCTTGGGGTTCCTCTCATCATCAGGACAAGACACGTGAGCACGCCGATCGGCTCGGTTTTCAGCTACAAAGCGTTTCCTCATCTGATCCTGACGACCAGTCAGGCGATCCGTGAAAGTCTGATCGCCTGCGGGATTGATCAAGAGAGAATTGTCGCGGTTCCCACGGGGATCGATTCGAATCGATTTCACTTCTCCTCGTCCTGGCGAAGAGAGATCAGGGAAAAACACGGATTCTCAGAGGAGGACATTCTCGTAGGCAACATCTGCGTGCTGAGAAGCTGGAAAGGCCTTGATTTCTTCATCGACACGGCGGCTCGGATGCCTCCGCAGTTCAAATTCATCCTGGTGGGCGACGGTCCGCAGCGGCTGAGACTGCAGGATAAAGCTAAGGGAATGGGGCTGGAGGATCGCCTGGTTTTCCCGGGACATCAGGAAGCGATAGAAAAATATTTTTCCGCTCTAGATCTTTATTTCTTCACTTCCTATGCGAATGAAGGAGTTCCCCAGTCTTTGCTTCAAGCCCGGAGTGTGGGTCTTCCCATGGTCGTGTGCCGCACGCCCTCGGTGCTGGAAATCTTGCAGGGTGTGGAGGATGTCGTTCCTGTGGAATATGGAGATGCACCGTCCGCATGCGGGGCGCTTGAAAAGGCTCTCCAGATCGCCAGAGTTCCGGAGGATCGACGAAAATACAAGAATGATTGGATCAACTCAGAGCACAGTCTTGAATCGATGCTGGAAAGGATCCGGGAATTATACGGGCAATCGGGAATCGGGGTCCCGGTGATGTCTCAGGATTCCCATGGGGCGCCCCA
>CAZOLJ010000185.1:0-2625 GCA_964580575.1 uncultured Desulfobacteraceae bacterium
TTTGAACTCGCGATTCTTGACAGAGATACCCCAGATACCTTACAGTGACCCTTCATGTTCAGCAGCGCTGGGTTTGCCCGTCGCTCGCGCTCACGCAGAGAGGAAGAAAATATCCCTTCATGGCTTTGTTGAAGGGATTTCGTGTTAAGGTGCGCACCATGTCATCAGACTCAAAACTCGCAAAAACACGCAACATCGGGATCATCGCCCACATTGATGCGGGAAAAACGACCATCACCGAAAGAATCCTCTACTACACCGGTCGTGTGCACAAGATGGGGGAAGTCCATGACGGGGAAGCCACCATGGACTGGATGCTCGATGAAAGGGAGCGGGGCATCACCATCACCTCGGCGGTGACCTCCTGCAACTGGCGCAACCACACCATCAATATCATCGACACTCCCGGTCATGTGGATTTCACCATTGAGGTCGAACGGTCCTTGAGGGTTCTCGACGGCGCGATCGGTATCTTTTGCGGGGTCGGCGGCGTCGAACCTCAATCCGAGACGGTCTGGCATCAGGCGGACCGATACAAGGTTCCCAAGATCGCCTACATCAACAAGATGGATCGCATCGGAGCGGACTTTTTTCGGGCCGTTCAGATGATCCAGAACCGCCTGGGAGCCCATCCTCTGCTCCTCCAGTTGCCCTGGGGATCTGAGGACCGATTCCGCGGTGTCCTTGACCTTCTCAGGATGAAGGCCGTCGAGTGGAAGGATGAAACCCTGGGCGCTGCTTTCGAGGAACGGCCTATTCCCGAGGATCTTTTGGAGGAAGCGACAAAGTATCGCGAAAGGCTTGTGGAGACTCTGGCGGACAAAGACGACGGAATCATGAACAAATACCTCGCAGAAGAGGAAATCGACCTGCCTGAACTGAAACGGGCCATTCGTTCCGCAACGGTCAACTTGGAACTCGTTCCCATTCTGTGCGGGGCGGCCCTCCGGAACAAAGGCATACAGCCGCTTCTCGACGCGATCACCGATTATCTTCCCGCTCCCACAGACATCCCGCCCATTGTCGGGCAGATCCCGGGGACTTCCGATCTCGACTCCCGGTCTGCCACAGCCAAAGGCCCCTTTTCCGCGCTTGCCTTCAAGGTGCAGATGGACCAGGGGAGAAAGCTGACCTACATCCGCATCTATTCAGGAACGGTCAAGGCAGGGGATACGATCTTCAACCCGGGGCGAAAGGTCAAGGAAAAGCTCGCCCGGCTCCTGAAGATGCACGCCAACAAAAGGGAGCGGATCGAAGAAGCTTCAGCCGGGGACATCCTGGCGGTCATGGGCCTGAAAGTCTCCACCACGGGTGACACCCTTTGCACCGAAGATCACCCTATTTTGCTCGAGCCCATGAGCTTCAACACCCCGGTGATTTCCATGGCGGTCGAACCCAAAGGCGTACAGGACCAGGACAAGCTTCTCGACTCCCTGGCCAAGCTCTCGGACGAAGACCCGACCTTCAAATACCGGATCGATGACGAAACAGGACAGACCGTGATTTCCGGGATGGGGGAGCTTCACCTCGAGGTTGTCGTCAACCGCCTGAGAAGAGAGTTCCTTGTTGACACCAATCAGGGCAAGCCCCAGGTGGTGTATCGTGAAGCCCTCTCCAAGAGGGTCGAGCACGAAGAGACCTTTCAGAGAGAACTGGCAGGCCAGCAGCACTTCGCGGGTGTGAAGATCGAACTGATCCCCTTGCCCCGCGGCACCGGCAACCGGTTTGTGGACCGCTGTCAGAATCCCAACCTCACCGAGGAGTTTATGACCGCCATCAAGGAGGGCCTTGAGGAGACGACGACCACAGGCGTTCTCATGGGATACCCGGTCATCGATGTGGAAGCCGCTGTCCTGGATGTCAGGATCCACGAGCTTCACTCCGACGCTATGGCCTTCAGGGTCGCCGCGTCCATGGCCTTTCGAAATGCGTGCCTCCAGGCCGATCCGATTTTGCTGGAGCCGATCATGAAGGCGGAGATTCTCCTTCCCGAAGAATTTTTGGGGGAGGTCATCGGAGATCTCAATGCCAGAGGGGGCAAGATCGAACAGATCACCAGCAAAGGCCCGGTTCAGGTGCTGACCGCCAGCGTTCCTCTTTCCAGGATGTTCGGATACTCCACAGCCCTGCGCTCCGTTTCCCAGGGTCGAGGAACGTTCACCATGCAGTTCAGCCACTATGACAAAACCTGATGTCGGCCTTCGGCTACGACTAAATTCACGTGCCCTGCTGATTGGACGATTGGAATTATCTTGACTCGGCGGATATTATCCCGACTTTCGCGATTCGGACAGAAAAAAGCCAAAATTTGGCCAATCGCCATGTCTATCTCTCTGATATTACGTGGTCGATTCTTCGATTTTACTTGTAGTGCCGACCTACCCTCTTGATTTGCCAGTTTTCTACGATACACTGCGAGCCATGTTTCTTCGCGGCAAACCACGATTCAAGGATGGAAAAGAACATCGCTATTGGAGCACTGTTGAAAATCACCGGACGGTGAACAACAAAGTCGTCCAGCGACAGGTTCTTTGAGAAGGGGGGACGTTCTTGATATATTGACATTTTACTTTCGTTGCGCTAGGAGAACCGAATGCCACGTCAATCACGAATAGACGCGCCTGG
>CAZOLJ010000186.1:0-2475 GCA_964580575.1 uncultured Desulfobacteraceae bacterium
AGGCGTCGAATCGATCCCCTTTGAGAAGACGGGTCCATGCTTCGGCCATTTGGCTTCGGCAGGAGTTCCCGGTGCAAAGAAATAGTATTTTCAATTTCTCGGGCATTTCATTGCCCCCCTTTGCCACTCTGTCTCTTTGTCCCTCAAGCGGTCGGCTTCAGACGACTGCAGTTCACTTGACTCCCATCTTTATGAGCTGTTTGACGATGGTCTCCTCTTTCATGAATCCCGTGTGACGGAGGATTTCCTTCCCTTCTTTGTTGTAGAAGATCTGTGTGGGGAGCTCGGTGATCCCATATCGTTCGCACACGTCAGGAGCTTTCCCTACGTCAAGGACGACGATAGCCGCCCTGCCTTTGTATTCTTTTTCAAGCTTTTCCAGAAAAGGCGCCATGGCTTTGCAGGGGGCACAAAAGGGCGCTCCGAAATCGACCATCGTCACCGTGCCTTTGACAGGGATTTCAGGAAAGCCAGCCGGCTCGGCAAATGTCGCGTCCATAGGACTAAGAAACAATGCGGTTCCCAGAGCAATAAGGAAAATCGTTCCAAAGGTATCGAACTTCTTCATCATCGGTTTTCTCCATAGAAAAATTTTCTCAGGTCCTGTGCCTGAAACGCCGTTCTCAACAATTTCCAATAAATTTGCGCCGGTGTCAACTGTCAACCGTCATTGCTGCGCAGGTCCAAACTGGGGCTTCGCTTTCAAACCTTCACCAACTTGACCTGGCTCTGATAGAACACGGCGCTGCCCCCAACTGTGTCCACCAGCCCGGTGTTTTTCAGAACCGGATCGACACGCATGGCCGCATTGCCGTGCACGCCTGTTCCTCGACGCGGGTCGGCAGAGATCTTGACGCCGTCAATGCTCACTTCATTTGCACCATAAGACCAGTGCCCATGGCCAAGGGAAAAGGCCACCACTCCCGGTCGTATGCCCTGTATCACGTGAACACGGCCGATCATGGGCTTCTTTCCAGCGTGGCCCAAATCCCAGGTTCCCTCTGTATTGGTTGCTGAGACCAGTTTCACATGGTCCCCTTCTTTGACCTTGAGCCGTTCTGCATCAAAGGGCGAAATTTCGATCCCGTTCTCCGGCCTGACGGCCTGAAGCCAGTAATTAATCCAGGGTAAACCCCCGGATATGCCGGGGGACTCCCAGAGTTTGACCAAATTTGCGATCCTTCCCAGGCCAAGCCCAAATGGGCGCGGTCACAATCACTCTGTCTCCAACAGCCCAGAAGGGTAAGCTTTTGCGCCTGCAAAACCACCAGCCGGCGATCACGGTGCCGATCAGTCCCCCATGAAAGGACATGCCACCATGCCAGACGGCAATGATTTCCAGGGGATCACGGAACAAATCCGACAGATTCATGTATTGGTAGAAAAGGATGTATCCCAGCCTGGCTCCGGCAACGAGTCCAACGGCAAGGTAAAAGTTCAGATCCTGGACCAGACGGGGAGAGAGGCCCATGGGCCTGCTTTTTTCTTGCTCCTTGATCAGGAAATAGGAGACGAGAAAGCCCATCGCGTACATCAGGCCATACCATCGCAAATGAAAAGGCCCGATTTGAATAATATCCGGATTAATGTGCGGATAGGGAATCATTATGAGTGTCCTTCTGGTTTGCCGCAGGACAACTCACAAAGCATGCCGCCGTTGCCGCATTGGGCTGTTTCGAATTGCAGGATGGGGTGATCGATCCTAAAACGGTGGAAAAGCTCGTGGCGGATCTTTTCAGAAAGAGGTTCGGTCTCGCTCAGCAGTTGGTCTGTGACCTCCACGTGACAGGAAAAGGCAATGCTGGAGGAACTGACGTTCCAGGCGTGGAGGTAGTGGACGCCACATATCCCGGGAATTGTCTGCAATGCCTTCTTGATCTCTTCGAGATTCAGATCTTTGGGGGTGGCATTCATGAGGATGCCTGTCGCATCCCTTAGAATGCCCCAGCAATTCTTGAGGATAAAGAGGACGATGAGAAAAGAGAGCAAAGGGTCCAGCCAGTACCAGGGTCTGAAAATCAGGATGATGCCGTTAGCGAGAACTAGAACCGAAGTCAGCATGTCTCCCACCATGTGGAGAAAGGCGCCCCGCACGTTGAGGCTGTGTTTCGAATCCCGGTGGAGCAGCCAGGCTGAGAGGCCGTTTCCCAGGATTCCCATGGCGGCGAGATAGATGACGATTTGACCGATTACGGGTTGCGGATGTCTGAATCGTTCCAAGGCTTCGTACGAGATAAAGGCCGCTGCGGCCACCAGAAGGGCGACGTTGATCACGGCTCCAAGAATTTCGGCACGCTTGTAACCAAAAGTATTTTGTGGCGAGGCGCCCTTTCTCCCGATGCGAAAAGCGAAATAGGCGATCAGCAAGGCGGTGAAGTCACTGAAATTGTGGACCGCGTCCGAGATCAAGGCCATGCTGTGGGCGTGGAGGCCGCCTACGATCTGTGCAGCAGGGATCAGCAGGTTGATTACTAG
>CAZOLJ010000187.1:0-2388 GCA_964580575.1 uncultured Desulfobacteraceae bacterium
CCACAGGCTCCTGACCATTACTGGAAACTGCCTCGGCAAAGACGCCGTCCGCAAGCGGCAAATGCTCATAATGAATGATCTTGAGGTCTTTGCGTTTGTAGAACCCATTGTCCACCGACTTGCCTTTCCTGATGCTGGAGATCATTTCCCATTGGGATTTGTTCAATAGGAATCCCTTGGAGCCATGCGGGTGAATTCTTAGGGTCTGGTACGCGGCGAACAGTTCCTCTTGTCGCAGGTCGGCATTTCCGTTCGATATGATGTCGATGCTTTTTTCGATTTCAGGCAGCCTCTCTTCATGCAGTCGGTGCGCGGATTGAATGTTCATCTTTCCGCCTCCATGAAAAAGGCGGCAGATCCTTGCGGGGACCTACCGCCTCAATGGGGGTTTGTCTTACCGATTGCCGATGGGTTAGGGGTTGTCTGATGCCGTGTTGGGCCTGTCTTGGGATGAAATCTCCAGGCGACTGGAAACTCGGTTGCGGATCGAGTGGTCTGCTTTTGGGTTTCGGACGTCGTCGTCCGAAGAATACGCATTTCTCGGGTTGTGACGGGGTATAGCCAGATCTGGGGCCGTTTTGGCCAGCGCTGACCAAAAGACACAATGGGTCAAAAGAAGGAGGCTATAATGATTTTCTGGATGTTAATGCGGTCATATGAATGCGGGGGCCAGTTGCACACTGCGGGGATGAGTAGAGGGGATGACGATGATCCTTGGGTCTGTGTGTCTTGAACCTCCCAGGCGTTTTGTTCAGTCGATAATCAGGGTCCTACCTGCCACCGCTGGCCAGGGAAGCCTATGATTCCAGATTTACTGACCCGAACTTGAGACTCGGTCAAGGAATTGTGCAAAATCTTGTAGGCTTGTGTTGATCTCGGCGCTTACACGGGGGAGTTTTTCGACAAGCGCCTTTATTCGTCCGGGGACCAGATTGAAGGAATAGATATTGCGTATCCTGTGCCGAAATCGCCTGAACTCGTGCATGAGGCTGACCGTTTCTTCGGAGAACAGCGCCGGTCGGATTCCTGGGAGTTCTCTCCCCATCTGCTGAAGAAGATCCCTATGCCAGCTCTCTCCTGCCGGAACGGAGCCATCTATGGCGGTGGCAACGGCCTTGAAAACTCTCTCCAGTCCCCCATAGAAACCATGAAGATCGTAAGCGGTCGCCTTTAGATATGCATCGTCTCCCGTTTCAACGAATTTCCGCCAGTCTCGGTCCACATGAATTAGAACCGTCTTCTCTTCGGCAAGTTCGTCCCTTATTTTCTTCGCCACCTGTCGTGGCCCGGGTCTCATAGGTCGATCCCCTCGTCTTCAATTTCTCTGAGAAGTTGAGAGGGACATTCCTTTGTCTCGACAAGATCCACCTTGAAACCCTTTGCGATCTCTTCAATCTCAGCTTCCGCCTCAAAGAAAAAATCTCCTGGAATCCCCTCGGCATAGAGGTCAATATCCGAAGTTGGTGCGAACAATGAGCTCCGAGCAAGGGAGCCAAAAAGCACGACACGCGTAGCCCCGTACTTCTTTTTGAGAATGCGTGCGGCCTCTCGGCTCACTTCCACAGCTCTCCCACGCCGAGCCACTGCGTCCGGGTCCTCAATGTAGCGCTCAGCGGCCTGCCAAGGGTGGTACTTTTGCATTTCATCCGGTGGCCATCCATCCTTCCTTAAATCGCTGGCCGTCTTACCCATCTCTCTCCTCCGGAAAGGTTCCGACATACATTGGGCTGGTCTAGGGGTTTGATCCGAAGAGATCGCACAACTCACGGCGACCTTCCGAATTCAGAGTGAATTTTATGTAAAAAACCTCCTCAAGACAATAGAATTGATCAATCACTTCTGCCACAGCAAATGATGGGAGCGAATTTCGATCAATAAACCTGCCTTTTTCCCCATTTTTCGTGGCGTGTTGACGTCGCTCCCGTGGTGCGGTGAGACATCATGCCCGGAACGGATGGCATCGGGGGCATAGGATTGGCGTGGGTTTGGGCATTTTGAGGTGTTTTGTGGGGCATTGGGGCAGGGGGTGCCGGGGTGGTTGTGAGACACACACAGAAATTTCACACCTTCTTTTGTTCATGGCTTTGGATTTTTTCCATCGTCCATTTCACGTACTTTGCCCACTTTTTATCGCCCTCGTGCTCCTTCACGATGTCTTTCAACTCATCGAGTCCTGACTTCTTGACAAGCAGATCCAGATAGGCTTTCCACTCCTTTTCCGTTGGCCTTCTAAAATGGATGATCTCCGCTGGGAAGATTTCGGGAAAGGTTTCGTCGGCCGGAGTGTGCATGACAAAATCTCCACCGTGCTTGGCTGATCTGAAGGGGACGTTAAACATTATGCTGTCCGGTGGCTTGTCCTTTGGCTTTTCCATGTCCCTGAGAGTG
>CAZOLJ010000188.1:0-2378 GCA_964580575.1 uncultured Desulfobacteraceae bacterium
GGAGCGACTGTTTCTGTTCTCCTCCTGGATCCTTTTTGCGAATCCTGCACGGCAAGTTTTTCAAATTAGGCGTCCCGAATTCATTGCCCAGCTTTCTCACGGACGTGAGCATGTTGAAGTTCGATTTCCTCCACTCAAACTGCTCTTTCGGATCTCCTTCCGGAAACCACCAGCCCAGCGAGGCGCTGATGACGCGAGGATGCACGATATCCGTCACGCGGGCCGTCTGAGTGATTTCCCCATATCTCGTTTCGATCACGACCTCTTCTCCGTCCGTGATCCCATACCTTGTCGCTGCGTCGGGATGAATCTCCACCGTCGGCCGGGGTCGCCTTTCACGGAGCTTATCGACCCAGCGGTAGGAAGACATAAGATAGTAACGACTCTTGGCACTGATGAGCACCAGGGGATAATCGGCATCGTCTTCCTCGGCAAGTGCAGTGAATTCCGGCAGGGGTTTAAGCCCGAATTTTTCGGCGGTGCTGAGCTTCAACTCCACCTTTCCGGTCGGCGTTCGAAAGCCTTCCTTTTCATACATCTTGAACCGATCCGGTCCCTTCAGATATCCCTTGGCAACAAACTCCCGGTAGGTGAGTCCCGCCGGCTTGAGCAGGTCCCCGAGAAACGTCTCATGATCCTCATGCCAGTATTGTGGGGGAGAGATCCGCTTACCCAGTTCATTCATGATCTTGATGTCGGGCCAGCATTCCCCGGGCGGCTCAACGATTTTCGGGCGGGCAAGGATCATTCCGTGCCCAATACCGTAGTGGCCGATGTCATTCATCTCAAATTGGTGGGCAACGGGAAACACAATGTCCGCAACAGAAGCCGTAGGGGTCATGAAGATCTCAGCCACGGCGACAAAATCGAGATTCATGAAAGCATGGTAGGTCGTCCTGCTGTCGGCCCACGCGACCAGCGGATTCGTGCACATTCCATAGTAGCCTCTGACAGGGTAGGGATCACTTTCGAGAACGGCCTTCCTGAAGTACGCAGGAGGGATGGTCATGAGCCTGGGGATGACCTTGTGGTGAGCACTGATCATCTCCTTTCTCTTTTCAGGAATCAGATCCGCCCGGACGAACTCCGCCAATCCCATGATCTTGGGATCACGGGCGTTGACATTTCCACCCGCCACATCCAGGTTTCCGCAGATCGCCATGAGGCAGACCAGGGAGCGGGTCGCATCGAAGGCGTGAATGTCGTGTTCGATCGGGTTTCCCCATTGAAGGGCCGCAGGTCTGGCCTTCGCGTACATCCGCGCGGCCTTTCGTATAAGATCAGCAGGAACCCACGTGATTTCGGCGACTTTTTCAGGCGTGTATGTTTCCACGCCACGGGCGAGATCCTCGAACCCGTGAGCATACTTCTCGACGAATGCTTTGTCGTAGAGGGATTCCCGGATAATGACGTTGATGAATCCGAGCGCAAGCGCCTGCGCCGTTCCGGGGCGTAACTGCAGCCAGAGATCCGCCCTTTCAGCGAGATCCGTTTTTCGTGGATCCACCACAACGAGTTTCGCGCCCCTCTTGAGCTGCTCGTAGAAAAGGCTGGCGATCTGGCCTTCTTCGTTGGTTGATGAAACGTTGCTCGCCCAAAGGAGAATCAGCTCCGTGGGATGATGGAGATCGGCCACAGGATAGAATCCGCAGGTGTGGACCCCTGTAATCTCCCGTGGGGCATGACAGACGTCCTGAGAGGCGATGACATTGGGAGAGCCGAAAAGATTGGCCAGTCGAATCAGAACGAAATGCTCCAGACCTTTCGGCATGCCAACGCCGAATCCGACCGCCCTGGCTCCAAAGGTCTCCTTGATTCTGTTCAGGTTCTCGGAAGTTTCGGCCAGGGCCTCTTCCCAAGTGATGCGCTGCCACTTCCCTTCGCCCCGCTTCCCGACCCGTTTCAGGGGGTGCTTCAGACGACCCGGGTGGGTGAGACGGTCAGGCGACACCCTGCCCTTGAAACAGGTGTAGCCTTTGTTTAAATATCCTTCGGGATCCCCCTTAACTTGCACGATGCGGTTGTCTTTCACCCCCACCAGAAGGGCACAGCCTCCATGGTCCATGCGGGCACAGTGCGTCTTTTCCCATCGAATATCATTCGTCACGTCTACAGGCCCTCCTCAGAGCAAGAAAAAAGCCAAAACCATTCCCCTGCCTTAACTTGAGACCAGGCAGGGAAACAGACTTTTCACTGTCCCAGCATCCATACATCAACCTTGCTACAGAATGAACTTTCAGGCTGTCAAGAAAAAACGTCCTTTCGAATTAAACCGGAGGGATTTCATTCTGTAAGGCGTGCTGCCGCGCTTCTTCCTGATTGCCGGGTTTTGTGTTAGAGTCTGTACGGATCGCCTCCAGTGGAGCATCGGCGTGCAG
>CAZOLJ010000189.1:0-2326 GCA_964580575.1 uncultured Desulfobacteraceae bacterium
AAGATCAAGGAGCGTCATGCTGACGAGAGACTTTGGTTTTTGCCTTTTGGACTAGGAGGAAAGCATGGTCAGAGTGACTTGTCTGGGCGGTGTGGGGACGGTGACCGGATCGAGCTACCTGGTTGAGAGCGCCGCGGGGAAAAAAGTCCTCGTGGACTGCGGCTTGTTCCAGGGCGGCAAAAACATGGAGGAGCGCAACTGGAAGGACTGGGGCTTTGATCCCGGCCGGATCAGCACCCTCTTTCTCACCCATGCCCACATTGACCACAGCGGAAAAATCCCAAAGCTCGTGAAAGACGGTTTCAAGGGCCGCATCGTCACATCCGCTCCGACAGCCGAGCTCTGCAGCATCATGCTTCTCGATGCCGCCCACGTCCAGGAAATGGACGCGGAGTGGCAGACCCGCAAGAACAGGAGACGGTCAAACCAAGAGGTCCTTCCTCTCTACACCACGGAAGATGCCGAAGCGAGCCTGAAGCTGCTCTCTCCTGTCGAGAAGGACAAGGTCGTGGAGCCGGAACCAGGGATCAGGGCACGGATGAGGAATTCGGGGCACATTCTTGGCTCTTCAATCCTGGAGCTCTGGGTCGAAGGAGGCAAGACGCCGCTCAAGATAGTTTTCTCGGGCGACCTGGGAAAGAAGAACCAGCTCATCGTGCAGGACCCTCAAGAGATTTTTGATGCCGATTACCTTTTCCTTGAATCCACCTACGGCAACAGGCTGCACCGCAGCCTGGAGGAGAGCAAGGCAGAGCTCCTGGACGCGATACAGTACGCTGTGGCGCACAAAGAGAGAATCCTGATTCCCGCCTTTGCCGTAGAGAGAACACAGGAAATCCTTTACATCCTCGGCGAATTCCAACGCGCCGGTCGTCTCCCCAAAATCCCGATCTTTGTGGACAGCCCTCTTGCGATCAAGGCCACGGAGATTTTCAGGAAGAACAAGAAGTACTACGATGAAGAAGCCCAGGCGATCGTGGATCAGGGCTATGATCCCTTCAACATGCCGAATCTCCAATATACACCCACCACCGAAGAATCCAGGGCTATCAACGAAACGAAGGGGTCTGCCATCGTCATTGCAGGCAACGGCATGTGCACGGCCGGCCGGATCAGGCACCACCTCAAGCACCATCTCTGGAGACCTGGAACCAGCCTCGTGATTGTCGGGTTCCAGGCCCAGGGCTCCACGGGGCGGCAGATCGTCGATGGGGCGAAGGAAGTGAGACTCTTCGGCGAGACGGTCTCCGTCAAAGCCAAGGTGTTCACGATCGGCGGGTTTTCAGCGCATGCGGACCAGAACGATCTGCTCGAATGGGCCGGTCATTTTGAAAGCAAGCCGCGGGTCTTTCTGGTCCACGGCGAGCCTTCTGCAAGCGAGTCCCTGGCCGCGAAAATCAGAGAGCGCCTAGGGCTGGACGTCTACATCCCCAAGTGGAAGGAGCGGCTTGTCCTCAAGCCGCGCGAAGTGGTGGTTGAAAAAGCGGCGGAACCCGAATCCCTGCCCGACTTGCAGGCGGCCATGTTCCACACGATCGTTGATCTGGAAAACCATCTCGAGAATCTCAAGAAGCGGGTTCAGTCCAGGAAGGACTTGATAGAAGAAGACGTGGACCGGATGAAGTACATCGAGGAAGAAATCCGGGGAATCGCAGAAGAATGGAGGTTTGCAGAAGCGGAGGAATGGAGTGTTGGTTGGGAAAAGGCAGGGAAAAACCTATCTCTCGCAGAGACGCAGAGAACGCAGAGAGAAAAATCCACTAAAGTTTAAAATCAACTGCATTTGTTTTTTGTTTTCTCTGTGAACTCTGTGGGCTCGAGCGAGTCCGCCATGGCGGACGAGCGGGCGTGAGAAAAGCTTTGGCTACTCTAATCCTTTTTCCTTCCTGATTCTTTTGTGAAGCTCGGTGAAATCTGAAGCACGCGCTGTCCCTTTTCTGTCCTCCCTCACCTTGATCACCACCGCATCGGCCGGGCACACCGTGGCGCACACTCCGCAGCCTATGCACCAGGCTTCGTCGACGACCGGTATATCCCCTTCCATCCGCAGCGCTTCGACAGGACAGATTTCCACGCACGCGCCGCACCCGGTGCAAGCGTCCCTGCTCGTCTCTCTCATGAAATAGGTGGCCATCAGGGCATCCCTCGGAATCTTTCGCCGGCGGATGCTTCCCACATTCCAGCAGGCGCACCCGCAGCAGTTGCAGTTGTGCTGGATTTCGCCTTCCGCATTGTCCACAAAGTGGACAAGGCCTGCCTCTTCCGACTTTCTGATCACTTCAAGGGCCTCCTGCTTGCTGATCTCTCTTGCAAAGCCTTTGTCGAT
>CAZOLJ010000190.1:0-2292 GCA_964580575.1 uncultured Desulfobacteraceae bacterium
CCGTCATCCGACGATTTCCGTTCCTGCTTTTCCCTGCACCGCCTCTTCAATCTTTTCAATCGAGGTGATGACCGCCCTCTTCCCCCTCTTCCGGATGAACTGCATGGCGGCCTCCACTTTGGGACCCATGGAGCCCGGAGGGAAGTGGCCCTGCTTCAGGTATTGCGCCGCTTCCTGGATCTTTAAGGTTCGAAGGAAGGCCTCCTCGGGTTTGCCGTAGTGAAGGGCAACCCCCTCCACCTCCGTGGCGATGACGAAGATGTCCACGCCCACTTCCTCGGCCAGCTTTGCGCTCGCCAGGTCTTTGTCGATCACCGCATCCACGCCGGAAAACGCTCTGCCTTCTCTTGCCACAGGAATCCCTCCCCCTCCGCAGCAGATCACGATAAAGCCCATGTCGATGAGCTTGCTGATCTCCCGCTTCTCCACAATGGTCACGGGTCTGGGTGATGCCACGACGCGGCGAAAGCCTCCGGGGGTTTGAATCGTCGGGTAGGGAAGGGCCTTGGCCTTTTCAGCGGTAAAAAAAGGGCCTATGGGTTTTGAGGGCTTAAGAAAAGCGGGGTCCTTCTCGTCCACGACCACATAGCTGATGAGACTGACCAGAGGCTGCTCTGCAAGGATTCCCATTTTCATGAGCTCGCTGTCCAGAGTGGACTCGATCATGTACCCGAGCTGTCCTTGCGTCTGGGCAACAAGGATTTCAAGGGGCAAGGGAGGCACCTCGGTGCAACACTCCTGCTGGAGGAGGAGGTTTCCCACCTGCGGCGCATTGCCGTGGGTGATGATGGTCTTGTACTCCCTGGAAAGCCGGGCCATCTGGCGGATCGGAATCCTCAAATTCTCGAATTGCTCTTCCACGGTTCCTGCCTGGTTCTTGCGAAGCAGCGCATTGCCGCCAAAGGCGACCAGCAGGGTTTCTTTGTGGCTGTTCATATTCATACAGCTTCTCACCTTTCACAGGGGGATTCGCCCGGTCGCGCGAAGGCGTTTCAGCAGAACCTCTTCGAGAGGGGGGCTGCCGTGATCTTTGTATTCATAGCGAACTCGAACCGTGGGCTTGTTGATCTTCACAATGCGAGTGAGGTGAATCGGAGTGGCAAAAAGAACAAGTTCGCAGGGCACACGGTCGATGGTCTGTTCGAGGTCGGTGATCTGTGCCTTGCTGTAGCCCACGGCAGGGAGAACAGGTCCGATGTGAGGGTAGCGGTGAAAGGCCTCCTGGATCGTTCCCACAGCGTAGGGTCGCGGATCGACAAGTTTTCCTGCGCCGTAAGCTCTTGCCGCGATGAGGCCTGCTCCATAGGCCATGTCGCCGTGAGTCAGAGTCGGGCCGTCTTCAACCACGAGCACACTCTTGCCTCGAATCCGAGAGGGGGTATGAAGGAGCGCCGGGGATTCGGCCAGAAGGATATCCGCCTTGGGCGCATGGCGTTCAATGTTTCTTCGAACGAGCTCCACGTTTCTGGGTGAAGCGGTGTCCACCTTGTTGATGATGGCGATGTCGGCCATCAGCAGGTTGGTCTCCCCAGGGTAGTAGAGCAGCTCATGGCCGGGACGATGCGGGTCAAACAGAACGAGGTGCACATCAGGAAAATAGAATGGCGTGTCGTTGTTGCCGCCGTCCCACACGATCACCTCGGCTTCGTTTTCCGCTGCTTCGAGGATCCTGGCATAGTCCACTCCGGCGTAGACCACAACACCCTGATCCACAAGGGGTTCGTATTCCTCTCGCTCTTCAATCGTACACTGGTGTTTTTGGAAATCCTTGTAGGTGGAAAAACGCTGAACAATCTGCTTTGTCAGGTCGCCGTAGGGCATAGGGTGTCTCACCACTACGACCTTCTTGTGCAAGTCACCCAGGATGCGACAGACCTTTCGGGTGGTCTGGGATTTTCCGCACCCCGTTCGAACGGCACAGACCGAAACAATCGGTTTCTTCGACCTGAGCATCGTGTAGGTGGCGCCGATGAGGATGAAATCCGCCCCTCCTGCCATGACCAGAGAAGCCTTGTGCATCACCTCTACGTGGGGAAGGTCGCTGTAGGAGAGCGCGACAAGGTCGATCTGATGCTGCCGGATGAGTTCCCTGAGCTGTGACTCCGGGTAAATAGCAATGCCGTCGGGATAGAGTTTTCCCGAGAGTTTCGGAGGGTAGAGACGACCCTCGATGGCAGGGATCTGCGTCGCGGTAAAAGCGACGACGTGATAACGGGGGTTATCCCTGAAGTAAATGTTGAAATTGTGGAAGTCGCGTCCTGCAGCCCCCATGATGAGAACTTTTTCAACCAT
>CAZOLJ010000191.1:0-2026 GCA_964580575.1 uncultured Desulfobacteraceae bacterium
AGCGTGAAAAGTTATAAGATACGCTACCTCCAAAGCCTCCTCTGCCCTCATCAAGGGGAGGGATGATGTACCTTTCATTCACCCGGGATGTGATCGGGCCCATCACTCGGACGGTCGCCGATTCAGCCGTTCTTCTCGGCGTGATTTCAGGGCAAGATCCCAGAGATCCTGAAAGTTCTTCAAAGCCCGTCCCCAACTATCTCGCGTCCCTGAAGGACGGGGTCAAAGGAAAAACCTTCGGAGTGCCCAGGAAACTCTTTTACGAAAACCTCCACCCCGACACTCAGAAGGTCATGGAGGAGGCCCTCAAGGCGGTCAAAGACCTCGGGGCGACTCTCAAAGAACTGGAAGTGAGGAACATGGAGATCGCCACTCCCTCCGGGTTTAACATCGTGCTCGCAGAATGCATTTATCACCTAGAGGATTACCTGAAGGCTTTTGATCCTGAGGCCACCATTGAGAAATATGCCGAACAGTTCGGACCCGATGTCAAGCCTCCTATTGTCGGATCTAAAGCCAAACCGGTTCCCGGCTTTGTCTATGCGAAATCCGTCAGGGAAGATCGCAACAAGATGATTGCGGGATTCAGGGCGGCCATGTCGGGCGTTGAGGCTCTGCTGATGCCAACTACTCCCCTTACAGAAGAAATCATCACCAGTCTCTCAAAGACTCCGAAACTGATCGTGATGGACCGCAAATCGACATTAGCCTACAAAGGCAAAACAGTAGATCTGAGCCAGATTGGTCGAGAGCTGGGGGTGCAGTACATTCTGACGGGGAGTGTTCGGGAGGCTGGGGAGCGAGTTCGGATCAGTACACAACTGATCCATGCCGGCCGGGGCGAACATCTCTGGGCGGAACGATACGATATGATAGGGAAATGAAAGACATTTTTGTTCTGCAAGATGAGATCACGTTGAGAATCACGCAAGCACTCCAGATCAAGATTACGGAAGGAGAACAAGCGCGAGTATTTGGAAAAGGTACGAACAATCTCGATGCGTACCTGAAGTGGTTACAGGGGCAGGATCTTCTCATTCGAGGCAGCAAGGAGTCCAACTCACTGGCGCGGCAGATGTTCGAGGAGGCCATTCGCTCCGATCCGGACTGGGCTCAGCCCTATGTCTTACTGGGCTGGACCTACTTGAATGAATCATTATCGGGGTAGAGTTCTTCTCCCGACGCCTCTTTTAATGAGGCAATCAACCTTGGCAGGAAATCCCTCGCGTTAGATGATTCCTTGCCGGGTCCACACGGGCTGATGAGCAGTATTCACCTTTATGAAAGACAGCACGATAAGGCGATTGCCGAAGCCCAAATGGCGGTAACCCTAGCACCCAGTTTGGCTTTTGCCTATTCGTGGCTGGCGACTGCTCTCATGTATGCTGGCAGGCCTCATGAAGCCATTAGGAACTTTGAAAAGGCAATCCGCCTCAACCCGTTCCCGCCACCCTACTGGAGACGGGACTTAGGGGAAGCCTATCGCATGACGAAACAATACGAGGAGAGTATCACGGAATTCAAGAAAGCGATTCAAGCGGATCCCCATTATCTTGGGGCTCTGGTGAGCTTGACATGCACTTATAGTCTAATGGGCCGAGGAAGCGATGCTCAAATGGAAGCTTCCGAACTTCTTAGGAGAGACCCGGAGTTCTCTGTTCGGGATTACTCGAAGACACTCCCGTACAAAGAAAAAAACGATTTGAATTGCGTGATTGAGGCGCTGCGCAAGGCGGGTCTGAAGTGAGATAGGATGCCCGGTGGCGAGTGATGAAATTCAGACGCTACTTACGATTACAAAAACAATTGTCGCGAATTGGAACTCAGACGTCGATTTAAGGTTACCCCAAATGCGGCCTATTGCATAAATAGGAAAGGCGCCGGTTACGATTTGGAATCTGACCCGAAACCTGAGCATGCTTTCGAAATCTTGAATTTGCGGCTCATCAAAAGCTGGATCCAATCCGTATCGTAAGACAGCGTAAATAAATAAGTGTTGCATATCCATCCGGAAGCGTGTATGATT
>CAZOLJ010000192.1:0-1977 GCA_964580575.1 uncultured Desulfobacteraceae bacterium
AACAAGGAGTTCGAGTCGATCCCCCTTCGGGGGACGGCTCAGCGCCGCGATTATGCGCCCTAAAAATAAACCTTTCAAATAATCCAATTAATGTGTATGATACGCAAATACATACACATAGGAGGTAAGAAATGAGAACGAATGTAGTCGTAGATGACGATCTGATGGAATCCGCCCTCAAGGTATCCGGCCTCAGAACAAAAAAGGATGCCATAGAAGAGGGATTGAAACTGTTGGTGCAAGTCAAACGCCAGAAGGAAATTAAACGTTTTCGAGGAAAACTCAAATGGTCTGGCAATCTCGCCGAGATGAGGTTAGACAAATGATTCTCGTCGATTCGTCCGTCTGGATCGACTACTTCAACGGCAATAAAACGTCTCAGACGGACTGGCTGGATTCTTCACTTGGGAATACACCCATCATCATATGTGATCTTATCCTTACCGAAGTTCTTCAGGGATTTCAGAGCGATAAAGACTTCAAGACAGCTAGGGATATTCTCTTAGGTATCCCATTTATGTCGATGGGAGGACAGGTATTAGCCGTAGAGAGCGCTATGAACTATAGATTTCTGAGGAGGAAAGGTGTGACCGTGAGGAAGACCATAGACGTCATTATTGGATCTTTCTGTATCCACCACCAGTTAACATTGTTGCATGACGACAGGGATTTCTATCCGATGGTTAAGTTCTTAGGCTTGGAGATAATAGACACATAAGGAATAAGACTTCGAAAGAATGCTCAGGTTCCGGTTCAATTGGTTGATCCTTGTCGACTCATCGTGCGTGTGAGTAATAGGCTTGGATCGTAATCGCTGCTTAGCTCGAACTGGTTCGTCACTACAAAACCCTGTCCTCACAAAGTGCGCGACGAGACGAGGAGCGGGGCTTCCTCTGTGAAATCGAAACCCTAATCCGGCGTGGGGGTGGTCTTGGCCTCTCTTCCCCTAACTCCCATCCCCGATTGAGGATCAGACTTCCTCCGCCTTCCGTTTACTGCGGAATATCTCATCCCGTGCCTTCCAAATGCGGTGCAATCCCCTAGCCCCAGCATGATGTGCCCGTCTTTCTCTTGACGCACAAGGGGGGATTCTTCTATAGTCCCCCCATTTGAGGGCGACTTCTATCACCTTCACATTGACCTTGAGATAGGCGAGTGGAGTCAGTTTAATTTTCGGTGTGAGTAGGGAGCGAGAGGAGCAAACAATGACCTTTATCTCTGTGGATCGCGAAAAGTGCAACCAGGATGGGATCTGCGCCAGTGAATGTCCTGCTCGCATCATAGTGATGGACCCAAAGGACGGATATCCGATTCCCACATCGGATTTCAAAGACTATTGTTTGAAATGCGGCCACTGTGTGAGCCTTTGTCCTACGGATGCTCTTCGTCTGGAATGGCTTGGTCCTGAGAAGTGTCAGGCCATGAAAAAGGAAATGGCCGTGACTCCTGAACAGGCCGAGCAGTTTCTGTGCGGCCGCCGTTCCATCAGAACTTTCAAAGAGAAAAAGGTGCCCAGGGATATCCTTGAGAAACTTCTACAGGTGGCCTGCTCCGCCCCGTCAGCCAAGAACCAGCAGCCCTGGCACTGGATCGTCATCCAGGACGCCGCTGAGGTTCGAAAAATTGCAGGTATGGTCATCGATGGGATGCGCATGGTTATTCAGGCTGACCCGCAAACAGCGATGACGATGGGGTTCCAACGTGCGGTGGCGAGCTGGGATCAGGGGTACGATCGCATCTGCCGAGGAGCGCCTCACCTCATCGTGGCGCACGCCGACAAAAACTGGGTTTTCGGTCCTGAGGATGCGGCATTGGCCTTGAGCCTGCTGGACCTCTATGCAACGAGCCTCGGGTTGGGGGCTTGCTGGGCCGGCTATGTGTACAAAACCGTAAACGCCTATCCGCCATTATTTGAAGCCCTGGGCCTACCCGTGGATCACCTCGCTTTTGGAGCGATGATGATCGGGTATCCCAAGT
>CAZOLJ010000193.1:0-1960 GCA_964580575.1 uncultured Desulfobacteraceae bacterium
CGTAGCAGTTAAGCTCCCGACCGGCTCAGGCCCTTTCATCGCATGCCTTGCCATGAGATAGAAGCCCAAGCATCCCAGAAGGCCGTAAACGACAATGAAAGCTACCAGGCTCATCAGCACTTGTGACCCCGCAACCGGAGAGGCGGCGTCCGAAGTCCTCATGAGGCCGTAGACGATCCAGGGCTGGCGCCCCACCTCGGCCAGGACCCAGCCGGCTTCCGCTGCAATGTACGGGAGAGGGATGGACAGCACCATGAGTTTCAGCAAACCGGGACTCTCGGTGAGCCGGTTCCGGCGGACCCAGGCGTAGAGGGTGATCAGGGCGAAATAGACTCCCAGCCCCACCATGAGTTTGAAAGCAATGAAATTGATGAGCACCGGCGGCCTGTCTGCAGGCGGGAATGCTTTGAGGCCTTTGACCTCCGCATTCGGATCGTGCTTGGCTAGTAAACTCAGCAGCCCCGGGATGGGAAGAATCTCCACCAGGTTGCGCTCGTTTTTTTCATCGGGAATCGCGAACATATAGATCGGAGCCTGAGTGCTTGTTTCCCAATGGGCTTCCATGGCCGCCAGCTTTGTCGGCTGTTTCTCCGACAGGTCCGCCCCATGGAGATGGCCCTGCACGACTTGCAGCAGAGAGAAGATGAGACCCATGCCCAGCGCAATGCGAAAGGATCGTGTGAAAAAATCGATGTGCTGCTTCTTCAGGAGGTGGTAGGCGCTGATGCCCATGACAAAGAAGGCGCTCAAGATATAGGCGGCGCTCACCGTGTGAACAAAGGTCAGGACCGCCCACCACTGAAACACCACCGCGCTGAAGCTTTCCAGTTCCGCCCTGCCGTTCCGGATCACATACCCCACAGGGTGCTGCATCCAGGAGTTGGCGATGAGAATCCATACGGCCGAAAGCGTCGAGGCACCTGCGATGAGCCACATCACGGCGGCATGCGCTTTCCTCGAGAGCTTCTTCCACCCGAAAATCCAGACGCCGATGAGGGTTGACTCCAGGAAAAACGCAACCGTCGCTTCGATGGCCAGCAGGGACCCGAACACATCGCCCACGAAGGCCGAATACCGCGACCAGTTCGTGCCGAACTGGAACTCCAGGGTGATTCCCGTCACAATTCCCAGGGCGAAATTGATCAGGAACAGCTTTCCCCAGAACCGGGTCATCCTGAGGTACCTTTCATCCCCTGATCGCGCATATCGGGTTTCCATTATAGCGACCATAATGGAAAGGCCCAGGGTAAGGGGCACGAACAGGAAATGAAACATGGTTGCCACTGCAAACTGCAGCCTTGAAAGAAACAAGGGGTCCATGGCTTATCCTCCTTTTGTTGAAGGTGGAACCTTTTTGCTTATTCTTTTCTTCCGGCCGACAGCCTTCGTCCTTGCGAGGGACGGAGGAGAAGGGCTCATGCAGCTTTGGGAGTCGAGCAAGCTGCTGAAGGTCGCCTTCTCAAGGGTCTCTCGGAGCTGATTCCTCGCCTTCTCCCAAATTTTGTTGACCGCGCAGGCCTGGCTCCTCATGCAGATCCCCGGGTTCATAAGGCAGTCGTTCAGAAAGATCTCGCCGATGGTCGCTTCCACGACATCCAGAAGGCTTAGATCATCAGGAGAACGGAGCAGTCGAAAGCCGCCTCTGGCCCCTTGGACGATTTCAACAATCCCGGAGCGCGCCAACTGCTGGGCGATCTTGCCCAGGAACTGATCCGGAATGTCCATCGCTTCGGCGATGGCCTTGCGGTTCACCACCTCTTCCTTCGGGCATGAGGACAGGTACAGAACGCAGCGCACCGCGTATTCACCGGCACGGGTCAGACGCAAGAGGAACTCCAAAACAGGATAAATAGGATTATTTTTATCCTCTATAAAAAACTCCAAACCCCCTTGTCAAGCTTTTTTATCTCTCCAGGCCTTTTCCCTTACCGGCCCCCGATCCGCCGACTCCAGGGCATCC
>CAZOLJ010000194.1:0-1811 GCA_964580575.1 uncultured Desulfobacteraceae bacterium
GCCCTGCTGCCCATGCCCCCTGCAATGATGATGTGGGCGCCCATTTCATGGAGCCACTTGGGCAGGACTCCGGGCTCGTGGGGTGGAGGGGTATGCATAGTTTTCGCTTTTATTTTTCCCTCTTCCGTTTCAATGAGGGCGAACTGGTCACAGTGGCCGAAGTGGGAGCAGAGTTTTCCTTCCGCTGTAGGAACGGCGAACATGACACTCTGCACCGCCGGCTTCTGAGTTTTCCCCATTGCTTCACTCTGTTTCATCGGAATCGCCTCCTTAGCGGTCTTTTGAATGATGGTTTGCACGATTTTCTCGAATTCCCGACTAAAGGGATTGTCTTTTTCAAACAGCTCATCAAGCCTGCCCAGATCCCCTCTTTGAACGACCTCCGGCTCAATAGGGAGACATCCGAGAAGAGTCAGGTTTTCTTTTTCCGCTGTGATCTGCCCTCCCCGGCTCTTGAACAGATCGATCCGTTTTCCGCAGTGAGGGCACTCAAGGCCGCTCATGTTCTCCACGAGGCCAAGGATCTCCATTTTCACCAAACGGCAGAAGTTGATGGACTTTCTGACGTCCGCAAGCGAGATTTCCTGAGGCGTGGTCACGATGACCGCCTTGGCATCAGGGATGGTCTGGGCCACCGTCAAAGGTTCGTCTCCGGTTCCGGGAGGAGAATCAATGATCAAATAGTCGAGGTCCGACCAGTCGATGTCGGAAATGAACTGGCGGATCACGCCGATCTTGATGGGGCCCCTCCAGATGGTGGCCAGATCTTTGTTCTCACCCATGAGGGATTCGATGGAAATCACCTCCAGATTGGGCAGGAACTGGACCGGCACCGCTTTGCCTTCCCTTGCTGAAGGCAGAACGCCTCCTCTGAGCCCAAGCAGCCTGGGAATGCTGGGGCCATGGAGATCGACATCCATGAGCCCGACCTTGTATCCCTTATTTGCCAGGGAGACGGCAAGGTAGGCGGCGATGCTGCTTTTCCCCACTCCCCCTTTTCCACTCATGACAAGGATCTTATTTTTGATATGCGCAAGACGCGCTTTAATCTCCTGATCCTGCATGGAGTGCTTGTCTTCTTGTTCTTTGTGCATCGGAAAATGATCTTTTTGTCCCATACTGCTGTAACCCTCCAATCACGAATCTTTATTGAATTTTGTTTTTTCCCCAAAGGGTTTCTTGGAATCCACCGGCTTCAGTCGATCATGGAATTCGGCCGTGTTCGAACCGGGCATCAAGTATTTTGAATGGGCCAGTGTTCCATCCAGGTAGGCGTTCAGCACCGCTTCCGGCTGACCTGAAATGCCCTGGATGAGCTCGATTCCGGAGGCTTTCAGCAAATCGGAGAAATGGCGGGTCACTGCGCCGCAGATCAGCGTGTCGACGCAGAGATCCTGAATTCTCAGACACCGCCGGGACAAGTCCCTCTCATCCAAATAGATCTCGAAGCGGGACGTCGGGCCCTTTTCATTCAACTCAACAACCAGGAGCCTTGATGCCGTGTCCAAGACGGGCGACACTTTGTTTTCCCAGACCGGTATGGCTATTTTCATTGGAAAGCACCCCTTGAATTGCTTTTTCCAGGGCGCGGGAGCCTTCTACCCGCCATGTTCAAGATTCCCAATGCGCTGCTCGATTTCCTTCACTTTTTTTATGAGATCCTGGGCTTCATCCTTCAGAAGCCGGATTTCTTCCTCCTTGGACGCTGGGCCGGAACCGGCTGGGCTGGAGAATCCGGCTTGAGGTGTCTGCATAGCGCGGCCCATGCCGCCTCCCATACCCATCCCTCTCCCCCTGCCTCGACCCATGCC
>CAZOLJ010000195.1:0-1777 GCA_964580575.1 uncultured Desulfobacteraceae bacterium
TGATCACTTCAAGGGCCTCCTGCTTGCTGATCTCTCTTGCAAAGCCTTTGTCGATCACATACCGGGCCATGTCATTGTACTTCATGCACACTTCCGTGGGATGCTCGCAGCCCTTACCGGCCAGCCGGTATGCGACCCGGCACCCGCAGTGGGCCAGGGCGATCACCTCGGCTTTCTCGATCACCGTTTCCATCATCTCACCGGGGAAAATGGCCTGCTTGGTGGTAGGAATGGTCCGGCCCACGGGAATGTACCGATACGCCTTGGTGGCAGGCCCGCTGAACGCTTCTCGGGTGACTGCGCGGTTGAAGTACTTGGCCGTCATAGCCGCCATCTTGCGGGCGTGAGGAGTGTCTTCATTTCTCCAGAAAAAGGTCTGAGGAAATCCGAAGCCCACCTGCTGGAGGGCAAAGCCCTTTTCACCTTTGTCCGTCCTGCCGGAAAAGAGCAACCCTCTCCTGGACAGGGTTTCGAGAATCTCCACGAGCTCCGCTCTGGGCAGATCAATGCCTTTCAGTATGTCATCGACCGCAACCGGCTCAAGGGGGACCGGCTTCGTGGGAATGGCGAGAGCCGCTTCCGCCTCCTGGGGGCTGAAGTTCTCCTTCAGTATGGCGACCAATTCTTCCCTGAAAGGATAACCCATCCCGAGACGAGAGAGGTGTTCAGCCAGTTTCGTGTAAACATTTCCGGTCTGCATCCAAAACCTCCTCATTCAGGCGAACCGCCGTTATCTTCCTCTTCGCTTTTCATGTAGGCTCTCTTTTTTCTGAGAGCTCTCCAGAAGCCGCAGATGGCCAGGACCGCCGCGACAAAAAAGAGAATCTCATACAGATTGTTGATGAGATAGGTGAACCAGGTCAATCTTTTTTTGAGGGATTCGGACCAACTCCGCTCCAGTTCATCAAACGGGATTCCCAGTGCCCCTTGGACGGCTTCTTCCCACGGATGACCCTGCCGCACCCATCGGAGCGTTTCGAGAAGCCCCTCCAGGCCGTGGGTTTCAACCATGTAAGAGACAATGCTTTTGCTTTCCTCATAAGCGAGGGGTAGCGACTCCCGATCCCTCGGAAACCCCCGGGACAGGGCCCGGAGAGGGATGACTCGTCCCGCCAGAAGAGCCTCCTTCAGGAGGGATCTTTTCTGCTCCACCATGATTTCCGCGATTCCCTGGCTGACCCAAGTGCAAACTCCTTCTTCAAGCCACTTGGGGATGTCCTTCCCTTTCAGGTGATCATGGAGCAACAGGTGGCAGAACTCATGTTCCAAGGTCACTTCGATGGTGAAAGGGCTGACGCTCATTCTGGATTGGTCGATCACGATCAGGTTCGATTCAGGGACGGCGTAGGCTGCGAACAGGGCGCTGCCCACCATCTCCTGGAACACGTTGCTGTCCCTCACCAGAACCACTTTCGGGCTGAAGGTTGCAGCCCATCCCAGCTTCTGTTCAACATTCCTCTTTGCTGTCGAATAGGCGTCCGCCACTCCCTGGGCCGCCCCCTTCCAGGGTTCCTCATACAGAATCGTGACTTGGTCGCCTCTTAGAAGACTTCTCTCCTTCCCATAAAGGAACCCCGGAGAGACACACAGGGACAGGCAAAAGGCGAAGAGAACAGAGCGCTGCAACATTCGTTGGATTACCCAAAAAGAAAAGGGCCCCATCGATGGTGCGATGAAGGCCCTTGCAAAATCTTTACCCGTCCTTACTTCACGGCGTCCTTTAACTCTTTGCCTGCCACAAACTTCGGGACATTCTTCGCCTTGATCTTGATCTCTG
>CAZOLJ010000196.1:0-1728 GCA_964580575.1 uncultured Desulfobacteraceae bacterium
GGACCTCGGGCGGACTCCCCTTGACTGCACAAAGGGTTTGTTTTCCCCCCTGGTTGCCGTGGAAGGTTCTCATGTAAAGGCGGTTCTCTGTCCTGTGGTCCACGGACATGAGCGGATGTTCTTCCCGAAGGCGCAGAACGTCAACCCCTGCGCAAAAGGCCAGATCAATGAGCGCCGCCTCTGTGGGAGATCCCCTCAGCTCCGGACCGTGCGGTCCATGGCCGTTGATCTTGGTCTCGTTGCAAAGAGCGCAAACATGAATGAGCTGTTTCACCTCTTCGAGGGCAAGGGGGGCAGAAGGCTCATCCTTCAGGCACAGCCGGCCGTTTTGCACCAGGACTTGTCTGGACCCGGCGTAGATCTCCAAGATGGACATTCTGTTGCGGGTAAGCGTGCCCGTCTTGTCCAGACAAACGGTTTGGACCGACCCCAGGGTCTCGATGGCCTGCAAGCGGCGGACCAGCACGTGGCCCATTCTCATCCTCTTGATGCCGAGCGAGAAGTTGATGGTGGCCGCTGCGGGAAGTCCCTCTGGAACCGCCGAAGCCGCCAGGGAAATGGAAAGACGGAGCATCTGAACAAATCCGTGGCCCCTCAAGAATCCGATGACAAAAACCACTCCGCAAATCGCCAGGCACAACAGAACGAGCTGGTTCCCCACCTCCCTCAGCTGCCTTTCAAAACTGGTTTCCGGCGACTCGGTCTCACCCAGGAGAAGCTGCAGACGGCCCATCTCCGTGTATCTCCCTGTGGAGACGACCACGGCCAGCCCTTCCCCGCCCGTCACGAGGGTTCCCATGAAAATCATGTTCACCCGATCCGGAAGAGGAATACTTTTTCCTCTCAGGGTCCCTGTCCGTTTCAGCACCGGCATGCTCTCCCCGGTGAGCACCGACTCATCAATGCTGAGGTGGGAAGCTTCCAGCACCCTGCAATCAGCGGACACATAGGTGCCCGGCTTGAGCAGCAGGAGATCCCCGGGCACGAGGTCTTCAGCGGGGATCTCGACCACCACGAGGTCGCGCACCACTTCGGCAGTGGGATGGACCATGTGTTTGAGAGAACGGATCGTCTTCTCCGCAGCGCTTTCCGTGGTATAGCCGATCATGGCGTTTGCCGCCACCACGCCCGTGATGACCACGGCATCCAGAAGACCCCCGGTGAGTACGGAAATACCTGCAGCCGCTCCGAGAAGAAGAACCGGGAGGGATTTGAATTGACTGAAAAAGATGTTCCATTTAGAGCGAGGCTCTGCCTCGGGGAGAACATTGGGGCCGAAGCGCTGAAGGCTCTGATTCACGACTTGGGTGGAAAGACCACGGTGCTGATCCGCCCCCCAATGATCGAGCACAGCTTCCGGTTTCATCAAATGCCAGGCTTGAGGTTTTTGCTCTTCCATGGGCGAAACGAGCTGGCTGAGCTTCTTCTTTAGAGTGCCAGGAAGTGCTTTGATTTTCTCTGTGGGCCGGGAGAGGTTGAGGACCTTTTTCTTCTCTCTCGATCCGGGCTCTCGGATGGAGCCTGAAATCTCCTCTATCACCTTGTTGAGAAGGAGAGAAATGCGACGGTGGTCGACGTCCTTGCTGAATAGGATGAGGATGTTTCCGGTTACTGTGCTGGCCGACACCTGAAGGATGAGCTCATGCTGAAGAAGCCGGGTTTCCAGGGACTCCTTAAGAGACTTGGAGTTATAGAGCCCCTTAACCCTGAATCTCCCTCT
Source organism: uncultured Desulfobacteraceae bacterium (assembly GCA_964580575.1). Classification (GTDB taxonomy): domain Bacteria; phylum Desulfobacterota; class DSM-4660; order Desulfatiglandales; family HGW-15; genus CAVPDE01. The sequence continues at coordinate 1,721 of CAZOLJ010000196.1, forward strand.
TCCAGGGA
>CAZOLJ010000197.1:0-1624 GCA_964580575.1 uncultured Desulfobacteraceae bacterium
CCGACTCTGGCCAAGGCTTTTGAAACCGCTGAAATCATCGAGTACGTTGCACGAGTCTATTATCTGGCCAAAGGCCGCGGGGAGCCGGCCATCCTTTCGCACGAGGAGATGGACAAGGTGATCGAGAAGTTCAAAAGCTACGGTAAAAGGACAAAGTCGAGCGCTGTCGGCTGAAGCCGATAGCTTGAGGCACATAGGGACAAAGTGACAAAGGCACAAAGCAGAAGAAAGGGCAAAAGAGACAAGGGGCAAAGATGCAAAGAGCAAAGAAAAGAAGGAGTCATCTGCTTTGTCCCTCTGTGCCTGTGTGCCTATGTCCCTTGTTTTACTTTGTGCCTATGTGCCTTTGCACCTTTGTCCCTGCGTCTTAAGGGAGGTTGAACATGTCTTTTGCAGCATACCCATCCGTCGTGGTTTACAAGACCCCTGGAGATAAAAGCAAAGGAAACGCCGTTACGCATTTGATCTGGGGGGACTGGATCAAGGAACTGGGTCCCCGGGAAGGGGACTGGGTCAAGGTCTATGCCCGTCGAAAATTCGGATGGATCCACAAGAGAGATCTTCAGGAAAACCAGCTCCTGGAGCTGGATTTCGTGGACATCGGCCAGGGCGACAGTTGCCTGGTCACCACTCCCGAGGGGAGGCGTTTCCTTGTGGATGCAGGAGAAGGGGACAACCTGTACCGTTTTCTGAGGTGGCGATTTGATCGGTTCAAGGAGCCGCTTGTCCTGGAAAGCGCCATCATCAGCCACCCGGACAAGGATCATTTCGGAGGATTGAAATACCTTGTGGACGAAAAGAAGATCTCTTTCAGTAACCTTTTTCACAACGGAATCGTGGAACGAAGCGGCAGGAACAGCCTCGGGACCGTGATCAAACAGGGGAAAAGGAGGTATCTCGCCGACGTGATCGTGGACCGGCAGCAGTTGCAGGGAATCCTGGATGACCCGGAGAAGAGAGGCAAGAAAGTCTATGCCAATCTGCTCAAGAGAGCGCTCGATACAGGAAGAATAAGTGACATCAGAATGCTCTGCTCGGAAGATCGCTTTGTGCCGGGCTATGAAGAGGGGCAAGCGCTCACCATTCAGGTCCTGGGGCCTGTGCCTGAGAGAGGACCTCACGGGGAACGCTTGCTGCGGTTCTTCGGGACAGACGGCGAGACGGTCAATGGCCACTCGGTGATCCTTCGCCTCTGCTACGGCAGTGTGGTGATCATGCTGGGGGGAGATCTCAACGTGCCGTCGGAGAAATACCTGCTTGCTCATTACACCGGGCTTGATCCTGATCCGGCCACTCCTGATGAGGAAGAGAAGCTAATCGGACTTGCGCGCAGGACCTTCGAGTCGGACATTGCAAAAGCGTGCCATCATGGGAGTGCAGACCTCTGTGAGCGATATCTTCAGGCCGTCAACTCCATGGCGACCGTGATATCGAGCGGAGACAATGAATCCTACAGCCATCCGAGACCTGACGCTCTGGGCGCCATTGGGAAGTACGGAAGAGGGATAAGGCCGCTCATCTTCAGCACGGAGCTGGCCCGTTCAGCCAAAGAAATCATCAAACACCCCTATCTCTTCCGCCAGGAAATCAGGGACCTGGCCAAGCAACTGGATCTGGCGGAGAC